>SCPB01000112.1 GCA_005502445.1 Microbacteriaceae bacterium X2B
GCTCGAAGCCCGGCTCGGCATTGTCCCGCCGGCGGCCCCCGCGAGCGAAAAGCCCGGCGAAGGCCCGGCCGCGACTCACTAAATAGCCCGCCTGTCTGTAAAATCCGCTGTGGAGGAATCACCTCCATGGTTAATGCTGTCTTGATGCGACTCAAACGCTTGGGCACGGTCTCCCCGGGATTGACGAATTGATTCGTCACTGGGAACAATTGAATGGCGAGCCTGCAATCGCTCTTGAGAGAAACGTCCAACCCGCTTGATCGCGTCGAGCATATCGCGCATGGGCATGAATGGTTCATCGACCGGTCGGCGGAAGACGAAGTGAATATGATCGTCGCCGCCACGTGGGGCGACATGAGCATTTCGATCCACTGGCGCGAGGATTTCGAGAGCCTCCACATTGCCTGCAGCTACGATTTCAAAGTGCCGCCGGCGCGGCGTGAGGAAATCGGTCGGCTGCTCAACCTGGTCAATGAGCAGCTCTATTTCGGACATTTCGACATCTGGCGCCAGGACGGCACGGTGCTGTTGCGCAACAGCCTCATGCTGGCGGGCGGCGCCCGCGTCACCGACGCCCAGTGCGAGGCTCTGATCCGCGTCTCGATCGAGACCTGCGAGCGCTATTTCCCGTCGCTGCAGTTCGTCGTCTGGGCCGGCAAGAGCGCCGAGGAGGCGCTGGAGTCGAGCCTGCTCGATACAATGGGTGAGGCATGAGCATTTCCCTTTCCGGTACCTTGGTGCTTGTCGGCTGCGGCAAGATGGGCGGTGCCATGCTGGAAGGCTGGCTCAAGAGCGGTGTCAGGCCCGAGCAGGTGGTGGCGCTCGACCCTTCGCCGCCGCCCGAAATCCTGGCGCTCCTGCAGCAGCATCATATCCGGCACAATCCCGCCGTCGCGACCATCACGGACGCCGAAGTCGTGCTCGTCGCGGTCAAGCCGCAAGTGATGGAAGACGTGCTGCCGGGCGTCGCTTCCCTCAAGGCTTCGCGGCCCCTGGTCGTCTCGGTGGCGGCCGGTAAGACGATCGCTTCTTT
>SCPB01000113.1 GCA_005502445.1 Microbacteriaceae bacterium X2B
GAGTGCGGGTGGGTCGTGTCGTCATGCGCGTTCTCCGCGTGCTCGAGGGTCGGCGGGGGTCCGGTCCGTCGTGCGGGGTGCCCGCTACGGTCGGGAGAGCGACGCGAGTTCGACCGCGATCGCGGTCGCGAGCTCGGCGAACTCTCCGTCGCTCGCCGTGCCGTACAGCACGACGGTGCTCTCGGGGGTCTCGGTGACGAGGGCGTACTGCCGGTTGCCGACGCCGTCGACCCCTCGTCGATCGTAGAGCGTCCACGTCGCTGCGCCGATCTCGACCGGCTCACCGTCGTCGGAAGGCTGCCGCAGCGCGTCGTCGAGCCACGTCGGATCCGCCCCGAATCCCTGCAGCACGCCGATGAACCGGCCCTCCCGTGTGATGAGCCCGGCGTACCACTCCTGCAGCCCCTCGTCGCCGCCGAGGTCGGCGCGGTTCGCGTACCAGCCCTCGGGCAGTTCGGGGGCGACGACGGGTCGGCCGAGGCTCGCCGTCGCCTGCTCGGCGGTGGCGCGGTAGTCGACGTTCGCCGGCGTCGGATCCTCCCTCACCGTCACGACGACGAGGAAGAGCACGACGAGCAGCGAGGCTGCGATCGACAGTGCGAGGTTCGTCGCCGACTGGTTGGCGCGCCGCTTCCGACGGTTCTCGGCGATGCGTGCGGCGCGTTCCTCGTCGGTCTCGGGGCGGCCGAGTTCGGCGACGATCGGGCGGCCGGAGTCGGGATCGGTCATGTCCGGGATGCTCCGCCCTCTGCCGCCGCGGATCGCGCGGCGTCGAGGCGCTCCTTCGCGCCGATCAGCCACTGCTCGCAGCGGCGGGCGAGCGCCTCGCCGCGCTCCCACAGATCGATCGACTGCTCGAGCGTGACGCCGCCCTGCTCGAGTTCGGCGACGACGCGTACGAGCTCGTCGCGCGCCTGCTCGTAGCTCAGGTCATCGATGTCGTCGCCGGCGGAGGAGGGTGTCGTCACATCAGCCATGGTAGGAGTCGCTCTCTGTCTGCGGGGTGGGATGCGTCTGCACGCTCGGGC
>SCPB01000010.1 GCA_005502445.1 Microbacteriaceae bacterium X2B
CCTTCGACGACATCGCGGTGGTCCCCAGCCGCCGCCTCCGCCGCGGTACTCACACCGAAACGAGCCCTGCACATCACTCAGTCGATGTGCCGCGCCGCATTCGGTGTGAGGCCTCGCGATCGCCCGCGCCGCGGCACACCGGCGGCCTCGAGGAGGTGCTCGAAGCGGCGGCGATCGCGGAGATCGGCCCACACGCATCGGAGCATGCCGTCGCCCGTCGATCGCACCGCATCCTCGCGCTCCTTCTCGTCGATGACGACCTGCTCGACGCTTCGACCGCCGCGTGTATCCGCGGCACGGTACTTCACGAGCCCGTCGAACTCTCCCGCCAATCGGATCGAGGCCCAGCGGAAGTCGGTGCGAAAGCGACGCCCGTCCGCGAGCCGGTACTCGTGCTGGAGATCGGGCACCTCGAACCCGAGCCCATGAATGAGCACGCGAGCCCACGACTCGCCGGCGGACTCCGCTCGACCGTCGGCGAAAGCGAGCGCCCGCTCGAGCCGAGCCCTCCCGCGGACCAGAGCGAGAGCATCCGCAGCCGCACGGATCTCGTCGATCGTCGTGACCGGATCGGAGGGCAGATGACGCACTCGAATCGCCCAGTCGATCGCCGCGACGGAGCGCGCGAACGACGAGCGCACGGCGAGTTCGGCGATCGTCCGGGGCAGATCCGTCATCAGGATCCTGTCGCGCTCGACGACCTGAGCACGGTCATCCGCGGTCGCCCAGTACTGCACATCCGAGACTCGCCGCGTCGCTCGGGCATGCCAGCCGAGCGCGTGCACGACCGGCGCGCGCTCATCCTCGAGAATCGGCACGCCCCACAGGCGCGCGGCCGAGAGCCCGCACAGGGGCTGCCGCACTCGCCCGCGGGTCGCCGCCGCCCGCGCGCGCAGCACCTCCACGTCCCACGGCTCGAGGCCCTGGAGTGCGTCGCGCGGGATGTACACCCCGCGCACGAGGCGGACGAGCTCGTGTTCGTCACCCGGCCGAGCCGCAGCTCCCGTCGCGTGCGGGTCGATGGCGAGCATCGAGGTGTCGAGAACCCGGCCGAGCGCGGCGTCTATGAGATCGTTCACACTGGAAGCGTGCGCGACTCGCCGCCCCTTCGGCGCCGCGCGCGGTGCAGAGGTGAGTCGTCGCGGCTGACAGCACGGTGTGGAGGAGTGACGCTCGTGCCGCACACTGCTCCCGTCGAGGCACACTCGAACGGCAGTGTGACGCGCCGGGAGTCGTGTGACACGCACGCGGCCGAGCCGGGCGTGGCGGGCGGCGGGACGCGGCGTAGCCGGGCAGGGGCGCGCCCCCGCGCGCGCTACCGGCGGTAGTTGGGGGCCTCGACGACCATCTGGATGTCGTGGGGGTGCGATTCCTTCAGGCCGGCGGCCGTGATGCGCACGAACTTCCCTCGCTGCTTCAGTTCGTCGATGGTGCGGGCGCCGGTGTAGAACATCGACTGCCGCAGGCCGCCGAGCAACTGATACACGACAGAGCCGACCGGGCCGCGATACGGCACCTGGCCCTCGATCCCCTCGGCGATGAGCTGCTCGTCGCTCGGCACATCGGCCTGGAAGTACCGGTCGCGCGAGTACGAGGTCTTCGTACCGCGGGTCTGCAGGGCCCCCAGAGACCCCATGCCGCGATACGACTTGAACTGCTTGCCGTTCACGAAGATGAGGTCGCCGGGGCTCTCGTCGGTCCCGGCGAGCAGCGAACCGAGCATGACCGTGTCGGCGCCGGCGACGAGCGCCTTGCCGATGTCGCCCGAGTACTGCAGGCCGCCGTCGGCGATGACCGGAACGCCGGCCGCCCTCGCCGCGAGCGAGGCCTCGTACACCGCGGTCACCTGAGGCACGCCGACACCCGCGACGACGCGAGTGGTGCAGATGGAGCCGGGGCCGACGCCGACCTTGACAGCGTCAGCACCGGCATCCACGAGCGCCTGGGCGCCCGAGCGCGTCGCGACGTTGCCGCCGATGACGTCGATGTGCGCGAAGGCCGGGTCGGCCTTGAGCCGGGCGATGACCTCGAGCACGCCGCGGCTGTCGCCGTTCGCGGTGTCGACGACGATGACGTCGACACCGGCGTCACGCAGTTGCCCGGCGCGATCCCACGCGTCGCCGAAGAACCCGATCGCGGCACCGACCCGAAGGCGCCCCTCGTCGTCTTTCGTCGCGTTCGGGTACTGCTCGCTCTTGTCGAAGTCCTTGACGGTGATGAGCCCCTTGAGGCGACCGTCGGCGTCGACGAGGGGGAGCTTCTCGATCTTGTGCTGCGCGAAGAGCGCGACGACCTCGTTCTGGCTGATGCCGACCGGGCCGGTGATGAGCGGCACGGGCGTCATGACGTCGCGCACGAGCGTGGTCGCGGCCTCGAAGCGCGAGACGAACCGCATGTCGCGGTTGGTGATGATCCCGACCAGGCGACCATCGCCCTCGATCACGGGCAACCCCGAGACGCGGAAGCGTCCGCAGAGCTCGTCGACCTCGGCGACCGTCGCGTCGGGCGTCGTCGTCACGGGGTTGGTGATCATTCCCGACTCGGAGCGCTTCACCTTGTCGACCTGCTCGGCCTGGTCGTCGATCGAGAGGTTGCGGTGCAGCACGCCCAGCCCGCCCTGGCGCGCCATCCCAATCGCCATGCGCGACTCGGTCACGGTGTCCATGGCCGCCGAGATCAGCGGGGCGAAGACACGGATGCGCCGGGTCAGCTGTGAGGTCGTGTCGGCTTCCGAGGGGATGACGTCGGTGTGCGCGGGCAGCAGCATGACGTCGTCGTAGGTGAGTCCGATGAAGCCGAACGGGTCGGGCTGGTCCATGAGTCCCCTTGGTCGAGAGCCGAAGATTCCCGCATGCCGCGCTGAATGCCGGTGCTCCATCTTAACGAGTTAGGCGAGGGCGTATTCCCCCGTCATAATGGTCTGCGGTTCGGATGACGTACCCGGTAACACGAGTGCAACATCCCTTCCGTATCGTCACCGTGGACGAACTCGGGCCCTGGCCCGCGGGGCAGAGCGCCTCACCCGAAACGACCTGGAGGTTTCGTGGCTAACGCTGCTAGCAGACCACGCGCACGAAGGGCCCCGCGAGTCATCGCCGGTCTCTTCGCGTCCGCACTGGCTGCACTCTCACTCTCGATGGCATCCCCGGCGATGGCCGACGAAGTCGCGCTCGACGAGTACGACTTCCGCATCTTCGGCATCGTCGAACTCGCCGACGAACCGATCGAGGACGTCCGCCTCGTGATCACCGGCAACGGCTACGAGGTCGACGTCGAGACCGACGCCGAGGGCCGCTGGGCGGTCGGAGTGCCCGAGAAGGGCGACTACGACGTCACGCTCGACGAGGACACGCTGCCCGAGGGCATCGCGGTCATCGACGAGGAGGACGAGACGCCGAACGTGCGCGAGGTGACCGTCGGTCAGAGCGGCAGCACGGTCGCCAACTTCTTCATCGGTCAGGGCGAGCGCAACACGACGAGCTACCTCGACCAGGTGCTCGACCGCATCTTCAACGGGCTGAACTTCGGTCTGCTGCTCGCTCTCGCCGCCATCGGCCTGTCGCTGATCTTCGGCACGACGGGGCTGAGCAACTTCGCCCACGCCGAGCTCGTGACCTTCGGCGGTCTCATGACGCTGCTCTTCGGCGTCTTCCTCGACGTGCCGATCTGGCTCGCGATCCCGATCGCCCTCGTGCTGAGCGCGGGCTTCGGCTGGCTCAACGACGCGGCGCTGTGGAAGCCGCTGCGGAAGAAGGGCGTCGGCCTGATCCCGCTCATGATCGTGAGCATCGGTCTCTCGCTCGCGGTGCGGTACGTCTTCCAGTACTTCATCGGCGGCGGCACCTCGCAGTTGCCCGGCGCGACGGGCTCGGGCGGCTCGATCGGCTTCTTCGGCCTCACCTGGATCGACGTCGGCAGCATGGCGCTCTCGGTCGTCGTGCTCGTGGGCGTCGCGTACTTCCTGCTGCGCACGCGGATCGGCAAGGCGACACGAGCGGTCTCCGACAACCCGGCCCTCGCCGCCGCGAGCGGCATCGACGTCGACCGCGTGATCCGCATCGTCTGGGTGATGTCGGGCGCTCTCGCGGGCCTCTCCGGGATCCTCTGGGCGTACTTCCGCCCCGGCGTGAGCTGGGACATGGGCTTCCAGATCCTGTTGCTGACCTTCGCCGCCGTGACTCTGGGCGGGCTCGGCACGGCCTTCGGCGCCCTCGTCGGCTCGCTCGTCGTCGGCATGTTCGTCGAGGTCTCGACGCTGTGGATCCCCTCCGACATGAAGTACGTCGGGGCCCTCGTCATCCTCATCATCGTCCTGCTCATCCGGCCGCAGGGAATCCTCGGTCGCAAAGAGCGCATCGGCTAGGAGCGAATCATGATCGACTGGCTACTCCTTCTCTCCAACGCCGCACAGGAGATCATCTCTCCGACGACCGCCGCGTACGCCCTCGCCGCCCTGGGTCTCGCGATCCACTTCGGCTTCACAGGGCTCCTGAACTTCGGTCAGGCCGGCTTCATGGCGCTCGGCGCATACGGCTTCGCGATCGCGACGCTGACGTTCGGCCTCCCGGTCTGGGGCGCCATCCTGTTCGGCATCGCCGCCTCGATCGTCTTCGCGCTCATCCTCGGCGTTCCGACGCTGCGGCTGCGCGCCGACTACCTCGCGATCGTGACGATCGCCGCGGCCGAGATCCTCCGTCTGCTGCTGACCACCAATCAGTTCGAGCCCGTCACGGGCTCGGCCAACGGGCTGCAGGGCTACAAGGGCGGCTTCGCCGCGCTCAACCCGATCCCCGACGGCCAGTACGGCTTCGGCCCGTGGGTCTACAACGCCTACGACTGGTGGGTGCGCCTCTTCGGCTGGACTCTCGTCGTGCTCGCGGCGCTCATCACCTGGCGCCTCATGAAGAGCCCCTGGGGTCGCGTGATCAAGGGCATCCGGGAGGACGAGGATGCGGTGCGCGCGCTGGGCAAGAACGTCTACTTCTACAAGATGCAGTCGCTCGTCATCGGCGGTGTCTTCGGCTCGCTCGCCGGCATGATCTTCATCCTGCCGCGCGCCGTCGTGCCGTCGAACTATCAGACGTCGCTGACCTTCTTCATCTACGCGATCCTGCTGCTCGGCGGTGCCGCGACGGTGCTCGGCCCGATCGTGGGCTCGGTCATCTTCTGGGTGCTGCTGTCGTTCTTCTCGGGCTTCGTCGCTCGGGCCGTCGAGGCGGGCTGGCTGCCGTTCATGTCGAGCGTGCAGGCCGGTCAGCTTCGCTTCATCCTCGTGGGAGCGGCGATCATGCTGATCGTGATCTACCGACCACAGGGCATCTTCGGCAACAAGAAGGAGCTGGCCTTTGTCAAGTAGCGTCGGCGCTCAGGGCGCCCCCATCAAGTCAACCGGCCTGCACATCGGCGAGCCCGCTCCGGGCGTCAAGAAGGTCGACCCGATCATCGTCGCCGACGGCATCACGCGACAGTTCGGCGGCCTCATGGCCGTCGACGTCGAGCACCTCGAGATCCCTCGCGGTGCCATCACCGCTCTCATCGGCCCGAACGGCGCCGGCAAGACGACGCTGTTCAACCTGCTCACCGGCTTCGACAAGCCCGACTCGGGCACGTGGACCTTCGACGGCGAGTCGATCTCGGGTGTGCCCGCCTTCCGCGTCGCGCGCAAGGGCCAGGTCCGCACCTTCCAGCTGACGAAGGCGCTCGGTCTGCTCACCGTGCTCGACAACATGAAGCTCGGGGCGAAGGGCCAGTCGGGTGAGAGCCTTTCCCGCGCCGTCTTCCCGTGGTTCTGGAAGAAGGAGGAGGAGGCGATCGAGGCGCGCGCCATGGAGCTCCTCGCCCGCTTCAAACTCGACGCCAAGAAGGACGACTACGCCGCGAGTCTGTCGGGCGGGCAGCGCAAGCTGCTCGAGATGGCCCGCGCGCTCATGAGCGAACCGACCCTCGTGATGCTCGACGAGCCGATGGCCGGCGTGAACCCGGCTCTGACGCAGTCGCTGCTCGATCACATCCTGAACCTCAAGATCGAGGGCATGACCGTGCTCTTCGTCGAGCACGACATGCACATGGTGCGGCACATCGCCGACTGGGTCGTCGTCATGGCCGAGGGCAAGGTCGTCGCCGAGGGCGACCCGCACGAGGTCATGGCGAATCCCGCCGTGATCGACGCCTACCTGGGCTCGCACCACGACCAGGATCTCGGCGACCTCGACACCGCCGTGGTGGAAGCGATCAAGGAGCTGGCCGATGACGATGCCGATGACAAGCAGTGACGCCGTGACGCCGACGGAGAGCCGGGACGTCGTCGTCCATGTCGACACCGTGACGGCGGGCTATCTGCCGGGCATCAACATCCTCAATGCCTGCTCGCTCACCGCGCACGACGGCGAGCTCATCGGCATCATCGGCCCGAACGGCGCCGGCAAGTCGACGCTGCTGAAGGCGATCTTCGGCCTCGTGAAGGTGCGCGAAGGGTCGATCTCCCTCTACGGCGAGGACATCACGAACCTCAAGGCGAACAGGCTCGTCGCGAAGGGCGTGGGCTTCGTGCCGCAGACGAACAACGTCTTCCCGACGCTCACCATCCAGGAGAACCTGGAGATGGGCATCTTCCTGAAGCCCAAGGAGTTCCAGCACCGCCTGGAGTTCGTCACGGGCATCTTCCCCGAGCTGGGCAAGCGACTGCCGCAGCGCGCGGGCTCGCTCTCGGGCGGTGAGCGCCAGATGGTCGCGATGAGCCGCGCGCTCATGATGAGCCCCGAGGTGATCCTGCTCGACGAACCGAGCGCGGGCCTTTCGCCGGTTCGGCAGGACGAGGCGTTCATCCGCGTCAAGGAGATCAACAAGGCCGGCGTGACGACCATCATGGTCGAGCAGAACGCGCGCCGCTGCCTGCAGATCTGCGACCGCGGCTACGTGCTCGACCAGGGGACCGACGCCTACGAGGGCACCGGGCGCGACCTGCTCAACGACCCCAAGGTCATCGGCCTGTACCTCGGCACGCTCGGTCAGGAGGAGTAGCGGCGCGGAGCGCGAATCCGCGGGCACGGAAGAGGGCCCCGGCGTGACCGCCGGGGCCCTCTCGACCGCTCTAGCGCTGCGTGCTAGTTGATGCGGGTGTACTTGTTGTCGTCGCCGTACTCGTAGACGCCGATGGTCGCTTCGGTCGGGTCGCCGTTCTCGTCGAACGTGATCGGGCCCGATGCGCCGTCGTAGTCCACGGTGCCGCCGTCGAGGATGATCTGCGCGGCCGACGCGAAGTCGGTCGCCTTCTCACCGTCGCCGGAGCCGCCCGAGACCTCCTGCAGCTTCGCCGCGATGTCGACGCCCTCGGTCGAGTTCGCCGCGAGAGCGGCGAGCGCGATGAGGATGACGGCGTCGTACGACTCTGCCGCGTACGAGAAGTCGGCCAGGTCGGGGTTGACCTCGAGCAGGCGCTCCTGGAAGTCGTCCTCGATCGCCGGGCCGGGCAGCGTGCCCTTCGCACCCGTGATGAGGCCGGGCTCGAAGTCGGCGCTGTAGTCGGCGAGGTTTCCATCGACGAAGTACAGGGCCTCACCGGGGTAGCCGGCGCCGACGAGAGCCGGCACGACGACCTTGGCCTGGTCGAAGGTGATGACGGCGATCGCGTCGGGAGCGGCGGCCGTCAGCGCGGAGATCTGAGCATCGAAGCTCGTGTCTCCCTCGTTGAACAGCTGCTGCTCCACGACCTCGCCGCCCGCGGCCTCGAACGACTCCGTGACGGCGGCCGCAAGGCCGGTGCCGTAGGCGTCGTTGAGCACGAGGAGACCGAGCGTGGCCGCGCCATCACCGGCGATCTGGTTGCCGAGCACCTCGCCCTGCAGCAGGTCGGAGGGAGCGGTGCGCCAGTACAGGCCGTTGTCCTCGTAGCTCGTGAAGTCGGGCGAGGTGTTCGCCGGCGAGAAGTGCACGACGCCGGCGCCCGTGATCTGGTCGATGACCGTGAACGAGACGCCCGAGGATGCCGCGCCGACGATCGCCGAGACGTCCTGCGAGAGCAGGTCGGTGACGGAGACGGTCGCGGTGTCGGTCGTGGTGTCACCGGAGTCGCGGTGGATGACCTCGAGCGAGATGCCGAGATCCGCGTCGTTGATCTCCTTCACCGCCAGGTCGACGCCGGCGATCTCGGGCGGGCCGAGGAACGCCAGCGCGCCGGACTGCGGCAGGATCGTGCCGATCGTGAGACTCAGGTCTTCGCGGGGACCCGCGGACTCCTCCGGCTCTTCTGCAGCGGGGGCCGCGCAGCCGCTCAGCACGAGTGCGCTGGCGCCGAGCAGCGAGATGCCGCCCAGTACCGCTGAGAAGGACCGCGAGCGGCCGGCCGAAGCCGTGGTGAATACGCCCATGTTGCTCCTTGCGTTTTCGAATGTGTTCAGGAAGACGAAGGTGCGCATGCGCCATCGCCGTCCTGCCACGCTAGGTGACCGGGCACATCGGCACAATACATTGGGGTTACAGCCCTGTAACACCCCGAAACGAATTCACGGTGATCTCTCGACTACGGTTTCCGAAACGAAGGCGGACGGTGGCGACGGATTCCGAAGAAACCCGGACTCCCGGTCACTCCTCGCCGAGCACGCCCTCGCGCTCGGGTGAGTTCTGCGCCGTGTAGCGGAACAGCGCGAGGCGAGCATCCACGACGTCGCCCGCCCCGTCGATCGAGACGAAGCCGGTGACGCCGTCGTAATCCGGGTCGCGATCCTGGGCGATGACGTCGAGGCACGCGCCGAAGCTCGTGCACGACACGCCGCCCGAGGCGACCGCGCGAAGCGATCCGGCGATCGACGGCCCCCCGTCATCGCCGGCGGCTTCGGCGGCGAGCGCAGCGAGGATCACGGCGTCGTAGGTCTCGGGCGCATAGCGGAACGACTCGAGGGCCGGATCCGACTGCCGCAGCACGGCGCGGAACCGTTCGGTGACATCGACGCCGTCGCGCACGCCGTGCGCGCCCTCGAGCACGCCCGGCGCCACCGTGTCCGCGTAGTCGGCCAGGCTCGCCCCCGCGAGCCAGATGGCGTCCGCCTCGAGGCCCTCCTCGCGCAGCGCCTCGAGCACGGCCGCGGTCTGCGGAGCGAGCTCGGCGCTCGTCGCGACGATCACCGCATCGGGTGCGGGTGGCGCCTCCGTGTCGTCGTCGGGTGCCTCGGGGTCGAGCAGCTCTCGCACGTAGGCGGCGGCGCGCGTCGCACCGTCGAGCGGCTCGGTCGCGATGACCTCGGCATCGGCGCCGTCGAGAGCGGCGCGCAGCGCCTCGCCGAGAGCCACCCCCTCGGCATCGTCCGCCACGATGAGGGCGATGGATGCCGCGCCCTCGGTCGCGAGGGCCCTCCCGATCGCCGCGACCTGCGCCGTGAGAGGCGGCGTGACGCGGAAGAGGACATCGCCCGTATCGGCAGCCCCCACCGCCGCGGTGGTCGCCCCGGGAACGAGGAGGGTCACCCCGGCCTCGGCGGCGAGGGGGGCGAGCCGCTCGACGAGAGCGGAATCGGGCGGCCCGATGACGACGTCGACGCCGCGGGCCACGAGATCGGCGAAGGAGGTCTCGGCTCGATCGCTCGACGCATCGCCCGCGTCGCGGTGCACGACCTCGACCGGGGCGCCGAGCACTCCGCCGGCGGCCGTGAGGTCGCGCACGGCGATCTCGACGGCCGCGACCTGCGCGGCTCCGATCGCCGCCGACGCTCCGCTGAGCGATGCGATCGTGCCGATGCGCAGCACGCCGTCGCCGCTCGGGGGGATCGGCGTCGGGCTCGACGCCGTCGGAACGGGCACGGGCATCGCGGTCGGCGCGGGCGCGGTGCATCCGGCGAGCAGAGCCAGGCCCGTGACGGCGCCGAGGGCGATCGCGGCAGCGGTGCGCATGGGCAGTCGGTCCTTCCGCGGTTCGGGGCTCGGCGGTACCCTACCCGCCGACCCCGCCCCGGGTACGCAAGACCGCGGAGCGCCGCCGGTGCCGCACGGCCTCGAGGGTGAGCACGACGAGCGCGAACCAGACGAGCGAGAAGCCGAGCCAGCGCTCGGGCGGCATCGGCTCGTTCATGATGACGACGCCGAAGGCGAACTGCAGCAGTGGCGCGAGGTACTGGATGAACCCCATGAGGGTCAGCGGCAGCCGCCGCGCCGCTGCCGCGAAGAGCAGCAGCGGAACCGCGGTGACGACGCCCGCGAGAGCCAGCAGCACCGTGTGGCTCGGCGACTCGCGCCCCATGGTGAGGTCGCCCGTCCCGGCGATGACGAGGAGCACGACGCCGGCGATCGGTGTGAGCCAGGCGGTCTCGAGGGTGAGGCCGGCGACGGCGGTGACGCGCGATCCCAGGCGGTTCTTGAGGTAGCCGTAGATGCCGAACGAGAAGGCGAGGGCGAGGGCGATCCAGGGCGGCTGACCGTAGCCGATCGCGAGCACGAGCACCGCGACGAGGCTGACGCCGACGGCGACCCACTGCCCCGGTCGCAGCCGCTCGCGGAGGAAGACCACCCCGAGCGCGACCGTCACGATCGGGTTGATGAAGTACCCGAGCGAGGCTTCGACGACGAAGCCGTTGGTCGACCCGTATACGTAGACGATCCAGTTCACGGCGATGAGGATGCCGGCCGCGAGGCTCAGCCCCATGATCCGCCGGTCAGCGAGCATCGCGGCGAGGGGTCGGAAGGCCCGGGTGACCGCGAGCAGCGCCACGCAGAAGACGAGGGAGAGCACCACGCGCCAGGCGACGATCTCGACCGCGCCGCTCGGCGTCAGCAGCAGGAAGTAGGCCGGCAGGAAGCCCCACAGCGCATAGGCGCCGACCGCGAGCCCGAGCCCGGCGGGCGAGATTCGCGAGTCGGGCACCGGGTCAGTGTATGCCCGGCGCGATCTGCCGCCCGACGGCCGGGCCGTCGGACGCGAACGGCCCCCGCTCGCCGAGGCGGAGCGGGGGCCGGAGCGCGATGCGCGATCGCGAGCAGCGGTGCTAGCGGACGATGACCGCGAGGACATCGCGCGCCGAGAGCACGAGCAGCTCTTCGCCGTCGTACTTGACCTCGGTGCCGCCGTACTTGGAGTAGATGACCTTGTCGCCGACGGCCACGTCGAGCGGCACGCGGTTGCCGTTGTCGTCGATACGGCCGGGGCCGACCGCCACGACCTCGCCCTCCTGGGGCTTCTCCTTGGCGGTGTCGGGGATCACGAGACCCGAGGCGGTGGTCTGCTCCGCCTCGACCTGCTTGATGACGATGCGATCTTCGAGCGGCTTGATGGAGACCGACACGGTTGACCTCTTCTTTCCTAAGACGTTGAGGGGATTGGCACACTCGCGCTGCGAGTGCCAGAGACAACTGTACCGAAGCCGTTAGCACTCATGCAATCCGAGTGCCAGCGCTCGCGAGCGCTCGGGCGAGTGGGAGGATCGGGGTATGGAGTCGACCGAGCTGCGCGAGCTGCTGACGCCCGAGGCGCTGACGCTGCTCGCGAGCCTCGGCCCGAGCGACTCGACCGCCGATGCCGTGCGGCTCGTGAGCCGCCTGCGGAAGGAGGGGCATCCGCCCGCCCGCGTCGCGGCCGTCCTGACGCAGTACCGCTTGCGACGCAGGGCGGTGGCGAAGTTCGGCGGCTTCGCCGAGCGGATGCTCTTCACCGAGCGCGGCCTCGAGCAGGCCTCCCGGCTCTCGGTCGCGGCGCAGCACGCGGGGCGCTTCGCCGCCGCGGGCCTCGCTCGCGTCGGCGACCTCGGGTGCGGGATCGGCGGCGACACGATGGCGCTCGCCGCGCTCGGGCTCGATGTGATCGCCGTCGAACGCGATGAGGCGACCGCCGCGATCGCCGCCTACAACCTCGCCCCCTGGCCCGAGGCGACGGTCGAGCACGGCGACGCCGAGACTCTCGACCTCGACCGCGTCGACGCGGTCTGGATGGACCCGGCCCGCCGCGAGGGTGCCCGCCGGCTCTCCTCCCCCGACGACTTCTCGCCGCCTCTCGACACCGCGCTCGGCATCGCGCGCCGCCGCCCGGCGGGCATCAAGCTCGCTCCCGGCATGGATCGCTCGCTCATCCCCGACGATGTCGAGGCGCAGTGGGTGAGCGACGGCGGCGAGGTGGTCGAGCTGGTGCTGTGGAGCGGCGCGCTCGCACGGCCCGGAGTGCGGCGCGCCGCGCTCGTGCTGGGCCCGCAGGGGGCCGCGGAGCTTCGCGCGGCCGAGGATTCGCCCGACGTCGAAGCCGGCCGCCTCGGGGAGTACCTGTACGAGCCGGATGGGGCGGTCATCCGCGCCCGCCTGATCGGTGACCTCGCCCGATCGATCGAGGGCCGGATGCTCGACGCATCGATCGCGTACGTCACCGCCGATTCGCTCGCGCCTTCGCCCTTCGCGCGGGCCTTCCGCGTGCTCGAGCGCTGGCCGCTCGACGCCAAGCGCATCGCGAAGGCGCTCGCCGAGCGGCGCATCGGCACGATCGAGATCAAGAAGCGCGGCGTCGACGTCGACCCGGCGGCCTTCCGCAAGCAGCTCAGGCCGACCGGGCCGAATGCGGCCACTCTGGTGCTGACGCGCATCGCGGGCGAGCGCGCGGCGCTGCTCGTCGAGCGCTGCGACTGATCGCGGTGGGAGGCGGCGGCCGTACGACTCAGCCGACCAGCGCGCCGCCGCCGAGGAACGCGCCGACCGCGAGGAGCGGGATGAGCACGGTGGCGAGCAGCACGATGCCCCAGACGACCGAGATCGCGATTCCCGCGTAGCCCGTCGCGAGACCCGCGATGGCCATGGAGCGCGCGGCCGGTTCCCGTTTGAGCGTGAGATGACCGAGGATCACCGCCGCGAGCGCGAACAGCAGCCCGACGGCGACGACCGAGGCGATGAGGCCGACGACGCCGAAGACGAGAGCGAGGATGCTGAGCGTCTGCGGCGGCGCGGAGGCGGGCGCGTATCCCGCGTACGGGCCGGGTGCGGCGAATTCACGGGTGCCCGCGTCGGGCTCGGGCGGGCTCGTCGTCGCCATGGGGTCGCTCCTGCGGGGTCGGGGTTCGGGCAGAACCAGCGTAGCGACCCGCACCGAGCGTGCGACGGCCCGCCGGCGCCGGAGCGCGGGCGGACCGCCGTGGGGTGGTCTCTAGTACGTCGGGTAGCCGCCGTAGCCGGCGGTCGCGAAGGCCGCGATGATGATCACGATCCAGATGAGGCCGACGACGAGTCCGAGGTAGCCGAGCACGAGGCCGGCGATCGCGAGACCGCGCCCGTTCTCGCCCGTGCGCTTGATCTGGTTGAGGGCGATGTGCCCGCAGATGATCGCGCCGATCGAGATGAAGAAGGCGAGCACGAGCGACACGATCGCGAGCACGTTGGTCTTCTGCTGCGGAGCGGCGGCGTACGGGCTCGCCGAGGCGTAGGGGTTCGGCTGCGCGGTCGCGGGCTGGCTCGGCTGCGAGGAGTAGTCGGGGGCGGGAGGCGGCGGGGCGTCGGTCATGACGTGCTCCTGGTGTGTGAGGTGGTCGCGGCGAGCGGAGCGTCGCCGCCGCAGAGCGCGCGTGCGCGCGCAGGGCTACTGTGCCAGCGGCATGAGGGGGTGTCAACGCTCCGCGCGGGACGAGAGCGGCATCCCCTCGCGTCGCCGACCGCGCCGTCAGGCCTGCACGACCGTGACCGGGAGGGTCGAGTCGGCGCCGACGCCGAGCTCGGAGGGGCCGTGCCCGGCCATGATGCGCTGGGCGGCGATCGCGGCGATCATCGCGCCGTTGTCGGTGCAGAGCGACAGCGGCGGGATGCGCAGGCTCACGCCCGCCGCCTCGGCGCGCTCGGCCGCGAGGGTGCGCACGCGGGCGTTGGCGACGACTCCCCCGCCGAGCAGCAGTCGCGGCACGCCGAGGTCGGTGCACGCCGCGATCGCCTTCGCGGTGAGCACGTCGGCGACCGCCTCGCGGAAGCTCGCCGCGACATCCGCCATCGGCACCTCGTCGCCGGCGTCGCGCAACCGCTCGACGTGGCGCGCGACCGCCGTCTTCAGGCCCGAGAACGAGAAGTCGTAGCGATGCGCGACGAGATCCTTCGGCAGGGTGAGGCCGCGGGGGAAGCGGATCGCGGTCGGGTCGCCGTCGGCGGCGGCGCGGTCGATCTGCGGCCCGCCCGGGTAGGGCAGGCCGAGCAGGCGGGCGACCTTGTCGAAGGCCTCGCCCGCGGCGTCGTCGATCGTCTCGCCGAGCAGCTCGACGTCGTCGGTGAGGCTGCGGACGAGCAGCAGGCTCGTGTGGCCGCCGGAGACCAGGAGCGCGACGGTCGGCAGCTCGAGCGCACCGCGATCGGGCGACCCCGGCTCGCGCAGGATGTCGGCGCCGACGTGCCCGACGAGGTGGTTGACGGCGTAGAAGGGCTTGTCGAGGGCGACGGCGAGCGCTTTCGCCGCGCCGACGCCGACCATGAGCGCGCCGCTGAGCCCCGGGCCGCTCGTGACGGCGACCGCGTCGAGGTCGCGGAGGTCGACGCCGGCCGTCTCTACGGCGGCGCGCAGCGTCGGCTCGAGCGCCTCGAGGTGGGCGCGCGCGGCGATCTCGGGCACGACCCCGCCGAAGCGCGCGTGCTCGTCCATCGAGCTCGCGATCACGTTGGCGAGAAGCTCGGTGCCACGCACGATGCCGACGCCGGTCTCGTCGCAGCTCGTCTCGATGCCGAGCACCACAGGCTCCTTCATCCGGTCGCCGCCCATCGCATGACGATCGCGTCGACGTCGTCGGGCTGGTAGTAGCGGGGGCGCACGGCGATGCGCGCGAAGCCGTGCCGACGGTAGAGCTCCTCGGCGCCGGGGTTGTCGGCGCGCACCTCGAGGAACACCTCGGCGGCGCCGCGCGACCGCGCCGCGGCGAGCAGCTCGCGCATGAGCAGGGTGCCGATGCCGAGCCGGCGGTGCGTGGCGTCGACCGCGATCGTCTGGATGTCGCCCTGCCCCGCCCCGGCCGGCGCGCTGAGGCCCGCGTAGGCGACGAGCTCGGCGTCGGACTCGATCACGAGGTAGGCCGTGTGCGGGTTCGCGAGCTCGGCGGCCATCATGTCACGGCTCCACGCGTCGGTCGGGAAGGTCGCCGTCTCGAGCGCCATGATCGCGTCGAGATCGGCGAGCTCGGCATCGCGCACGCGGATGGCGGGGCCGCGGGCCCCGCTCCCGTCCGCTCCGCTCGTGCCCGGCATCAGCTCACCCTCTTCGGCGCCGACAGCGTCACGTCGGGGGCGCGCAGGTAGAGCGGGCGCGGCTCGGGGAAGGCGGCTCCGGTCGCGAGCCGGGCGAGGGCGGCATGCGCGAGCGCCGCGGCGGGGATCTCGGCGACCTCGTGCGCGGCCACCCCCTCGGCCGGCGCGAACGCGACGCGCGCGACGAGGTGCGCGGGCTCGACCTCGACCGGCATGGGAAGCCGCGCGGCGAAGACGGTGACGGCGACCTCGCGGCGGCGGGCATCCGTGACGACGGCGAAGCGGCCGGCGACGGCACCGCCCTCGATGAGCGAGAGGGCGACGGCCTCGTGGCTCGGCACGGCGAGCAGCGGGATGCCGCGGGCGAGCGCGATCACGCGGGCGGCGGCGATGCCGACGCGGAGTCCGGTGAAGGGGCCGGGGCCGATGCCGGCGACGACGTGGGTCAGTCGCGCGCCGTCGACCTCGGCAGCGGCGAGCGCTTCGGCGAGGAACGGCCCGATGAGCTCGGCGTGGCGACGGGTGTCGGGGCTCGAGCGCTCGGCGAGCACGCGGCCGTCGTCGGCGACGAGCGCGACGGCGGTGCCCGCCGAGGTGTCAATCGCGAGCAGCATGCAGCCAGCCTAGGTCGGCCCAGCGCTCCCCCACGCCCTCGACCGTGACGGTGCGCGGCTCGACGGGCGCCTCATCGGGATCGGCCTCGGCGACGGCCGGTGTCGAGTCGTCCGCCGTGGTGGCGTCGCCGCCCCTCGGGCGTTCGATCGTGATCGCGAGCCACTCGTCGACGAGGTGCTCGACGAGGCCCGCGCCCCACTCGATCACGATGATCGAGCCCTCGACGTCGAGGTCGAGGTCGTCGAGTTCGGCGGCGTCGGAGAGCCGGTAGGCGTCGACGTGCACGAGCGAGGGACCGTGCGCGCGGGGGTGGGTGCGGGCGAGCACGAAGGTGGGGCTCGTGACGGTGCCGCGCACCCCCAGCGCGGCGCCGAGGCCGCGCGTGAACGTCGTCTTGCCCGCCCCGAGCTCGCCGGTCAGCAGCACGACGTCGCCCGCGCGCAGCTCGGCGGCGACGCGCGCGCCCAGGCGCTCCATGGCCTCGGGGTCGGTGATGACGAGGCGCTCGACGTGCCCCCTCATGCCCGGTGCGACCGCACGGCCGTCTTCGTCACGCGGCGGCCGAGGCGCGTGACGATCTCGTAGCCGATCGTGCCGGCCGCGTCGGCCCAGTCCTCGGCGCTCGGCGCTCCCGTGCCGGGGTCGCCGAACAGCACGGCTCGGTCGCCGACGAAGACCGGGTGGTCGCCGACGTCGACGACGAACTGGTCCATCGCGATGCGACCGGCGACGCCGAAGATCGCGCCGTTGATGAGCACGGGCGCGCCGAGCGCGTGTCGGGGCGCGCCGTCGGCGTATCCGAGGGGCACGAGCGCGAGCGTCGTGGTGCCCGTCGTGCGGTGCAGGTAGCCGTAGGAGACGCCGCTGCCGGCGGGCACGCGCTTGACGGCGGCGATCGCGGCGCTGAGCTCCATCGCCGGTCGCAGCGGCAGGTCGCGGTGGTGCGGAGCGGGGGCGATGCCGTAGAGCGCGATGCCCGCGCGCACCATGTCGTAGCGTGCCGCAGGGAGGTCGAGCGCGGCACCCGAGGCGGCGAGGTGGCGGATCCCCGGATCGAGACCGACCGAGTCGACGGCGCCGAGGAAGCGCTCGAAGGCGACGATCTGCGCGCGATCCTCGTCGGCGTCGGTGTTCGAGAGGTGGCTGAAGACCCCCTCGAGGCGCACGTCGCCCGCGTCGACCAGTGCCACGAGCCGCTCGACGAGCGGACCCCAGTCGGCCTCGACGACGCCGTTGCGCGAGAGCCCCGTGTCGACCTTCACGTGCACGGCGGGCCGGTGGCCGGCGGCGGCGGCTCGCTCGAGCTGCTCGAGCGAGCTCACGCCGAGCGCGATGCCGGCCTGCGTCGCGGCGGCGAAGTCGGCGGCGGGATCGTGCAGCCAGGCGAGCAGAGGAGCGTCGATGCCGGCACGCCGCAGCTCGAGCGCCTCGGCGACGTCGGCGACCCCGAGATGGTCGGCGCCCGCCTCGAGCGCCGCGCGCGCAGCGGTCACCGCGCCGTGACCGTAGCCGTCGGCCTTCACGACCGCCATGAGGTGGCGGGCGGGGGCGCGGCGGCGCAGCTCGCGGACGTTGTGCGCGATCGCCTCGATCGACACGCGCGCCTCGCGGAACGGGCGCGCGCTCACGACGCGGCCTCGGCGACGACGAAGGCGGTCGCGATGCCGGCGTCGTGCGACATCGACACGTGGATGCGGACGATGCCGCGCCGGGCTGCGATCTCGGCCGCCCGCCCGGCGAGCACGAAATCGGGATTGCCGTGGGCATCCTGATCGATGCGCATGTCGGCCCAGCGGATGCCGTCGGTCTCGCCGAGCGCCTTCATGAGCGCCTCCTTCGCCGCGAAACGGCCGGCGAGCGAGCGCAGGGGCAGCGCGCGCTCGGGCTCGGCGAAGAGCCGATCGCGCAGGCCCGGGGTGCGACTGAGCGCGCGCTCGAACCGGGCGAGGTCGACGACGTCGACGCCGATTCCCACGATCACGACCGCACCGCCGCGCCCCGGCTACTCGACCGTGACCGACTTGGCGAGGTTGCGGGGCTGGTCGACGTCGAGCCCCTTCGCGGCCGCGAGCTCCATGCCGAAGATGTGCAAGGGCACGACCGCGAGCAGCGGCTCGAAGAACGGCGAGGCGAGAGGGATGCGGATGACCTCATCGGCGTGCGGGAGGACGGCCGCATCGCCCGCCTCGGCGATCGCGATGACGCGCGCGCCGCGGGCGCGGATCTCCTGGATGTTCGAGACGACCTTCGCGTGCAGCGAGTTCGTGTCGCGCGGGCTCGGCACGATCACGAACACGACCTGGCCGGGCTCGATGAGCGCGATCGGGCCGTGCTTGAGCTCGCCCGCCGCGAAGCCCTCTGCGTGGATGTACGCGAGCTCCTTGAGCTTGAGCGCGCCCTCGAGGGCGACCGGGTAGCCGACGTGGCGGCCGAGGAAGAGCACCGACTGCGTGTCGGCCATCCACCTCGCGAGCTCTCGGATGCGGTCGCCCGTCGCGAGGACGGTTGCGAGCTTGTCGGGCACGGCCTGGAGCTCTCGCACGAGCTCGCGCGCGCGGGCGTCGTCGAGAGTGCCGCGAACCTGACCGAGCTGGATGCCGAAGAGGTACATCGCGGTGATCTGCGCGACGAAGGCCTTGGTCGAGGCGACGGCGACCTCCGGGCCGGCGTGCGTGTACACGACCGCGTCCGACTCGCGCGGGATCGTCGCGCCCTGCGTGTTGCAGATCGAGAGCGTCTTCGCGCCCTCCTTGCGGGCGTACTTGACGGCCATGAGCGTGTCCATGGTCTCGCCCGACTGGCTGATCGAGACGACGAGCGTGTTCGGGCCGAGCACGGGCTCGCGGTAGCGGAACTCGTGTGCGAGCTCGACATCGACGGGCACCCGCGCCCACTGCTCGATGGCGTACTTGCCGACCATGCCGGCGTAGGCCGCCGTGCCGCAGGCGATGACGACGACGCGGTCGATCGTCGAGAGGAAGCCCTCGTCGAGACCGTCGAGCTCGGGGATGCGCACGAGGCCGTCGTCGACGCGACCGATGATGGTCTTCGCGACGGCCTCCGGCTCCTCGCTGATCTCCTTCGCCATGAAGCTCGACCAGCCGCCCTTCTCGGCGGCCGAGGCGTCCCAGTCGACCTCGAAGGTCGAGGCGTCCACCGGCGCGCCGCCGAAGTCGACGATCTCGACGCTGTCGGGGCGGATCGTGACGAGCTGGTCCTGGCCGATCTCCATCGCACGACGCGTGTAGGCGACGAAGGCCGCGACGTCCGAGCCGAGGAAGTTCTCGCCCTCGCCGAGGCCGATCACGAGCGGCGAGTTGCGGCGGGCGCCCACGACCACGCCGGGCTGCTCGGCGTGCACGGCGAGCAGCGTGAACGCGCCCTCGAGCCGATTGACGACCTGCAGCATGGCCTGCGTGAGATCTCCGGTCGCGCGATAGGCGTCGCCGACGAGCAGCGCCGCGACCTCGCTGTCGGTCTCGGAGGAGAAGGTGTGGCCGGCCGCCGCGAGCTCGTCCTTGAGCTCGCCGAAGTTCTCGATGATGCCGTTGTGGATGAGCGCGAGCCTGCCGTCGTCGCCGAGGTGCGGGTGGGCGTTCTCGTCGGTCGGGCCGCCGTGCGTCGCCCAGCGGGTGTGCCCGATACCGGTGTGGCCGTCGGCGAGCGGCGTCGCGCCCAGGTCGTCGGTCAGCACGCCGAGCTTGCCCGCGTGCTTGCGCGTGCCGAGGCGCCCTTCGGGGTCGATGACGGCGACGCCGGCCGAGTCGTAGCCCCGGTACTCGAGGCGCTTCAAACCGCCGACGAGCACGTCGAGGCTCCCCCGGTTTCCGACATATCCCACGATTCCGCACATGGCGTCGAGTCTATTGCCCGCAGACCGGGCACTACTGTGGTGCCGATGTCAGAGGCCAACGCGACGCGCGACAACACGCCCTTCGTCGAGCTCGATCGACGCCGGTGGGCCGCTCTCGCCCCCGCGACGCCGCAACCGCTCACCGAGACCGAGCTCGTGCAGCTCCGTGGGCTCGGTGACCAGCTCGATCTGCGCGAGGTCGCAGAGGTGTACGTGCCCCTCAGCCGGCTGCTGTCGCTCTACGCGGTCGGCGCCGGCCAGCTGCACGACGCGACGCGGGAGTTCCTCGGCGAGCGCGGCGCCCGCACGCCCTTCGTGATCGGCGTCGCCGGATCGGTCGCCGTCGGCAAGTCGACGATCGCGCGCCTGCTTCGCGAACTGCTCTCGCGCTGGCCCGACACCCCCCGGGTCGAGCGGGTGACGACCGACGGGTTCCTCCTGCCGACCGCCGAGCTCGCCCGCCGCGGCATCCTGCACCGCAAGGGCTTCCCCGAGTCGTACGACCGGCGCGCCCTGCTCCGCTTCGTCGCCCGCATCAAGTCGGGCGCCGAAGAGGTGCGCGCTCCCGTCTACTCGCACCTCACCTACGACCTCGTCCCCGACGCCGAGATCATCGTGCGCCGCCCCGACATCCTCATCGTCGAGGGGCTCAACGTTCTCCAGCCGCCGGGGCCGGGCGCGGCGCTCGCGGTGAGCGATCTCTTCGACTTCACGATCTACGTGGATGCCCGCACGAGCGACATCGCGCAGTGGTACGAAGACCGCTTCCTGGCTCTGCAGCGCGGAGCCTTCGCCGATCCGCGCAGCTACTTCCACCGCTATGCGGCGCTCTCCCACGATGAGGCGGTAGCGAAGGCGCGGGAGATCTGGCGCGAGATCAACGAGCCGAACCTCGTGCAGAACATCCTGCCCACGCGCGCACGGGCCTCGCTCGTGCTGCGCAAGGAGAGCGACCACACCGTCTCGACGGTGCTGCTGCGCAAGATCTGATCCGTCCGCCTCACTGGGAGACCCGCATGGCGAAGTACACCCACGGCCACCACCCGAGCGTGCTCGCCGCTCACGCGTGGCGGACGATCGCGAACTCCGCTGCCTACCTCGAACCGCATCTCGTACCCGGCGCTTCGCTCGTGGACGTCGGCAGCGGCCCCGGGAGCATCACGATCGAGTTCGCCCGGCGGCTGGGCCCTGGGAAGGTGATCGGCGTCGACGGGGCCGAGGAGGCGATCGCCGCGGCACGCGCTGCCGCAGCCGAACAGGGCGTCGACGTCCGGTTCGAGCAAGGGGACGTTCTCGGGCTCCCTCTCGCCGACGACGCCGTCGACATCGCGCACGCCCACCAGGTGCTCCAGCATCTCGGCGACCCCGTTGCAGCGCTGCGGGAGATGGCTCGGGTGGTGCGGCCGGGCGGAATCGTCGCCGCGCGCGACGTCGACACCGGAGGCATCATCGTGCACCCCTCGAGCGAGGGGCTCGAGCGATGGGCCGAGCTCTACGATCGGATCCCGCGCGCCAACGGAGGCGAACCGCACGCCGGCCGGCGTCTTGTGGAGTGGGCGCACCGCGCGGGCCTGAGGCAGGTGACGGCGACCGCCTCGACCTGGCTGTTCTCATCCACGCCGGAGCGGGCCTGGTGGGGTGGCTTGTGGGCCGAGCGCGTCGTCGCCTCGTCCTTCGCCGACGACGGCGTCCGGCACGGGCTTGCGACGCGTGCCGAGCTCGAGACGATCAGGGCGGCATGGCGGGCCTGGGCCGCCGAGCCGGACGGCTGGATGCTCATGCCCCACGGCGAGATCGTCGCGCGCGTCGACGGCTGACGCATCACCGCCGCACTAGCCGTGCGGGGTGGGGGCCGCCCGGAGGGAACCAGCCGGCTCAGACGGCGAGGTGCTCGCGCACGACGGCGGCGAGGCGATCGGCCATCGCCTGCGCGTGCTCCTCGGTGGCCGCCTCGACCATGACGCGGATCATCGGCTCGGTGCCGCTCGCGCGCAGCAGCACCCGGCCGGAGTCACCGAGCTCGGCCTCGACCTCCGCGACGGCCGCCGCGATGCCGTCATGCCCGTCGAGCCCCGTCCGGTCGACGCCGCGCACGTTGATGAGCACCTGCGGGAAGACCGTCATGACGTCGGCGAGCTCGGCGAGGGCCTTGCCCGAGCGCACCATCTCGGCGGCGAGCTGGATTCCCGTGAGAATGCCGTCGCCCGTCGTCGCGTGGCGGCTGAAGATGATGTGGCCCGATTGCTCGCCGCCGAGGCTCAGCCCGTGCTCGGCGAGCGCCTCGAGAACGTAGCGGTCTCCGACGCCGGTCTCGACGATGCGGATCCCGTGCTCGGCCATCGCGCGCTTGAGGCCGAGGTTGCTCATGACCGTGACGACGAGGGTGTCGTCGACGAGCAGCCCGCGCTCGCGCTGCGAGACGGCGAGGATCGCCATGATGCGGTCGCCGTCGATGACGCGACCGGAGGCATCCACCGCGAGGCAGCGGTCGGCGTCGCCGTCGTGGGCGATGCCGAGATCGGCACCCGACTCGACGACCGTCTTCTGCAGGAGCTCGAGGTGCGTCGACCCGACGCCGTCGTTGATGTTGAGGCCGTCGGGGTCGGAGCCGATGACGGTGACGCGGGCACCCGCGTCGGCGAATACCTGCGGCGATATCCCGGCCGCGGCGCCGTGAGCGCAGTCGATGACGACGTGCAGACCGTCGAGTCGCACGTCGAGCGTGCCGAGGAGGTGGAGGATGTAGCGGTCCTCCGCATCGGCGAAGCGGCGGATGCGGCCGACGCCGGCCCCGGTCGGGGCGAGTCTCTCGCCCGCCATGGCCTCCTCGATGCGGTCTTCGACCTCGTCGGGCAGCTTCACGCCGCCGAATGAGAAGAACTTGATGCCGTTATCGGGCGCCGGGTTGTGCGAGGCCGAGATCATCACGCCGAAGTCGGCGCGGATGTCGCCGACGAGGAAGGCCGCTGCCGGCGTCGGGATGACGCCCGCGTCGAGCACGTCGATGCCCGAGGAGGCGAGGCCGGCGGCCACGGCCGCCGTCAGGAACTCGCCCGAGACGCGGGGGTCGCGCGCGAGAACCGCGCGCGGGCGCTTGCCCTGCGCACGCAGTTCGTCGGCATGGCGACCCTGCGTGAGCACACGCGCCGCGGCCTGGGCGAGGCCGAGGGCCAGGTCAGCGGTGAGATCACCGTTGGCCAGCCCCCGGACCCCGTCCGTGCCGAACAGTCGACCCATGTCGATCGGGAAACGGTTCGCGACCCGAGCGCGTCAGCGCTTCGAGTACTGGGGCGCCTTGCGGGCCTTCTTGAGACCGGCCTTCTTGCGCTCGATGACGCGGGCGTCGCGGGTGAGGAAGCCGGCCTTCTTGAGCGTCGCGCGGTTGTTCTCGCGGTCGATCTCGTTGAGCGCACGGGCGATCGCGAGCCGAAGGGCGCCCGCCTGGCCCGAGGGACCGCCACCGGTGATGCGCGCGGTGACGTCGTAGGCGCCGCCGAGCTGCAGCACGGTCAGCGGGTCGTTGATGAGCTGCTGGTGCAGCTTGTTCGGGAAGTAGTCCTCGAGGGTGCGGCCGTTCACCGAATAGGTGCCCGTGCCGGGGACGAGGCGCACGCGTGCGATGGCCTGCTTGCGTCGACCCACGGCCTGGCCGGAGACGGTGAGGACGGCGCGCGGTGCGGCCTGGGCAGGAGCCGCGGGGGACTCGGTCGTGTAGCTCTCGGGAGCCACGTCGGTGTTGGTGTCGTTCGCCACGATGGGAATCCTTCTTAACGTCTGCTGGCCGCTACTGGGCGACCTGGTCGAGGGTGTAGGTCGTGGGCTGCTGAGCCGCGTGAGGGTGCTCGGCACCCGCGTAGACCTTGAGCTTCTTGAGCTGAGCGCGGCCGAGGCTGTTCTTCGGCAGCATGCCCCGGATCGCCTTCTCGACCGCGCGCTGCGGGTTCTTCTCGAGCAGCTCGGAGTACGTCGTGGCGGTGAGGCCGCCCGGGTACCCGGAGTGGCGGTAGGCCTTCTTCTGCGCGAGCTTCGACCCCGTGAGCGCGACCTTCTCGGCGTTCACGATGATGACGAAGTCGCCCATGTCCATGTGCTGGGCGAAGGTGGGCTTGTGCTTGCCGCGGAGGAGGGCGGCGGCGTGGCTGGCCAGGCGACCCAGGACGACATCGGTTGCGTCGATGATGACCCAGTCGCGCTTGACGTCAGCGGGCGTGGGGCTGAACGTGCGCGTCACAGTACGTGCTTTCTTGTCGAGGTGTTCGTGAATCCCGCTCCGGTGGGTGGTTTCGCGCAGTCTGCGCGGGAACGTCCCGGTGGAGGGCTCAACCGGATGCCCGTCGGCGACGGACACCAAGGGGAGAGCCTAGTTCACTCGGGTCGGGCGGTCAATTCGCGTCTCGCCCGCGTCTGCTCGGCGCGCGCCGCGAGCTCCGCGTCCTCCGGGTATCCCACCTCGACGAGGGTGAGGCCGCGCGGCCCCATCACGGGGAAGTCGCTCGTGCGGGCGGCCCCGTCGCGGATCGCCACGAGCCGCTCGGCGTCGAGCCGACCGAGGCCGACCGCGACGGCGGCGCCGACGAGCGCGCGCACCATCGAGTGGCAGAACGCATCGGCGCGCACGGTCGCGATGAGCACGCCGTCGTCGTCGCGATGCCAGTCGTAGTCGAGCAGGGTGCGGATCGTCGTCGCGCCCTCCCGCGGCCTGCAGAAGGCGGCGAAGTCGTGGAGGCCGATCAGGGCCCGCGCCGCCGCGTCCATCGCCCTCGCGTCGAGCGACCCCGGGTACCACAGGGTGTGGCCGCGTCGACGAGGGTCGCGCGCTGCGCTCGTGTCGGCGAGGCGGTACTCGTACCGCCGCCAGATCGGCGAGAAGCGTGCGTCGAACCCGTCGGGCGCGACGGAGGCGGCGGTCACGACGAGGTCGCCCGCGGCGCCCGCGATGCCGTTGAGCCGCCGCACGAGCGAACCCTCGGGCGAGTGCTCGGCGGCCGTCGCCGTCGACCGCGGGGCCGCGGGGCGGTGCGGCCGCTGCAACGCCGACCACTGCTCGCGTGTGAGGTCGAGGTGGACGACCTGACCCGTCGCGTGCACGCCCGCGTCGGTGCGCCCGGCGACGGTGAGCGCAGGCGCCGGCTGCTCGGTCGCGCCGCGCGCGAACACCGTCGCGAGCGCCTGCTCGAGCTCGCCCTGCACCGTGCGCAGTCCCGGCTGACGGCTCCACCCCGAGAACGACGCGCCGTCGTAGGCGAGGTCGAGGCGCAGGCGCACGGCGGGCTCGGTCTCCACGAGCGAGCAGTCTACGGCGCGCCCGTTTTGACGGACGGCACGCGAGCGGCGACCCTGGAGTGGTCATGAGCTCCACCTCCGCCGTGTCGAGCGCTCGCGACCGGCTCCCCGGCCTCGACGGGATCCGGGCCCTCGCGATCGTGCTCGTGCTCGCCTACCACCTGTTCCCGGGCCTCGCGCCGGGCGGGTTCATCGGCGTCGACGTCTTCCTCGTCGTCAGCGGCTATCTCATCACGGCCCTGCTGCTCGCCGAGCAGCAGGGCACCGGCACGATCGCCCTCGGCAGGTTCTGGCATCGACGCGCGCGACGACTGCTGCCCGCCCTCCTGCTCGTCGGGGGAACCACGGCGGCGGTCGCGGCGATCGTCGGCGGCGACGTTCTCGTCGGCATCGGCTGGCAGCTGCTCGGCGCACTGACCTTCTCGAGCAACTGGGTCGCCATCGCCAACGGCGCGAGCTATCTCGAGCAGTCGAACCCCGAGCTGCTGCGCCACCTGTGGTCTCTCGCCGTCGAGGAGCAGTTCTACCTGCTGTGGCCGCTCGCGGTTCTGGCGCTTCTCGCCCTGCCCCACCGGTGGCTGCGCGTCGCCGCGCCCCTCGCCCTCGCGGCGGCGTCGGCGATCGGGATGGCCGTGGTCGCAGGCGACCCCGGCACGGACCCCGCGGCCGCATCGGCCGCGTACTACTCGACGCTCACCCACGGTTCCGGGCTGCTCGCGGGTGCCGCGCTCGCGCTGCTGCGGGCGCCGCTGATGTCGGCGCGGACGACGCTCGGGCGCATCCCCGCCCCCGTCGCCGATGCGGCCGCCGCGATCTCGACGCTCGGCATCGTCGGAGCCGCCTCGACGCTGACGATCGACACGGCGCTCGCCTACCGCGGCGGCATCGCGATCGTCGTCGTGTTCACGGTCGTGCTCATCGTCGCGCTCGACCACCCGCGCGGCCGCGCCGCGGCGATCGTCGACGCGCCGCTGCCGCGCTGGCTGGGCGAGCGCTCCTACGGCCTCTACCTGTGGCACTGGCCCGTCCTGCTGCTGCTCGGAGCCGCCCTGCCGGCCGTCGACCGCGTCGGCACCGCCGGGTGGATGCTCGGCGCGGCCGCCCTCGCCGCGAGCGTCGTGCTCGCCGCGGCCTCGTACCGCCTGCTCGAGCAGCCCGTGCGCCGGCACGGGCTCGCCGCCCTCTGGCGCACGCGCGCCCCCGCACCCTCGCCCGTCGTGCAGCACGCCCGGCTGGCGGCCCGGATCACGGTCACGGCGACGCTCGTCGCGCTCGTGGCGCTGGGTGCGGGCCTCGCGGTCGCGCGATCCCCTGGGGGATCGAGCGCGGCGGCGGCGATCGCCGCGGGCGAGGCGGCGCTGCGCGAGCCGTCGTCGACCGTGCGCCCCGAGGTGCCGCCGCGCCCGATCGTCACGACGTCACCGGCCCCCGAGATCACGGTGCCGACGGGCGACGAGATCCTCGCGATCGGCGATTCGGTCATGCTCGCCTCGGCTCCCGCTCTGCAGGAGCGGTACCCGGGGATCGCGATCGACGCGGTCGTCTCGCGCCAGATGAGGCAGGCCCCCGAGCTGCTGCGGTCGTACGCCGCGGCGGGAACGCTGCGCCCGATCGTCGTGCTCGCCCTCGGCACGAACGGGCCGATCGACGATGCCACGCTCGACGAGGTGCGCTCGATCATCGGCCCCGACCGCGAACTCGTGCTCGTGACGACGCAGGCGCCGCGCGGCTGGACAGACGGCGTGAACGCGCAGCTCGTCGCCTTCGCCGAGCGGTTCCGCGCCGTCGAGCTGAGCGACTGGCGCTCGGCGATCCAGCCGCGGCTCGACCTGCTCGCGGGCGACCAGATCCACCCGGGACGAGCGGGCGGGCTCGTCTACGCGGACGCGCTCGACGCGCCCCTCACACGGCTCGCGGCGCTTCCGCGGATCGCCGACTACCTGCGCGCTCCGCACGACCGCGACTGAGACCGCGGTGGTCGGGCCCGGGCGGCGCGACCCTCAGTACACGACGCGGTACGCGGCATCCCTCGTCGTCGCGACGAAGCCGAGCCGCGAGTAGACGCCGAGGGCCCCCGTCTGGTTCTCGGTGTCGACGTCGAGCACGACGCGCTCGAGACCGGCCTCGCGCGACGCGCGCATGACCTCGGCGAGCAGCGCGCTCGCCAGTCCACGGCCGCGCCACGCGCGCGTCGTGCCGACGAGGGAGAGGTAGCTGCTCGAGTAGCCCTGTCGCGGCCAGTCCTCGTCATTGACCTCGGCGAGCACGAAGCCGACGACCTCGCCCCCCGCCACGGCGATGCGGCTCAGCTCCGGGCGGAAGGTCGGCAGAGAGATCATCGACGCCCAGCTCTCCTCTCCCTGCGGCTGACTGCCCCAGTGGTCGGCGAACACCGCGTTCTTCGCCGCACGGATCTCCTCCGAGCGCGCACCACGGAAGCGCTCGATGTCGACGCCCTCTGGCTGCGGGCGCGCCAGGTCGATGCCGTGGAGGTCGGTGACGAGCGTCGTGAAGTAGCGCGCGGTCGCGAACCCGGCGCGCTCGAGAAGGCGGGCCTGCTCCGGCGCCCGCTCCGGCACGTGCGCGAGCACCCACGCGGGCAGCACATGCTCGGTCGCAGCGAGGCGTTCGCGAGCGCGGTCGTGCTGCCACTGCAGCAGTCGTCGACCGATGCCGCGCCCGCGGTGGTCGGGGCGCACGCCGCCGACGAGGAAGACCCGCACCACGCTCGCCGCCTCGAGCGGCTGGTCGACGAGCCCGAACGCGACGACGGCACCGTCGGCCGCGCGGGCGAGCAGACTGTCGTGAGCGAGGTCGATCCACGAGTGCCCGAGGCTCTCGGCGACCTCCTCGACGGTCTCGCTCCACTCGGGATGGTCGCGACGGCTCATCGCCTCGAACAGCGCGGATATCCCGGCGGCATCTCCCACCGTCGCGGCTCTCCATTCGAGGCCGTCCGGTCCGACCGGATGCTCCACCGCGGCGGGCGCTGCGACGCGGTCGCGCAGCGGTGCGAGCGAGAGCTGCTCCGCCTCGGTCATGACGACAGAGTAGAGCCCCGTCCTGACGGACGGGGCTCTACGAGCACACGGGACCGCGCGGGACTACTTCGCCTCGGCGTCGCTCACGACGTCGGCCGGCTCGCCGGCCGGAGCCTCGCTCGCCTCGGCCGGCGCATCCTCCGCGGTCTCCGCAGCAGGAGCGTCCTCGGTCTCGGTGACGCTGACGGTGGCGTCGTCGGCGACGGGGGCCTCCTCGGCCACGGGGGCAGAGGCCGGCTCGGCCGTCGCGGCGGACTTCTTCGCCGACTTCGGCTTCGGGTTCACGGGCTCGAGCACGAGCTCGATGACCGCCATGGGGGCGTTGTCGCCCTTGCGGTAGCCGACCTTCGTGATGCGGGTGTAGCCGCCCTCGCGCTCGGCGACGAGCGGAGCGATCTGCGTGAAGAGCTCGTGCACGGCGCTCTTGTCGCGGATGATCGTCATGACGCGACGGCGGGCGTGGAGGTCGCCCCGCTTGGCGAAGGTGATGAGGCGCTCGGCGAGCGGACGCAGGCGCTTGGCCTTCGTCTCGGTCGTCGTGATGCTCTTGTGCGTGAACAGCGCGGTGGCGAGGTTCGCCAGGAGCAGGCGCTCGTGGGCGGGGCCTCCGCCGAGGCGCGGACCCTTGGTGGGCTTGGGCATGATCAGTGTTCTCCAGTGTCAGGTGCTGCCGGGGCTGTCGGGGACGACGGGCCCTTAGATGTAGTCGTCCTCGTTGCCGCCGTAGAAGTGGGCGCCGTCGAATCCGGGAACCGCGTCCTTGAGCGAGAGACCCATCTCGACGAGCTTGTCCTTGACCTCGTCGACCGACTTCTGGCCGAAGTTGCGGATGTTCATGAGCTGCGTCTCCGAGAGGGCGACGAGCTCGCTGACGGTGTTGATGCCCTCGCGCTTGAGGCAGTTGTAGCTGCGCACCGACAGATCGAGGTCCTCGATCGGCATCGAGAGCTCGGTCGAGAGCACGGCGTCGACCGGCGCGGGGCCGATCTCGATGCCCTCGGCCTGCGTGTTGAGCTCGCGCGCGAGACCGAAGAGCTCGACGAGGGTGCGGCCGGCCGACGCGATCGCGTCGCGGGGGGTGATCGCGGGCTTCGACTCGACATCGACAACGAGTCGGTCGAAGTCGGTGCGCTCGCCGGCGCGCGTCGCCTCGACACGGTAGGTGACCTTGAGAACAGGCGAGTAGATCGAGTCGACCGGGATCTGCCCGGCCTCGCTGAACTCGCTGCGGTTCTGCGTGGCGCTGACGTAGCCGCGACCGCGCTCGATCGTGAGCTCGAGCTCGAATTTCGCCGTGTCGTTGAGCGTCGCGATGACGAGCTCGGGGTTGTGGATCTCGACGCCCGCGGGAGCGGAGATGTCGGAGGCGGTCACTTCGCCCGAGCCGGTCTTGCGGAGGTACGCGGTGATCGGCTCATCGTGCTCGCTCGACACGACGAGGTTCTTGACGTTGAGGATGATCTCGGTGACGTCTTCCTTCACGCCCGGGATGGTGCTGAACTCGTGGAGCACGCCGTCGATGCGGATGCTGGTCACGGCCGCCCCGGGAATCGACGAGAGCAGTGTGCGACGCAGCGAGTTGCCGAGGGTGTAACCGAAGCCGGGCTCCAGCGGTTCGATGATGAACCGCGAACGGTACTCGGAGACGCTCTCCTCGGTCAGAGTGGGACGCTGTGCGATGAGCACTATTGATTCCTTTCGGCAAAGTGTCCGCCATATGACACTTGTGGCGCGACGAGTGGCTGGCTCGTCGAGTGTGTTGAGTTATCGAGCGCGGTGGAGCTGGGAGGCGATGCGTACGCATCGCCGCGACCCCAGCGCCGACGCGGACTGTGCCCGCGTCGGTCGACTGGGAGTCGGACGGGCTATACGCGGCGACGCTTGGGAGGGCGGCAGCCGTTGTGCGCCTGCGGCGTCACATCGCTGATCGAGCCGACCTCGAGACCGGCGGCCTGCAGCGAGCGGATCGCGGTCTCGCGGCCCGAGCCGGGGCCCTTGACGAAGACGTCGACCTTCTTCATGCCGTGCTCCTGGGCCTGACGCGCGGCCGATTCGGCGGCGAGCTGCGCCGCGAAGGGAGTGGACTTGCGCGAGCCCTTGAAGCCGACGCCGCCGGACGAGGCCCAGCTGATGACGGCCCCGCTGGGGTCGGTGATCGACACGATCGTGTTGTTGAAGGTCGACTTGATGTGGGCCTGGCCCACGGCGATGTTCTTCTTCTCTTTGCGGCGCGGCTTGCGAGCGGCCGACTTCGGTGCTGCCATGTTCTTCTCTCTCCTGAGTTCGTGGCGCCGGGCGAGCGAGCGCCCGGCAGTCGGCTACTTGCGGCCGGCCTTCTTCTTGCCGGCGACGGTGCGCTTCGGGCCCTTGCGGGTACGAGCGTTGGTCTTCGTGCGCTGACCGCGCACCGGGAGGCCACGGCGGTGGCGCAGCCCCTCGTACGAGCCGATCTCGACCTTGCGGCGGATGTCGGCGGCGACCTCGCGGCGCAGATCGCCCTCAACCTTGTAGGTGCCCTCGATGTGATCGCGGAGGGCGACGAGCTGGTCGTCGGAGAGGTCCTTGACGCGGATGTTCGGGTCGATGCCCGTGGCGGCGAGCGTCTGAACGGCGCGCGTGCGACCGACGCCGTAGATGTAGGTGAGGGCGACCTCGACGCGCTTATCGCGCGGGATGTCGACTCCGGCAAGACGGGCCATGATGGCTCCTTCGGATGAGGCGGGGAGGTCTGGAGCAGTTCCGGTGCCCGGGCCTCCCGCCCGGGGTGTCCTCCGCTCTCGCGGATTCTGGAACTGCCGTGTCGTCGTATTCAGTTGTGAATCGCTGTGCTACTGCCCTGACGCTGGCGTCGATCTGAGCTTGCTCGGATGGACCAGAAGGCACAGGGCAGGCGCAAGCAGCGGCAAGGCGTCAGCCTTGACGCTGCTTGTGCCTCGGGTTCTCGCAGATGACCATCACGTTGCCGTGGCGACGGATCACCTTGCACTTGTCGCAGATGGGCTTGACGCTGGGGTTGACCTTCATGGTTCTTCCTTCGGGGGTTCGCTGGCCTCGTACGCCGGGTGGACTCCCGGGCCGTTCCTTGTGCAGCGAGATCCGTTACTTGTAGCGGTAGACGATCCGGCCGCGGGTCAGGTCGTACGGGCTCAGCTCCACGATCACGCGATCCTCCGGGAGGATGCGGATGTAGTGCTGGCGCATCTTCCCCGAGATGTGTGCGAGGACCTTGTGGCCGTTGGTCAGCTCGACGCGGAACATCGCGTTGGGCAGCGCTTCGACCACCGAGCCTTCGATCTCGATGACACCGTCTTTTTTGGCCATAGCCTCTTCGTCGCTAAAAGTTGGGGATTTCGCTGGTCGTGCGCATACCGGCGCCCGTGGACGATCGCGTCGACTGCACAGGAGACGCGCCACGCCGACACGCCGAAGACGTGCCGTGAGCACCAAGGGTCAAGCTTAGGTGATCACGAGCGCCAGGAGCAAGTCGGGCCCGCCCTCAGCCCGCGACGACGATGCCGCGCTCGGCGAGCACGGCCGCGATGCGGTCGGTGACCTCGTCGATCTCGCCGATGCCGTCGACCTTGGCGAGAAGACCGCGTGCGGCGTATATGTCGATCAGCGGAGCGGTCTGCTCGCGGTAGACCTCGAGACGGTGCCGGACGACCGACTCGTCGTCGTCGCTGCGCCCCTGCTCGAGGGCGCGCTGACGGAGCCGCGCGACGACCACGTCGGGCTCGGCGACCAGCTCGACCACGACATCCATCGCGGTGTCGTGCTCGGCGAGGAAGGCGTCGAGGTACGCGACCTGGTCGGTCGTGCGCGGGTAGCCATCGAGCAGGAACCCGCTCGCGCAGTCGTCCTGCTCGAGGCGGTCGCGCACGAGGTCGTTGGTCAGCGAATCGGGCACGTTGTCGCCCGCGTCAATGTAGGCCTTCGCCTGCCGACCCAGCGGGGTCTCGTCGCGCACGTTGCGCCGGAAGATGTCTCCGGTCGAGACGGCCGGCACGTCGAGCAGTCCTGAGAGCCGAACCGCCTGGGTGCCCTTGCCCGCGCCGGGCGGGCCGATGAGCAGCAGTCGCGCGCTCACTTCAGGAGGCCCTCGTAGTGGCGCTGCTGCAGCTGCGCGTCGATCTGCTTCACCGTCTCGAGGCCGACGCCGACGATGATGAGGATGCTCGCACCGCCGAACGGGAAGTTCTGGTTCGCATTCACCGTCGCGAGCGCGATGAGCGGGATCAGCGCGACGAGGCCCAGGTACAGCGAGCCCGGGAGGGTCACACGCGTCAGGACGTAGTCGAGGTACTCGGCGGTCGGTCGACCGGCTCGGATGCCGGGGATGAACCCGCCGTACTTCTTCATGTTGTCGGCGACCTCTTCGGGATTGAAGGTGATCGCGACGTAGAAGTACGTGAAGCCGACGATGAGCAGGAAGTACACGATCATGTAGATCGGATTGTCGCCCGACACGAGGTTGTTCTGGATCCACACCACCCATTCAGGTGTGGTCTGACCGGCCTGAGGCTGGTTGAACTGGGCGACGAGCGCGGGCAGGTACAGCAACGACGAGGCGAAGATCACCGGCACGACTCCGGCCATGTTGACCTTGATCGGGATGTAGGTGTTGTTGCCGCCGTAGGTGCGCCGCCCCACCATCCGCTTGGCGTACTGCACGGGGATGCGGCGCTGCGACTGCTCGACGAACACGACCGCCGCCATGACGAGCAGGCCGAGCGCGAGGACGAGGAGGAAGATCTCGAAGCCCTGCGCCTGGGCGATGGCCCACAGCGCCGAGGGGAAGGTCGCGGCGATCGAGGTGAAGATCAGCAGCGACATGCCGTTGCCGATGCCCCGCTCGGTGATGAGCTCGCCCAGCCACATGATCAGACCCGTGCCGGCGGTCATCGTGATGACCATCAGCAGGATGGCGTACCAGTTGGAGTCGGTGATGAGCTGGCTGCACTCCGCGACGCCCGAGGTCGTGGGGAACAGCGCACCCGCGCGGGCGACCGTGATGAGCGTCGTCGACTGCAGCACCGCGAGCGCGATCGTGAGGTAGCGCGTGTACTGGGTGAGCTTGGCCTGGCCCGCCTGGCCCTCCTTGTAGAGGGTGTCGAAGTGGGGGATCACGACGCGCAGCAGCTGGGTGATGATCGATGCCGTGATGTACGGCATGATGCCGAGCGCGAAGATGGAGAGCTGGAGGAGGGCCCCGCCGCTGAAGAGGTTGACGAGCTGGTACAGGCCCGTGGCGTCGGCGTTGCCCTGCAGGCAGATCTGCAGGTTCTCGAAGTCGACGAACGGCGCCGGGATGAATGAGCCCAGGCGGAAGAGCGCGACGATCCCGAGGGTGAAGCCGATCTTCCGGCGGAGGTCGGGCGTGCGGAAGATCCGCCCGATAGCTCTGAACACGAGACCTCCCGAACTAGAAGAGCATGAGCATCTCGTGCGCGGCGACCCGAGGATGCTGTGGCCCGGTTGGGCCGGAAGCCGGGCGGCCCCCGGGGGGGCCGCCCGAGCGGCTACGCGATCGAACCGCCGGCCGCGACGATCTTCTGCTCCGCGGAGCGCGAGACCTTGTCGACGGTCACATTCAGCTTAACCGCAATGTCGCCGTCGCCGAGAACCTTGACCTTCTCGTTCTTGCGCACCGCGCCCTTGGCCACGAGGTCGCCGATCGTGACATCGCCGCCCTTCGGGTAGAGCTCGGCGAGGGTCGAGAGGTTCACGACCTGGTACTCGACGCGGAACGGGTTGGTGAAGCCGCGCAGCTTCGGAGCCCGCATGACGAAGTTGAGGTTGCCGCCCTCGAAGCCCGGACGCACCGAGTAGCGCGCCTTGGTGCCCTTCGTGCCGCGACCAGCGGTCTTGCCCTTGGAGCCCTCACCGCGGCCGACGCGAGTTCGGTCCTTCTTCGACCCGGGAGCCGGGCGGAGGTGGTGGACCTTGAGCACCTGCGGGCGAGCGGCATCAGTCGACTCGGCCTTCGTCGCAGGCGCCTTCGCAGCCGTGGACTTCTCGGCGGCAGGCTTCGCGGGAACGGCCTTGGCCGGAGCCTTCTTCGCCGGAGCCTTCTCCGCAGCCGGCTTCACGGGAACGGCCTTGGCCGGAGCCTTCTTCGCCGGAGCCTTCTCCGCAGCCGGCTTCACGGGAACGGCCTTGGCCGGAGCCTTCTTCGCCGGAGCCTTGTCAGCAGCCGCCGCGGCCGGGGCCTTCTTGGCGGGCGCCTTCGCGGCGGCACCCTTCTTCTCTTCGGTCATTAGTCAATCTCCTCGACGGTGACGAGGTGGGCGACCGCGCGAACGTACCCGCGGTTGGCCGGGCTGTCCTCGCGGACGACGACATCGCCGATCCGCTTGAGGCCCAGGCTTCGCAGGGTGTCGCGCTGGTTCTGCTTCTCGCTGATAACGGACTTGATCTGGGTCACCTTCAGTCGCGAGGCCATCACGCACCTGCCTTTCCGGCTGCAGCCTGAGCCGCGAGGGCCTCGGCGCGCACGAGACGGGCCGGAGCCACATCCTCGAAGTCGAGGCCACGACGAGCGGCGACGGCACGGGGCTCCTCGAGCTGCTTCAGGGCCTCGACGGTCGCGTGCACGATGTTGATCGTGTTCGACGAACCGAGCGACTTGCTCAGCACGTCGTGGATGCCCGCGCACTCGAGCACGGCGCGCACCGGTCCGCCGGCGATGACACCGGTACCGGCAGCGGCGGGGCGCAGGAGCACCACACCGGCAGCCGCTTCGCCCTGGACCGGGTGCGGAATCGTCTGCGCGACGCGAGGGACCCGGAAGAAGTTCTTCTTCGCCTCCTCGACGCCCTTCGAGATCGCCGTGGGAACCTCGCGCGCCTTGCCGTAGCCGACGCCGACGAGACCGTTGCCGTCACCCACGACCACGAGGGCCGTGAAACTGAAACGACGGCCACCCTTGACGACCTTCGAGACGCGGTTGATGGTCACAACGCGTTCCAGGAAGGGACTCTTCTCGGTCTCGCGCGCACCGCGGTCACGGTTGGGGTTGCGCTCGCGGCTGCCTCGACGAGCCTCGCGGGGCTCGGTCGAGGGCTCCGACGATGCGGCGGTCTCCACGGGGGCCTCTGCCGCCACGGTCTGCTCCTTCACTGTCTCTTTCAAAGACTCAGCCTCGCTCACAGGTTCAGCCCGCCCTCTCGCGCTCCGTCGGCGATCGCCGCGATGCGACCGGCGTAGCGGTTGCCACCGCGGTCGAACACGACCGCATCGACGCCCGCCTGCTTCGCGCGCTCGGCGACGAGCTCGCCGACCTTGCGCGCCTTGGCGGTCTTGTCACCGTCGAACGTGCGGAGGCCGGCCTCCATGGTGGAGGCGCTGGCCACGGTGCGGCCCTTGGTGTCGTCGACGACCTGCACGAAGACGTGGCGGGCCGACCGGGTGACGACGAGGCGCGGACGCTCGGCCGTGCCGGCGATGCGCTTGCGGAGACGGGCGTGGCGACGACCCTTCGCGGCCGTCTTGCTCTTGCCTCTGGTTCCGAGACCCATGATCACTTACCACTCTTTCCGGCCTTGCGGCGAACGACCTCGCCGGCGTACCGCACACCCTTGCCCTTGTAGGGCTCGGGCTTGCGGATCTTGCGGATGTTCGCTGCGACTTCGCCGACGGCCTGCTTGTCGATGCCGCTGACGGTGAGCTTGTTGTTGCCCTCGACCGTGAAGGTGATCCCGGCGGGCGGGTTCACGGTGACGGGGTGCGAGAATCCGAGCGCGAACTCGATGCTCTCGCCCTTGGCCTGCACGCGATAGCCGGTGCCGACGACCTCGAGACCCTTCGTGTAGCCCTGGGTGACGCCGACGATGTTGTTGGCGATGAGCGTGCGGGTGAGGCCGTGGAGCGAGCGCGAGGCGCGCTCGTCGTCTGGGCGCGTCACGACGACCTGGTTGTCCTCGATGGCGACCTCGATGGGGCTCGCCACCGTCAGGAAAAGCTCCCCCTTGGGGCCCTTGACCGTGATGGCCTGGCCGTCGACCGTGACCTCGACGCCACCGGGGATGTCGATGGGCATGCGTCCGATACGCGACATGTCAGATCACCACACGTAGGCGAGGACTTCCCCACCCACGCCCTTCTTCATGGCCTCGCGGTCGGTCAGCAGACCCGAGGAGGTCGACAGGATGGCGACGCCGAGGCCGCCGAGAACGTGAGGGATCTCGGTCGACTTGGCGTAGACCCGGAGACCGGGCTTAGACACGCGCTTGATGCCGGCGATCGACCGCTCGCGGTTCGGGCCGTACTTCAGCGACAGCGTCAGCGTGGAGCCGACTCGGGCGTCTTCGACCTTCCAGTCGAGGATGTAGCCCTCGCGCTTGAGGATCTCGGCGATGTTCGTCTTGAGCTTGCTGCTCGGAAGCGACACCGACTCGTGGAAAGCCGAATTCGCGTTGCGCAGTCTGGTCAGCAGGTCTGCGACCGGATCTGTCATCGTCATGATGATGTTCCTGTTCTCGTCCGGTTTCCGAGCCCGTTACACGGGAGCGGACCTAGGCGATCGTGGCCCCGACGGGGCCGGATGGAGTGTTACTGAGGGGCGTCGGTCGACCGGAAGGGGAAGCCGAGCGCGCGCAGCAGGGCGCGACCCTCGTCATCCGTCTGGGCCGTCGTCACGATGGTGATGTCGAATCCGCGGACGCGGTCGATCTTGTCCTGATCGATCTCGTGGAAGACGCTCTGCTCCTGGAGACCGAAGGTGTAGTTGCCGTTGCCATCGAACTGCCTGTCGCTCAGGCCGCGGAAGTCGCGGATGCGCGGGAGCGCGAGCGACAGCAGGCGGTCGAGGAACTCCCAGGCGCGGTCGCCGCGCAGCGTCACATGGGCGCCGATCGGCATGCCCTCGCGCAGCTTGAACTGCGCGATCGACTTGCGGGCCTTGGTGACCTGCGGCTTCTGGCCGGTGATCGCGGTGAGGTCCTTGATGGCTCCGTCGATCACCTTGCTGTCGCGAGCGGCCTCGCCGACACCGGTGTTGACGACGATCTTCACGAGACCGGGAACCTGGTGCGGGTTGGAGTAGCCGAACTGCTCGGTGAGCGCCGCGGTGATCTCAGCGCGGTACTTCTGCTTGAGGCGCGGCTGGATTCTGCCAGTCGGCGCTGCAGTGGTCGTCGTCATTAGAGCTTCTCACCTGAATTCTTGGCGTACCGCACGCGCACGGTCTTCGTCACGCCGTTCTTGTCTACGGTCTCCTCACGGTGGCCGACGCGCGTGGGCTTCTTGGTCTTGGGGTCGACCACGGCCACGTTGGAGATGTGGATCGGGGCCTCGTGGGTCTCGATGCCGCCGGTCTTGGTGCCGCGCTGCGTCTGTCCGACGCGCACGTGCTTGGTCACGAGGTTGATGCCCTCGACGACCACGCGGTTCTTCTCCGCGAGCACCTCGATGACGCGACCCTGCTTGCCGCGGTCGCCGCCGCGCTCCTGCTTGGCGCCGCTGACGACCTGCACCAGGTCGCCCTTCTTGATCTTCGCCATGGTTACAGCACCTCCGGGGCGAGCGAGACGATCTTCATGAACTTCTTGTCGCGAAGCTCACGGCCGACCGGTCCGAAGATGCGGGTGCCGCGAGGGTCCCCGTCGTTCTTCAGGATCACGGCGGCGTTCTCGTCGAACTTGATGTACGAGCCGTCGGGTCGACGGGTCTGCTTGACCGTGCGGACGATGACCGCCTTGACGACGTCGCCCTTCTTCACGTTGCCGCCCGGGATCGCGTCCTTGACGGTGGCGACGATGACGTCGCCGAGACCCGCGTACCGACGGCCGGAGCCACCGAGGACGCGGATCGTGAGCAGCTCTTTGGCGCCGGTGTTGTCGGCGACCTTGAGCCGGGATTCCTGCTGAAGCATTTCTCTCTCCTATAAGGGCAAGCAGGCGAAGGCCTACTTGGCCTTCTCGAGGATCTCGACGAGGCGCCAGCGCTTCGTGGCGGACAGGGGTCGGGTCTCGGCGATGAGCACGAGGTCGCCGATGCCGGCGCCGTTCTGCTCGTCGTGGGCCTTGACCTTCGAGGTGCGGCGGATGACCTTGCCGTACAGGGGGTGCTTCACGCGGTCCTCGACCTCGACCACGATGGTCTTCTCCATCTTGTCGCTCGTCACGTAGCCGCGGCGCACCTTGCGGTAGCCGCGCGCGCTCTCGTCGCGAACGTCGTGGGCAGCCGACTCGTGGCCGGCGACGGCCTTCTTCTCGGTCGCAGCCATCAGTTCTTCTCCTCCGTCTCGGCAGCGGCAGCCTCGGCGGCCTCCGCCTTCTTCGCCGACTTCTTGGCCGGCTTCGCCGGAGCCTCCACCGGCGCGGGCGTGGCACGGATGCCCAACTCGCGCTCGCGGATGACCGTGTAGATGCGCGCGATGTCGCGCTTCACGGCGCGCAGGCGGCCGTGGCTCTCGAGCTGCCCGGTCGCTGCCTGGAAGCGCAGGTTGAACAGCTCTTCCTTGGCCTTCTTCAACTCGTCGACGAGTCGCTCGTCTTCGAAGGTGTCGAGCTCGATCGGTGCGAGCTCCTTGGTTCCGATCGCCATTACGCGTCGCCCTCCTCGCGCTTGATGATGCGTGCCTTGAGGGGCAGCTTGTGAATAGCGCGGGTCATGGCCTCGCGAGCGAGCTGCTCGTTGACGCCCGCGACCTCGAACAGGACGCGACCCGGCTTGACGTTGGCGACCCACCACTCCGGCGAGCCCTTGCCGGAGCCCATGCGGGTCTCGGCGGGCTTCTTGGTGAGCGGACGGTCGGGGTAGATGTTGATCCAGACCTTGCCGCCGCGCTTGATGTGGCGGGTCATCGCGATACGCGCCGACTCGATCTGGCGGTTCGTGACGTATGCGGGCGTGAGGGCCTGGATGCCGAACTCGCCGAACGAGACCTCGGTTCCACCGGTCGCATGCCCACTCCGCTTGGGGTGGTGCTGCTTCCGGAACTTGACCTTGCGGGGAATGAGCATGTCTTTAGCCTTCCGCTCCGGCCGCAACGGGCGCCGGGGCCTCGGCCGGACGGCCGGTGCCGCGACGGGGACCGCGGTCCGAGTCACGACGCTCGGGGCGCGACGACTTCTGAGTCGCCTGCTCGCGAGCGAGTTCCTTGTTGGTGATGTCGCCCTTGTAGATCCAGACCTTCACGCCGATGCGGCCGAAGGTGGTCTTGGCCTCGTAGAAGCCGTAGTCGATGTTCGCGCGGAGGGTGTGCAGGGGCACGCGACCCTCGCGGTAGAACTCCGAGCGCGACATCTCGGCGCCGCCGAGGCGGCCGGAGACCTGGATGCGGACGCCCTTGGCGCCGGCGCGCTGAGCACCCTGCAGCCCCTTGCGCATCGCGCGACGGAAGGCCACGCGGGCACTGAGCTGCTCGGCGACGCCCTGGGCGACGAGCTGCGCCTCGGCCTCGGGGTTCTTGACCTCGAGGATGTTGAGCTGGATCTGCTTGGCGGTGAGCTTCTCGAGATCGGCGCGGATGCGCTCGGCCTCGGCGCCGCGGCGGCCGATCACGATACCCGGGCGGGCGGTGTGGATGTCGACGCGGACGCGGTCGCGCGTGCGCTCGATCTCGATGCGCGCGACGCCGGCCCGGTCGAGGCTCGTGGTGAGCATCCGACGGATCTTGACGTCCTCGGCCACGAAGTCGGCGTAGCGCTGACCGGGCTTGGTGCTGTCGGAGAACCACCGCGACACGTGGTCGGTGGTGATGCCGAGACGGAAACCGTACGGGTTGACTTTCTGACCCATGACTACTTGCTCGCCTTCTTCTTGGTGCCCGAGCCCGCGACAGCAGCCTCGTCCGGCGTGGCGAGCACGACGGTGATGTGGCTGGTGCGCTTGTTGATGCGGAACGCCCGGCCCTGCGCTCGCGGCTGGAAGCGCTTGAGCGTGGTGCCCTCGTCGACGAACGCGCGGGACACGTAGAGGTCCTGCTCGTCGAGGAAGGCGTTGGCGGCGTCCGCCTTGACCCGCGCGTTGGCGATGGCCGACGCGACGAGCTTGTAGACGGGCTCACTCGCGCTCTGGGGTGCGAACTTCAGGATGGCCAGGGCCTCGAGGGCCTGCTTGCCGCGGATCAGGTCGACGACGCGACGAGCCTTCTGAGGCGTCACGCGGATGTGTCGCACGCGGGCGATCGACTCCACCATGTCTGTACTCCTCTTCACGCCGCCGGGTTACCGGCGACGACCCTTCTTGTCGTCCTTCTCGTGGCCGCGGAAGGTGCGGGTGGGCGCGAACTCGCCGAGCTTGTGCCCGACCATCGTCTCGGTCACGAACACGGGGATGTGCTTGCGCCCGTCGTGCACGGCGATCGTGTGGCCGAGCATGGCCGGGACGATCATCGAGCGACGCGACCAGGTCTTGATGACGTTCTTGGTGCTGGCCTCGTTCTGCGTGACGACCTTGCGGAGCAGGTGGTCGTCGACGAACGGGCCCTTCTTGAGACTGCGAGGCATGTTTCTCGACTCCTACTAGCGCTTCTTACCGACGGTGCGGCGACGGACGATGAGCTTGTCGCTCTCCTTGTTGGGGCGACGCGTGCGGCCCTCGGACTGGCCCCAGGGGCTGACCGGGTGGCGGCCACCGCTGGTCTTGCCCTCACCACCACCGTGCGGGTGGTCGATCGGGTTCATCGCGACGCCGCGGACGGTCGGGCGAACGCCCTTCCAGCGCTTGCGGCCGGCCTTGCCCCAGTTGATGTTCGACTGCTCGGCGTTGCCGACCTCGCCGATCGTGGCGCGGCAGCGGGCATCCACATTGCGAATCTCGCCCGAGGGGAGGCGCAGCTGGGCGTACGGGCCGTCCTTCGCGACGAGACGCACCGAGGCGCCGGCCGAGCGGGCCATCTTCGCGCCGCCGCCCGGGCGGAGCTCGATGGCGTGGATGACGGTACCCACGGGGATGTTGCGCAGCGGCAGGTTGTTGCCGGGCTTGATGTCGGCCGAGGGGCCCGACTCGACGATGTCGCCCTGCGCCAGCTTGTTCGGCGCGAGGATGTAGCGCTTCGTGCCGTCGACGAAGTGCAGCAGCGCGATGCGCGCCGTGCGGTTCGGGTCGTACTCGATGTGCGCGACCTTGGCGTTCACGCCGTCCTTGTCGTTGCGACGGAAGTCGATGACGCGGTACTGGCGCTTGTGGCCACCACCGATGTGACGGGTCGTGATGCGGCCGGTGTTGTTGCGACCACCGGTCTTCGGCAGCGGCTTCAGCAGCGACTTCTCGGGCGTCGATCGGGTGATCTCGGCGAAGTCGGCGACCGACGAGCCGCGACGACCCGGGGTCGTGGGCTTGTACTTGCGAATAGCCATTGTTCTGTCTCTCCGTTGCCTAGCCGACGGCCGTGAAGATGTCGATGGAGCCCGACTTCAGGGTCACGATCGCGCGCTTGGTGTCTTTGCGCTTTCCGGTGCCGAAGCGGGTGCGGCGGGTCTTGCCCGGGCGGTTCAGCGTGTTGATCGAGTCGACCTTGACGTTGAAGATCTTCTCGATGGCGAGCTTGATCTCGGTCTTGTTCGCACGCGGGTCCACCACGAAGGTGTACTTGCCGTCGTCGATGAGCGCGTAGCTCTTCTCGCTCACGACGGGCGCGATGATGATGTCGCGCGGGTCCTTGTTCTGGGCGACAGCGTGGATGCTCATGCGCCGACCTCTTCCTTCTTCGTCTTCGCGTTGACGGCAGTGCCCGTCTTGTCCGCGGCCGTCTTCGCGTTGACGAAGGCGTCGTAGGCGCCCTTGATGAACACGATGTCGTCGCTGACCAGCACGTCGTAGGCGTTGAGCTGGTCGGGGGTGATGACGTGGAGGTCGCGCAGGTTGCGGACGCTCTTGAGGTTGACCTCGTCGTCCCGCTCGATCACGACGAGCACGTTGCGTCCCGCGGTGAGCGACTGGATGACCGAGGCCGCGGCCTTCGTCGAGGGCACGTCGGTGCCGAACGACTCCACGATGTGGAGGCGCTCGCCGCGCGCGCGGTCCGAGAGGGCGCCGAGCAGAGCCGCGGCGATCATCTTCTTGGGGGTGCGCTGCGCGTAATTGCGCGGCGTCGGCCCGTGCACGATGCCGCCGCCGGTCATCTGGGGTGCGCGGATCGAGCCCTGTCGAGCCCGACCGGTTCCCTTCTGCTTGAACGGCTTGCGGCCCGCACCGGACACCTCGCCACGAGTCTTCGTGGAGTGGGTGCCCTGACGGGCGGCGGCAAGCTGAGCGACGACCACCTGGTGGAGGAGCGGAACGTTGGTCTGCACGTCGAAGACGGCGGCGGGCAGGTCGACCGAACCGGTCTTCTTGCCGGCGGCGTCGAGGACATCGAGCGAGTTGGCCATGGCGATTACGCTCCCTTCACGGCGTTGCGGACGAATACGAGGCGGCCACGAGCACCGGGCACGGCGCCCTTGACGAGCAGCAGGCCCTTCTCGAGGTCGACGGAGTGGACCGTGAGGTTCATGACGGTGACGCGCTCGCCGCCCATGCGACCGGCCATGCGCATCCCCTTGAAGACGCGGCTGGGGGTCGAGGAGGCGCCGATCGAGCCGGGCTTGCGGTGGTTGCGGTGCGAACCGTGCGAGGCCGAGACGCCCTTGAAGTTGTGGCGCTTCATGACACCGGCGAAGCCCTTGCCCTTGCTCGTGCCGACCACGTCGACGAGCTGGCCCGCCTCGAAGATGTCGACAGCGAGCTCCTGACCCGGGGTGTACTCCGCGGCGTCGGCGGTGCGCACCTCGGTGAGGTGGCGACGCGGGGTCGAGCCGGCCTTCTCGAAGTGGCCGGTGAGCGGCTTGGTCACCTTGCGCGGGTCGATGGCGCCGTAGGCGATCTGCACGGCGGCGTAGCCGTCGACCTCGACCGTGCGCACCTGCGTCACGACGTTGGGCGCGATCTCCACGACGGTGACCGGAACGAGCTTGTTGTTCTCGTCCCACACCTGGGTCATGCCGAGCTTCGTGCCCAGCAGACCCTTGGTCGTCTTGGTAGCAGACATAGAGGGGTTCCTTAGAGCTTGATCTCGATGTTGACGTCGGCGGGCAGGTCGAGGCGCATGAGCGAGTCGACCGCCTTCGGCGTCGGGTCGATGATGTCGATGAGTCGCTTGTGCGTGCGCTTCTCGAAGTGCTCGCGGCTGTCTTTGTACTTGTGGGGCGACCGGATCACGGCGATCACGTTCTTCTCCGTCGGCAGGGGCACAGGGCCGACGACGGTGGCGCCCGCACGGGTCACGGTGTCGACGATCTTGCGCGCCGATGCGTCGAGACCAGCGTGGTCGTACGACTTAAGCCGGATGCGGATCTTCTGTCCCGCCATGCTCAACTCTCTTCCTTCTTGGACGTGATGAACCCTGAGGGGCACATCTGCGCGGAGCGCTCTCGCTGTCGCACCACTGTTCTTCTGTCAAACATCGATCTGCTGCCGCAAGCCGCTGCCGGAATCGCTCCCGGTCACGGGGATCTCGCTGGGTTGGATCTCCGCTCGTCACCGACCCCCGCGCTCGGGCGTGTCGCCCTCGCCAGGCACAGAGTTATCCCCGGGCCGGTTGGTTGTCGATTTAAGTCGTGTTCTTCTGCCTGCGGCCTAGGCTCATCGCGATCCGCACCTGCGAGTCGCTCGTCCTATGCACTGCCTGGCAGTGAGCCGCGCGACGAAGCGCGGCGTGTGGAACTAGAAGAGTCTGCCACACCGCACAACGACCTGCAACCCGGGCGTGTCGCCCCTGAGTGGAGGCCATTTCCGGCCCGATCGGCGACAGCGCCCCGGTGCCGGTGTCGACGATCGCGCGCGAGCTCGGCGTGCCGCGCTCGTCGGTCTACCAGGTCGGGCGCGCCGTGAGGGCGGTAGTTCGCGGCATCGTCAGGCGAACGGCGATGCCGCAGATCGAGGCGACTTCGATCGTGACCCGCTTGCCCATCGTCCTGACCCCGGAAGATCGCAGCGTGGCCGTGGGTGAACTCATAGCTTCCGAATGAGAGCATCGCAGGGTTCGACACCGCCGATGCCAACAGGAGACCCCATGCTGCTGGGAACGAGATCATGGAGCACCGTCCTGCGACGACACCTCCTCACCGCTCTCATCGCGGCGGGCATCGGCTTCGGCGCATGGTCGCTGTACTCGACATGGAGCCCGGACATGAGACTCTGGAAGTCCCTCGGGGTTCCCGCCATCGGCCTGCTGTGGTTCGCGATCGTCGCCGGACCGCTTGCGCGCATCTGGCCGCGGCTGCTCCCGCTCGTTCCCTGGCGGCGCGAGGCGGGAATCTGGTTCGCGGTCGTGAGCGCCGTCCACGGCTATCTGGTCTGGGACGGCTGGGCGCGCTGGGATGTCGCCGGTCTCCTGGGATACCAGTTCTCGCCCGAGACCGGCCTCTACCTCCGGGCTGAGCCCGGCTTCGGACTCGCGAACCTCCTCGGCCTGATGTCGCTCATGCTGGGGATCGCCCTCGCCGCGACCTCCTTCGATCGCGCGGTCGCCTTCGTGGGGGTCAGCTCGTGGAAATGGATGCACACCCTCGCCTACGCCGCGTTCTACCTGGTGGCCCTGCACGTCATCTACTTCGCCTTCATCCACTACTCGCCCTCGCCGATGAGGATGACGCTGTACGAGCCGAACCCTCTTCGGTACTACTACCTCGCACTGCTCGTCACCGCGGTCGGAGCGCAGGCCACGGCATTCGTGACGACCGTCTGGCGCAGGAGGAGCGTGGGAGCTCTCTGATGCACGCGAATCCGGTAGAGCCAGCCATGGAGATGACACGGTGAACACCTTCTGGAGCAGAATCCGACTGATCGTGATCGGGGTGAGCCTCGTCATACCGATGGCGCTGCTCACGACCGTCCTGGTGGCCGCGGAGAATCAGGTGACGGCAGCGGCTGTGGATGCGAGCCAGCAGACGCCGCCCCCCGCCGGCGAGTACGCGCAGACCTTCGCCATGACGATCTTCGAGCAGGATCGCACGATCCGTCTGTGGCTGGTCGATCTCGACACCGCGCCGTACTTCCGGCAGACCGTCGAAACCGGCGGCAGCACCGTCTCCGACCAGATCTACCGCTTCGACGAGCGGACCCTCTACACCGCCGGCAGCACCGCGGCAGAGAGCTCGACCTGGACCAGCATCGCACCGGTCGAGCCCCAGGATCTCGCGCTCTCCGACCTGACCACCGGGCCGGCCGCCTGGGCCGCGGAGTTCGGTCCGGGTGAGCAGGAGATTCCTGTCGGTCAGGGAACCACCGTGCGCGTCGTCATCGACAGCGTCGACGAGCCCATCGATCCGACGGTGTTCCAGGTGCCGCCGGGCGCCACCGTGACGCCGGCCCAACCCTGAGAAAGGCACCATGAGAGATCAGACGCACGGCGCGAGCGAGAGCGCAGCCGCGAGGAGATCGTGATGGGCCTCCGCCATCCCCCGGCGACGATCGTCAGCCGGCGACGGATCGCCGAAGACGTCATCGAGGTGTCGGTGACCCGCCCCGCTTCCTTCGCCTTCAGCGCCGGGCAGTATCTGCAGATCGGTGTGGCCGGTCTCCATGGCCGTGATCCTCGCGGGAAGTCGCGCGTGTTCTCGATCTCGTCCTCGCCCAACGACACCGAGACGCTGACCTTCGCGTTCCGCCGCTCGGGAAGCGGATTCAAGCGGACGCTGGAGCAGCTTCCGCTGGGGGCTCCCGTCCGGCTCTCAGGACCGTACGGCCATGTCACGCTGACTCACGGTTCACGGCGCCCGCGCATCCTGCTCGCCAGCGGCATCGGGATCACCCCGCACCTGAGCATGCTCCGGTTCGCGGCCGAGGAGAGCCTGAGCATCCCCCTCACCCTGCTCTACGTGGTCGCGGCGCGCGAGCGTGCCGCCTACCTCGATGAGCTCGAAGAGTGCGCCCGAGCGAACGGGTCGATGGCGTTCCATCTGCGAACCGGGATGCTCTCCGCCCAGGACCTGTCACGGGCTCGCGATGAGCATCCGGATGCTCTCTGGTATCTCAGCGGATCGCCGGGGCGAGTGCTGCAGTCCCTGACCGCTCTGCGCAGAATCGGTGTTCGCGACGACGATCTGGTGACCGAGGAGTTCGTCGGGTACTGAACCTCGCGCCGACGATGAAGCGGGGACCGGCTCGAGAGCCGGCCCCCGCTTCATGCGGATGACGCAGTGACTACTTGAGGATCTTCGTGACCGTGCCGGCGCCCACGGTGCGGCCGCCCTCGCGGATGGCGAAGCCGAGGCCCTCCTCCATGGCGATGGGCTGGATCAGCTCAACGGTCATGTCGGTGGTGTCGCCGGGCATGACCATCTCGGTGCCCTCGGGCAGCGAGATGACGCCGGTGACGTCGGTGGTGCGGAAGTAGAACTGCGGGCGGTAGTTCGTGTAGAAGGGGTTGTGACGGCCACCCTCATCCTTCGAGAGGATGTACGCGGTGCCCTCGAAGTTCGTGTGCGGCGTGACCGAACCCGGCTTCACGACGACCTGGCCGCGCTCGACGTCCTCGCGCTTGGTGCCGCGGAGGAGCAGACCGCAGTTCTCGCCTGCCCAGGCCTCGTCGAGCTGCTTGTGGAACATCTCGATGCCCGTGACGATGGTCTTCTGCGTCGGGCGGATGCCGACGATCTCGACCTCGGAGTTGATCGCGAGGGTGCCGCGCTCGGCACGACCCGTGACGACCGTTCCACGACCGGTGATCGTGAAGACGTCCTCGATGGGCATGAGGAACGGCTTGTCCTTGTCGCGCACCGGGTCGGGGATCGACTCGTCGACGGCCTCCATGAGCTTGACGATCGACTCGGTCCACTCGGCGTCGCCCTCGAGGGCCTTGAGGCCCGAGACGCGCACGACGGGCGCGTTGTCGCCGTCGAAGCCCTGGCTGGAGAGCAGTTCGCGGACCTCGATCTCGACGAGCTCGAGGATCTCCTCGTCGTCGACCATGTCGGCCTTGTTGAGCGCGACGAGCAGGTAGGGAACGCCGACCTGCTTGGCGAGCAGAACGTGCTCGCGCGTCTGGGCCATCGGGCCGTCGGTCGCGGCGACCACGAGGATCGCGCCGTCCATCTGCGCGGCACCGGTGATCATGTTCTTGATGTAGTCGGCGTGACCCGGGGCGTCGACGTGCGCGTAGTGACGCTTGGGCGTCTCGTACTCGACGTGCGAGATGTTGATCGTGATACCGCGCTGACGCTCCTCAGGAGCCGAGTCGATCGACGCGAAGTCACGCTGCACGTTCGTCGCCGAGGGGTACTTGTCGGCAAGCACCTTCGAGATGGCGGCGGTCAGGGTGGTCTTGCCGTGGTCGACGTGACCGATGGTACCGATGTTGACGTGCGGCTTGGTCCGCTCGAACTTGGCCTTACCCACTGTGGGTCCTCCTCAGGACTCGTGTGCAAGCATCCGATGGTTTCGGATGCGTTGCGGTTTGGTGTGTGTTTATCGTAGCGAGGCTCGGTGAGCCCCGCCGAGGCGAGTGGCTACTCGCCCTTGCTCTTCTGGACGATCTCGTCGGCGACGGCCTTCGGGACCTCGGAGTAGCTGTCGAACGACATCGAGTAGACGGCGCGCCCGGAGGTCTTCGACCGCAGGTCGCCGACGTAGCCGAACATCTCCGACAGCGGCACGAGGGCACGCACGACCTTCACACCCGTCGCGTCCTCCATCGACTGGATCTGACCGCGGCGGGAGTTCAGGTCGCCGATGACGTCGCCCATGTACTCCTCGGGGGTGCGCACCTCGACCGCCATGAGCGGCTCGAGGAGCACGGGGTTCGCCTTGCGCGCGGCCTCCTTGTAGGCCATCGAGCCGGCGATCTTGAACGCCATCTCCGAGGAGTCGACGTCGTGCGCTGCACCGTCGAGGAGCGTCGCCTTGACGCCCACCGTCGGGAAGCCGGCGAGAACGCCGACCTGCATCGCGTCCTGGATGCCCGCGTCGACCGAGGGGATGTACTCGCGCGGAACGCGGCCACCGGAGACGGAGTTGACGAACTCGTAGCTCGTCTCGGGCGTGACCTCCATCGGCTCGAGCGCGATCTGCACCTTCGCGAACTGACCCGACCCACCGGTCTGCTTCTTGTGGGTGTAGTCGTACTTCTCGATGGTCTTCTTGATCGTCTCGCGGTAGGCCACCTGGGGCTTGCCGACGTTCGCCTCGACGTTGAACTCGCGCTTCATGCGGTCGACGAGGATGTCGAGGTGCAGCTCGCCCATGCCCTTGATGACGGTCTGACCCGTCTCCTGGTTCTGCTCGGTGCGGAAGGTCGGATCCTCCTCGGCGAGCTTCTGGATGGCCGTGCCCAGCTTCTCCTGGTCGGCCTTCGTCTTCGGCTCGATCGCGACCTCGATCACGGGCTCGGGGAAGGTCATCGACTCGAGGACGACCTGGTGCTGCGGGTCGCACAGGGTGTCGCCCGTGGTCGTGTCCTTCAGTCCGATGACGGCGTAGATGTGGCCGGCGGTGACCGAGTCGACCGGGTTCTCCTTGTTGGCGTGCATCTGGAAGATCTTCCCGATGCGCTCCTTCTTGCCCTTGGTCGAGTTGATGATCTGGGCCCCCGAGTCGATCGACCCCGAGTACACGCGCACGTAGGTGAGGCGACCGAAGAAGGGGTGCACCGCGACCTTGAACGCGAGCGCCGCGAAGGGCTCCTTCGCATCGGGCCGGCGGATGATCTCCTTCTCCTCGTCGCGCGGGTCGTGCGCCACCGTGGCCGGCACGTCGAGCGGGCTCGGGAGGTAGTCGACGACCGCGTCGAGCATCGGCTGCACGCCGCGGTTCTTGAACGCGGAGCCGCAGAGCACCGGATAGATCTCGGAGGCGACCGTCATCTTGCGGATCGCGCCCTTGATCTCGGCGACCGTGAGCTCCTCGCCGCCGAAGAACTTCTCGAGCAGTGCGTCGTCGGACTCGGCGACGGTCTCGAGGAGCGCCTGGCGGTACTCGTTCGCCTTCTCGACGAGGTCGGCCGGGATCTCCTCGATCTCGTACTTCGCGCCCATCTCGACGTCGCCCTTGGCGTCGCCGCGCCAGGTCAGCGCGCGCATCTCGACGAGGTCGACGACGCCCTCGAAGGTGCTCTCGAAGCCGATCGGCAGCTGGATCACGAGGGGCTTGGCGCCGAGGCGCTTGATGATCGTGTCGACGGTGAAGTAGAAGTCGGCACCGAGCTTGTCCATCTTGTTGACGAAGCAGATGCGCGGCACGTCGTACTTGTCGGCCTGACGCCAGACGGTCTCGGACTGGGGCTCGACGCCCTCCTTGCCGTCGAAGACGGCGACCGCGCCGTCGAGCACGCGCAGCGAGCGCTCGACCTCGACGGTGAAGTCGACGTGGCCGGGGGTGTCGATGATGTTGATCTGGTGCTTGTTCCAGAAGCACGTCGTCGCGGCGGACGTGATGGTGATGCCGCGCTCCTGCTCCTGCGCCATCCAGTCCATCGTCGCGGCGCCGTCGTGCACTTCGCCGATCTTGTGCGTGATGCCCGTGTAGAACAGGATGCGCTCGGTCGTGGTGGTCTTGCCGGCATCGATGTGCGCCATGATGCCGATGTTGCGGACCTTGTTCAGGTCGGTGAGCACGTCCTGTGCCACAGGGGGTTCCTTACGTTCGGTTTTTCGTCAATGTGATGGCTTTAGATCGTGTCGGCCCGGGACGGGCCTCCACCCGGGCTTCGCAGCGGGGCCAGAAATGGCCCCGCTGCGCGCTCAGCCCGGGCGTTCGCTCACTACCAGCGGTAGTGAGCGAACGCCTTGTTGCTCTCGGCCATCTTGTGCGTGTCCTCACGTCGCTTCACCGCGGCACCGAGGCCGTTCGAGGCGTCGAGGATCTCGTTCATGAGGCGCTCGGTCATCGTCTTCTCGCGACGAGCCTTGGCGTAGCTGGTCAGCCAGCGCAGCGCGAGCGTGTTCGCGCGGTGCGGCTTGACCTCGACGGGCACCTGGTAGGTCGAGCCGCCGACGCGGCGCGAGCGGACCTCGAGCGTGGGGCGCACATTGTCGAGCGCCTTCTTCAGGGTGACCACGGCATCCTGGCCGTTCTTGGCGGCGACGCCCTCGAGCGCGCCGTAGACGATGCGCTCGGCGAGGCCCTTCTTGCCGTCGAGCAGGATCTTGTTGACGAGCTGGCTGACGATCGGGGCGCCGTAGACGGGGTCTGCGACGACGGGGCGCTTGGGCGCCGGTCCTTTACGAGGCATTACTTCTTGTCCATCTTCGCTCCGTAGCGGCTGCGCGCTTGCTTCCGGTTCTTGACCGCCTGGGTGTCGAGCGCGCCGCGCACGATCTTGTAGCGAACGCCGGGGAGGTCTTTCACACGACCGCCGCGGACGAGCACCATCGAGTGCTCCTGCAGGTTGTGGCCCTCGCCGGGGATGTAGGCGGTGACCTCGGTGCCGTTCGAGAGCTTCACGCGAGCCACCTTGCGGAGGGCGGAGTTCGGCTTCTTGGGCGTGGTCGTGTATACGCGAGTGCACACGCCGCGCTGCTGCGGATTGGCCTTCAGGGCGGGCGCCTTGGTCTTGACGACCTTCGGCGTGCGACCCTTGCGGACCAGCTGCTGAATGGTGGGCAAAGTTGCTCCTTGGAAATGCTGCACGGTGACAGCGGTTGCGGTTTGGTCATCCCCGTCGCGCCGAAGCGGCGACGGGCTCACGCGAAATCCGACGGCGGCGCGGCGGCCGGTGGCGGATATGCCGTGGGGGTGTGCGGAGGTCGCGTCGCGACCTCATTCAGTGACCCTCGAGCGGATGCTCCCACCCGCGCTCGCGGCGCCGCTCTCGCGGCACAGCACAAGCGCGCGCGAATGCACACACGCGATCAAGAATAGACCGGCCGCGGGCAGGGGTCAAACGGCGGGGGCGCCGCTGCGCGCGCGCAGCTCGGCGAGCTCGCGCTCGTAGGCCTCGTGGGCCTCGGCATTGCGGGTCTTGACCGTGCGCCCGCGGCGTGCAACGAGGCCGCCGACCCAGATCGGCACCTCGCGCGCGGCGATCGCCGCCGCCCAGCCGAGCGGGTTCGTCAGCTGCAGCCGCAGCAGCTGCTGCACCTGCTCGGCCGGCGCGCCGACCGCGCCGGCGCTGAGCACCGTCGAGAGCAGGAAGACGACGTACACGAGCAGGGCGACGAGGAATCCGCCCAGAACGTGCGCCCACCACCCCGCGCGATTGATGACCAGCACGAGCAGGACATACCCGACCAGGAAGGCGACGACGGGCATCCAGAAGCTAGGCGTCGCCGCGAACACCGAGAATCGCTCGGCGAGCGAGGCGGGGCCGCCGATGCCGATGAAGATCACGGCCAGGAGCGCGTAGACGACGGTGAAGAGCGCCGAGCCGACCAAGGCGACGACGACGCCGACCCCGCGCGCACCCTTCTTCTTCGGTGGCAGCGGGGTCGGCACGTAGACGACCTGCGGCTCGGGCTGGGCGGCGACGGCGCGCTCGGCTTCGGAGCCCTCGTCAAGCTCGGGCCCCGCCTCCGAGGGCGGTTCGGCGACGGGTTCGACCGCCATCGAGTTCTCGTCGCTCGGCGTCGTGACGGTCGGCTCATCGGGCGCGTCGTCGGGCGTGCGGTCGTTCTCGCTCATGATCGGCCTTTCGTCGTCAGCCCGATCCTCCCACGCTACGGCGTCGGCGTGGGAGTCGACGTTCCTGCAGGGTCGGCCCCCTCGACGGCGCCTTCCTCGACAGAGGGGAGCACCGCCCCCTCCTCCGGCAGCACGAAGATGAAGCCGGTGAGAGACACGCGGCCGCTCTCGGCGTCGTCGGAGGTGGTGAAGGTCGACACGAACATCAGTCGAGGCCCGAACTGGGCGTTGCGCAGGAAGGCGCTCAGCCCCTCGGTCGACCCGAGCGCGCTGATCTGCACGGGGATCGCGACGAGGTCGGTGACGCCGAGCGGTTCGAGGAGGGCGGGCTCGACGAGCTGCGGCGTGTTCGCCGTCACCTCGTTGATCGACACGCCCGCGGCGACCGCGATCTCGTTGAGCTGGCCGAGCAGGGTCGACAGCTCCGGCGCCTCGGGGATCTCGACACGGATCGCGTCGAGATCCCTCTGCAGAGCAGGCAGGTTCGCGGAGAGCTCGCGCAGCTCGACGAGCGTCGCCTCGTAGGCGGCGTTGGTCTCTGCGACGTTCCGCCGCTCGAGCTCGGAGGCGCCGGCTTCTGCGAGTCTCGGCTGGACGCCGAGGAACCAGCCCAGGGCGAGGATGAGGATCGCGACGAAGACCGACCCGATCACCCACAGTCGCAGGATCGACATGGTCTACTCCCCCTCTTCCTCGGTCGTGGATTCGTCGGGTGCGGACTCGTCGGCCTCGGGCGCGTATCGACCGAGGAAGGCCTCGTCGTTCAGGAGCACCTCGATCGTGACCGTGTAGCTGGCCCCCTCGCTGCCGACGACCGAGACGGGCGGGGCGATGCCCGCGAACCCGGTCACGCTCTCGAGGTCGTTGAGCCACGCCTGTACGTCGGGCACGGTGGGGCTCGTCGCATTGATGCGGAAGCTCCCGATCGAGTCCTGCCGCAACGGTTCGGGCTCCGTCGTCGCGTCGCCCTCGGCTCCACCTGCTCCGACGGCACCGCTCGAGGTGATCGTCCCGTCGACCGAGATGAGCTGCACGCCGGCGGGAAGGGTCGCCTTGATCTCGGCGAGAAGGGCTTCCCAGTCCACTTCGGCGCTCGTTGCGACCTGCCGCGCCGCTTCGCTCTCGTCGAGAGCGGAGGCGATCGACCGGGCTTCGGCGAATTCGAGCTGCTGAGCGAGAAGCAGTTCGGAACGGTCTCGCTCGGCGGCGAGCAGGGCGTTCGCCGCGAAGGCGAGAACCGAGGCGCCGGCGACGGCGACGCCGACGATCAGGGCGACCCCGATCACGGCGATCACGAGTCGACGGACGATCGGACGGCGGCGGATCGCATCGCGCGTCGCCGGTGGCAGCAGATCGACTCGCGGGAACCCGCCGAGCTGCACGGTCTCCAGTGGCTGCTTGCTCATGCGCGTGCTCCCATCGCGAGGCCGATGGCCGTTCCGGCGCGAAGCGCCTCCGAGACCCCGAACGAGGCGAGCGTGCGCGGCAGCCTTACTCGCGCGAAGGGGGCGGGCGCCACGAGAGCGATCCCCGTGGACTGCGCGAGCGCGGCGGGCAGGCCGCGCAGGCGCGCGCCGTTCCCGGTCAGGACGAGCGACTCGACGCGGGCGTTGTCGTGGGTGGACGAGTAGTACCGCAGCGTGTTGATGATGCTCGTCATGAGCTCGCGCGTGACGTCGAGGATGATGCCCGCGCTCTTCGCGTCGTTCGGCGGCACGATCTCGGGGTGCAGGCCCTGGGCGACCTTGAGCCTCTCCGCCTGATCTCTCGGCACCTCGAGCTGCGTGACGAGCGCGCGGGTCGCATCGTCGCTGCCCGCGGGGATGATGCGGACGAAGTCGGGCACGCCGTGCGCGGAGACCACGACGTTGGTCGTCGTGGCGCCGACGTCGACGATCGCGCTGACGCCCTCCCCGGTGGAGCCGACGGCGCGCTGCAGGGCGAAGGGCACGAAGTCGACGTCGACCACCTGCAGCCCCGCTCTCTTGACCGCCGCGACGTTGTTGGCGACGGCGTCGGCGTATGCCGCGACGAGGAGCCCCCGCACCGCAGGGCCTTCGTCGGTGGACGCCGCCTCGGCGATCGGATAGAAGTCGATGATCGCTTCGGCGACCGGCATCGGGATGAGCTCTTGCACCCGGAGCGGCAGGAGGTCGCGAATTTCGCCTTGCGAGAGATTCGGCATCACGAGATCGCGCGCGACGACCTTCTGGTCGCCCATGCCGAGGATGACGTCCTTCGTGCCGAACTTGCCGTCGACCCACATCTTCTTGAGGATCGTCGCGACCGCGGTCGGCTCGACGATCTCGCCCCCGCGCACGGCTCCGTCGGGCAGCGCGGCTTCCTGGTAGGCGCGCACCTCGATCGGGCCGTTGCGCACGGACCTCGCCTCGACAGCGCGGATCGCGGTCTGACCGATGTCGACCCCGACGATGTGACTGCTCATGCTCATGCCCCCCTAGACCTGTGCTATGCCGAACAATGACAGATATGCGGCGGCGATGGATGCCCCCAAAACGAGTCCCACCCACGCACCCGCGATCATCCACGGCCCGAACGGGATGCCGCCCTTGCGCGAGACGCGCTTGGCGAGCAGCAGGGCGATGCTGACGAGTCCGCCGAGCACGAAGGCCGCGAAGGCTCCGACCGCGAGCGCGCCCCAGCCCGCGAAGCCGAGGAAGGCCCCGAGCACGCCCGCGAGTTTGACGTCACCCATGCCCATGCCACCGGGCCATGCGAGCCACATGATCAGGTAGGCGGCGAAGAGGATTCCGGCGCCCGCCGCCGCGATTCCGAGTCGCTCGAGGTCGCCGGCGAGCAGCGCGGGCACACCGAGCCCGGCGGCAGCGACGACGTAGCCCGGGTAGACGATCGCGTTGGGCAATCGGTGAGTCTCGAGGTCGATCGCCGTCAGAGCGATGCTCGCCGCACCGAGCCAGAGGTGGGCGGCGAGCAGCAGACCCCCGGCAAGAAGACCGACCGACCCGGCAGCGGTGACGATGTCGCCTGCCGGGCTGAGAGGGCTCAGCATCCACCCGGTGATGGAGAAGAAGGCGAGAGCGGTGACGGCTTCGACGATCGGGTACCGCACCGAGATCGACTCGCCGCAATCGCGGCATCGCCCTCGCAGGATCATCCACGAGAGGACCGGGATGTTGTCGTATGGCCTGATGCGATCGCCGCAGCCCGGGCAGGCACTCGGCGGGCGCACGACCGACATCCCCGCGGGTACGCGGTGGATGACGACGTTGAGGAAGGAACCGACGAGGGCGCCGAGCACTGCTGATCCCCCCATCAGCAGCGCCGCCGCCGCGTCACCCACCGGCGGCGACCTCGCGGATGCTCAGGCGCTCGCCGAGGAAGGCGTCGTCGAGCACGAGGATCGGCGGCAGGCTCGCCGAGAGGTCGATGCCCGGGGGCGAGGTCGGGACGTAGGTCATCTGCGCCTGCTGATTGAAGTCGACCTGGCCGCCGTAGAGCTGACCGCGCCAGCCGTCACGATCGGAGAGGATCTCGCACGGCGTGTACACGAAAGCTGAGACGCTCGCCGTGATGTTGGCCTCGGTCGTCAGGTAGATGTTGCCAGATTCGCCCGTGCACGTCGGCAGCGCGTTCGCGGTGTTGTCGGGAACGATGAAGTAGAGGTCGCGGGGCACCGACACGTTCGACGAAGACATGTAGAGCTTCTCGAACGTGAAGCTGTCGGCGAAGAAGACGATGTCGGTCTTGAGCCCCAAGTCGGGGCTGAGGTTGTTGAGCGTCTTGACGCCGCCCGTGCAGGCCGTCGCGTCGATCACGGTCGGCGTCGTGTACGTCTGCAGCGCCGACCAGCGCGGGTCGAGCGAGCCCATGGTGCAGTCGCCGCTCCAGACGACCCGGTTCGTGAACCCCTGCTGGTACCACGTGGTCGCTTCGAATTGCGCTTGCGTCGAGACCGCCCACGGGATGTCCGTCCAATCGGGCACGCGCGGCGCCAGGGGTGCGCTGAGGCCGACGACGCCCGTCGATTGGGTGCCGAGGATCGTGCCGTTGCGCTGGATGGTGCCCGAGCTGAGCACGTTCCCCTCGACGGTCGAGCCGGTGGCGACCACGACCTTGGTGCTCGTGTCGCGGTGCGCCGTGATGTTGCCCTTGACGAGCGATGCCGAGCTGCTGAGCACGCTCACATTGCCGCCGGCGAAGATGCTGCCCCTGACGGTGCTGCCGGCGGAGACCTTGACGACGTCCACGGTCGAGGCGACACCGGAGCCGACCGCAATCGCATCGTCCCTGACGACACTGCCGCTCTTGATCGAGGCGTATTTGGCCACGTGAAGATCGCCATTGATCGTGCACGACGTCAGGTCGGCGTAGCCATCGGCGAGGATCACGTCCCCTGCTACCTGAGCATTGTTCGAGCACACGAAGTTGCCGGTCTTGATCTGGAGGTCGGCGGCGATGGTGATGTCGGCGGAGTCGAGCACGAAGTTCTTGAGCACTCCGTCGATCGTGTACGCGTAGACGGCCGGGTCGACCTCGGGCACTTCGACGTACTCGGGGATGTACTGGTACACGGCTTCGACGACGCGGCCATTCTCCGCACTTGAACCAGCGAAGGTGGTTCGATTCGCGTATCCGGTCGACAAGAACCGCACCTGCGTCGCGTCGATGAGCGGGCACCCGTTCACCCACCCCGAACCGTTGTCGTACGAGACGACGACCCGATACTCGGGCGCGACGGTCGACGTGAAAACGCCGTTAGCGGCGGCGCACCCTGTCTCGGTGCGGAGCGCGAGCTCAGCACGCACAATGCCCGCCTCCGCTGCCGCGCGCGCCTCGACGCCTGCCGAGACGTCGTTGCTGAACCGCAGACTGTTGACCGACACAGTACCTACAGTCACCGCGATGACTCCCGTCACGGCGGCGAGAGCGAGCACGGCGATCAGAGCGCTGCCTCGATCGTCGGCGCGCAACCTGTTGACACGGCTCAGAAGCATGGTGCTGTCACCTTCCCAGTGGCGGGGATGGGCTGTTGGGCGACCATCACCGAGTCGATCAGAACAGGGACGCCGATACCGACACCCACCGTGAGTCGAACGTCGACGGAGCGCTCATCGGCCCCGAGAGTGAAGAGCGGGGCCCCGCCCACTTGCTCGACATCGGTTGCGAGAAGCGTCCACCCGGCGACCGTTGCCGAATCCGGCGCGGAGCTTATCGCGGAGGCGGAACGGGTCGTGCGCAACTCATCACCGCTCCAGATCCACGCGTGGCAGTACCAAGCACCCCCTGCACTCGCATCGATCGAACGCGTACGCACGAGAAGGCTGTCAGTCGCCGGGGCGGAGATGTCGATGGCGCTCGCATTGCGGATGCCACGACCGAGCGATTCAGCGATGAGTTGCGCCGAGTCGGCCGACTCGGCAGCGTCGCGGACTTGACTCTCGGCCCGGAACGAGTTGATGAGGATGGACCCCACGATGGTGAGCACGATGACGGCGAGGAAGATGTAGATGAGGAGTTCGACGAGCGTGATGCCCTCGTCATCGCGTGCCTGGGTCGGGTGCTCGTGGTCGCGCATCAGTTGACTCGCTCGACGATCGCGGTGGTCGTGGCCTTCGCGCCGATGCTCGCATCGCCGACGATCGACACGGTGAGCGTGATCGTCACGGGAGCCGGGTATGCCGCTGGCGGGCAGCCGGTTACGGCGCGGGCGGCCTGGTAGACGGTGCCTCGCGCGTCGGTGATGGTCGCGATCGGCGCACTGTCGAAGGCGTCGAACGCGGCGCAGGTGCGGGCGACGAGCGCGATCGCATCGAGCTGCTCGCTGAGGATCTGGTTGGCCGTGGCCACTTTGGAGTTCGTCACGCTGACGCGCAGCGACTCGATGAGGAGCGGCAGGAATGCGACCGCGAGCAGAGCGAGGAGGAACATCGAGACGACGATCTCGACGAGGCCGAAGCCAGCGTCGTTATTCCTGCGGTCGCGTCGCCGCGCGTCGCTGGTCATTTGCCAAGCCCCCTCGAGATGTTTATTGATAGAGCAGTCGAGTGTGGGGCACCGGGATTCCCCCAGTGCCCCACAGCGCTCACGAGTGAGCGTTCCGGCTAGACGCAGGCGGTGTCCTTGACGCCGCCGACATCCGTGACCGATCGCACAGCGGTCGATGCGGCGTGGCTGCCGTTGATGCAGAAGCCAGTGGAGTCGATCCGGGTGACCGCGACCGTGACGCCGTCCTGCGTGTAGTTGCCCTCGATGGTGCTGATCGTCGCGGCCGGCACCGTGCCGTTCGTCGACGAGACGAGAGCGGCGACCAGCTCGGTCTTGGCGTTGGTGAGAGCCGATTCGACGGCGCTCATGCGCGCCTGCTCCTGCTGACCGAGGAACACCGGGATGGCGATCGCGGCGAGGATGCCGATGATGATGACGACGACGAGGAGCTCGATGAGCGTGAAGCCCTTCTCGCCCTCGTCGCGGCGAGCGCGGATCTCCGCGACCTGGTCGTGAAGCTTGGTGATCATGTGATTTCTTCCATTCCTGTTCAGGTGAACTGAGTGACAGGCGGCCCCCAATGAAACTGCCCCCTGCGGCAACTGTGTCAATCCGACACTCCGTTCGTAACTCCCCAGTAGGGGGGTGCCGCGTACGGGGGTACGCGCTGTGGAAGAGCAGCTATTTGATGAGCGTGAAGATATTGAAGACCGGCAGATAGAGCGCGACGATCATGCCGCCCAGCAGGACGCCCATGAAGGCGATCATGAGCGGCTCGATGAGCGCGGTCAGCTGCTCGGTCGTCGACTCGACCTCGGCGTCGTAGAAGTCGGAGATCTTCTCCAGCATGGTCTCCAGAGAACCGGAGTCCTCGCCGACCGAGATCATCTGCGTGACCATCGACGGGAAGACGGGCTCGTCGGCGAGCGGCGCGGCGATCGAGCGCCCCTGCCGAACGCTCTCCTGCACGTTCACCAGGGCCTTCTCGATGACGTAGTTGCCCGATGTCGCTCCCACGATCGAGAGGGCCTGGAGGATCGGCACGCCCGATCGCATCATCGTTCCGAAATTGCGCGTGAACCGGGCGATGGCGATCTTCGTGGCGAGTTGACCGAACACGGGAGCCTTGAGCTTGAGCGGGTCGACGACGTTGCGGACTTCCGGCTTGTGCTTGTTCTTTCCCCACCAGATGGAGAAGGCGATCACTCCGATAATGAGTATCGGCAGCCAGAACACCGCGCTTTCCGACAGGACAACGAGGAATTGCGTCGGAAGTGGCAATTCGCCGCCGAGCCCCTCGAACATGTTCTTGAACACCGGCACGATGAACACGATCATGCCGATCATGCCGAGGATCGCCATGATGAGAACGACCACGGGGTAGGTGAGCGCCGACTTGATCGTGCCGCGCAGCTTCACCTCCTTCTCGTAGTTCTCCGCGACGGATTGCAGCGAGCTCTCCAGGAAGCCGCCCGTCTCACCGGCCCGCACGAGGTTGATGAACAGCGGCGGGAAGATCAGTTCGTGCTTCGCGATCGCGTCGGAGAGCGAGAGGCCGGATTCGACATCCTTGCGCACCTGATCGAGCGTCTCGCGCAGCCTCGGGTTCTCGCTCTGCTCGGCGAGGATCGCGAGCGCCCGCATGAGCGCGAGACCCGCCGAGATCATCGTCGCGAGCTGCCGGCTCATGACCGCGAGGTCCTTCAGGCCGACCTTCTTCGTGAAGAGCCCGCCGAGATCGATGTCCTTGTTCAGTCCCGTGCCCGCGGCGCGCACGGTCTCGGGCTGGATTCCCATCGAGCGCAGGCGCATCGTGGCGGCGGCCTCCGATGCACCGTCGACCACTCCCGAGACCTTCTTGCCCGAGGCATCCTTGCCGCGATAGCTGAACGTCAGCACGCCCGACGCGGTCATCAGTGGCCTCCCGCAGCCTGCATGTGGTCATAGTCGGCGGCGGGGTCGAACGCCGCGCCGTCCTGGCGCGTGATGAGGCGCTGCAGGGTGTCGTGATCGTGCGCTTTCTCCTTCGCCGCCGTGATCGAGATCGTGCCGGCGTTGACGAGCTCGGCGAGGTGCTGATCCATCGTGTGCATGCCCGACCCGCGACCGGCCTGCATGGCCGAGCCGATCTGGTAGGTCTTGCCCTCGCGGATGAGGTTCGCGATCGCGGGCGTGGCGACGAGCACCTCGGTCGCGACAGCTCGGCCCGAACCGCTGGCTCGCTTGACGAGCGTCTGGCAGACGACGCCCTGCAGCGTCGCGGCGAGCTGCTGCCGCACCTGGCCCTGCTGGAACGGCGGGAACACGTCGATGATGCGGTCGATCGTCTGCCCCGCGTCTTGCGTGTGGAGGGTCGCGAAGACGAGGTGGCCGGTCTCGGCGGCGGTCAGCGCTGTCGAGATGGTCTCGAGGTCGCGCAGCTCGCCGATGAGGATGACGTCGGGGTCCTGCCGCAGCACGTGCTTCAGCGCGTTCTGGAACGACTGCGTGTCGGCACCGACCTCGCGCTGGTTGACGAGCGACTTCTTGTTCTTGTGCACGAACTCGATGGGGTCTTCGACCGTCATGATGTGGTCGGCCCGGGTCTCGTTGACGAGGTCGATGAGCGCGGCGAGGGTCGTCGACTTGCCCGAGCCGGTGGGCCCCGTCACGAGCACGAGACCGCGCGGCAGGGTTGAGAAGCGACCGACGACCTCGGGCACGCCGAGGTCGGTGAGCTTCTTGATCTCGGTCGGGATGAGCCGGAACGCCGCGCCGATCGTGCCGCGCTGCCGGTAGAAGTTGACGCGGAAGCGCGACTCCTCGGTGAGCGGGTACGCGAAATCGAGCTCCTGCTTCTCCTCGAACTGCGCCAGTTGCGCGGGCGTCACGATCGAGTACAGGGCGCGCCCGACACGATCGGCGTCCCAGACGCCCGACCCCTTGATCGGCCGCAGCGTGCCGTCGATGCGCACCATGGGCGGCGCGTTCTTCGACACGTGCAGGTCGGAGCCACGGGTCTCGACGAGTTCGTGCAGAGCCGCGAGCAGCTCGGCGTCGCCCTTGGGCGCGTGCGGCTTCGCGGTCGCCGCGGCTGCGACGTCGGCGCTCGAGGGCTCGTTCCACTCCGAGTCGCCCCACTCCGCGTGGCTGTGGTTCGACGGCAGGGGAACGACCGGCTCGACGGCCGATGCGCGGATGCCCGGCTCGGGCTGCGCCGCGAACGAGCTCGCCGCGCTCGGCGGCGGCGCATCCATCAGCGGAGCGGAGAAGGGCGGCGGCGCAGGCGGGGCGACCGGACCCGGAGCCGCGACCGGAGGCGGCGGCGTCACGGGC
>SCPB01000011.1 GCA_005502445.1 Microbacteriaceae bacterium X2B
GGGTGTTCGGGGGCTGAACCCGCGGCGGGGAATGGCCGAGCCGGTCGAATCGTTTCGATAGAGTGTCCGCATCCCCGATCCTCGAAGAGGTGCCGTGAGCTTCCCCACCGCCCCCGTGCCCGTGATCGGGCCCGACGCCGCGCCCGACCCGTTCGTCCCGCGCGACCGCCACGGGCATCCGCTGAGCCGTCGCCGCGTGATCGCGGCGCTCCTCGCGCTGTCGCTCGGCGGGTTCGGCATCGGCTCGACCGAGTTCGTCGCCATGGGGCTTCTGCCCGACCTCGCGCGCGATCTGCTGCCCGGCCTCTACGCCGCGAGCCAGGAGCAGGCGATCGCCCAAGCGGGCTGGCTCATCACCGCCTACGCGCTCGGCGTCGTGGTCGGGGCTCCGACGATCGCGGCCTTCGCCGCCCGACTGCCGCGGCGCACCCTGCTGCTCTGGCTCGCCTCGGCCTTCACGATCGCGACGCTCGCTTCGGCGATGCTGCCGAGCTTCGAGTCGGTGCTCGTGGCGCGCTTCGTCGCGGCCCTGCCGCACGGCGCATACTTCGGCGTGGCGGCGCTCGTCGCCGCCGACCTCATGGGCCCGGGCAAGCGCGGCCAGGGCGTCGCCCTCGTGCTCTCGGGCCTCACCGTCGCGACGGTCGTCGGCGTGCCCGCGATCACCTGGGTGGGCCAGAACGCCGGCTGGCGGCCCGCCTACCTGCTCGTCGCGGCGCTCTTCGCCGCGACGGTGATCGCCGTGCGGGCGCTCGTGCCCTGGCAGCCGGGCGACGCGAGCTCGACGATCCGCTCCGAGCTGAGCGCCTTCGGCCGCATCCAGGTCTGGATCGCCCTCGCCGTCGGCGCGGTCGGCTTCGGCGGCTTCTTCGCCATGTACACCTACATCGCGCCCATGGTGACCGAGGTCGTCGGCCTCGGCGAGCAGCTCGTGCCGGTCATCCTCATCACCACGGGCGTGGCGATGACGATCGGCAACCTCGTCGGCGGTCGACTCGCCGACCACGGAGCCGAGCGCGCGATCTTCGTCGGCTTCGCGGGTCTCATCGGCTCGCTCGTGCTGCTCGGCCTCGCCGGCGGACTCGCCGTGGGCCTCTTCTTCGGCACCTTCCTCGTCGGCTTCACGGCCGCGGCGATCAGCCCGATCATCCAGACCCGGCTGATGGATGTCGCGGGCCGGTCGCAGACGCTCGCCGCGGCCCTCAACCACTCGGCCCTCAATCTCGGCAACGCGAGCGGCGCGTACCTCGGCGGCCTCGTCGTGGCCGCCGGTTCGGGCTACCTCGCACCCGCGTGGGTGGGCCTGGCGCTCGCCATCGGCGGCGTCGGTCTCGCCGTGCTCAGCGTCGTCGTGCAGCGCCGCCGCGCGCTCGAGCCGGCGTTCTCGCCCGTCTCGGCCTAGTTGCTGAAGGTGCCGGGAGCGTCGACGAGGATCCCGTCGGTGATCGCCTGCTTGCGCAGCCCCACCTTGGTGCCCACGTCGATGCCGGCGATGCGGTACTTCTCGCGGATGCGCTTGAGGTAGCTCTTGGCGGTCTCCTCCGAGATGCCGAGCTGATAGGCGACGGCCTTGACCGGCTCGCCGGCGCCGTACAGGGCCATGACGCGGCGCTCCTGGGCGCTGAGCCGCGGCGAACCGCCGACGTCGGCGGCGTTGAGGGCGAGGTCGAGTTCGGCGGAGATGAACGACTCGCCGACCCGCGCGGCGCGGATCGCCTCGACGATCATTCCGGCGTCCTCGCTCTTCACGAGGTAGCCGAGCGCGCCGGCGTTGAGCGCCTCGCGCACGACGTTGGGCTCGGAGTAGGTGCTCATGAGCACGACCGCGACGCCCGTCGCGCGCAGCGTCTGGATCTTGAGCGAGACGGGGATGTTGTCTTTGAGGTCGAGGTCGAGCAGCACGACCTCGACGGGGAACTCGGGGTGGGCGAGCAGCTCGGGCCAGCTCGCGACCGCGGCGACCATGTGGATGTCGTCGGCGGCCTGCCGGATCCACTCGGTGAGAGCACCGAGGAGCATCCGGTGGTCGTCGACCAGTGCCAGACGGATGGGGGCGCTCGTGGCTGAAGCCATTTCTCGGGTCCTCCGACTCTCTAGCTGACTCGTGCCGCGTCGACCGGGTTCTCGACAGGGCAGTCGATCTCGATGCGCACCACGCCCGATCCTGTGCTGTCACTGTACCTGCCGACCCGGTCGAGGGCCTCCCACACTCCGGGGTCGACGCGATTGCGTCGCAGGCCCGTCACCTCGAGGTGGATCGGGATGATCGTGCGGCCGTCCTCGTCGACGCGACCGGTCGTCATCGGACCGAGCTCGACGGTGACCGCCTCGGCGGGCGCGGATCCGAGCGGATCGGCCCCGAGCATCCACAGAGCGGCCAGGAGCGCGTCGCGCTGCCCGTCGTCGAGCAGGCCCGCGAGCGTTCCGGGATCGCTGATGGTGACGCGCCGGCCCAGCTGCTCCGACTCGGCGACGGCGTGGAAGAGCCAGGTCTCGCGCCGGCCCTCGAGCAGGTGCAGGCGCAGCTCGGTGGCGAGGGTCGCTGCGCGCGACGACAGCTCGGGCGGCAGCGGCAGCGGGGCCCCGCCGATCGCGACGGCGTCGAGCAGCTCCTCCGCGGCGAGGTCGAGGCGCGCGAGCTCCTCCGAGGCGAGCATGCCGACGGCGAGTCGTGGCGCGGTGACGGTCGACTGCACGAGCACGCGGTCGAGCTCGCGCTTGAGCATCTGCTCGAATCCCGCGACGAGCATCACGGCCGTCACGCCGGGGGCGACCGCGAGCGCGACCGTGACGAGCTGGCTCGGGATCGTGACCGGGGTGAGCGGCGTCGTGAGGATGATCGCGACGAGGAAGGCCAGGCCCAGGGCGCCCGTCGCGACGAGAACCTCCCACCCGGCGCGCAGCGTCACGACGATGAGGAGCACGAAGCCCGCGCTGACCGAGGCCGTCGCGTATCGGCCGATGTCGCCGAGCGGCGCGATCGCCATGAAGTCGAGCCAGACGACGGCGGCGAGCGCGGCGAGGAAGAAGCCGTAGAGCCAGTCGGGCAGTCGCTCGCCGGTGGCCGAGATCGTCACGATGAGGCCGAGGAAGGTCACGAGCAGCAGCAGCCAGGCGCCGAGGCCCGGCAGCAGCGAGGGGTACTCCTCGGCGCGGAGGAAGAACAGGCCGACGCCGACCATCGACTGCAGTGCGGCGATGATCGCGACTCCGATGCCGAGGAACCCCGAGCCGAGAGCGGAGGCGTGCGTGGAGGTGACAGCGCCGCGGCGCACGGAGGAGCGCGCGCCGGCGCGGCGGATGCTGCCGCCGAGCGTCGTCTCCTCCGGCGGGGTGTACCGCGGGTCCGGGAGGGTGGAGCCGGTCGGGTTCATCGGCGTGGCACCTCCAGCATCACGGTCGTGCCGGCACCCGGGGTCGAGAAGACGCGCGCGTTGCCGCCGACGTTGCCGAGGCGGGCGACGACCGATTCGGCGAACCCGAGCCGGTCGGCGCCGATCGACTCGGGCGAGAAGCCGACTCCGGCGTCGGTGACGACCGCGCGCACGATGTCGTCGTTCTCGGTGATCGTCACGTCCGCCTCCTCGACGCCGGCGTGGCGCCGCACGTTCTCGAGGCACTCGGCGAGCGCGAGGAGGAAGGCGTCGAGCACGTCGTTGGGCAGCAGCACGTGGCCGGTGCCGTGCCAGCGCACGGTGAGCCCCATGCGCAGGAACCGCTGCTTGACCGACTCGAGAGTGGTGCCGAGCGTCGTCTCTCCGACGGGCTCGAGGCTGTAGGAGCCCGAGAAGCGCGGCATGGGCGTCGAGCCGAGCCGCAGCTGGCGCAGCAGCCGGGCGTCCTCCTCGGCCTGCTGGCGCAGTGCATCCTCGCTCACCCCGACGCCCGAGTGGGCGAGCAGCGTGAGCGTCGCGAGGACGGTGTCGTGCAGCAGGCGCGCACCCTGGCGGCGCTGCGCCTCGAGCTCGCTCGCGTGCCGCTCTGCCTGGTGCGAGAGCCCGATCTGCTCGATGCGACGCATCGCGCGCTGCACGCCCGCTGTCACCCAGATTCCGGCGATGAGGGTGATGACCCAGCCGGCGAGCGTGGCGATCGCGGCGACCGAGACGAGGTCGCGCGTGGGCCCGGCGCTCGCGACGAGCACGCTCGAGCCGAGCGATCCGAGCGCCCACAGGATCCACCGCCCGGTGCTGTCGCTCAGCACCATGCCGACGGCGCCGAGACCCGCTGCTCCGAGGGGAGCGAGCGACACGGCGAGGGCGACGTTCGCCGACTCGCCCCACGGCAGTTGCGCGAGGGCGAGCGCCCCGCAGCCGAGTACGACCGTCAGGATCACCCAGCCGACGTGGCCCGAGCGCCCGACCATGACGAGCGAGGCCGACTGGCCGGCGAGCACGATGAGCACCGAGGGCAGGATGTCGGGGTCGACGATCCCCGGCAGAGACAGGCATACGGCGCTGAGGATCACGCCGCCGAGACCGAACGCACGCGCGGCGCGCTGCAGCAGTGCGCGGCGCTCCTTGGCGATCAGATCCATTGCTCTCCTGTGCGGAACGTCGGGATCGCTCCGACCCTCAGTCTGGCCCATCCGCGGGCCGGCGGCGAGCGCCACACGCGCTCCCGTCAGCCGGCGAGCAGAGCCGCGAGGTGGGGGCCGACGAGGTCGTCCTCGATGAGGAAGGCGTCGTGGCCGAAGGGGGAGGAGACGACGAGCGCCTCGCTGCCGTGGATCGTCGTCGGCAGCGCGGCCGCGATCGCCTGCTGCTGCTCGACGGGGAAGAGCCGGTCGGTGTCGATGCCGAGCACGAGGGCACGCGCCGTCACCGCGCCGAGGGTCTCGTCGAGCGAGCCGCGGCCGCGGGTTACGTCGTGCGAGTTCATCGCCTCGACGAGGCGCAGGTAGCTGTTGGCATCGAAGCGGCGCGTGAACTTGTTGCCGTGGAAGTCGAGGTAGCTCTCGACGGCGAAGCGCCCACCACCGCCGAGCGGGTCGAGCACGCCCTGCCACGAGCGCTCGAACCGCTCGTTGAGCTCGTGCGGCGAGCGGTAGTTGAGCAGCGCCATGCGGCGAGCGAGGGCGAGACCCCGGTATGGCCCCTCCTCCTCGTCGTAGTAGTCGCCGCCACGGAAGGCCGGATCCATCCTGATGGCCTCGAGCTGCACCGAGTTGAGAGCGATCTGATCGGCGCTCGAGACCGCCGGGGCGGCGAGCACGGCGACGCGCTCGACGCGCTCGGGGTGCGCGACGGCCCACTCGAGCGCGTGCATGCCGCCCATCGACCCGCCCACGACCGCGGCGAAGCGGGTGATGCCGAGTCGGTCGGCGAGCAGGCGCTGGGCGGCGACCTGGTCGCGGATCGTCACGTACGGGAACCGCGAGCCCCACTCGACGCCGTCGGGCGAGAACGAGCTCGGCCCCGTCGAGCCCTGGCAGCCGCCGAGCATGTTGGGCGCGATGACGAACCAGCGGTCGGTGTCGATCGCGAGACCGGGGCCCACGACGCCGCCCCACCAGCCCGCGGTGGGGTGCCCGGGGCCAGGCCGACCGGCCAGGTGGCTGTCGCCCGTGAGCGCGTGGCACACCATGACGGCGTTCGAGGCGTCGGCGTTCAGCTCGCCCCACGACTCGTAGGCGAGGCGCACGTGCGGCAGGCGAGCGCCCGACTCGAGCTCGAGTGGGCCGAGACCGGCGAAGTGCCGATCGCCCGGGTCGTCGCCCTCGCGCCAGGCCCCCGTCGTCGGCGGGGTGCCGCGCAGGGCGCGCCGGTTCGCCTCGGTGATGAACGCCGAGGGCACCGTGTCTTCTGAGGTCTGCCAGTCCATGTCCGCTTCATTCTGTCGCAGACGGCACCGCGCCCCCGCAATATGACAGCGGGGGCGCGGCGCCGGACGAGCGCGGGGGATGCGGCGGTCAGGCCGCCTGGTTCGCCGCGACGACCGCGCGCGCGGCCGCGAATCCCGACTCGAGGTCGGCGACGATGTCGTCGATGTTCTCGAGGCCCACCGAGAGTCGCACGAGGCCGGGCGTGACGCCCGCCGTCAGCTGCTGCTCGGGGGTGAGCTGCGAGTGGGTCGTGGACGCGGGGTGGATGATGAGGCTGCGCACGTCGCCGATGTTCGCGACGTGGCTGAACAGCGACACCGAGTCGACGAGCGTGCGGCCGGCGTCGACGCCGCCCTTGAGCTCGAACGAGAGCACGGCGCCGACGCCCTTCGGGGCGTACTTCTGCGCGGCCGCATACCACGGGCTCGAGGGAAGGCCCGAGTAGTCGACCGTCGCGACGTCGGGGTGGGCGTCGAGCCACTGCGCGACGGCGAGGGCGTTCTGCACGTGGCGCTCGACGCGCAGGCTCAGGGTCTCGATTCCCTGGATGAGCGCGAAGGCGTTGTCGGGCGAGACGGCGGCGCCGATGTCACGCAGCAGCTGCACGCGCGCCTTGATGATGTAGGCGATGCCGTCGCCGAGAACGCCCGTGTAGCTCGCACCGTGGTACGAGGGGTCGGGCTCGGTCAGGCCGGGGAACTTCTCGGCGTTCGCCGACCAGGCGAAGCGGCCGCCGTCGACGATGACGCCGCCGAGCACGGTGCCGTGCCCGCCGAGGAACTTCGTCGCCGAGTGCACGACGATGTCGGCCCCGTGCTCGAAGGGGCGGATGAGGTACGGGGTCGCGATCGTGTTGTCGACGATGAGCGGCAGCCCGTGCTCGTGCGCGACATCGGCGACGCGGGCGATGTCGAGGATGTTGATCTTCGGATTGCCGACCGTCTCGCCGAAGAAGAGCTTGGTGGTGGGGCGCACCGCAGCGGCCCACGCCGCCGGGTCGTCCTGGTTCTCGACGAACGTGGTCTCGATGCCGAGCTTGGCGAGCGTGTACTTGAAGAGGTTGTAGGTGCCGCCGTAGATCGACGACGACGACACGATGTGGTCGCCCGCCTGCGCGATGTTGAGCACGGCGTAGGTCGTCGCGGCCTGGCCGGAGGCGAGCAGCAGCGCCGCCGTGCCGCCCTCGAGTGCGGCGACGCGCTGCTCGACGACGTCCTGGGTGGGGTTCTGGATGCGCGTGTAGATGTTGCCGAACTCCGCAAGGGCGAAGAGGTTCTTCGCGTGCTGGGCGTCGTTGAAGACGTACGCGGTCGAGCGGTAGATCGGCGTCGCGCGCGCATTCGTCGCGGGGTCGGGCTGGGCGCCGGCGTGGATCTGCAGCGTCTCGAACTGGTAGGCGGTCATCGCTCAAGGCCTTTCGGGGGGTCGCGGGCCGCATCGATGGAGGAGGCGGCGCACGCCCACGGTACGGAGGCGGGCATCCGCCGGTCAATGCCCCGGTCACACGCCGTAACCGCTGCGATGCCGTGCGAGCACGCCGGTCAGCGGCGTCGGGCCCCCGTCGGGTCGGTGCGCGAGGGGCCGACGCGCAGCGGGCCGGTGCGCGTCTCCTCCGCCGGTCGGAACAGCCACGTCGGCTTCGGCTCGATGAGCGGCCGCGTCGCTCGGCGCACCCACGGGCTCGCAAGCAGCACCGCGATCGCCACGCTCGCGAACAGCAGGCCCACGAGCCAGGTCAGCGACGAGTTCTCGCCGCCGATCACGCCCGACTCGCGGATCGGCCACAGCACGAACGAGTGCAACAGGTACACGTACATCGTCGACTGGCCGAGGCCGGTCATCCAGGTCTCGCGGCGGGGGATCAGCACGAACACCGCCGCGGTCAGCAGGATCGCGAGCGCGATGAGCAGCAGCCGCACCGCTCCCGCCCACCACTGATCCTCGCCGAGACCCTGATACGAGTCGTCGTAGAAGAACCAGAAGCGCAGCTCCATCGCGCGCCAGCCGTCGATGAACGCCGCGAGCACGGCCGCCCAGCCGACGAGCACGGCGACCGCGGCGAGCCGCATGGGCAGGGCCTGCCGTTCGACGACGCCCCACCGGTCGACGACGCCCCACTCCTTGAGCTTCCAGCCGAGCACGAAGAACGGCAGGATCCCGATCGCGCGCGAGAGCGAGAAGGTCGAGTCGACGTTCGACAGGTAGCCGACGCCGACCGAGAACACGACGGCCCACAGCAGCGGCCAGCGCAGCAGCGCCAGGTAGGGAAGGATCAGCCGGAAGATCCCGAGCGCGAGCAGGAACCACAGGGTCCACGAGGGCTTCGTCGGGTTGACCGTGAGCGTTCCCTCGACGAGGAACTGCAGCAGCGTCCAGATCGTCTCCATGATCACGTACGGCACGAGGATGTCGGTGATCACCCGCTGCATCTGGCGCGCGCTGGGCGGGCCTGCCTTCGAGAAGTACCCGCTGATGATCGCGAAGGCGGGCATGTGGAAGGCGTAGATGAACAGGTAGACGATGAGGGCGTTGTCGCTGTCGTAGGTGAGCCGCTGGATCGCGTGGCCGCTCACGACGAGAGCGACGCTCACGAAGCGCGCGTTGTCCCAGAACGGCACGCGCTGCTTCGGCTTCTCGCCCTCTCGACGCACGGTGCTCGGGGGGGTCGTCGTCATCCGCCCAGGCTAGGGCAGGCGCGCTGAGCGGCGGCGGTACCGTTGCACCATGACCGACGTCACACCGACCGACGCCACCCCGACCGTCCTCCGCGCCGTGGTGACGGGCGGCAGCTCGGGCATCGGAGCGGCGACCGTGCGCCTGCTGCGCTCCCGCGGCTGGCACGTCACGGCCGTCGCCCGCCGCGCCGACCGCCTCGCGGCGCTCGCCGACGAGACGGGCTGCGCGGTCGTCGTCGCCGATCTCACCGTGCAGGGCGACGTGGATGCGCTGGCCGGGCGGGTGCGCGCCGACGGCCCCCTGCACGCCCTCGTCGCGAACGCGGGCGGAGCGATCGGCACCGACCCCGTCGCGACGGCGTCCGCCGCCGACCTCGCGCGCATGTTCGAGATCAACGTGCTCACCGCGCAGCGGTCGATCGCCGCCCTGCTGCCCGCCCTGCGCGCGGGCGCGGTCGAGCGGGGATCGGGCGACATCGTCGCCGTCACCTCCACGGCCGGTCAGGTCTCGTACGAGGGCGGCGGCGGGTACAACGCCGCGAAGTTCGCGCTGCGCGGCCTGCTCGGTGCCCTGCGTCTCGAGCTCGCGGGCGAGCCACTGCGGGTCGTGCAGATCGCGCCCGGGATGGTGCGGACGGAGGAGTTCGCCTTGACGCGCTTCGGCGGCGACCCCGCGAAGGTCGAGGCCCTCTACGCGGGAGTCGAGCATCCCCTTCTGGCGGAGGACGTCGCCGACGCGATCGTGCACGCCATCGAGCTCCCGAGCCATGTCAACCTCGACGAGGTGACGATGCGGCCCGTCGCGCAGGCCGCGCAGCACAAGCTCGTGCGCGAGCCGCTGCGGGTGCGAGAGAGCTGAGGGCCCGCACGGTGTCGCCGCGCCCGCTGGCCGAGCTCGTCGCGCCCGACTGGGCCGAGGCGCTAGCACCCGTCGCCGACCGGATCGCCGCGCTCGGCGACTGGCTGCGCGCCGAGACCGCGGCGGGCCGGCGATACCTGCCGGCGGGGGAGCACGTGCTGCGGGCCTTCACCGCGCCGCTCGCCGAGGTGCGAGTGCTCGTGCTCGGGCAGGATCCGTACCCGACGCCGGGCCACCCGATCGGTCTGAGCTTCGCCGTCGAGGCGCACGTGCGGCCGCTGCCGCGCAGCCTCGTCAACATCTACCGAGAGCTGCGCGACGACCTCGGCATCGAGCCGCCGCCGCACGGCGACCTGTCGGCCTGGCAGGCGCAGGGGGTCATGCTGCTCAACCGCGTTCTCACGGTGCGGCCCGGCGCGCCCGGCTCGCACCGCGGAAAGGGCTGGGAGGAGGTCACCGCCTGCGCCGTGCGCGCCCTGGCGCAGCGGGGCGGCCCGCTCGTGGCCGTGCTGTGGGGGAGGGATGCGCAGTCGGCGCAGCCCCTGCTCGGCGACGTCCCCGTGATCGCGAGCGCGCATCCCAGCCCCCTGTCGGCCCATGCCGGATTCTTCGGATCCGCGCCGTTCTCGCGCGCCAACGCGCTGCTCGTCGAGCAGGGCGGCGAGCCCGTCGACTGGCGCCTGCCCGCCTAGACTGGCCGCGTGCTGGAGGAGGAGTACCAACCGCGACGCGTGCTGCCGCCGCACCTGCGCAGGAGCCAGGAGCCCGAGGCGCCCTTCGCCTTCGCGATCCGCGAGGCGACCGAGGCCGACCTGCCGTGGGTGCGCGAGATCTACAACCACTACGTCGCGAACTCGACCGTGACCTTCGACGAGAAGCCGTGGAGTCTGCGCGTGCTCAAGTCGAAGTTCGCGAAGGTGCGCGCGCTCGGCTACCCCTTCCTCGTCGCCGAGTCGCCCTCGGGGGTCATCCTCGGATTCGCCTACGTCTACCCGTGGAAGGAGAAGGCGGCATACCGGTTCACGGTCGAGAACTCGATCTACCTCGGCCCGGCCTCGACGGGAAAGGGTCTCGGCCGGGCTCTGCTCGGCGAGCTTCTCGAGCGGTCGCGCGCGGCGGGCGTCAAAGAGGTCATCGCGGTGATCGCCGACAGGGGCGCCGAGGCCTCGATCGCGCTGCACGAGCAGTTCGGGTTCCGCAAGTCGGGCGAGATGGCCCGCGTCGGGTTCAAATTCGGGCGCTGGCTCGGCATCGTCATGCTGCAGAAGTCGCTCAAGAAGCGGTGACCGACCCCGGGAGCGGCCCCGGGTGCTGGGCTGGTCGGATCAGCTGTAGACGATGTCGAGGACCTCGCCGGCGATCACGACCGCCTCGTCGTAGAACACCTGACCGCCGATCGTGGTGATGACCGAGACCCAGGCGTCGGTCGTGACGACGTTGTGAACGGCGCCGGGCCCGTTCTCGTCGCCGGTGACCCAGAAGGTCGCGTCGCGGGAGGAGGTCGTCCCCTCGTTGAGGCCCTGAGCGGTGAGATCGGTGATGACCTGCGCGCGGGTGGAGGGCGAGATCGGGGCCACGCTGATCGTGAAGGTCGCGATGTTGGGCCGCGCCTCGTCCTCGTAGAAGCAGCTGATGCCGCCGACCGCTTCCTCCCTCGTCGGCTCGGGCAGGTAGGTGGCGCCGATGTCGGTGCCGGGGCCGCCGACGAGGGCGATGCCCTGCTCGAGGAGGGCATCGACACGTTCAGGAGGAAGGATCGTCGTGCAGTCCTCCGGCATCGTGAAGGTCTCGGGCTCGGGCTCGGGCTGCGCGCTCTCGGTCGCGGTCGGCACCGGAGCCGGGCCGTCGGTCGGCGCGGCCGCGGGTTCCTCCGGCTCGGTGGCGCACGCGGCGAGGCCGAGCACGAGAGCGAGGGCGGCGGTGCTCGCGAGCAGTCGAGTCGAGGACATGGATCTCCTTGGCTGCGGGGGCGGACGGCGCGAATCTAACAGGCTGGGGCGAGCCAGCGCCGCCCTAGACGCTTATCCCGGCGCTCCCGGCCCGCTTCGTTGCCTAATCGATATCGGGATGCGCTCGCTAGGCTCGCGATGATGTTCGAACTCCACCACTTGAGCGCCCTCGAGCAGTGGGAGTGGCTGCACGCCGGCCGCGTCTCGCCGAGCGAGCTCGTCGAGCACTATCTGCAGCGCATCGAAAGCCTCAATCCCGCGATCGGGGCGCTCACGGTCGTCGAGGCCGATCGGGCTCGCACGCGGGCCGCGCACGTCGAGCGCTCGATCCCGCGCACGGCGCCCCTGTGGAGCATCCCGATCGCCGACAAGGAGCTCATGCCGCGCGCGGGTCAGCGTACGAGCCACGGCTCTCGGTTGCTGGCCGATGCGGTGCCCGACTCCTCGCACGAACTCGTCGAGCAGTTCGACGCGGCCGCGGCGATCAGCCTGGGCGCGACCGCGGCCCCCGAGTTCGGGCTCGCGTCGTACACCGAGTCGCTCGTGAGCCCGCCGGCGCGCAACCCCTACGACCTCTCGCGGGGCGCCGGCGGGTCGAGCGGCGGGGCGGCCGCCGCCGTCGCGGTGGGGCTGCTGCCCGTCGCACCCGCGAGCGACGGCGGCGGCAGCATCCGGATCCCCGCCGCCGCCTGCGGACTCGTCGGCCTCAAGCCGTCCCGCGGGCGTCTGCCCGGCGGAAGCGGGCTCGACCGGCTCGCCGGTCTCGTCGTGCCCGGCCCGATCGCGCGCACCGTCGCCGACGCGGCGCTCGTGCTCGACGCGCTCGTGACGGCCGCGCCCTGGCCGTTCGCCACGCGCGCGCCCGACCCGCACGACGGCCCCTTCCTCGGGCACGCGGTGCGCGGCGAGGGCCGCTTCCAGCGCGGGGTCATGACGAGATCGCCCCGGGACGAGTGGACCGACATCGTCATCGCGCCCGAGGCGCGCGCGGCACTCGACGAGGCGGTCGCCGTGTTCGCCGACCTCGGGCACGGCGTCGACGAGCTCGCGCTCGACCCGGAGCCGGACTACGGCCCGAACTTCCGCACCGTGTGGATGGCGGGCGCCGCGGCGATCCCCGCGCACTCACCGGCCGAGCTCGCCCTCCTCGAGCCCCTCACCGCCTGGCTCGTCGAGCGGGGCCGCGCCCTGCCGGCCTCGGAGCTCATCGACGCTCTCGAGTGGCTGAGCGGCTTCGAACGGCGCGTCATCCGCCGCTTCGCGAGCGTCGACGTCGTCATCACCCCGGCCGTCGCCCTGACGCCGCGGCCGCTCGGCTGGTACGACGGCGAGGATGCCGAGCGCAACTTCCATCAGCAGGTGCGGTACACGCCTTTCACGAGCTTCGTGAACGTCAGCGGACTGCCCGCCATGACGCTGCCCGTCGGCCTCACGGGCGCCGATTCGGCGACCCCCGGCCTGCCCATGGGCGTGCAACTCATCGGGCGACCGGGCGGGGAGGCCGCACTGCTCGCGCTCGGCGCGCAGTGGGAGCGCCGGCGGCCGCGGCCTCTGCACCCGCCGCAGTGGTGACCGACCGCTGACGCTCGGCCGTCAGCGCCCGACTCGTCAGCGCTCGACGACGGGCGCGACGACCCCGATGCGCGGAGCGATGGCGTGCCACAGGGCGCCGGCCAGTCGCGCGTCCCCCGCACTCGGATGGGTCGCGCCGAGCGGGTTGAGCCCGTCGAAGTAGGTGCCGTTGCGCACTCCGAGCTCGGGGGTGTCGACGAGGTGCACGAGGGGCGCCGCGCCGGCCTCGGGCGAGATCTGCATCGACGCCGTGAGCACCTGCACGAGCCGCGCGCTTCGGGATTCGGCCCCGAAGGCGCTGCGCACGTACCCGGGGTGGAAGGGGTAGCTCTCGAGCCCGGTGCGCTCGGCGAGCGAGCGCGCGTACAGGATCGTCGCGAGCTTGCTCGCCCCGTAGGCCCGCCAGCCGGCGCCGTAGCGGCGCTGCGCGAAGTCGAGGTCGTCGAGCCGCAGCGCCCCGAGCCGGTTGAGCACGCTCGAGGTGAACACGACGCGGCCGCGCTCGCGCCCGCCGGCCCGGCCCGCGCGCAGGCGGGGCAGCAGCAGCTCGGTGAGCAGCGCGCCGGCGAGCAGGTTGCGCTGCAGGGTCGTCTCGTTGCCGTCGGGGGTCTCGATGCGCCGGCCGACCATGCTGCCGGCGTTGTTGACGAGCGCGTCGATGCGCGGGAACCGCGAGAGCAGGTCGTCGGCGAGCGAGCGCACGTCGTCGAGGCGATCGAAGTCGCAGACGAAGGGGATGCCGCCGGCGCGGGCGGCGGTTGCCGCGGTCCTCGCGGGGTCGCGGCCGACCACGGCCACCTGCCACTCGCGGCGGGCGAGTTCGACGACCGCGGCGGCGCCGAGTCCCGAGCTCGCTCCCGTGACGACGACCGTGCGCATCAGCGGTAGCCCCCCGCCTCGAGTCCGGCTTCGATCTCGAACCGGTTGCCGCGCGGGTCACGTCCGGCCGCGAGGTAGAGCGGGATCATCGCGAGGCCGTACCGGCGCCACTGCGCGCGGTGCACGGCCTCGTGCTCGAGCACGCGCGGGCTCACCGCATCGCGCGTGAGATAGACGGCACCGATCGTCGTGCCGCCGCGACCGAACGCCCACCGGGGCAGTCCCGCGCAGACGATGACGCCGCCTCGGCGTGAGACGCGCCGCCTGCCGAGAGCCGCCCCCCAGACGAGCGCGAGCGCCGTCGCGAACCAGTAGCCGGGTCGCGCGATGACGGGGTGCAGCGCCGCCGCCCTCAGCCAGCGCACGCGGGCGAGGGCCGCGACCGCGCGAGCGCCGCGGCCGGCCACCCTGCGAGGGTGGGTGCGCGGAGCGGCGACCATGACTCATTCCTAGCAGGTGCCGCGCGGTCGACGGGCGCACCCCCCTCGACCGGGAGCGGGAGCGATCAGCCGCGGCGGGCGGCCCGGTCGGTCTCGAGCAGTCGCAGCCAGATCTCGCTCATCGTCGGGTACGACGGCACGGCGTGCTGCAGCCGCCCGATCGTGACCTCGCCGACGATCGCGATCGTCGCGGCATGCACGAGCTCGGCGACATCGTTGCCGACGACCGTGAAGCCCACGACGACGTCGCGAGCGTCGTCGATGATGAGCCGCGCGCGCCCCGCATAGCCGTCGGCGTGCAGGCTTGCCCCGGCGACGCGGCCGAGCTCGTAGTCGACGACGCGCGAGGCGATGCCGCGCTTCTCGGCCTCGGCGGCCGTCAGGCCGACGCTCGCGACCTCGGGCGCCGTGAACGTCACCTGAGGCACTGCGGCGTGGTCGGCTGTCGCGACATGCGCGCCCCACGCGGCCTCGTCGACGTCGCCTCCCGCGGCTCGCGCGGCGATGACGTCGCCCGCGACGCGCGCCTGGTACTTGCCCTGGTGCGTCAGCAGCGCCCGGTGGTTGACGTCGCCGACCGCGTACAGCCAGTCGAGTCCCGCGACGCGCATCGAGTCGTCCACACCCAGCCACGAGCCCGGTTCGAGGCCGACCGAGTCGAGCCCGAGGTCGTCGGTGCGCGGTCGGCGGCCGGTCGCGATCAGCAGCTCATCGGCCTCGACCCGCTCGTGGCCCGCCGCGCCGTCGCCCTCGAGGTCGAGCGTCACGGCGCCTCGCTCGCCATTCCGCCGCACGCGCGTCGGGCTCGCTCCCGTGAGCACCGTCACGCCGTCGGCGCGCAGGCGCTCGGCGACGGCGTCGCCCGCGAAGGGCTCGGTTCCCGACAGCAGTCGGCCCCGGCTGATGAGCGTGACGGTCGAGCCGAGCGCGGCGTACGCGGTCGCGAGCTCACTGCCGACGACGCCGCCGCCGACGATCGCGAGCCGCTCCGGGATCCGCTCCGCGCTCGTCGCCTCGCGCGCCGTCCACGGCATCGCTTCGGCGAGGCCCGGGATGTCCGGCATCGCCGCATCCGATCCGGTGCAGATCGCGACGGCGTGCCTCGCCGTCACGACCCGCTCGGCGCCGTCGGGCCCGGTCACGAGAACCCGCTTCGCGCCCGCCAGCCGCCCGCGCCCGCGAGCGAGGGCGATGCCGGCGCTCTCCAGCCAGCGCACCTGCCCGCTGTCGTCCCAGTGGCTCACGACCGCGTCGCGGCGGGCGAGGACGGCGGCGGCATCCACGTCACCTGTCACGGCCTCGCGCGCTCCGCCGACCGCCTGGGCTGCGCGGACGGCGGCGATGGAGCGCAGGAGGGCCTTGGAGGGCATGCAGGCCCAGTAGGAGCATTCGCCGCCCACCAGCTCGCTCTCGACGATGAGCACGCTCAGGCCGCCCTGCGCGGCGCGGTCGGCGACGTTCTCGCCGACCGCGCCCGCTCCGATGACGACGAGGTCGTACTCGTCCAGAGGGGCCGCGCTCGTCGTCGCGGTCGTGGTGAGCGTGCGGGGTGCGGTCATGGTGCGAGAGCTCCTATCGTCCGAGGAATCGGGGCGTCTCCCGGCGCAGGAAGGCCTCCAGGCCGATGCGGGCGTCCTCGGTGTGCATGAGTCGCACGAGCTCGCCCTGCAGCTGCGCCGCAGCGGCCGCGTGGCCCTGCTCGACGGCGACGCGGGCGTTGGCGAGAGTCGCCTGCACCGCGAGCGGGGCCTGGACCGCGATGCGGTGAGCGAGCTCGACGGCGCGGGCGAGCTGCTCGCCCGGCTCGACGATCTCGTGCACGATCCCCATGCGGGCGGCCTCGACGGCGTCGAAGCGGTCGCCCGTGAGCATCCAGCGCATCGCGTTGCCCCAGCCGGCGGTGCTCGCGAAGCGCAGGGTCGCCCCGCCGAAGGGCAGGATCGCCCGAGCGACCTCGAGCTGGGCAAAGACGGCGTCGCTCGCCGCGACGACGATGTCGCTCGCGAGCGCGAGCTCGATGCCGAGCGTGAGGCACGTGCCCTGCACGGCGAGCACGACCGGCTTGCGGACCCGCGGCCCCTGAACCCCCCAGGGGTCGATGCCGCCGTCGGGCACCATCGCGAGACCATCGGGCCCGACGCGCGGCGCGATGTCGGCGAGATCGAGCCCGCCCGTGAAGTGATCGCCGTGGGCGAAGACGACGCCGGCGCGCAGCTCGGGGTCCTGGTCGAGCTCGCCATAGGCGAGGGCGAGCTGCTGCAGCATCGCCAGGTCGGCGGCGTTGCGCTTCTCCGGGCGGTCCAGGCCGATGAGCAGCAGGGGGCCGTCGCGCTCGACGCTGACGCGGTGCGCGGCACCATCGACGGCGGGGGTCTGCGGCATGCGCGACACTCTAGTCAGCGGTGTCGACGACCGGCCGGGTGAGCGCCGAGATCAGGCGCAGGATGCTCGGCAGATCCTCGGCCGCCTCCGCGGCGCTCGTCGGTGCGAACTCGGTGACGCCCGCCCCCGCGAGGGGCAGGGCGGCGCGGGCGGCCGCGATCGCGGCCGCGAGATCGCTCACGCTCGCGCCGAAGGGGGTCGGGAACCCGACGCCCGCGAACTCTGCCGGGTCGATGACGTCGAGGTCGAGGTGCACGTAGAGCTGTTCCGCCCCGGCCGCGGCGCGCTCGGCGACGGCCGCGCCGACGGAGTCGGGGCCGATCATGGCGATGCCGAGCGACGCGACGGCGTCCTCCTCGGCCGGATCGAGGTCGCGCGCGCCGACGAGCAGCACGTCGGCTGCGGCGACGAGATCGTGGTCGATGATCGATCGCAGCACCATCCCGTGGAAGGCGCCCGAGGGCGAACTGGCGGGCGTGTTCAGGTCGGCGTGGGCATCCGCCCACACGAGCACCGTCCGCCCCCGTTGCGCGACGCGCTCGACCGCGGCGTACTCGACGCCGCAGTCGCCGCCGATCGTGATCGCCGGGCCCTCGATGCCGGCGAGGGCGTCGGCGATCCGCTCGCGCACGATGCGCAGCGAGCTCCAGCGGTGCACGCCCGTCCCCTCCGCGTCGCCGGCCTCGAGGGGTACCTCGACGAGCGTCGTCGCGCTCATCGGCAGGTCGCCGCGGATCGCCTCCGCGCCGTCGACGAGGCGCATCGCGCGGTCGGCACCCGAGCCCTGCCACTGGGGGACCACCACGAAGTGCGCTGCCATGGCGCTCAGTCTCGCACCCGGCGCGGCCCGAAGGGGAGGTCGGCGAGGCGGGTGAGCAGCCATTCGAGCGGGCCGCGGCGGCCCAGCGCGCGGCAGGCGAGCGCGAACGCCGTCGACGCGACGAGCAGGACGATCAGGATGCCCCAGCCGAGTGCCCCGTCGAAGCGGCCGGCGCCGCCGAGCGGAGAGAGCGCGGCGATGACGAGCACCTGCCCGACGTAGACGCTGAGGGCGACGCGGCCCATCGCGCTCAGCGGCGCGAGCGCGATGCGCACGCCGATGGGCGCGCGCCCGGTCGGCGGGTCGAGCAGCACGAGGCACAGCCCGAGCACGGCAGCGGCGAGCCCTCCCGAGCCGAGCAACTCGGCGATCGTGCCCGAGTGCGCCGCAGCGTCGACCTCGGCGAACCCGGCCGCCGGAAGCACCGCGGCGGCGCCGTAGCCCGCGACGCTCGCCGTCGCCCCGCCGGCGAGGAGCGCGGCGCGCACGCGCGCCGAGCCGAGGCCCGCGCGCGCCGCGAGCAGCCCGACCGCCAGCAACGGCACCCACAGCAGCGCCGGGTACCAGCCGGTGAGCAGGTAGTCGACGATCGTCGCGAGCGGCCCGGTCTCGGGGGCTCCCCGCGTCACGATCTCGTCGCGCAGCAGCGGTGCGGCGACGAGCACGACCGTCGCGACGACCGCGAGCACCACTCGTCGGGCGAACAGCAGCGGGATCATCAGCAGGAACATGACCCCGTAGTAGTCGAGGATGACGGCGATGCCGTGCGGCAGCAGCCACAGCCCGAGGCCGAGGGCGAGCAGCGCGAGAGCGCGGATGAGCAGGCGCCACCGGGCCTCCGCACGCGCCGGCAGGCCCGGACGGGAGGGCGCGCCGAGCGCAGGAGGGGCATCCTGACCCGTCATGAGACCGAGCGAGACGCCCGCGACGAGCGCGAACAGGATCGAGGGGCGTCCGTCGACGAGCAGCTCCTGCGCGCCGAGGCCGCCCGGCCGGGGAACGACGTGCGCGGCGATCATGCCGACGATCGCGAGCCCGCGGGCGGCGTCGACCCCCGCCCAGCGCGGGGCGGGGCTGGGGTCGGCGGAGCTCAGCGCCTACCTCTCGATCGCCGAGGGCGCGGTGCCGCTCGCGCCGCCCTTGAGGGCCGCGAGCCGCGCCTCGATCTCGGTCTGCGCGCCGACGTCTTCGAGGCTCTCGAACTGCGCGTCGAGGCTCGAGGCGGCGAGCTCCTGCTGCCCGAGCACCTTGGCCTCCTCGCGGCGGATCTTCTCCTCGAAGCGGCCGAGCTCGCTCGTCGGGTCGAGGATGTCGATGCTCTTGACCGCATCGAGCACCTGCGACTGCGCGTCGGCGATCGTCGAGCGCGCGATGAGCTGGTCGCGCTTGCTCGACAGTTCGCCGAGCTTGCCGCGCATGGCCTCGAGCCCCGACTTGAGCTTCTCGACGATCTCGGTCTGCGCAGCGATCGTCGGAGCGGCCGCGGTCGCCTCGTTCTCCGACTGCAGCTGCTTGCCGAGTGCCACCTTCGCGAGGTTGTCGAACTTGTCGGCGTCGGCGGCGTTGCCGACGGCACGCAGCTCGTCGGCTTTCGCGCTCGCCGCGACGGCCTTGCGGCCCCAGTCCTGCGCTGTCGCGACGTCTTCGGTGTGGTCCTGCTCGAGCAGACGCAGGTTGCCGATGGTCTGCGCGATCGCGGTCTCGGCCTCCTGGATGCTCTCGGAGTAGTCGCGCACCATCTGGTCGAGCATCTTCTGCGGGTCTTCGGCGGAGTCGAGCAGGGCGTTGATGTTCGCTTTCGCGAGCTGCGCGATGCGGCCGAAGATCGATTGCTTCGTCATTGCGGTGCTGCCTTTCTGTCGGGGGTTCGATGTCGAGATGGTCGATGTGGAAAAGGGCCGGATGCCCGCCGCGGGCCGCGCGGGCCTAGAAACGCCCCCCGCCGCCGCGTCGGCCGCTCGACCGCATGCCGCCCGAGCGCGAGCCGCCGCCGAAGCCGCCGCCGCTCGAGCGTCGCGACGAGCCGAAGGTGGGAATGCCGCCGCCGAAGCCGCCTAAGCCGCCGCTTCTGCCGCCGCCCCCGCTGCCGCTCAGCAGCCCGCCGATCAGTCCGCCGATGATCGCCTCGCCGAGCCCGCCACCGAGCATCCCGCCACCGAGGCCCGGGAGCCCGGAGGGGGTGCCGCCGCCCATGGTCGTCGACAGGTCGGACTCGGCCTGCCGCAGCGCCTGGGCGGCGAGGTCGTTCGCGCGCTGTGCGGCGGTGATCGCCTGCTCGGGCGAGCTCGAGAGGGCGCCGGCGGCGACGTCGAGTTGCGCCTGCGCCTCGGCGAGCGTCGCACGGGCCGTCGCGCCGACGGCACCGCGACGCGAGCTGATGAACTCTGAGGCGCTCAGGATGCGGCTTCGGGCCGAGGCGAGGGTCCGGTCGAGCGCGGCGACCGCGGCCCGGCGGCGCTCTGCGTCCGCACGCGCGCTCGCGAGCACCTCGTCGAGCGTGCGGTCGGCGTCGACGAGCGAGCGCAGCGCGTCGATCGGATCGCGCTCGCCGTTCGCCGCCTCGCGCAGAGCCGACTCGGCCGCGGCGATCGCCGCGGCGAAGGCAGGCTCGCTCGGCAGCGCGCGCGCGGCGGCGAGCCCCGCCTCGAGGTCGGTGCGCTGCGCCTCGAGGTGCGTGCGAGCGGCCTCGAGCTCGCCCGCGAGGCGGTCGACGGCGTCGAGCGAACTCGTCAGCTGGGTCACCGCGAGTTGCGCGGCGCGCACTGCGACGGCAGCCTCGCCCGAGTCGCCGGCGGTCGACTTCGCCTCGGCGTCGGCGAGCTCCTCGTCGACGAGCGAGCGCAGTCGCGCGGCCTGGGCCGGGGTCTCGGCGACGGCCGCGACCGCGTCGGGAGCGTAGTCGGCGCGCAGCCGCTGCACGGTCGCCTCGACGATCGGGAGGCGCGCGGCGAGGGCCTCGAGGGCGGCGCGCACCTGCGTCATCGCCGCCGGAAGCTCCTGCTCGACGTCGCGGAGGGCGTCGAAGGCCTCCTCCTGCTCTTCGAGGAGGTCGTCGGCCTCGTCGAGCAGCACCCCCACGCGCTGCAGCGCTTCACGCCGCTGCTCCTCGGTGTCGGGGGTCGCGTCGTCGAGTCCGCGACGCAGACGGAACGCCTCCCCGACGCGCTGCTTCGCCGCGTCGAGCGCGGTGCGGAAGCCCGCGACGGTCTCGGAGCCGAACTGCGCCTCGGCGAAGCCGAGCTCCTGCTCGCTCGTCGCGAGAGCGTCGTCGAGTTGCACGAGGCGGCGTGCCGACTGCTGATCGAGCTGGTCGAGCGAGGGCTGCGCGGGCTGTGCGGGCGCCCCCGCGCCGGAGGAGCCACCGCTCTTGCGCCGCCGCGCGCGCGCGATGAGCCAGACGACGACGCCCACGATGGCGAGACCGAGCAGGATCGGGAAGATCGGCAGCCCCCCGCTGAAGGGCCCTGAGCCCGCGCCGCCGCCGAGCGCCTCGGCATAGGCGACGACGGCGTCGGCGTAGCGGTCGTCGCGGAGGGCCGGCACGAGATGTTCGGTCTCGGCCTGCTCGAGCCGGGCATCGTCGATGGGTACCTCTGGGCCGTAGGAGAAAGCATAGACGCGGTCATCGACGGCGATCGCGAGCAGCGTGTCGCGCTCACCGAGGCCCGAGGCGACCGCCGACCGCTCGGCCCAGTCGGGGCCATCGGCGGCGCCGTCGAAACGGTCGGTGACGACGACGAAGAGAGCGGCACCCGTCTCGTCGAAGAGGCGGTCGAGCGCCTGCTCGACGCGGTCGGTGTCCCCGCCGAGCGCGCCCGTCTCGTCGAGCACGTAGGCACCGCCGAGATCGACGGGCTCGGATGCCGCGGCCGGCACCCCGAGCCCCGTCGCGACGACGAGGGCGAGGCCTGCGATCGCGGCCGCCGCCGCACGAATGTGTTCTGCGGCTCCGCGCATGGAACCCCCTCGATCCGGGACCTCGTCGGTCGGGGCTCGCCGTGAGCGCCGCCGTTGTGCCTCGCGAGTCTAGCGATGCGCGATTGCCGCGAGTCGAGGGGTCTCCCGTGATCAGTCGAGGTGCGGCGTGTCGCGCGGGGCGAGGACCCCCGCGGTCCCCAGCTCGTCGGCGAGACCGGCGCCGTCGGGCGCCCAGACCCACGGAGCGGCCGATGCGGTGCGATCGGCGTCGTCGATGTGGCTCCGGCCGCCCGCGAGCACCGCCTCGGGTGTCGAGAGCTGCCGGATCGCCACGGCCTCGACGTTGTCGGGGTGGGCGTTCGCGAAGTCGCGATACAGCTCTTCGTCGTGCTGGCCGTCGTCGCCGATCAGGATCCACCGGATCGTCGGGAACTCGCGCGCGAGCCTCTCGAGGCTCTCCTGCTTGTGGTCGCGGCCGCTGCGGAAGAGCCGATCGTGCGTCGGCCCCCAGTCGGTCAGCAGCAGCGTGCCCTGCGGGTACAGATGACGCGACAGGAACCGGTCGAGGGTCGGTGCGACGTTCCACGCTCCCGTCGACAGGTAGACGACAGGGCAGCTCGGGTTCTCGCGCACGATCCTCTCGTAGAGCACTGCCATTCCCGGCACGGCCTGCCGGGCGTGCTCGTCGAGGACGAACGTGTTCCAGGCGGCGAGGAAGGGGCGGGGGAGGGCGGTGACCATGACGGTGTCGTCGATGTCGCTCAGGAGGCCGACCCGGGCATCCGGCTGCACGACGTAGACGGGCGCCTCGACGGGCGGGCTGCTCTCGACCTGCAACTCGATCGTGCGCAGCCCCGGTTCGAGGTCGACGGCGACGTCGACATCGACGACGCCGCCCCGGTCGGCGTACACCGTGAACTCCTGTCCATCGACCCGCACCGCGACGGCGGCGCCCCCGATGGCGATGCTCGTGAAGCTCCGCCAGCCGCGGATCGCCCTCTCGGGTCGGCGCAGGTCGAGACCCGGCTTGACGAGCAGCACCCGGCCGAGCACGCGAACCCAGCCCGGCCCGCCGTAGCCGCTGTACGGCAGCACGACGGGCACGAGCCCGCGTCTGCGGCCCCGACGCTCGCGGAAGCGGTGCACCGCGTCTTCGAAAGCGGCGGCCCGACGGGCCCACCGGGAGCGCGGCGCGGGCGCGGAGGCGGGGGTGGCGGCCGGCATCGCTCCAGTCTGTCACGGTCGACGCGCCGGGCGCGGTGTTCGCAGACCGAACGAGGAGGACGAAATTCATGGTGGCGGAACCGGGTAATGACTCACCTCTCGCGCTACCATCGATCAGCCCGGTCATCGAAAGGTACCCACCTATGTCCACCATTGAATTGAGTACGACGCTTCTCACGTCGGCCGCCCCGATCCGCAACGAGCCCGTCCAGGCTCGCAGCACCGCGCGGCTCGCAGCCCTCCTCGACTCGGCCGCGGCCGTGATCGACGAGATCGGCTACGAGCGCCTGACGACCGCCATGGTCGCCGACCGCGCCGGTGCGTCGATCGGCACGGTCTACCGCTACTTCCCCGACCGCATCGCGGTGCTGCAGAGCCTCGCGGCGCGCAACTCCGAACGGCTGCTCGCCCGTCTCGCCGACGAGCTCGCGTCCGAGTCGCACACGACGGCGGTCGACGCGCTGCTCGGCGTGCTCGAGGTCACGGTCGAGCTCTTCCGCTCCGAACCGGGGTACCGGTCGATCCGCGTCGGCGACGTGCTCGACCTGCTGCCGCCGAGCGCCGACGAGACCGCCAACAGCGTCGTCGCCGGGGCCGTCGCCGACGCGCTCGAGCAGCGCTTCGCCATCGCGGTCGACGCCGAGACCCGCCTCGCCATCGGCACCGCCGTCGAGGTCATCGACGCCCTCGTGGCGCGCGCCTTCGCGCGCCACGGCGCCGGCGACCCCGCATTGCTCGACGAAGCCCGCCGCGTGGTTCGCGCGACCGTCGCCGACCGCCTCTAGGCATCCCCCTACGGGCTCGAGGGCCCTCGACCGCGCCGCCGGCCGAGGGCCCTTGCCGCAGCCGGCAGAGGCCAGCGCAGCATCCGCGCACCGTCTGCATATGTGCCGGGAAAACAGGGAGATCCGGCGCTGAGCGCCGGTGACGGCTGTTTGACTGGGAGCACGCTGGGCGAGACCTCGGCGCCGATCGAACCCGAGGAGTCGAGCACCGTGATCGAGTTCCGCTCCATCTCGAAGAGATTCGCCGACGGCACGCTCGCCGTCGACGGCTTCAGTCTCGTGATCCCCTCGCACCGCACGACCGTGCTGGTCGGATCGAGCGGCTGCGGCAAGACGACGCTGCTGCGCATGATCAACCGCATGGTCGACGCCTCGAGCGGCGCGCTCGAGATCGACGGCGAGAACGTCTCGAGCATCGAGCCCGTCGCACTGCGCCGCCGCATCGGCTACGTGATGCAGAACTCGGGGCTCCTGCCGCACCGGACGGTGATCGACAACATCGCGACCGTGCCGAGGCTCAACGGCGTTCCCCGGGCGCAGGCGCGCGCGCGCGCGCTCGAGCTCATGGACACCGTCGGCCTCGACCGCGCGATGGCCCGTCGCTACCCCGCGCAGCTCTCGGGCGGTCAGCAGCAGCGCGTCGGCGTCGCCCGCGGCCTCGCCGTCGACCCGAACATCCTGCTCATGGACGAGCCCTTCGGCGCCGTCGACCCCATCGTGCGAGCCGAGCTCCAGCAGGAGCTCCTGCGCCTGCAGCGCGAACTCGGAAAGACGGTCGTGTTCGTCACGCACGACATCGACGAGGCGTTCCTGCTCGGCGACCAGGTGGTCATCCTCGAGAAGGGCGCGTCGATCGCTCAGAAGGGCACCCCGGCCGAGATCCTCGCCAACCCGGCCAGCGACTTCGTCGCCTCCTTCATCGGTGCCGAGCGAGGCAAGCGCGCGCTCCACCTGCGCGAGGTCGACGGGCGACGCATCCTCGTCGACGGCGACGGCGCCGTCGCCGGTCGGCTCGTGGAGGCGGACTCGGCGTGACCTGGGTTCTCAACAACCTCGAGCAGATCATCGAGCTGACCCTCGTGCACATCCGGCTGAGCATCCTGCCCATCGTCGTCGGCTTCCTCGTGTCGATCCCGCTCGGCTGGGTCGCGCACCGGTACCGGCACACGCGCGGGCTCATCCTCACGGTCGTCGGCCTGCTCTACACGATCCCCTCGCTCGCGCTCTTCGTGATCCTGCCTCCCGTGCTCGGGATCCCGTACACGAGCGAGGCGAACGTGCTCATCGCGCTCTCGATCTACGCGGTCGCGATCATGGCCCGCTCGATGGCGGATGCCCTCGCGAGCGTCGATCCCGACATCACGCAGGCAGCCACCGCTGTGGGCTTCTCGAGCTGGCGCCGCTTCTGGACCGTCGAGTTCCCCCTCGCCGGCCCCGTCCTGCTCGCGGGATTGCGCGTCGTCGCGGTGAGCACCGTGAGCCTGCTGACGGTGGGCGTCGTCGTCGGCGTCGGCAGCCTCGGCTATCTGTTCACGAACGGCTCGCAGCGGGGCATCCTCGCCTCCGTGCTCGCCGGCGTGGTCGCGACCGTCCTGATCGCCCTCGTCTTCGACCGCGTGCTGGCCCTGCTCGGGCTGTGGCTCATGCCGTGGACGCGGAGCGAACGACGCGCACGGACCTCCATCGTCGACCCGTCGAGATCGGCGACAGCATGAACCTCTTCCTCGACGCATTCGCCTGGCTGCTCGATCCGGCGAGCTGGCAGGGGCCGAGCTCGATCGCCGTTCGCATCGGCGAGCACCTCTTCTACACCGCGCTCGCCGTGCTCATCGGGGCGGCCGTCGCCATCCCGGTCGGCTGGCTCATCGGGCACACGGGCCGCGGCCGGGAGATCGCCGTGGGCGTCGCAGGCGCGGCCCGGGCCCTGCCCTCGTTCGGTCTGCTCTTCCTCTTCGTCATGATCGCCGGGGTGCTGCTGCGCGGCCCATCGACGATACTCGTGCTCGTCCTCCTCGCGGTCCCGCCGATCCTCGCCGGCGCCTACGCGGGCCTCGAGGTCATCGATCGCCGCGTCATCGACGCCGCCCGCGCCGTCGGCATGACCGAGTGGCAGATCCTGTGGAAGGTCGAGGTGCCCCTCGGCCTGCCGCTGCTGCTCGGCGGGCTGCGCGGCGGCACGCTGCAGGTCGTCGCGACCGCAGTGCTCGCGGCCTTCGTCAACCTCGGCGGCCTCGGGCTGCCGATCGTCGAGGGCATCGCTCTGCGCGACTACGGCCGCATGCTCGGCGCGGCGATGCTCATCATCGCCCTCGCCCTGCTGCTCGACGCGCTGTTCGCCGTGCTGGATCGCGTCGCGATCCCGCGGGGCGTCCGCGCCGGTCGGGTCACGGATGTCCGCACCGCGTCGCCGAGGCGCCGTGCGGCGGCGGATCCCCCCGCCACCACCGAGAAGGAGACAGTGTGATGTTCACAGCTAGGAACAAGGGCCGGTACGCGCTCGTCGCGGCCGCGGTCGGGGCGTCATTGGCCCTGGCAGGGTGCGCTCAGGGTGATCCGCTCGACCCCGGCAGCGGATCGGAGGGCTCGGGCGAGCCGATCGTCGTCGGCTCGCAGGCGTACTACTCGAACGAGATCATCGCCGAGATCTACGCCCAGGCGCTCGAGAACGCCGGCTTCGATGTCGAGCGCACCTTCAACATCGGCCAGCGCGAGACCTATCTGCCCGCGATCGAGGGCGGCGAGGTCGACCTCTTCCCCGAGTACACGGGCAACCTGCTGCAGTACTACGTGCCCGACACCGAGGCGACGACGGCCGACGAGGTCTACGCCGAGCTCGCCGTGTCGCTGCCCGACGGGCTCCAGGTTCTCGACCAGAGCCCCGCGACCGATCAGAACTCGTACAACGTGACGGCCGAGTACGCCGAGGCGAACGGCCTGACGACGATCGCCGACCTCGCGAACATCGAGGGCGGGGTCGTGCTCGGAGGCCGCCCCGAGCTCGAGAAACGCCCATACGGCCCCACGGGGCTGAAGGAGTTCTACGGCGTGACGGCCACGGTTCAGGCGACGGGCGACACGACCGTCGAGTCGCTGCTCGAGGGCGTTGTCGACGTCGGCAACGTCTACAGCGCCGACCCGCGCATCGAGCAGTTCGGCCTCGTGACGCTCGAGGACCCGAAGGGGCTCTTCCTCGCCTCGAACGTCGTGCCGCTCGCCGCCGCGGACCTGCCGCAGGAGGTCATCGACATCATCGACGAGATCAGTGCGGCGCTCACCCCCGAGGGCCTCATCGGTCTCAACGTGCGCAGCACCGTCGACGAGGAGTCGGCGGAAGCGATCGCGACCGATTGGCTGACCGAGAACGGGTTCCTCGGGTAGGCGATCGCAGCATCCCGAACGAGGCGGGGCCGGTGCCGACGGGCGCCGTCCCCGCCTTCGTGCGCCGGGCGGTCAGTCCTCGCGGGTGCGAGCGTCGCGATCGCCCGGGTGGTGGGAATAGCGATGGGTGTAGCGGTCGAGCAGCTTCTTGACGCCCCAGACCGCGGCGAGGAACACGAGGATGATGCCGACGAAGAGGTACGCCGCCCAGCTCAGCCGACCGTCGAGTTCGCGGTAGGTCTCGGCCGCCGCGGCGCCGACCGAGACGTAGGCGAACGACCACAGGGTCGACGCCGCGGCCAGCCACAGGATGAATGTGCGGTAGCGCAGGGTGCTCATGCCGACGGTGAGGGGCGTCAGCGAGTGCAGCACGGGCAGGAAGCGCGAGATGAACACCGCGATGCCGCCGCGATGGTCGAGGAAGTTCTCGGCGCGGACCCAGTTCTTCTCACCGATGAGGCGCCCGGCGCGCGAACGGCGAAGCCACGGGCCGATCGTGCGCCCGATGGCGAAGCCGATGGATCCGCCGGCGAGAGCGCCGGCGATGCAGGTCATCACGAGGGCGATGTACTCGGCGGGGGAGTCGACGGCGGTCGCGGCGACGAGCACGACCGTATCGCCCGGCACGACGAGCCCGATCAGCACGCTCGTCTCGAGCACGATGAAGACGCCGGCGATCAGAGTGCGCACGATCGGGTCGACGCCCTGCACGAAGTCGAGCAGCTCGCCGAGGACGTCGTTCACGATCGTGAGCCTAGCGAGCGAGTCACCGCGTCCGCTGAGGACGTATCGCCCGCCGATTCGGGACCTTCGGCCCCTGCGACGAGCCGTCCCCTCTTCCTAGAGTGGAGGCGACCCCACCCCTGACGACGCAAGGCGGTAGCTCTCCGTGCTCGATTGGCTCGACCCGCTCGCCCTCGCCCGCTGGCAGTTCGGTCTCACGACCCTTTACCACTTCCTGTTCGTGCCGCTCACGATCGGCATGGCCTTCCTCGTCGCGCTTCTGCAGTCGGCGTGGGTGCGCACGGGCAAGCTGAAGTACCTGCATCTCACGCGCCTGTTCGGGCGCATCTTCCTCATCAACTTCGCGATGGGCGTCGTCACGGGAATCGTGCAGGAGTTCCAGTTCGGCATGAACTGGAGCGACTACTCGCGTTTCGTCGGCGACGTGTTCGGCGCCCCGCTCGCGATGGAGGGCCTTCTCGCGTTCTTCCTCGAAGCCACCTTCATCGGCCTGTGGATCTTCGGCTGGGACAAGCTGCCGACCGCCCTCCACCTGGCCTCGATCTGGGTCGTGTCGATCTCGACCGCGCTCTCGGCATACTTCATTCTCGCCGCGAACGCCTTCATGCAGAATCCCGTCGGCTTCACGATCAACGAGATGCGCGGTCGAGCCGAGCTCACCGACATCGGCGCCGTGCTCACCAACCCGGTCGTGCTCGCCGCGTTCCCGCACACGATCCTCGCCTCGATCATGTTCGCGGCCGTCGTCGTCGTCGCCGTCGCGGCGTACCACCTCTCTCGCGGCCAGTACGACGAGACGATGCGCACGGCGCTGCGGTTCGGCGGCATCACGAACCTCGTCGCCTTCGCCGGCGTCGCCCTGAGCGGCGACCAGCTGAGCCTCGTCATGGTCGCGACGCAGCCGATGAAGATGGCCGCGGCAGAGGCGCTCTACGAGACCGCCGGCCCGGCGAGCTTCTCGATCTTCTCGTGGGGCACGCCCGACGGCTCGAGCGAGATCTTCTCGATCCGGGTGCCGTACCTGCTGTCGCTGCTGTCGACCAAGACCTTCACCGGCGAGGTCGAGGGCATCAACGATCTGCAGGCGCAGTACGCCGCAGAGTTCGGTCCCGGCGACTACGCGCCCATCATCTGGGTGACCTACTGGGCGTTCCGGTGGATGATCGGCCTCGGCGCCCTCGCCGCGCTGATCTCGGCGGTCGGCCTCTGGCTCACGCGCGGGGGCCGCACACCGGCCGGCTGGGCCTGGAAGATCGCCATCTGGGCGGCTCCGCTGCCCATGGTCGCGAGCCTCGTCGGCTGGATCTTCACCGAGATGGGCCGCCAGCCCTGGCTCGTCTTCGGCCTGATGAAGACCCAGGACGGCGTCTCGCCGAACGTCACGGGGCTCGAGGTGCTCATCTCGCTCGTGGTGTTCACGGTGCTCTACGGCGCGCTCGCCGTCGTCGAGTTCCGGCTCATCAAGAGGGCGGCGATCGAGGGCCCGGCGGAGTGGGAGCAGCACTCCGACGCCGAGGCCGTCGACCACTCGAAGCTCGCCACGGTCTACTAGGAGCACCCCATGGATCTCGCCACCCTCTGGTTTCTCATCGTCGGGTTCTTCTTCGTCGGCTACTTCGTGCTCGACGGCTTCGACTTCGGCGTCGGCATGTCGCTGCCCTTCCTCGGCAGGGACGACACCGATCGCCGCGTCATCATCAACACGATCGGTCCTGTCTGGGATCTCAACGAGACCTGGCTCATCGTCGCCGGCGCCTCGCTCTTCGCCGCCTTCCCCTACTGGTACGCGACGCTCTTCAGCGGCTTCTACCTCGCCCTGCTGCTGATCCTCGTCGCGCTCATCCTCCGCGGGGTCTCGTTCGAGTACCGCCACCAGGGGCGCAGCCCGCAATGGGCGGCCGCCTTCGACCGGATGATCGTGGTCGGCTCGGCCGTGCCCGCCCTGCTGTGGGGCGTCGCCTTCGCGAACATCGTCCAGGGCACCCCGATCGACGAGAACGGCGACTTCACGGGCACCCTTCTCACGCTCCTCAACCCCTATGGCCTGCTCGGCGGCGTCACGACGCTCCTGCTGTTCTTCACGCACGGCGTGCAGTTCGTCGCCCTCAAGACCGATGGCGATCTGCGCGAGCGCGCCCGCGCTCTCGCCTCGCGCTCGGGCATCGTCACGATCGTCGTCGCGGCGGCGTTCCTGGTCTGGACGGTGCTGCAGCACCTCGACGCTCCGCACGTCGCCGCGATCGTCGCGAGCGCCGCCGCCGCCGCGCTCGCGCTCATCGGCTCGACGCTCGCGAATCGCGTCGGTCGCGAGGGGACCGCCTTCGCGCTCTCCGCGGTCACGACGCTCTTCGCCGTCGCGACGATCCTGCTCGCGCTCTTCCCGAACGTCATGCCCTCCACCATCGACCCCGCGTACAGCCTCACGATCCAGAACGCCTCCAGCACGCCGTACACGCTGCAGGTCATGAGCTGGGTGGCGCTCGTCATGGTGCCGCTCGTGATCGCCTACCAGGGCTGGACGTACTGGGTGTTCCGCAAGCGGATCACGCGTGCCTCGATCCCGGTGGGGGCCGCGCACTGAGACCCCTCGACCCCCGCCTGCTGCGCACCGCGTCGGCCGCCCGCTCACTGCTCGCGCTCGGCGCGGCCGTCGCGGTCGTGCACGTCGCGAGCATCGTCGCCTTCTGCTGGTCGGCGGCGCACGCCATCGCGCTCGTCGTCGACGGGGCGGCGCCGGCGGAGACCGCCGGAACGGTCGCGGCGACCGCCGCGAGCGTCATCCTGAGAGCCCTCAGCCAGGCGGCTCTCGACGCGCTCGCCGCTCGCGGCGCCGCCCGCGTGAAGAGCCAGCTGCGCCGGCAGGTCATCGAGGCGATCGACCGCGGCGGATCGACGGCGCTCGGCGCGCGCTCGAGCGGCGCGGTCGCGACGATCGTCGGCCCCGGTCTCGACGCGATGGACGGATATGTCGGCTCGTACCTCCCGCAGCTGATCCTCACGGCGGTGGCGACGCCCATCGTGGTCGGGGTCCTGCTGCTCGCCGACGCGACGACGGGCATCGCGGTGATCGTGACGCTGCCGCTCATCCCGATCTTCATGGTGCTCATCGGCTGGGCGACGCACGCGATGCAGCGTTCGCAGTGGCAGGCGCTCACGACGCTCTCGCAGGGGTTCCTCGAGGTCGTGCAGGGGCTGTCGACGCTCATCATCTTCGGTCGTCAGCATCGCCAGTCGGCCCGCATCGAGGCGATCACCGAGCAGTACCGGGTGCGGACGATGCGCGTGCTGCGCGTCTCGTTCCTGTCGAGCTTCGCCCTCGAGCTCGCGGCGAGCCTCTCGGTCGCGGTCGTCGCCGTCTCGGTCGGCGTGCGCCTGATCGACGGGGCGATGCCCTTCGCGCTCGGCCTGTTCGTGCTCATCCTCGTGCCCGAGGCCTATCTGCCGCTGCGCCAGGTCGGCGCCCGGTACCACGCTGCGGCCGACGGCATCGCGGCCGCCGACGACGTGCTCGCGATCCTGGGCGAGGGGCGGCCGGGCGACCAGAACGATCCGGTCGAGGATCCCGTCGGGACCGTCGCCCAGCGGCCCCCGTCCGCGTCGCCCGGCACCGGCGATGCGCACGGCGTCGTTCTCGCGCTCGAGGGCGTGAGCGTCGCGCGCGGGGGCCGCGCCGTGCACGCGCCCGTCGACGCCGCGTGGCGGGCCGGGCGGATCATCGCCCTCAGGGGCCCGAGCGGCGCGGGCAAGTCCTCGCTCGTCGCGGCGCTCCTCGGGCTCGTGCCCGCGACCGGGCGCATCCTGCTCGACGGCGTCGAGCTCCCCGCCGTGCAGCGCGCGGCGCGCATGGCCTGGGCCGGGCAGCGCCCCGAGCTCACCCTCGGCCCGCTCGACGAGGTCGTCGCCCTCGGTTCCGCGCATCCCGACCCCGCGCTCGTCGCGCGCGCGCTCGTGCTCGCCGGAGCGGTCGACGTGCCCGTCGCGACGACGCTCGGCCCGGCCGGCGTCGGGCTCTCGGGCGGGCAGGCCCAACGGGTCGCCATCGCCCGCGCCTACTACCGCGCGCTCGAGCGCGACCTCTCGATCGTGCTGCTCGACGAGCCGACCTCGGCGCTCGACGCCGATGCCGAGCTGCGCGTCATCGACGGGATGCGCCGACTCGCCGACGGCGGTCGACTCGTCATCGCGGTGACCCACCGGCCCGCGGTCGTCGCGGCCGCCGACGAGGTGGTCGACCTGGCCGAGTCGCGCTCCCCGCTCCCGCAGCTCACCGGGCGCCCGCCGGGCTCCGTGCGCTCGCCCGTGGCGGTCGTGCCATGACGCGCGCGGTCGAGCGCTCCGCGCTCGCAGCGGCCCTTCCGCCGCTGCGCGACGCCCTTCCCGCGATCGCTCTCGGGGTGCTCGCGGCCGGCTCGTCGGTCGCGCTCCTCGCGACCTCCGCCTGGCTCATCGCGCGCGCCGCCGAGCAGCCGCCGATCCTCTTCCTCGGCTTCGCGATCGTCGGCGTGCGGGCCTTCGCGATCGGTCGGGCGGTGCTGCGCTACCTCGAGCGCCTCGTCGGCCACGATGCCGCGTTCCGCGCGCTCGCGACGCTGCGCGTCTCCACGTACCGTCGCCTGCTGCCGGTCGCCCCCGACGGACTGCGCGGCGCGCGCCGCGGCGACCTGCTCACGACGCTCGTGCGCGACATCGACGCGCTGCAGGACCTCCCGCTGCGGGTGGTGCAGCCGCTGACGAGCGCCGCGATCGTCGCCGGTCTCGCCGTCGTCGGCGTGTGGTGGGCGTCTCCCGCCGCGGCCATCGTGCTCGCGGTCGGGATCGCGGTGACCTCGGCGATCGCGATCGCGGCGCTCTCCGCGCTCGGTCGCGGCGCGGAGCAGCGGATCGCGCCGCTGCGCGCCGAGCTCGCCGATGCCGTCCTCGACTACCTCGCGCGCTGGGAGACCCTGCGCGTCTTCGGCGCCGATGCCGAGCGCCGCGACGCCGTCCTCGCGCTCGACGATCGGCTGAGGCGCGCGCAGTCGGGGCAGTCCGCGGCCGCGGGGGCCGTTGCGGCGGTCATGACGCTCGGCGGCGGCGCGATGGTCCTCGCCACGCTCGTGCTCGTCCAGCCCGAGCTCGCGAGCGATGCCGTCTCGGGGCCGGTCTTCGTGCTGCTCGCGCTCGTCCCTCTCGCGGTCGTCGAGGTCGTCGGAGCCCTGCCGGGCGCGCTCGCGGCGTGGTGGCGAGTGCGGGCGAGCGCTCAGCGCATCCGCGCCGTCGTGCCCGGCGTGGTGCCGGCGGAGGTGCCTCAGGCGCCCGCTTGTCCACGGTCGGCGCCGGAGGGGGACTCGGTCATCAGGCTCGAGCGGGTGACCGCCCGTTGGCCCGGCGCAACGTCGGCGGCGCTCGCGCCTCTCGATCTCGAGCTGCGCCCGGGGGAGCGCCTGCTGGTCGAGGGGCCGAGCGGAGCAGGCAAGACCACCCTCGCGCACGTGCTCGTGCGCTTCCTCGACCACGAGGGGCGGTACTCGATCGGCGGCATGGACGTGCGCGAGCTGCACCCCGATGACGTCCGGCGCCGCGTCGTGCTCCTCGAGCAGCAGCCGCACCTGTTCGACGAGAGCATCCGGCAGAACCTGATCTTCGCCCGCGACACCGCGAGCGACGACGAGCTGCTCGATGCGCTCGACCGCGTCGGTCTGCGCGGCTGGACGGCCGAGCGCGGCGGCCTGGATGCGCCGCTCGGCGAGCGCGGTCGGCTCGTCTCGGGCGGTCAGGCGCAGCGGATCGCCCTCGCTCGCGCCCTGCTGACCGACGCGCCGGTGCTCGTGCTCGACGAGCCGACCGCGAACGTCGATCCCGATCGCGCCGAGGCCCTGCTGGAGGAGCTGCTGGGCCCCGCCATCGGCCCCGAGCGCGCGGTCATCGTGATCTCGCACGCGCCGGTGCCCGCGCGACTGGTCACGAGACGACTGCGCATGGTCGGGTCCGGCGCCGCGACGGCCGGTCGAAGCGGGCGAACCCGATAGACTCGGCCCGCCACCGCCACCGCTGTCGGAACCGATGAGGAAGAGGCATCCATCCATGGTGCGCACCACTGGCCCTGCTCCGAGTTTCACCACGAGTGACGATGGGGTACCGATCTACCGTCCCGGTCTCCAGGAGGCGGGGGATGCTCCGCGCGAGATGCGCATGGAGCACGACTCACTCGGCTCGATGCCGATCCCCGCGGACGCGTACTGGGGGATCCACACCGCGCGAGCGCTCGAGAACTTCCCGATCACGCGCCGCGCCCTCTCCAACCACCCCAACCTCGTCGTCGCGCTCGCCTACGTCAAGCAGGCCGCCGCGCGGGCGAATCGCGAGATCGGCGTGCTCGATTCCGCGAAGGCCGACGTCATCGATCGGGCCTGCCAAGAGATCATCGACGGCCGCCTGCACGACCAGTTCGTGCTCGGCGTGCTGCAGGGCGGCGCCGGCACGAGCACGAACATGTCGGTCAACGAGATCATCGCCAATCGAGGCCTCGAGCTGCTCGGCCGCGAGAAGGGCGAGTACGAGCACCTGCACCCCATCGACGACGTCAACCGCAGCCAGTCGACGAACGATGCCTACCCGACGGCGATCAAGCTCGGCATGGTGCTGAGCCTGCGCACGCTCCTCGACGAGCACGAGCTGCTGTCCGAGTCGTTCGCCCGCAAGGGCCGGGAGTTCGCGCACATCCTCAAGGTCGGCCGCACGCAGCTGCAGGACGCCGTGCCGATGACCCTCGGGCAGGAGTTCAAGGGCTTCGCGACGACGCTGCGAGAGGATCACGACCGGTTGTCGGAGGTGATCCCCTGGCTCAACGAGATCAATCTCGGCGCGACGGCCATCGGCACCGGCATCACCGCCGATCCGCGCTACGCCGAAGCGGTGCGTCGGCACTTGAGCGAGATCTCGGGCTACGAGATGGAGACCGCGCCCGACCTCATCGAGGCCACGAGCGATGCCGGGATCTTCATGACCCTCTCGGGCACCCTCAAGCGCGCCGCCGTGAAGCTCTCGAAGATCTGCAACGACCTGCGGCTGCTGTCGTCCGGCCCGCAGGCGGGGTTCGGCGAGATCAACCTGCCGCCGCGCCAGGCGGGATCCTCGATCATGCCGGGCAAGGTGAACCCGGTCATCCCGGAGGTCGTGAACCAGGTGGCGTTCTCGATCATCGGCGCCGACGCGACCGTCACGGCGGCGGCCGAGGCCGGTCAGCTGCAGCTCAACGCCTTCGAGCCCGTCATCGCCACGAGCATCATGCAGTCGCTCGCGTGGATGACCAACGCGTGCCGCACGCTGCGACTGAACTGCATCGACGGCATCACCGCGAACGTCGAGCGCCTGAGCGAGATGGTCGACCTGAGCGTCGGCGTGGTGACCGCGCTCACGCCGTACATCGGCTACCAGGCGTCGGCGAAGCTCGCGTACGAGGCCCTGAACTCGCCGCTGTCGATCCGGCAGATCGTCGTCGAGCGCGGCCTCATGTCGGCCGAGGACGTCGAACGGGTGCTCTCGCCCGAGCGACTCTCGGGAGTAGTCCCGCCGACGGGCGCGATCGCCCTGCCCATGGCGCCGGTCGAGGACTGAGCGGCAGGCGCGCCGAGTCGAGCCCGACGCGCCCGCGACCTCAGTGGTGACGCAGCATGTCGATGAGCTCGTTCTTGCGCTTGGAGGAATAGCCGACGAGACCCAGCTCCTTGGCGCGGGCGCGCAGCTCGGCGACGGTGCGGTCCTCGTAGTCCTCGCTCGTGCCGCCGCGGCGACCGACCGCCGATCGGCCGTCGCGCGCTGCGGCGTTGCTGATGCGCGCGGCCTTCTCCGGGCTGTTGCCCTCGGTGACGAGCGTGTCGTACAGCTCCGGGTCCTTGAGGCTCGGCCGCTTCGAGGCGGGGGCCATCAGAGGTTCTTCCCGCCCGTGACGGGCAGCACAGCGCCGGAGACGTAGCTGGCCTGCTCGCTCGCGAGGTACACGTATGCCGGTGCGACCTCCGCGGGCTGGCCTGCTCGGCCGAGGGGGGTGTCCTGCCCGAAGTCCGGCAGCGAGTCCGGCCAGCTCGTCGCGGGGATCAGCGGCGTCCAGATCGGGCCGGGCGCGACCGCGTTCACGCGCACGCCGCGACCGCCGAGCTGCGCGGCGAGCGCCCGCACGAAGGCGACCTGCGCCGCCTTCGTCATCGCGTAGTCGATGAGGTGCGATGAGGGCTGGAAGGCCTGGATCGACGACGTCACGATGATCGACGATCCCGGTCGCAGGTGGGGGATCGCCGCGCGCGCCGTCGCGACGAGGCCGTAGAGGTTGGTCTTCATGACCCGGTCGAACTCCTCCGCAGACAGGTTCTCGAGGCCGTCGCGGCGCTCCTGGTATGCGGCGTTGAGCACGAGCACGTCGAGCCCGCCCAGTCGGGCGACGGTCTCGTCGACGATGCCGCTCGCGTAGTGCTCGTCGCGCACATCGCCCGGCAGCAGCACGCAGTCGCGTCCCGACTCGCGGACCCAGTCGGCGGTGTCGTCGGCGTCGGTCTGCTCCTGCGGCAGGTACGAGATCGCGACGTCCGCCCCTTCGCGGGCGAAGGCGATCGCGACGGCGCGTCCGATGCCGCTGTCGCCGCCCGTGATGAGGGTCCGGCGGTCGAGCAGCCTCCCGCTGCCGCGATACGACTGCTCGCCGTGGTCGGGCCTCGGCCGGGTCTCACTCGTCAGGCCGGGCTGCGACTGCTCCTGTCGGGGGAAGCCCTCGTCATGGTATTTCGTCGTCGGGTCGGTGGGGCCCGTTCCGGTCGTGGCGGTGCTGGTCGATGCGCTCACGTCGCTCCCTTCGGCGACCGCGGGGGCGGCCGCGCGAACACGCTACGGCGCAACCGCGACGCCGCGCCACGGGGTTGACAGTCCGGTCACTTCGACTCGGCGCTGCCCTTCTCGACGAGCCGCTTCGACAGCAGAACGATCAGGATCACGCCGTAGGTGTCGGCGACGATGCTGATGTTGTACTCCCAGAAGAACCAGATCCAGAACTCGCCGGCGTCGAGGGGCTCGCCCGCGTGCTCCTGATCGCCCACCCAGATATGGCGCCCGGCGAGGATCGCGAGCACGGTCTGCGCGATGAGGATCGCGGCGAGGACGATCGACAGGCTGTGGCGCTGCCAGAAGGAGCCGCTCGTGCGGGCTCCGCGATACTGCGTGATCATGCCCGGAGACTAGCGGCGCGCGCGCGCACGGGCGAAGGGGTTGCGCCGCCTCCGATTCACCCGGTCGGGCGGTCGGGGTCGAGCGCCAGGTCGGGATCGGGCTCGGCCTCGACGCGCTCATCGGGGTCGATCGTGGGCGGCGGCAGTTCGGCCTCCGCCGCGTCGTCGAGGTCGACGTCGCGCTCCTCGTCGTGGTCGTAGTCGAAGTCGCGGCTCAGCGCGACATCCGGGTCGTACTCGCGGTCGGTCATGGGATCTCCCTCCCTCGGTGCACGGTCGAGATGCCATCCTCCTCCGCTCGCGCGCTCCGCGCCACCGTCGCCGAGCTCCTCCACAGGTGCACCGTCGCGTAGCTGCGCCAGGGCGCCCATCGCTCGCCCAGCGCGCGGGCATCGCGGGGTGTGCTCGCAGCGCTCTGCGCGCGCAGGGCCCGGAGCAGCACGAGGTCGTCGGCGAGCAGGATGTCGGGGGCGCCGAGCGCGCGCATCGTGACGTAATCGGCCGTCCACGGTCCGACGCCCGGCAGAGCGAGCAGCCGCGTGCGCAGTTCCGCGGCCGGCATGCCGACGTCGAGCGCGAGCTCGCCGCTCGCGAGCGCCTCGGCGACGCCGAGCACGGTGCGGATCCTGATCGCCGGCCCACGCAGTACCGCGGGGCCGTGCGCGGCGACGCGCGCCGCGCTCGGGAACTCCCGCAGCCCTTCGCGCGGCGCGACGCCCTCGAGCTCGTCGATGTCGCCGGCGAGGCGGCCGAGCACCGTGCGCACGGCGGGCAGTGAGATCTGCTGGCCGACGATCGTGCGCAGGAGCGTCTCGCCCGCGTCGATCGTGCCCGGGATCCGGATTCCCGGCTGGGCGGCGACGAGAGGGCCGAGCAGGGCATCCCCGCGCAGGGCGTCGTCGATCGCGACGGCGTCGGCGTCGAGATCGAACCAGCGGCGGACGCGCGCGACGAGCGGAGCGATGTCGGCGATCGCGGTCACGCTCGCCGTGCACACGACCCCCGGCCGCTCGGCGTCGAGCCGCACGCGCACGAGGGCGGGCCCGTGGGGGAGGGCGACCCACCGGCGCACGGCCCCCGAGTCGTCGACCTCCTCGACCCCGGCGACGGCATGGTCGGCCGTGTAGCGTACGAGCCCCGCACCGTCGAAGGGCGCGCGAGCGGCGAGCCGCACTGTCACGGTCGTCGCGTCGTGGGCGGCGGAGATCCGCGTGCCGGCATCCCGCCGCACGCCGGAGCGGCCCGCGCGGGCGAGCGCGCGCAAGCGCGTCGGGCTCACCCCGTACACCTCGCGCACGGTGTCGTTGAACTGCCGCAGGCTCGCGAACCCCGCCGCGAACGCGACCTGGGAGACGGGCAGCTCCGTTCCGGCGAGCAGGGAGCGCGCAGACTCGGCGCGGTGCGCTCGGGCGAGCGCGAGCGGGCCGGCTCCGAGCTCGGCGGTGAGCACGCGCACCACCTGCCTGCTCGAGTAGCCGAGTCGGGTCGAGAGGCCCGGCACTCCCTCGCGCTCGACGACGCCGTCGAGGATCAGCCGCATGGCGCGCCCGGCGAGGTCGTCGCGGAGGTTCCAGTCGGGGTTGCCGGGCACGGCGTCGGGCTGACACCGCTTGCACGCCCGCAGCCCGGCCTCGTGCGCGGCGGCCGCGGTGCGGAAGAACGTCACGTTGTGCGGTCGCGGCGTCGTGGCGGGGCACGACGGCCGGCAGTAGATGCCCGTCGTGCGAACGCCCGCGATGAACTGCCCGTCGAATCGCGTGTCGCGGGAGGCCAGCGCGCGATAGCAGGCGTCGTGATCGAGGGCGGGCATCCCCATACGATGCCACCGGCAGGATGCCCACGCCAGCGGGATTCGGACATCCCGATCCGGGGCGTCCTCGTCGGAGCGCCCCGCTAGGCTCGCCGTCATGACCGAGCCGATGAGCGCGCCCGACGAGGTGCGCGCCGAGACCGCCCGGGTCGCCTTGCCCGTCCTCGCGCAGCCGCCGCGACGCCGCTCGGCGGTCGTCGTCGTGCTCGCGGTCGTCGGATTCGTCGTTCTCGGCCTCGTCGCCCTGCTCGTCGCCGTGTACCTCGTCATGGGTCTCGGCCCCGCGGGGGTCGTCGTCGGCGCGATCATGGCTCTCGTGCCGCTCGCGATCGTGTTCGCGGGCATCCGATGGATCGACCGGTGGGAGCCGGAGCCGCGCGGGGCCCTGGCCTTCGCGTTCCTCTGGGGCGCCGGCGTGAGCGTGTTCATCGCCCTCGCCGTCGACGCCGAGATCCAGAACGTCATCGCCCTCGCGGGTGGGCCGGTCGAGGGGTACGAGTTCTTCTCGGCGGCGATCCAGGCGCCCATCGTCGAGGAGGTGGGCAAGGGGCTCGGCGTCCTGATCCTGTACTGGGCGGTGCGCCGGCACTTCGACGGCCCCGTCGACGGCATCGTGTACGCCGCGACCGTCGCCGGCGGGTTCGCGTTCACCGAGAACATCCTCTACTTCGGCGCACAGCTCGTCGAGGGCGGCCTGCTGAGTGCGGGCACGGTCGAGATCTTCTTCATCCGCGGCATCATGTCGCCTTTCGCCCACGTCATGTTCACGGCGCTGACCGGTGCGGCGCTCGGGCTCGCGGCGCGCCGGGTCGGCGCGGTCGGCGGAGTCCTCTTCTTCGTGCTCGGGCTCGTTCCCGCCGTGCTGCTGCACGCCTTCTGGAACGGCGCCCTGTTCTTCGTCGGCGACTTCTACGGCTACTACCTCGTCGTGCAGGTGCCCATGTTTGTCGCGGCGGTCGGGCTCGTCGTGCTCCTGCGGCGCCAGGAGCAGCGGCTCACGGCAGCCCGCCTCGGGGAGTATGCGGCGGTCGGCTGGTTCCACCCGCAGGAGGTCGCGATCCTCGCCACCTCCAGCGGGCGGCGCACGGCGACGGCGTGGGCCGCCCGGCACGGCGTGGCGGGGCTCATGCGGGCCTTCATCCACGACGCGACGCGGCTCGCCCACGCGCGTCAGCGCATCCTCACCCACCGCGATCGGATCGGCGCGCAGGTCGACGAGGCGGCACTGCTGCACCGGGTGGCCGCCTCGCGGCACGCCCTGCGCGCGGGGCGAGCAACGCCCTGAGCCCCTGATGGAGACCGAGTGGGGGCCGGTCGTCGCGCCCCCGCGCGTCGACCGGCCCGACCGAGTCCTCCGTGACCGTCGCAGCCCCCTGCGACTCACCCCCGTGGCGTCCCCGCGGAGTTCTCGGCTCGTTCCCGATACATCCAGCATTCGGCGCCGACGGCGAGGGGGTTTGCCGATCGAGCATCCCCTATTCGGGGGTCAACGCGTGGGGGCGCCGTTCCTTGCCGCTTCCTGTCGTGTCGTGGGTGGTGTGTGCAGCACTCGAACCGCGTGAACGCAAACTCGCCGCCCAGCGGCGGGGCGATGCCTCCGGCGCGACTGGGCGGCGAGTTGACCTGCACCTATGGTGCATGCGCTCCGTCGGCAGGTCAAGAGCGGATTCGACCCGACTTGTTCACCCCCTCACTGGGGCGAGAGGCCCGAGCGGGGTCTCGGTACCCTGGCTGAACCGGGGCGATCCAGCGCGCCCTCGGAACCCGATCGACCCGGATCACGCGAGAGAAGGCGGTGACGCGCTTGGCGGCCTGCCCGAACTGCGCATCGCCGCTCCGCGCGGGGTTGCGCTTCTGCACGCGATGCGGTGCTGCGTTGCACGGGCAGGCGACGGCGGTCGACCCGCCGAGCGCGACGACCGATCCCGCGTCCCCCTTCCGCCCGGTGCCCGCCCTCGGACCGCATTCGCCCGCGCCTGCGGCCCGCCTGTCGATCCTCGATCTGGTGGCCTCGGCAGAGGATGCGGCCGTCGCCGAATCACCCGCGGCCGAGCCCGTCGTCCATCCGCTCGGCGTGCCCGTCATCAGCGCCCAGCGCCCGACCGGGCCGGGCGCCGACCCGACGCACATCGGCCGCTCGCGATCGGGCGCCTCGCCCCCGGCGAGCACCGCGACCCAGTCGGTGCCCTCGTCGGCGACCGTGCCGCCCGATCAGCTGCCGCGACACTCCACGCCCGGGGGCCGGTCGGGACCGCGCCGCTACAGCCCGCCGCCGGCGCGCAGCGCGGCGGCCACCTGGGCGTTCGCGACGGGACTGCTGCCCCTTCCGATCTCCGTCGCCGGCAACCTGCTCACGACGCGACTCGGTCTCGACGCCGTCGCGGCGACCGAATCGGGCGTCACGACGGGCGCCTGGGCGCCTGTCTTCGTCGCTCTCGCCCTGGTATTCGTGGCCAACGCCGCGCTCCTGACCGTGTGCGCGATCATGGGCGGTCGCGGCATCCGCGAGACCGGGAACGGCGTGACGAAGGGGCGCGGCCTCGCCGTCGCGGGGCTCTCGGCGGGCGCCGTGAATCTCGCCCTGTGGATCGCGGGGCTCGTCATCACGCTCAGCGGCTTCTCCACGGCACTGGTCTGACGCGCCCGAGTCAGCAGCGTTCGGGCTCCGGTCCTCGCTCGAAGCGCCTCCCGCTCACCTCGTCGGGCGTGATGCGCACCCATCGGTACTTGAGCGTCGGAAGCCATGGCTCGAGGGCGAGCGTCTCGGCCGCGTCGATCTCGCTCTGTCGTTCCAGGCGTTCGGCGCGGCCCTTGAGCACGACGCTCCACGCCTCGGCGTCGGTGTATCCGTCGATCTCGAAGGCGACGCGGTCGTTGATCGCGAGCTCGAGCAGCTTCGTCCCCGGCGCCGTCCTGAAGTAGAGCATCCCGTCGCGGACGGCGTAGTTGACCGGGAAGATGTCGACTGTCCCGGCGGCCGTGACCGCCAATCGGCCGACAGCGCGCGAGTCGAGCGCCCTCCAGCAGTCCTCGGGCGTGAGCTCGATGATCGTGCCCGTACCGATGACCATGCCGTTCTCCTCTCGCGATCGACCCATTGCACTCCTGCGTGCGACGATCGGGCAGGGTCGAAGGTCCTCTCTTCGCCGGGGAGAGCGCTCAGCGGCTGCAGCTGCCGGTGCCGACGGACTCGCTGAGCTGCGGGGCGGCGGCGATCACGGGGTCGAGCTCGACCATCGTGTGCGCGTATCCGATGTCATCGCGGTTCTGGGCCTTGGCGAAGATCATGCCGACGACTGCTCCGTCGAGCGTCAGGAGCGGGCCGCCGGAGTTCCCGGGGTTGACGTCGGCCGCGAGCGTGTAGGTGTCGCGCGCGTACGCACCCTCACCGTCGATGTCGGGCGAGGTGATCGGGCCCGCCTGCAGGACCTCGGCTCCGCTCGAGACGAAGGGCCCGCCCCAGGGGTAGCCCTGCACGGCGCCGATCTCGCCGACGCCGACCGTGTCGCCGATCGCGAGCGGTGCCACGGGCAGACCGTCGACGGCGACGACGGCGATGTCCTGCTGGCCGTCGAAGTAGACCACGCGACCGGTGAGGCCGCCGACGCCGGGGAACTCGATCGTCGGCTCGGCGACCCCGGCGAGAACGTGCGCGTTCGTCAGCAGTCGATCCGCGGCGACCACGAAGGCGCTCCCCGATTGCACCTGGCCGCACGCGTAGGCAGCGCCCGTGATGCGGCCGACCGACTGCCCGGCGCGCTGGAGGTCCGGATTCTGCGCGTCGATCTGCGGCGGCGGCGGAGGAGCCGCGTCACCGAGCGCGTCGGCGATGCGGGGGATGCCCTCGCTCACGACGAGACCGCGCACCTGGCCGAGCGCCCTCGCGACGGGGTCCGGCGTGAATCGCTCGATCGCCCGCAGCACGGTGGAGCTCGCCGTCGTCGTCGACACGACGGGGATCCCGAGCGCGGTGACCGTCGAGCCGACGAGGCTCATCACGAGCAGGGCGACGACGCCTCCCGCGATCGCGCCGCCGATGCGGTCGAGGGGCCGCGCCCGCTTGGCGACTCCGCGCCGCCACAGATGGCCGAGCCGCTCGCCGAGGGTCAGGCCCCCGACGACGAGGAGCACGATCGCGAGGAACACCGCGGTCGCCCGCCAGGTCGGCTCGGGTATCCAGGTCGTGATGGGCGGGATCAGCAGGAAGGCGAGCACGGCGCCGACGGCCGCCCCGATGATCGAGCCGAGCGTGAAGAGGAAGCCCGCGGCCGCTCCGCGCGCGATCGCGCCGAAGATGAGCAGGAGGAGCAGCACGTCGAGCAGCAGCGGCAGCAGCATCCCGGCCCCTTCATCATCACCGTCGCGAGAATCCTGCCATGAACCGGCGACCGCGACCCGACCCTCGATCGGGGGTTGCGCGAGCAGGAGATGCAGGTGACACGTCGGGAGGGCAGACTGCGGCGTCGGGGCAGTCCATCACGTCACCTCCTCCTCTGTCGTCCCTCTTCGAACAGTTCGAACGGTGACTCCACGTCGCCGCGCCATGCCGCGATGCCCTCCCGTGCGTCGAGGGCGGCGACGATGAGGGCGGCGATGGAGTCGGCCCACCTCGAGCCGAGCAGGGTGCTCAGCAGCAGGCCGATCAACACGGTGCCGGAGAGGTAGATGCACAGCAGCCGTTGCGTCCCGTCCGCGTGCGCGCTCGTGGAGCCCAGCTCGCGGCCGGTGCGGCACTGGAACCAAGACCCGCATGGGCATGATCACCAGACTCACCACGGCGATGCCGATGCCGAGCGGGCCGTGCTCCACCGGTTCGATGCCGGTAAGGGCGACCGAGGACGCCGCGGCGCCGGCCGTGACGGCGATGTGATCCCCTCGAGCACGTTGTAGGTGATCGTGAAGCCCACGATCCACCGGACCCGCCGGTGCAGGGTCGCCCGTCGCTCGGTCGCGACCGCCGCGTTCACTGGTCGGTCGCCCCGCAGCAGCCGGGAACCGAGCATGTGGGGTCGAGGCGCGACGCGTTCTCGTCCACCGCGAGCGCGACGTCCAAGAGAAGAGGTCAGCGCACGAGTCAGGTGCGGGTCGGCGATCTCGTACCGAGTCTGCCGACCCTCGGGCTCGGCGACCACGATGCCGCAGTCGCGCAGGCCCGCCAGGTGGTTCGACACGTTCGATCGGGTCAGCTCGAGGCTCGGGGCGAGCACGGCCGGGTAGCTCGGACCTTTCAGCAGGGTCATCAGGATCTGCGACCGGGTCGGATCCGGCCGAGTCGGCCCGGTGGAATCGGGTTCCTCACCGCTGCCGGTTCAACGCGATGCGTGGCTCCACTCAGAGCGTCTTTCGTCACCGTCAGCTGCTTCAGCCGTACGCCGTCGGCATGCAGGTGAAGAAGACCTACGACGGGGTCGAGATAGACAGAGGACTGCATTCGACCGATCTCGAATATCCACAGAATCGACGAACGCCCGGTGATCACTGGGGAGAAGCGCTACTTTCTACCCTCTTGCGTAGAAGGGTAGAATATGGTCATGGGGTTGAACATCAAGGACGACGAGGCGGTGGCACTTATCGCGGAGGTCGCGCGTCGCATGGGCATCACCAAGACGGGTGCCGTGCGCGAACTGGCGCGTGAGAAGCTCGCCGAGCTCGAGGCGCAGCACGACGACGATCTTCAGTCCCGCATCGCCGCGACCACCGTGTGGCTCGAGCAGAACGCCTGGCCCCTGACGCGTAGCCTGAGGTCGCTCTCTCCCGACGACGAAGACGCGCTTCTCGGCCACGACGAGATATTCGGCCGGTGATCGTCGACACCTCGGCGCTCATCGCGATCATCACGGACGAGCCGGGATCGGGCGCGCTGTGTGAAGCGTTGCTCGCCGCGCCGACCCGCGCGATCTCGGCCCCCAACCGCCTCGAAGCGAGCATCGTGCTGGGCGCTCGGGGTCTTGCCGACCCTGATTCCGTGGTGGGACGGTTTCTCGAGCAGGTCGCAACTCGCACGATCGACTTCGATGCCACGCATGCGGCGGCGGCGGTCGATGCCTGGCAACGGTACGGCCGTGGCCGGCACCCGGCCAAGCTCAACTACGGCGACTGCATGGCCTACGCCACGGCCAAGCTCGCCGGTGAGCCGCTGCTCTATGTGGGCGACGATTTCACTCTCACCGACCTCGAAGACCTCGGCACCTGAGTCGGATGTAGCAAAGTCCTCCGATGGCTGGGCAGGGGAATGCGACTGGTAGTATCTGAAGGTTGCCGTCGAACGGCCGCGGAGGAAGAGAGCTCGAGCATCCCGCTCAGAGCGCCGCGCAACGAGGAGAGAGGGGATCACCTATGGCACTGGAAGCAGACGTCAAGAAGGCGATCATCGACGAGTACGCTACCCACCCCGGTGACACCGGATCCCCCGAGGTCCAGGTCGCGATGCTCACCAAGCGCATCAAAGACCTCACCGAGCACCTCAAGGAGCACAAGCACGACCACCACTCGCGTCGTGGACTGCTGCTCCTCGTGGGCCAGCGTCGCCGTCTGCTGGGCTACCTGCAGAACATCGACATCGAGCGCTACCGCTCGCTGATCGAGCGACTGGGACTGCGCCGCTAGCGCGCCGGAGCTCAGCGGATCGCATCGCGATCCTGCGACGCCAGCGCCGGGCGAGCTGTGCTCGCTCGGGCGTGACGCGAGTCGATTGACACCGCGAACTTCTTGCGCGAAGGCCGCCCCCGCACCGTCGGGAGGCGGCCTTCGTCGTCCCCCGGAGCGGAACGATCGGAATTGTGGCACTTTCGCGCGCCAGCGCGCGGTTCGGGCTAAGGTGGGCCGAATGAACGAACCACGTCGTCGCGGTCGTCCCGTCGAGCTCGACCTCGAGCGCGTCGCCGGCGCCGCGATGCAGATGTTCCGCGAGCGCGGCTACGACGAGGTCACGATGGAGGACATCGCCCGCGCCGTCGGGCACAGTCGTCGCACGATCTTCCGTCATTTCCCGACGAAGTCGGCGCTCGTCTGGGCTGGAACGGAGCGGTTCGTCGACTCCTTGCGCAGTGAGATCGCGGCGACCGACCCGAGCCTGCCCGCGATCGACGCCGTGCGCATCGCGTATGTGACGGCCACCGAACTGCCCCCTGGGACGCACGAGATCACGCGCCAGCGGCTGCTGCTCATCGGTGAGAACCATACGCTGCACTCCGACGGCATCCTGCGCTTCGCGGCGGTCGGCGAGACCATCCGCGAGGTCTTCGTCGAGCGGGAGGGAATCGACCCGCGCGGTCTCGAGGCCGCGATCGTGGGTGACGCGATCGTCCATGCCGCCCACGATGCCTTCGTGTGGTGGGCGCGGCACGGCGAGGGCGAGCCGGGTCCCGTCATCGACGAGGCGCTGCGCCGACTCGGCAGCGGATTCCGCGACCGGTGAGAGCCCGCCGCATCCGCCGGGCTCGGCTCGCGCTCGGCGCGGGCGCGCTCGCGATCCTCGGTGCCGACATCGCGGTGACGATCGACGCGGAGGGGCGGATCGACCTCGGCGACTGGGCGGCGCAGTTCACGATCCTCAGCGTGGCTCTCGTCGCCCTCGTGCTCATCATCGCGGCGGCGCTGCGGCGCGAGCCGCGCGGCTGGGTGCACGTGCGGGCCGCGGGCGTCACGGCGATCGGGGTCGCCGCCGTGCTGCACGCGACGCTCCTCGGCGGCCGGCCGGGCGCATCCGGCGACCTCGTCAACGCCGGGCTGCACCTCGTCGTTCCTGCGCTCACCCTCATCGAATGGATGCTCGTCCGATCTCGCGACCGCGTGCGCTGGTTCACGCCGCTCCTCGGGCTGGTCTTCCCGGCCGTCTACCTCGCGGCGACGCTCGTGCGCGGGTCGATCGTCGATCGGTACCCGTACGACTTCGTCGACCCCACCGACCCCGCCGGCTACCGCGGGCTCGTGCAGAGCCTCTCGACCGTGCTCGTGGCCTTCCTCGCCGTCGGCGCGGTCGTTGCTCTCATCGGGCTCGTGCGCGACCGGTTCGCCACCTGGCGGCGCGAACGGTGACCGGCCGACGCTCCCCCCTGCGCCGGGTGAGCGCAAGCAGGCTCGTCATCGCGCTCCTCGCCATCGGCATGGTGGTCGCCTCGGTGTCACCGGTGCTCGGGCCGCTTCGCGGTCTCGCTCGAGTGCTCCTCATCGCCGCCGTCATCCTGATCGTCGCAAGCTACGCGCGCGAGCTGCTCGTGCGGCGCCGCGGTCGGTGCTGAGCGCCGCGCCGCCCTGAGTCGACCCCTTGCTAGGTCGCGACACGCCGTGCTGATAGCCTGAGCGCGGCGCGATTCCGCGTCGCTCAAGTGAATACCGCACGGAGCAGGCCGGCTCGAAGCTGGTCACCGGTGGTGATCTCCCGTCTCGCAGCGCGATCGACAGCGCGAAACGGTGGATGTCTACTGTTGGCCAGAGCAGACCCGGCGGCATCACGCCGACGTCCCTTCCTGCCCGCTCCTGCTCCGCGCGTCGCGCCGCGCCTCCATTCGGGATGCGCCGCGCACAGACGTGTAAGGAGACAGACCTCAATGGAAGGTCCTGAAATCAAGTTCGCCGAGACCGTTCTCGACAACGGCAAGTACGGCACCCGCACCGTCCGATTCGAGACCGGCCGTCTCGCGCAGCAGGCGCAGGGCGCCGTCGCCGCCTACCTCGACGAGGAGACCATGCTGCTGAGCGCGACGAGCGCCGGCAAGCACCCCCGCGAAGGCTTCGACTTCTTCCCCCTCACGGTCGACGTCGAGGAGCGCGCCTACGCCGCCGGCAAGATCCCCGGCTCGTTCTTCCGCCGGGAGGGCCGCCCCTCGACCGAGGCGATCCTCGTCTGCCGCCTCATCGACCGCCCGCTGCGCCCGACCTTCATCGAGGGCCTGCGCAACGAGGTGCAGATCGTGATCACGGTGCTGAGCATCGCACCCGACGAGTTCTACGACGCCCTCGCGATCAACGCGGCGAGCGCCTCGACCCAGATCTCGGGCCTGCCCTTCAGCGGCCCGATCGCGAGCGTGCGCCTCGCGCTCATGCCCGACAACGCCGGGGGTGGCCAGTGGGTCGCCTTCCCCAAGCACAGCCAGCTCGCCGAGGCCGTTTTCGACATCATCGTCGCAGGCCGCGTCGTGACCAACTCCGACGGCAGCGAGGACGTCGCGATCACCATGGTCGAGGCCGAGGCGACCGAGGGCAGCTGGGCCCTCATCCAGGGCGGCGCCGTGAAGCCGAGCGAGGCGATCGTGGCCGAGGGCCTCGAGGCTGCAAAGCCCTTCATCACGCAGCTCGCCAAGGCGCAGCAGGAGCTCGCGGCGCAGAGCGCCAAAGAGATCCGCGACTACCCCGTCTTCCTCAACTACAGCGACGTGCTGTACAGCGCCGTTGACGCGATCGCGCACGACGAGCTCGCCGGCGTGTACCAGATCGCCGACAAGGTCGAGCGTCAGAACGCCGATGACGAGCTCAAGGCTCGCGTGAAGGACGCCGTCCAGGCCAAGGTCGAGGCGGGCGAGCTGCCCGAGGACTCGATGGGCCAGTTCGGCGCCGCCTACAAGTCGGTGTCGAAGCAGATCATGCGCCGCCGCGTGCTCACCGAGGGCATCCGCATCGACGGCCGCGGGCTCGCCGACATCCGCGCGCTCGACGCCGAGGTGCAGGTCATCCCGCGCGTGCACGGCTCCGCGATCTTCCAGCGCGGCGAGACGCAGATCCTCGGCGTCACGACGCTCAACATGCTCAAGATGGAGCAGCAGATCGACTCGCTGAACCCCGTCACGAGCAAGCGCTACCTGCACCACTACAACTTCCCGCCCTACTCGACCGGTGAGACCGGCCGCGTCGGCAGCCCCAAGCGTCGCGAGATCGGGCACGGCTTCCTCGCCGAGCGCGCCCTCGTGCCGGTGCTCCCCGCGCGCGACGAGTTCCCCTACGCGATCCGTCAGGTCAGCGAGGCGCTCAGCTCGAACGGATCCACCTCGATGGGCTCGGTCTGCGCATCGACCCTGTCGCTGCTCAACGCCGGTGTGCCCCTCAAGGCCCCCGTCGCGGGCATCGCGATGGGTCTGATCAGCGACGTCGTGGACGGTGAGACCCGCTACGCGGCCCTCACCGACATCCTCGGAGCCGAGGACGCGCTCGGCGACATGGACTTCAAGGTCGCCGGCACGAGCGAGTTCGTCACGGCCATCCAGCTCGACACCAAGCTCGACGGAATCCCCTCCTCGGTTCTGCAGCAGGCGCTCGGCCAGGCGAAGGACGCCCGCATGGCGATCCTCGCGGTCATGAACCAGGCGATCGACGCTCCCGACGAGATGGCGCCCACCGCGCCCCGCGTCATCAGCGTGCAGATCCCGGTCGACAAGATCGGCGAGCTGATCGGCCCCAAGGGCAAGACGATCAACTCCATCCAGGACGAGACCGGCGCCCAGATCTCGATCGAGGAGGACGGCACGGTCTACATCGGCGCCGTCGACGGCCCCTCGGCCGAGGCCGCCCGTGCGCGCGTCAACCAGATCGCCAACCCGATCAACCCCGAGGTCGGCGAGCAGTACCTGGGCACGGTCGTGAAGATCGCCGCCTTCGGCGCCTTCGTCTCGCTCATGCCCGGCAAGGACGGCCTGCTGCACATCAGCGAGGTGCGCAAGCTCGCCGGCGGCAAGCGCGTCGAGAACGTCGAGGATGTGCTGAGCGTGGGGCAGAAGGTCCTGGTCGAGATCACGAAGACCGACGACCGCGGCAAGCTCTCGCTCGCCCCGGTGCTCGCCGAGGGCGACGCCCCGGCGGACGAGCCCGCGGAGGGCGAGGACGCCTAGTCCCCTCCCGTGCACCGATCGACCGGATGCCCGCCCCCGTACCGGGGGCGGGCATCCGTCGTCGGACCGGTGCCGCGCTCGGGTGCCATGCGCGCGCGATTCGCGCCGTGCGCGAGCACGAGGCCTCCGTGCTCCTCGTCATCCGCGATCGCTCGTCGCGCGATCGCGTCTCGACGGCCGCGGCTGTCGTTCGGTGCTCAGTCGGTGCTCTGGAGCCCCGTGAGCGCCGCGCGGCCGATCAGATGGTCGCGCAGGATGAAGCCGAGCAACGCGGGCGTCGCGTCATCCGGCACCTCGATCGACGGCACGTCGAGCGCGTTCACGATGAAGTAGTAGCGGTGATCGCCGTGACCCGTGGGCGGTGCCGCGCCGAGGAAGCGCTTGAGGCGCAGCTCGTTCGAGACCGTGACAGCGCCCTCGGGGAGGAGGCCCGCATCCGGGTCGCCCGCGTTCGCGGCGAGGGAGGTGCACGAGGCAGGGATGTTGTAGACGGCCCAGTGCCACCATCCGCTGCCGGTCGGCGCGTCGGGGTCGTACATCATGACGACGTGGCTCTGCGTGCCGGCGGGGGCTCCGCTCCATTCCAGCGCGGGGGAGCGGTCGTCACCGCCCGCGCCTGCGATGCCCGAGCGGGCCCACTGCGGCAGTCGATCGCCCTCGGCGAAGTCGGGGCTCGTCAGGGTGAAATGCGGCACTTCCGGCAGTCGCCAGAACGGATCGTTGGTCATCGGCGTCTCCTCGCGATCGATCGGGGTGGGGATGCTCCCACCGTGCCACGTCGGCCCGGAGACGTGCTCGACTCCATGCAAACAGTCGGCGTCGAATTCCGCCGCACAGTCGCGTAACGATCGTGTGGCGGAGCCGACCATTCGTCGCCTCGCGGGGTACCGTGTGCCTCACCACCCGACAGCGGCGCCACAGCACGAGAGGCATGATTGTGATCGACCCGAACGGTGCCTCCGAATCCGGAGGCATCCTGATGGCGACGGTACCCTCCGACGCCGCTCCGTCGGTGCAACGCGGTTCGCCGCTCAGCCCGATCACGATCTCCGCCGTGAGCGCTCCGGCTGCGTCGTCGGCGTCGACCGCCCCCCTCGCGCTGCCTCGCCGCATCGGTCCGAGCGCATTGCGCGTCTTCCCCATCACGCTGAGCGGGAACGTGTTCGGCTGGACGGCCGACGAGCGCGCGACCACGGGCATCCTCGATCGCTTCGTCGAGCTCGGTGGCAGCTTCATCGATACCGCCGACTCCTACGCGGGCGGGCGCAGTGAGATCATGATCGGCAACTGGATGCGTCGTCGTGCGATTCGCGACCGCCTCACGATCGCGACCAAGATCGGCAAGAGCCCCGATCATCCAGGATTGTCGGCACAGGCGATCGAGGCGGCCGTCGACGCCTCGCTGCGAAGGCTGCAGGTGGAGACGATCGATCTGCTCTACCTCCACATCGATGACGAGGCGGTTCCGTTCGACGAGACGCTCGCGGCGGTCGACGAGCTCATCCGTGACGGCCGCGTGCGATACTTCGGGGGATCCAACCACACGGGCGACCGGTTGATCGAGGCGCGGATCGCCGCGGGCCAGATCGGCGTCGCCCCCATGGTCGCGGTCCAGAACCACTACAACCTCGTGCATCGTCGCGAGTACGAGGGCTCCCTCGCACGCGTCGCGACTCAGCTCGATCTCGGGGTCATGCCGCGGTTCGCGCTCGGCGGCGGGTTCCTGACGGGGAAGTACCGCTCGCGGGCCGATGTCGAGCGGTATCGACGAGGGGCCGAGGCGACCCGCTACCTGAATCGGCGCGGGCTCCGGATCCTCTCCGCTCTCGATCGCGTTGCGGCCGAGACCGGGTCGAATGTGGCGACCGCCTCGCTCTCATGGCTCCTCAGCCGGCCTCGCGTCGTCGCGCCCGTGGTGTCGGTGAGCGAGCCGGAGCAGCTCGACGCGGTCATGGCGGCACCCTCGCTCGCCCTCGGCAGGCATCAACTCACCGAGCTCGATCGCGCCAGCGACTGAGGGCGCGCCATCGCGCATCGAGTGCTGGCCGCGTCCCCGAGCCGCTTCAGAGAACCGGCGCCTCGGCGATGACGCGGTCGAAGGCGCGGCGCAGCGCCGCGCTCGCCGCGATCACGTCGCCGACGTAGCTCCACGCCATCGCGCCGTCGTAGGCGAGCACGAGTTCGTCGGCCGCCTCGCCCGGCAACGGGTGCCGCATGCGCGAGAGCGCGTCGGTCAGGATCTCGTGCAGCGAGTCGTGGAACTGGGTCGCGACCGCACGCACGGGGTGTGCCGGGTCGGCGAACTCGGCGGACGCCTTCTGGAACGGGCAACCGCGGTAACCCGGGGCGTTGACCTGCGCGACGACGGCGTCGGCGACCAGACGGAGGCCGACGCGCGGGTCGTCATGAGCCGTCACGAGTCCCCCGATCGACTCGAGGGCCGCGTCGCGTCGAGTCGAGATGTAGTCGAGAACGAGTCGGTCCTTCGATCCGAAGTGCTTGTAGAACGTCGCCTTGGTGACCTTCGATTCGGAGATGAGCAGATCGACGCCGACCTGACGGATCCCGTCGTCGTAGAACCGCCGCATGGCGGTGTCGAGAATCCGCGCCTTGGCGGGGGCGACACGCCGTGAGGCCTCGAGGGGGGGTGCGACCGTCACGGTGTGTCTCCTCACTGCAGCGCCCCGGGCGGTGCCGGGCCGACTTGGGGGCGCCGGTCGAGCGGACCGGCGCTTCACTCGGATCGGACGGCGGGAGGCCCTCCTGCCGGCGGACTGGTGATGCCGGTTCGATCACTGTAGCAGGGGACAGACTAGGTTGTCTGTCCGCAAGACGGTTCCGTCGACTCCGCTGATCGCCTGCCGGGGGAACCCCCGCCCGTCGTCCACCCCTATGGCATAAGGTCGAGGGCGACGAAGGGGTGGGTTCGTGTCTCGGTACGTGTATCTGGTGCGTCATGGCGAGCAGCAGGATGCCGAGCACGGGCTGCCGGACGGCCCTCTGAGCGGTCGCGGTCAGCGACAGGCGACGGCGATCGCCGAGCGGCTGAGCGGCGTGCCGTTCGCGAGCGTGCACACCTCGCCCCTGCAGCGCACGGTCGAGACCGCGCGCTTCATGACGGCACGCATGCCGGCGATCGAGCCCGTTCCGACGGCCCTGCTCATGGACTGCATCCCGTCCGGCCCGTCTCCCGACATGCCGCACGTCTTCGAGACCTTCTTCGGAGGCGTGACGCCGGAGCAGATCGCCGCCGGCGAGGCGCAGATGGCCGATGCGACCGCGGAGTGGCTCTCGCCCTCGCGGGAGGATCGGCACGATCTGCTCATCACGCACAACTTCGTGATCGCGTGGTTCGTGCGCGAGGTCTTCGGCGCTCCGGCGTGGCGGTGGATGGGCGTCAACCAGGCCAACTGCGGGCTCACGATCATCCGGGTGCGCTCGGCGAAGCCGCCGGTGCTCGTCGCCCACAACGACCTCGGGCATCTGCCGGTCGAACTGCGCACGGGTCTCCCGGTCGAGCAGCCGTTCTGATGCACGGCGGGCCCGGAGGCGGACGACGATCCGGTGCGCTCAGGCGGTCTGCGCCGTCAGGCGATCGAGCCGCCGTGTCGTGTATTGCAGGCTCGACGACTCGGCGCCGAGCACGGGGCGCATACTGGCGAGCAGCAAGCGCGTTGCCGTGACGGCTGGCCACCAGGGTCGACGCAGGCCCAAGAGCTCGCGGTACCGCGGGGGGAGGGAGGCGACCGCGCCGCCGAAGAGAATCCGGTATGCGGGCCCGACGGCACGGCCGAGCTGGGGCGAGCGCAGCCAGCGCACCGCCTCGTCGACGCGCGCGTCGCGACGCAGCACCGGCACGTAGTCGGCGATCGCGGTGTCCAGTTCGGCCCGCGACCTCGGCGGATCAGTCATTCCCATGAGCTCGCCGGCGACCGCCCATTCGCGCACGTACCCGTCGGAGCCTCCGGGAACCGCTCCGCCCCAGGTCTCGTGACTGCCGATGAAGGCGTCGGCGAAGACGCAGTGCACCCACGCGATGAGGTCGGCGTCGCGCGCCTCGTAGTCGACGCTGGCGCCGTCGACGCCCCGGTATTCCCCGCGCACCCTCTCATGCAGCCGCGACACCCGCTCGCAGCCGGCACGGGCCTGTGCTCGATCCGCAAAGGTCGTCGTGAGCACCCATCGCACGGTGCCCGCGAGTCGGCCGAGGGGATCGTGTCGGTAGCGGGAGTGGTCGTGCACGCCGGCCATGGCCCCGGGGTGCAGGGTCTGCATGAGGAGAGCGCGGATCCCCGCGACGACGGTGGGTATTCCGCTGTGGACCGCCCACACCGCTGAGCCGGGCCCGAAGTAGCCTTCGTCGTCGCCGCGTTCGAGGGCGCGCACCCACTCGGGAACGCCCTCCGGATCGCCCGAGAAGATCTCGAGGATGCGTTCGCGAGCGCGTCGCAGGAGTCCGAGACGGGGCATGGTCACGACTGTCGCACACGGTTCTGAGCGATGCACGAGAGGCCGTCGGGCTCGATACGCGACCGGCCCCGGCGGGACGCGAGAGAGGCCGCTCAGATACCCTACCGGGTATACAATCGGGCCATGGGATCGCCGAGAACCGTCGTTGTCGTCGGCGGAGTGGCAGGCGGAATGTCCGCCGCCACCCGACTCCGACGACTCGATGAGAAAGCGCGCATCATCGTGCTCGAGCGCGGCGAGAACGTCAGCTTCGCCAACTGCGGTCTCCCGTCACCGTGTCGGCGGCGTGATCGAGAATCGCTGGCGAGCACGCCGGCTACTGCCCCGAAGCAAGTGCGCTGTCTCTCACGCTCATCTTCGACGCGGCGACCGATCGCCTCCTCGGAGCTCATGCCGCTCGACGAGTTGCGGGCGCACGCCGAATCGCTGCGCGGCGAGAGCGCGATCGTGCACTGCACGGCCGGCCAGCGCGGCCACGTCGCCGCAGCGCTCCTGCGGCAGTACGGTGTGACCGTCGCCAACCTCGACGGCGGCTACCTCACGTGGGCTTCAGGAACCGCGGCATCGCGGGCTCCCGTCCGCGCCTGACCAGACACCACCCGAAGACAGGAGACGACGAATGGCCGACGAGATCACAATCGACGAGCTCGTGACCGAGATGGCTGCCGGCCCGGTCCCGCTCATCGATGTGCGCGAGCTCGATGAGTACACGGCCGCCCACGTGCCCGGGGCGCGGCTCGTTCCGCTCGGCACCGTGCCCGAGGCCGTCGACGAGCTGCCGCGCGACGAGCGCGTCTTCGTCATCTGCCATTCCGGAGCGCGCAGCCAGCGCGCGGCGGACTTCCTCCTCACTCGGGGCATCGACGCCGTCTCCGTCGCTGGAGGAACATCCGCATGGGTGCAGCGCGGGCACGACTACGAGAGCGGAGAAGTCTCATGACCTCGGTACCCGCGGAGCAGGCCAAGAAGATCGCCAATCGACTCCGGCGTGCGCAAGGTCAGCTCGCCGCCGTCCTCGCGATGGTCGAGGATGGGCGCGAGTGCCGCGAGGTCGTGACGCAACTAGCCGCCGTGTCGAGCGCGATCGATCGTGCGGGTTTCGCCGTCATCGCCTCCGCGATGAAGGAGTGCCTGCGCGACGACACGGGCGACGACCAGGACATCGAGCTGGCCGACCTGGAGAAGCTGTTCATGAGCCTGTCCTGAGTGCGTCGCCCGCCCCGCCCTCACGAACGTCGACTGCTGCGCAGTTCGACTCCGGCGTCGGCGGCATCGTCGAAGCGCGCATCGATGTGCACCGGGTCGAAGCCCGCGCGCTGCAGCAGGCTCGACGCGATCCCGGCGCGGTAGCCGGATGCGCAGTGCACCCACAGTCGGCCCGCGGGGACCTCGTCGAGCCGAGTGAGCAGTTCGTGCAGAGGGATGTTCTTCGCACCGGGGAGGTGAGCGACCTCATGCTCGTCGGTGCGCCTGACGTCCAGGATCGCCTCGTTCGCCGGTCGATCGGTCAGCAATCCTCCCCAGTCCGTCCGCGGGTAGCGGGCTGTCCTGCTCTGCGGAGCGAGGGCAGCGGGGTCGGAGCCGACCGCGACATCCGGTGAGTCGATCCCGATTCGCGAGAGGTCGCGGATGGCGTTCTCGACATCCTCGAGATCTCCCACGAGAGTGAGGTCCTGCCCCCACGGGAAGAGCCACCCCAGATAGGTCGTGAAGCTCGAGCCGTCACCGTACTCGATGCTCACGGTTCCCTCGAGGTGATTGCTCGCGTACGCGACGCGGTTGCGCAGGTCGACCACCCACTCCTCGTCGAGCAGCCGACGGGTCAGTTCGTCCGGATCGATCGATTCGGGCACGACGAGGGTCGTCGCCCCCGGCCCCCGGATGTTCGAGGGCGCCATGTGCGCGTAGTACGAGGGGTAGGCGGTGAGGTTTGCGATCAACTCCTGGACGAAGTGCTCGACATCCGAATCAGTGAGAGCGTGGTTGCTCTCGAGCTGCTCGGCGACGGTCGAGGTGGCCGCGCCCGTCGACGGTCCGGAGGAGCAGAACGACCCGAAGCCGTGGGTGGGATACAGCGCGGCCTCTCGAGCGGCCTGCTCGACGAGCCGGCGAGCGGACGCGTACTGCTGGCGCGTCAGCGTCACGGTGTCGTCGGCGCTCACCAGGTCGGTGCGTCCGACGGAGCCGTACAGAAGGCTTCCTCCCGAGAAGACCGCCTGCTGCTCGCCCGCCGTCACGATGTACGACAGATGCGTGTGAGTGTGGCCGGGCGTTGCGACGGCTTTCACGAGCATCGAGCCGACTCTGACGGTCTCGCCGTCGGTGATCGGCTGCCGGTCGAATGAGACCGGGTCGGCCGCATTCACGAGGTACGCGGCTCCAGCGCTCTGCGCCAGCAGGTAGCCGCCCGTCACATAGTCGTTGTGAATGTGCGTCTCTGCGACGTGCGTGATCCGCACGCCGAGATCGGCCGCGGCCTTCTCGACGCGATCGATATCGCGCTGCGGATCGATGACGAGAGCCGCTTCGCCGTCGTGAACGAGGTAGCTGCGGTCGCCGAGCTGAGGGGTATCGATGACGATGACGTCCATTGCCGGTCTTCTCTCCTGATCGTCGGTCGGCGGAGCGCAGTCGTCCACCGTGGGGAAAAATACCCCGGGGGGTATAACGCTAGACTCTAGCAAGATTTGATGACCCCATGCTCGGACCCCTCGAGCAGTGGACAGACCGGAGTACCTTCATGCCCCCGATCGCGCGCGACGACGGCCCATCCACCGACGGCGGGCGCGGGTCGGAGATGACACCGGCTCCGCGACCGCGAGCCCTCCGAGCGGAGGGCTGAGGGGTGGGCGCGCTTCTGGCCATCCCGCTCGGGCTCCTCATCGGGGCCGTGCTCGGTCTCGTCGGCGCGGGCGGCTCCATCGTCGCCGTACCGGCGCTCGTCTACGGCGTCGGCATGAGTCCCGCCCACGCGATCCCGTCGTCGCTCATCGTCGTGGGGCTCGGCGCGGTCGCCGCGGTCATCCCACGGTTGCGCGGGGGAGTCGACTGGTCGACCGCAACTCTCGTGGGGATCGCGGGCATCCCCGCGGCGTGGCTCGGAACCATCGTCAATCGCACGCTCGACCCGCGTGCCGTCCTGCTCGCCTTCGCTGCGCTCATGGTCGTCGCGGGAGTCCGTATGCTCGCGTCCGGTGCCGCGTCGTCGACCGAGCGCTACGACCCGACATCGACGAGCCGCAGTCGCGTGCCGCGTGCGCTCGCGGTCGGCCTGCTCGTCGGATTCCTCACCGGGCTCCTGGGCGTCGGCGGCGGATTCATCATCGTCCCGGCTCTCACGCTCCTGCTCGGCCTGCCGATGGGCAAGGCGGTCGGTACGTCGCTCGTGATCATCGCCCTCAACTCCGCGGGAGGGTTCTCGGCCCATGTGCAGTCCCTCGCGCTCGACTGGCCCGTCGTGATCGCCTTCGCGGCGACGGCGATCGCGGGCTCGCTCGTGGCCTCGCGATTCGCCGCACGACTGCCGGACAAGAAGGTGAAGACGATCTTCGCGATCGTCGTCCTCCTGGTCGCGGTCGGGGTCGCCACCGCGAGCGTCGTCGCCCTCGTGACCGGGTGAGGCAAGCCTCAGTCGAGCCGCTTGCCGAGCCAGATCGTGGCGTTCGGGTTGTCGTTGAACCGCTCGACGAGGGTGAACCCGAGCGAGGCGTAGAGCGCGGCCGCCGCGGTCTGCGCCTCGTGCGTGTCGAGTACGAGCTCGGCCGCCCCGGTCGCGCGCGCCCGACTCTCGAGCTCGAGCATGAGGGCGCGGCCCGCTCCGAGGCGCCGCGCGTGCGGCTGGATCCAGAGGTGCTTGACCTCGAACCGTGAGCCGTGGGGGCCGTCGGAGATGCGCCGGATGCCGCCGCAGCCGACGTCGGCAGGCTCGCCCGCGAGGTTCTCGCCCTCGACGACCAGGAAGGCGCCGTGCGGCGGCGCGAACTGCGCGGCATCGACCGTGGGTCGCCGGTAGGCACCCTGATCGGCGGGGAACCCCTCGCTGCGCGTCGCGAAGTACTGGTCCAGCAGCGCCGCCGCCGCCGGATCGCTCGTCGAGGCCTCGCGGAACGTCACCATGCCGCCAGCCTAGAACGGCCCTGCGCCGAGCGCTCCGGCGCACGACAGTAGGCTGATGTCATGGTCATCCGGGTCGCCGTGGTGGGCGCGAGTGGTCGCCTCGGCGCCGTCGCCTGCCGCATCATCGAGCAGCAGTCCGATCTCGAGCTCGTCGCGCGACTGAACTCGCGCAGTTCGCTCGACGACATGCTCGGCGCCGATGTCGTGCTCGACGTCACGCACCCCGGCGTCTCGCCGACGGTCGTGGATCACGCCGTGCGCGCCGGTCTGTCGGTCGTCGTGGGCACGAGCGGGTGGAGCGAGGACCGCCTGCGCGGCCTCCGCGCCCTTCTGGCGGGCCATGGGGATGTCGCGATCGTCGTGATCCCGAACTTCTCGCTCGGATCGGTGCTCGCGACCCACTTCGCGACCATCGCCGCCCGTTTCTACGAGTCGGTCGAGATCGTCGAGGCCCACCACGCCGCGAAGGTCGACTCGCCGAGCGGCACGGCGGTGCGCACGGCCGAGCTCATCGGCCACGCACGCGCCGAGCTCGGGCCCGTGGTCGCGCCGCATGTCGATCAGCGCGCGCGCGGTCAGCAGGTCGCGAGCGTGCCCATCCACTCTCTGCGCCTGCAGGGCGTCGTCGCGAAGCAGGACGTCCACTTCGGCGGCACGGGGGAAGTGCTCACCCTCTCGCACGAGACGCTCTCGCCCGCCGCCTACGAGCAGGGCATCGTCATCGCGATCCGCGCCGCGGCCGCCGCCCGCGGGCTCCTGGTGGGCCTCGACCAGCTCGTCGGACTCCATGAGCCGCAGGCCGACCCCGACGACGAGGCCGCCGTGCCCGAAGGCGTCGAGTGAGCGGTCGAACGCGCTGGGGCGCTCTCGCGATGGGCGCTCTGCTGCTGATCTATCTCGTCTTCACGGTCTTCTACGCCGCGCAGCTGCTGCGCGACCCGCAGCCCCTCGTGCAGGCTCTCGGCTGGGCGCTCGTCGTTCTTCCGCTCATCGGAGGGTGGGCGGGCGCCGCCGAGTTCGTGTTCGGGTTCCGCGTCGAGGCGCTCGCGCGTCGGCTCGAATCCGAGGGCGGGCTTCCGTCGGGCGGGGCCGCGCTGCGGCGCGGCGGTCGAGCGGCGGGGGATGACGTCGAGGCCGCC
>SCPB01000093.1 GCA_005502445.1 Microbacteriaceae bacterium X2B
AGAGGGGCGGGCGGAGGCCGCGAGGGGGGTCCCGCGCGTCGGTGGAGTGCGCGAGCGTGCAGGTGCGCCACGCGGTGCGGGCCCGCGCTCCGGCTCCCGCTCCTCCCCAGGGCGACGAGCCAGGGGCCTATCCCCGCGCGACCTCCCCGACGTGAGCCGGGGCGGGCAAGCCTGCGAGCATGGACGCATGGCGGGGTTCTCGGGGTTCGATCCGGTGATCAGACGATTCGGCGGCATCGCATCGCGCCGCGAACTGCTCGACGCGGGATGGTCTGAGACCGATCTCTGGTTCGCGCTGAGCTACGGCAACCTCTCCCGGATCCGGCGCGGATGGTTCGCGGCGAGCGACCTGAGCGACGATGCTCGACGCGCGTGGCGCGCCGGCGGACCCCTCGCGTGCGTGAGCGCGCTCCTGCACCACGGCCTGCTCGACGCAGCGCCCTCCGATGACGCGCTCGGCCTGCACATCTGCCTGCCGAGCGATGGGCACCTGCCGGCGTCCGACGGCAGCCTGCCGACCGATGAGCAGCCATCGCTCGTCGTGCACTGGAGCACCACCGACCGTCGGTCGGGAACCCGTCGCGCCGTCACCCCCGCCGTCGCCCTCCGGCAGGCGCGAGCGTGCTCGAACGGCACGCGGGCGCGGGTCGCCGAGGTGCCGCTGGTGCGCGTGCGACGGGTCAGCGCGGACGGGCGCCGGCCGGGAGAGTGACTCCGAGACCGCTCATCAGGCGTCGGCCGAGCCGCTCGAGCAGCACGCGGGTGCCCTGCACTCGCGCTCACGATGCGCCCCGCAGCTCGATCGCGAAGTCGATCGCGTCACGCGCGAGCTCCGCAGCCCTCTCGAGGTCGCGCATCCACAGCGGCACGGCACGCGCCGCGATGCCCTCGGCCTCGAGCCCCTCGACCGCGCCCGCATCCTCCTCGTCGAGGAGCCAGCCGTCGAGCAGTCCGCGAGCGCCTGTCGCCGGCAGCAGCACGCGCGACCGGGCGCCGTAGTGCCGGGCGACTGCGGCGGCATCCGGCTCGACGCCGATCGCCGCGAGGCACGCCTCGGCCATTCCGCGCACGGCGGAGCCCGCGATGATCGGCGAGACGCCCACGATCGTGCCGGGGGAGGCCGCGACCGCCTGCGCCATTCCCGGGATCGACAGGATCGTCCCGATCGAGACGACGGGGTTCGAGGGCGCGACGAGCACGACGTCGGCGTCGAGCAGCGCGTCGAGGGCTCCGGCCGAGGGGATCGCGCGGTGCAGGCCGTGCTGGTGGAAGCGCAGTACGGGAATGCTCGCGCGATGCCGGGTCCACCATTCCTGGAAGTGCAGCTCGCGTTCCCCCGAGCCCTCGCGCGCGGCGGGGTCGGCGACGACGACGTGCGTGTCGACCTGCTGGTCGGTCGCGGGGTGCAGCGTCACGCCGAGCTCCCACCGCTCCTGCAGGCGGTGCACGACCTCCGAGGGGGTGAGCCCCTCGCGCAGCCACGCGCTGCGGGCGATGTGCGTGCCGAGGTCGAGGTCGCCGAGCGTGAACCACTCGGGCGTCACGCCGTACGCCTTCAGCTCGGCCGAGACGCGCTCGCTCTCGCCGAGGCGGCCCCAGCCGCGCTGCTCGTCGTTCTGCCCGCTGAGCGTGTACAGCATCGAGTCGAGATCGGGCGTGATGCGCAGACCGGCCAGCCACCAGTCGTCGCCGGTGTTCACGATGACATCGACGGATGCTCCCTGCCGGTTGCGCGACACCTCCTGCCGCACTCCGCGCACGAAGCGCGCTCCTCCGACCCCACCCGCGAGCACTGCGATGCGCATGCGCTCACGGTATCGGGCCCCTCGCCGAGCGGAGGTCGCGCCGCGGGCACTCGCGATCCGGTGCTCGTTCGTGCGCAGGACTGTCCGCCTGCGCATCCGCGGGCCTAGGTTTTACCCACGCGTCATTGCGCGAAACGAGCCAGAAACGCTCGCACCGCACACTGACCCCAGTTCGACGATGAGAAGGGGCTCCATCCATGTCCGTTGTCCGCGCTTCCCTCACCCAGACCACGTGGACGGGTGACAAGGAGTCGATGCTCGCCAAGCACGAGCAGTTCGCCCGCGACGCCGCCGCCGACGGAGCGCAGATCATCTGCTTCCAGGAGCTGTTCTACGGGCCGTACTTCGGCATCATCGAGGACGCGAAGTACTACGACTACGCCGAGCCCGCCGACGGGCCCGTCGTGCAGCGGTTCGCCGCCCTCGCGAAAGAGCTCGGCCTCGTCATCGTGCTGCCGATCTACGAGGAGGACATGCCGGGCGTGTACTACAACACGGC
>SCPB01000012.1 GCA_005502445.1 Microbacteriaceae bacterium X2B
GGCCGGGTGCGCATCGGTCACCGGGTCAGCGTACGGCGCCCGCCGCTCCTCCACGGTTGCGCCCCTCAGCCGGCTGTCCACGCCCCTCCGGTCGGCCCCGATGTCGGAGGTTCGAATGTCGGTGGTCCCTGCTGGAATGGTGCTCGTGACCACCCCTGCCGAGCACCGCGAAGCGCCGTCCGCGGCGCGGGCGCGCATCGACGAGCGCACCAGCGAACGCACCGACGCTAGCTCCGTCGAGCGCTTCGGTGAGCGCTTCGACGCGCTCCTCGACGAACTCGTCGAGTTCGAGGTGCGCGAGGCGCGCATCGCGGCCCGGCGCGCGGCCGTCGTCGACGAGCTGCGGCTGCTGACCGAGCGACGAGCGCTCGCGAGCCCGCCGTCCGGCGGGCCGTCGCCGGTCGTCTGGTCGCCCGAGATCGTCGCGCGTCGCACGCTCGCGACCGAGATCGCGGCGGCGACTCGCTCCTCCGAGCGCGCAGCCGAGACGCTCGTGGCCCACTCCCGCACGCTCATGGCGCAGCTGCCCGAGACCCGTGCCGCGCTCGAGGACGGCCGCATCGGGCCGCGTCATGCGAGCATCCTCATCGATCAGTCGTATTCGCTTCCGGCCGAGTCGGTCGCGACTTTCGAGGCCGCCGCGGTCGCCGCGGCGGAGCAGTGCGGAGCCGAGCGGTTCCGGCAGCGCTCACGCGTCATCCGCGAGCGGCTGCACCCCGACTCGATCGCGGCGCGTCGCCGAGCGGCGGTCGAGAAGCGCGGCGTGTTCGTCGACCCGGGTGACGACGGCATGGCGACTCTCTCCGCCTACCTCCCGGCCGAGCAGGCGATGGGCGCTTACCGCCGCATCACCGCGATCGCCCGCACGCTCGACGACGACCCGTCGCGCACGCCCGACGTCGTGCCGCGGCGCACGCTCGCTCAGCGTCGCGCCGATGTCCTCGCCGACCTGCTCCTCGACGGCGAGGTGACGGCGACCGGCACCGGCCGAGGCGTGCGCGCGCAGGTTCTCGTCACCGTTCCGGTGCTGTCGCTCATCCGGGCGTGCGGAGCGGGCTCCGCCGCCGGGGCCGGAGTCCCCGCGCCCGGCGCCGCCGACCCCGGCCGTCTCGAGGGCGCACACCTCGAGGGCGCGCATCTCGAGGGCTACGGCCCGATCGACGACGCGACGGCCGCCCGGCTCGCGGCGCGGGCGCCGAGCTTCACCCGCCTGCTCACGAATCCCGAGACCGGCGCGATCCTCTCCGTCGGCCGCGACCGCTACAGCGTTCCCGCCGACCTCACGACCGCCCTCCGGGTGCGCGACGAGACCTGCCGGTTCCCGGGCTGCGGGCGCTCTGCGGCGAACGCCGACATCGACCACACCGTCGACTGGCAGCACGGCGGCGGGACGCGCATCGACAACCTCGCCCACCTGTGCCCGAGCCACCACCGGCTCAAGCACAACACGGATTGGACGGTTCGGCACGCCGGGCGCGGGACTCTGCAGTGGCGGTCGCCGTCCGGCCGCCGATACGTCACCGAGCCCGCTCGGGTCTTGAGGCTGTGATGGCGCGCGCCGTGACTCATGAACGCAGACCTCCCCACGGGTCCTCCCCACGAATCCAGCGACGAAATGTTCCCGTCGATCACGACCGTCGCCCCTGCCAGCCAGTACCCCGGCCGTAGACTGAGGCCATCGTGAACCGAGGAGGCACCGCGTGAGCATTCCGGCCGACGACTCCCGTCGTTCGCCCGCCGAAACGGCGCGCGAGCAAGCCCTCGGCGAGATCAGCGACGTGCTGCTCAATCTCGAGCACACCCTCGCCCGTGCCAAGAAGGCCCTCGCCCGCGTCAAGAAGTCGGGCGGCGACCACAACGTGGAACTCGCGCTCACCGAGCTGATCGCCGACCTCGAGCGAAACCACAAGCGCTTCATGCACGACACCTACTACGCCGGCGACACGCTGCGACTCATCTGACCGTGCGTAGCGGTCTCGAGATTCAGGCGGCACTGACCGTCTTCGTCGCCAAGTGGTCGGGATTCTCGGGCACAGAGAAAGCCGAAGCACAGACCTTCCTCAACGAGCTCTTCGCCTGTTACGGCAATGACCGCAGCGAGGTGGGCGCACGCTTCGAAGACTTCGCCACGTCGGCCGGCTTCATGGATCTGCATTGGCCCGGCGTGCTCATCGTCGAGATGAAGGGGCCAACGGTCCCGCTCGAGAAGGCCCGAGACCAGCGAGAGCGCTACTGGCAGGAATCGTCTGACGAAGAGTAAGGTAGGCTCACCAATGCAAATGTGAGTCGGCCCCAGGGAAGCGTCGAAATGAAAAATCGCGGCGAGGAGATCGGCGAGGTTATAGGCACGATCGTCGGTGTTGTCGGAGCGATTTCAATTGGCCTCTGGGGCCTCTGGTGCACGTGGACTGCATTCTTCGGCGGAACACTTCCTATCCCCTTCGTGGATTGGCAGACGCAGGGAAATGTCTGGCTGGGATTGGTGTTCCTGTTCATCATTACCCCGCTGCTCACGGCGATCGGGTCGCAGCTATTTATCTGGATCATCGGTATTCCCGTCGCCCTGCTCGTAGGAGTCTTCATCAGGACGCCTCGGTGAAGCCGACACTCGCACCGTGGCTCGGAGCGGCTGGGGCAGGGCTCTCGCTGATTGCCCTTGGCAACCTGCCCTACGGCTACTACACATTCCTCCGTGTTGCGATCACGGGGATCGCCATCCTGCGGTCAGTGATGGCGTATCGGGCCTTAGATTTTGGATGGCTGTGGGCGCTCATTCCCATCGCCATACTCTGGAATCCAGCCATACCCATCCACCTGGAGAGAACCACCTGGGCAGGTCTGAATGTGGCCGCTGCGGCCTTACTCGGATTCGCCGGCTACTACCTTTCGCGAAGACCTGATTCGACATCGAAGGGGCAGTAGAGGGAACCCACCCCAGCCGCGCAGCTGTTAACCTCAGCGCATGACCGTGGCGGAGCATCCCGACAGCACCGCCGGCACCGCGTCCGACCCGGCCGCAGCCGTCACGGAGACCAACCCGCCAGCGCAGCTCTGGACGCCCGCCTCCCCCGACCTCCTCATCCACGCCGACAACCTGACCGCGATGCGGCGGATGCCCGACGCGAGCATGCGCATGGTCTACCTCGACCCGCCCTTCAACACGGGCCGCGCGCAGGAGCGCCGCACGACGAGCCACGCCCGCGCGACGAGCGATGCCGGCCCGGTCGACGACACGTCCACGGCCGGCGGCGGGCGCACGAACGCCTGGCGCGGCTTCGGCGGCGAGAGCTACACGCGCACGATCGAGGCGCTCAGCAGCTACGACGACCGCTTCGCCGACTACTGGGGCTTCCTCGCCCCCCGCCTGCTGGAGGCCCGTCGCCTGCTCGACGACCGCGGAACCCTCTACCTGCACCTCGACTACCGCGAGGCGCACTACGCGAAGGTCGCGCTCGATGCCCTCTTCGGCCGCGACTGCTTCCTCAACGAGATCATCTGGGCCTACGACTACGGGGCCAAGTCGCGCAGCCGCTGGCCGACGAAGCACGACACGATCCTCGTCTACGTGAAGGACCCGGAGCGGTACCACTTCGACTCGACCGAGGTCGACCGCGAGCCGTACATGGCGCCGGGGCTCGTGACGCCCGAGAAGGCCGCGCTCGGCAAGCTGCCGACCGACGTCTGGTGGCACACGATCGTCGGCACGACGAGCCGCGAGAAGACCGGCTACCCGACGCAGAAGCCCGTCGGCATCCTGCGCCGCATGATCCAGGCGTCGACGGCGCCGGGCGACTGGGTGCTCGACCCCTTCGCCGGCAGCGGCACGACGGCGGCCGCCGCGCACGCCCTCGGGCGCCGCACCGTGAGCATCGATTCGGGCGCGGATGCCGTGGCCGTGATGGCGACGCGCCTCGCGCTCACCGCGCATCGCCTCTGAAACTCGCCCCGGGCATCCCGAGCGCCCCTCGATAGGCTTTATGGCATGCGAGACCGCCGAGAGATCGAATGCTGGCTCACCGACATGGACGGCGTGCTCGTCCACGAGAACACCGCGCTGCCGGGGGCCGCGGCGCTCATCCAGCAGTGGCGCGACGCCGGAACCCCGTTCCTCGTCCTCACGAACAACTCGATCTTCACGCCGCGCGACCTCGCGGCCCGACTGCGCGCGAGCGGCATCGATGTGCCGGAGGAGGCCATCTGGACGAGCGCGCTCGCCACGGCCGACTTCTGCGCCAACCAGATGCCCGGCGGCAGCGCCTTCGTCATCGGCGAGGCGGGCCTGACGACGGCCCTCCACGAGGCGGGCTTCATCATGACCGAGACGAACCCCGACTACGTCGTCGTCGGCGAGACGCGCAACTACTCGTTCGAGGCGATCACGAAGGCGATCCGCCTGATCAACAAGGGCGCGCGCTTCATCGCGACGAACCCCGACGCGACGGGCCCGAGCGCCGACGGCGTGCTGCCCGCGACGGGTGCGATCTCGGCGCTCATCACGAAGGCGACGGGCAAAGAGCCCTACGTCGTCGGCAAGCCCAACCCGATGATGTTCCGCTCGGCGATGAACCGCATCGGCGCGCACAGCGAGAACACGGGCATGATCGGCGACCGGATGGACACCGACATCATCGCCGGCATCGAGGCGGGCCTGCACACCGTGCTCGTCATGACGGGCATCAGCGACGAGGCGGAGATCGCCCGCTACCCGTTCCGCCCGAGCGAGACGCTCGCGGGCGTGCACGAGCTCGTCGAGCGCGAACCGGCCGAGACCGAGCTGTAGGGGCCGCGCTGCGGCGAGGGCGCCGCGGCTCAGCCGGTCGGCGCGAGCGAGCCCGTGAGCGGCTCGCCCGAGGCGCGCGTGACGAAGCAGTAGTAGTCGCGCTCGCCCGCATCCCACGCCTCGGCGCTCACGGGATACGAGGCCTGCACCTGCACGTCGACGTAGGCGCCGGCCGCGGCCAGGTTCAGGGCGGTGGGCGAGCCGCACGCGATCGGCAACTGCGCGGCGAGGGCCTCCTCGCCGGGATAGGCGGCTGCGGCGTCCGCCGCGACCGTGCCGCGGTAGGTCAGTTGCGCGGGGTGCGGCTCGGCGCAGTCCACGACCGTGAACTCGGGCTGCCAGGGGTCGACGTAGTCGGCGAGGCACTCTCCGCCGCCGAGCTCGTTCCAGGCATAGGTGCCGGGAGCGACGGGGCCGTCTGGCCGCGCAACGAGGGTCGGGGTCGGCGTGGGCGTCGAGGTCGGCGTCTCGACCGCGAGGGGTTCTGGGTCGATCCACTGCGGAATGCGCGTGCCGAGAAGGAAGAGCGCGATGAGCGCGAGCACCGCCCCGAGCCCTACCGCGAGCCAGCCCAGGATGCCCGGGCGCCGCCGCGCATCCTCCCGCCTCCGCGCGCCCCGCGTCGCGATCGCGGGCCCCGCTTCGTCGTCGTCCGAGGTCTCGCCGACCGCTGCCGCGGCGACCCCGACCGAGGCTCCGCCCGCCTCGAGCTCCTCGACTCGACGCGGCAGCAGCAGGGGCGCGTCGTCGAACTCGCGGAACCGATCCGCGGCGAAGATGTCGTCGAGCGGGCTCGGAGCGGGGGCGGCGATGAGCTCGGTCGGCGCGTCGAGGTCGAGCGCAGGCGCGAGTCCGCCGCCCGTGCCGTCGACGCCGGGCGGTTCGGCGACCTCGAGAGCCTGCGTGGGGACATCCTCGACATCGAGCGCCTGCGTCGAGACGTCCTCTTCGTCGGCGTCGGAGTCGAACCCGCGGCCCTCGCTCACGGTCGGTTCCGCCTACGCGAGCCCGAGGTCGTGCAGCCCGATCGCGGCGCAGTACTCGTAGCCGGCGTCCTCGATGATCTGCTGCGCGCCGGTCGCGCGGTCGACGACCACCGCGACGGCGACGACGATCGCGCCGACCTTCTCGAGGGCCGTCGCGGCGGCGAGCGGCGAACCGCCCGTCGTCGAGGTGTCTTCGAGCACGACGACGCGCTTGCCCGCGAGGTCGGGGCCCTCGACCTGCTTGCCGCGCCCGTGGTCCTTGGGCTCCTTGCGCACGACGAAGGCGTCGTAGGTGGCGCCGAGCGCGGCGCCCTGGTGCAGCACGGCCGCCGCGATCGGGTCGGCGCCCATCGTGAGCCCGCCGACGGCGGCGATGTCCGGGATGTCGGCGATGAGGTCGACCATAACCCGGCCGATGAGCGGCGCGACGCGGTGGTCGAGGCTGACCGTGCGCAGGTCGATGTAGTAGCTCGCCTTCTTGCCGCTCGTGAGCGTGAAGTCGCCGTGGAACACGGCCTCTTCGCGGATGTACTGGATGAGCTGGGCGCGCGCGTCGGTCACGACCGTCAGCCTACCGAGCGCCGCCGAATACGCTGGGCGCATGCGCATCGCCACCTGGAACGTCAACTCGATCCGCACCCGCCACGGCCGCGTCGTCGACTGGCTCGTCAACGCCGACATCGACGTGCTCGCGATGCAGGAGATCAAGTGCACCGACGCGCAGTTCCCGCGCGAGGGCTTCGAGGAAGCCGGGTACGAGGTCGTCGCCTGGGGCCTCAACCAGTGGAACGGCGTCGCGATCGCGAGCCGCCTGCCGATCACCGACGTCGAGGTCGGCTTCCGCGGGCAGCCCGGCTTCGCGAAGGGGCACGAGGGGCCGGATGCTCCGCTCGAGGCCCGCGCACTCGGCGCCACGATCGACGGGGTGCGCGTGTGGAGCCTCTACGTGCCCAACGGCCGCGCGCTCGACGACCCGCACTACGACTACAAGCTGCGCTGGCTGCGCGCGCTCGCCGACGACGCGCAGGCCTGGATGTCCGCGAACCCGGAAGCGCCCATGGCCCTCACGGGCGACTTCAACGTCGCCCCGACCGACGCCGACATGGGCGACCCGAGCTTCGTGCCGGGCGTCTCGACGCACATCTCGCCGCGCGAGCGCGAGGCGTTCGCCCACTTCGAGGCGATCGGGCTCACCGACGTCGTGCGGCCCATCCAGCCGGAGGGCTTCACCTTCTGGGACTACAAGCAGTTGCGGTTCCCGCGCGACGAGGGCATGCGCATCGACTTCATCCTCGGCACCCCGGGCTTCGCCGATCGGGTGGTGGATGCCCGCATCGAGCGCGAGCAGCGCAAGGGCGACGCCCCGAGCGACCACGTCCCCGTGCTCGTCGAGCTCGCGGGCGACGACGAAGACGACGACCGCCCGATGATCTTCTGATCGAGCCTGACCGCGCCCTGCCCCTCCCCGGTTAGGCTCGTCACCCATGGGAATCGACCAGTGGGCCATCGCCGTCATGGAATCGCTCGGCGTCGTCGGCGCCGGGCTGCTGGTGGCGATCGAGAGCCTGTTCCCGCCGATTCCCAGCGAGATCATTCTCCCCCTCGCGGGCTTCACGGCGAGCCGCGGATCGTTCCCGCTCGTCGGCGCGATCATCGCCACGACGATCGGCTCGCTCGTCGGCGCCCTCGGCCTCTACTACCTGGGGCGGTACGTGGGCGTCGCGCGACTGCGGCGCTGGGCCGATCGGGTGCCGCTCATGAGCGCCGACGACGTCGACAGATCGATGGTGTGGTTCGGCACGCACGATCGCATCGCCGTCCTGACGGGAAGGTTCGTGCCGATCGTCCGCAGCCTCGTGTCGATCCCCGCCGGTGTCGAGCGCATGAACCTCGGCCTCTTCCTGCTGCTGACCGTCATCGGCTCGGGCATCTGGAACTCGCTCTTCATCATCCTGGGCTTCGTGCTCGGCGAGAACTGGAACCTCGTCGAGGGCTGGATGTCGCAGTACTCGCGGCTGATCCTCGTGATCGCGATCGTCGCGGTCGCGATCATCGTCGTGCTGCGCATCCGCCGCTACCGGCGCGCGCGCCGAGCCGGCGCAGCCGCCGCCGACGCCGACGCCGACTAGGCCTTGTGGTCAATGTGTACCAAATGTATCGTTGACCCATGGTCTCCGTGTCGAAGCAGGTGGGCACGCGCGTATTGCGCGATGAGCTCTCCGACGTCGTGGCCCGCGTCAGCTACCGCGGTGAGCGCATCGGCGTCACGAAGAACGGCAGACTCGCTGCCGTCATGATCAGCGTGGACGATCTCGAGTTGCTCGAATCCCTCGAGAACGAGCGCGACCTCGCCGAGTACCGGGCGGCAAAGGCGGAGGACGACGGCACCCGCGTCTCGCTCGATGAACTTCGCGCCGAACTGGACGGATGAGCCGACGCTACAGCGTCGCGCTCACCGGCCCGGCAGCGAAACAGGTCCGTAAGCTGCAGCCACCCGATCGGCGCCGCGTTCTGGCTGCGATCGCCTCGCTGGAGGACGAGCCGCGACCTCCGGGGGTGCGAAAGCTCGTCGGCGAGGAGAACGCCTGGCGGATTCGGACCGGCGACTTCCGCGTCATCTACGAGATCGACGACGGCCTGGTCAGCGTTCTGGTCGTCCGCGTCGGGCACCGACGCGACGTGTACGAGAACTGAGCTCTCTGGGGCTACCGGGGCGCGAGCAGCGCCGCGACGATCACGAGCGCGGGCACCGACAGCGCGGTCGTGATGAGCACGGCGTCGCGCGCGACGACGACCGCGCGGTCGAAGCGCTGGGCGTACTGGAAGACGTTCTGCCCGGCGGGCAGGGCCGCAAGCGTGACCACGGTGAACAGCTCGGCACCCTCCAGCCCGACGGCGAACGCCCCGATCGCCCACGCCGCGAGCGGCATCACGACGATCTTGAGCACCGTCGCGAGCAGCACGTCGCGGCGACCGGAGCCGGGCGCGAGCACGCGCTGGCCGGTGAGCGAGAGCCCGAGCACGAAGAGCACGATCGGCACGGCGGCGGCGCCGAGCAGGCGGAACGGCTCCATGACCGGCTCGGGCGGCTCGACGCCCGTGACCGACAGCAGGAGGCCGAGGGCCGAGCCGATGATGAGCGGACTGCGCACGGGCTGCGAGAGCACGCGCCCGATCGAGACGCGCCCGCTCGTCGAGATGTCGAGGATCGTGAGCGCGATCGGCGCGATGACGATGAGCTGCAGCAGGATGACCGGAGCCGACAGCGCCGGATCCCCCAGTACGTACGCCGCCAGCGGCAGGCCGATGTTGTTGGCGTTCGTGTAGCTCGACGCGAGAGCGCCGATCGTGGACTCGGCCGCCCCCCGGCGCCAGACGACCCGCGCCACCACCGCGTAGACGAGGAGGCAGAGCCCCGCGGCCGCGGCGGAGACCGGCAGCAGCGCAGAGAACAGCTGACGCACGTCGGCGTCGGCGAGCACCGTGAACAGCAGCGCGGGCGAGAACACGAAGAAGGCCGAACGCCCCATCGCGTGCGCGGCGTGGGGGCCGAGCACGCCGAGTCGTCCGACGATCCAGCCGAGCGCGACGATCGCGCCGATGATCGCGAACCCCGTGAGCACTCCCGCCATCGCTCCAGTCTCGCCGAAACCCGGGTCGTTCCACGCCACGGCGCCGGGTGGCGGATCGCCGCGCGCGGGCGAGCGTGAGAGCAGCATCCTGGCGCACAGCAGCCCAATCACGCACTACTATTGCGTCTACTGCAACCATGGACGACCGAATTCCGCATACGCTCGAAGCGGTCCGAACGACGACGAAGGAGGGACCCATGACCGGCACCGCGCGCTCCGCCGCCATCATCGGCGAACCCGAGGTCGTCGAGGACGCGCGGTCGACGGGCGTGCGGGCGGGGGATGCGGCGCTCACCGCGGCGCAGATCGTCGCCGACCCGGCGTGGGCGGCCCTCAAGCGCGCCGCCGAGGCCGTGCGCCCGCTGCAGGTGAAAGACGGTTCGATCCCCGAACCGAGCGCGCACGACGAGGCCGCCCGGCACGTCCGTGCCATCGTCGAGGCGCTGCGCCACTTCGCCCCGCTGATCCCCCACGACGCCGAATACCTGCGCGCGGCCGCGATCGATTTCGAGGCATGGCGCGACGGCGGCTTCGGGGTTCCCGACTTCTACGACGCGCTCGACGCCTTCCACCCCGCGCGCGACCGCCGCGACGGCGTCGCCCATCTCGTCGTGTTCCCGATGTACACGCAGAACGGCTCGAGCGATCGCCTCGTCGAGGCCGTCGTGTTCGAGGTCATCTGGCCCGGCTTCATCGCCGAGCTCGAGGCGACCGACTACGGCAACGCCCTCTACCTCGGGCTTCGCTTCGCCGACTTCACCTCCGGCTACGACACGAACTCGGCCGTGCTCTTCCCGGAGTCGGTCGCCGTCACGCCACGCGTGCCGCTCGGCACGCCCGAGGGCACGGCAGCGGCGCTGCCGACCTTCACGTGGGGGGCGATCTTCGCCGACCGCGAGGCCGCGCGGTACCGCCGGGTCGTGCGCGCGGCGGCCGAGATCACCAAGCTCGACCTGCCCGAAGGCGCGCAGCGCATTCTCGACGACCAGCAGCTCGCCGAGCGCACCTTCGTCATGTGGGACATGATCCACGACCGCACCCACATGCGGGGCGACCTGCCCTTCGACCCCTTCATGATCAAGCAGCGCATGCCGTTCTTCCTCTACTCGCTCGAGGAGCTGCGCTGCGACCTCACGGCCTTCCGCGAAGCCGTGCGCCTGCAGCGCGCCGCGGGCACCGACGACATCACGCGCGAGCACGCGCAGCTCGTGCAGTACGCCGTGATCTTCGACCGCATCTTCCGCTTCTCGATCACCGGTTCACGCCTGCGCAACTACGACGCCGTCGGCGGCCAGCTGCTCTTCGCGTGGATGCACCAGAAGGGCGTCCTGCACTGGACCGACACGCAGCTCGCCATCGACTGGCCGGCCGTGCCCGACGTCGTCGTCGCGCTGTCGGACGCGATCGACGACCTCTACTGGGCCTCGATCGACCGGCCGAAGGGCGCCCACTGGCTCGCCGCCTACGAGCTCGTCTCGTCGACGCTCACGCCGCACCCCGCGAGCCGGTGGGCCGCCGGTCTGCCGCGCGAGGTGCTCGAGGGCCCGCTCAAGGGCTGGACGGATCTGGTGATGGACGACGAGTTCCCGCTGTCGATGTTCTTCGAGGCGCTGCAGAAGAAGATGGCCGTCGTGATCGAGTCGACCGCGGGCATCACCGGCGCGACCGACGCCGCGTGAGCGCGGGCGGCCGAGGAGCAGGCGCGCGGCGGACGCCGCTAGCCTCGACGGCATGACCGACCAGCAGAGCGGAGCCGCCGGCCGCACCGTGGTCGTCGCCGGAGCCGGCGGCGCCGCGGGCCGCGCGGTCTGCGCCGCACTCACCGCCGTCGGCGCCCACGTCGTCGCCGTGAGCTCGCGCCCCGACACGCTCAAGGAGCTCGCGGCGGCCGAGACCCACGCACTCGACCTCGCCGATGCGGATGCCGTGGCCGAGTGGGCGCGCGCGCTCCGCTCCCGGCGCCCCTCCATCGACGGCCTCATCCACCTCGTCGGAGGCTGGCGACCCGGCGCGTCCGACGACGACTGGGAGTGGCTCGAGCGGCGCGTGCTGACGACTCTGCGGGTGGCCTCGCGTGAACTGCGCGACGACCTCAGCGCCTCGAGCGCGGGGCGCCTGGCGATCGTGAGCAGCGCATCCGTCACCTCGCCCCGCTGGGGCATGGTCAACTACGTGACCCTGAAGGCCGCGGCCGAGACCTGGGTCGCGGCGCTCGCGAACGGCTGGCGCGTCAAGGGCACGCCCACGGCTGCCGTGACGTTCGTCGTCGAGTCGCTCGAGAGCGAGGGCGTCGTCGACGCGCTCGCGCAGTCGGTCTCCGCGCTGTGGGATCTCCCGCACGAGCAGCTCAACGGCGTCGTGGCGACGCTGGGCGACGACGTGAGCGCAGAGTAGGGAGAATGGGCCGGTGACCCGACTGCACGACACGACCTACCGAGGCTTCGCGAGCGACAACTACGCGGGCGTCCACCCCGAGGTGCTGACGGCCCTCGCCGAGGCCAACGACGGCCACCAGATCGCCTACGGGGAGGACCAGTACACCGCGCGGCTCGCCGAGGTCGTGCGGGCCGAATTCGGCGAGCAGGCCGAGGTCGTGCCCGTCTTCAACGGCACGGGCGCCAACGTGCTCGCGCTCACCGCGCTCATGCCGCGCTGGGGCGCCATCATCGCGAGCGGCACCGCGCACATCCACACCGACGAGGGCGGCGCGCCCGAGCGCGTGAGCGGGCTGAAGCTCTTCACGGTGCCGACGCCCGACGGCAAGCTGACCCCTGACCTCATCGCGACCGAGGCCTTCGGCTGGGGCGACGAGCACCGCGCGCAGCCGCTCGCCGTGAGCATCACCAACACGACCGAGCTCGGCACGCTCTACACGCCCGACGAGGTGCGCGCGATCGCGGAATACTCGCACGCGCACGGCATGGCCCTGCACCTGGACGGCGCGCGGGTCTGGAACGCGGCGGCGGCCCTCAGCACCTCGCTTCGGGAGTTCACCGCCGACGCGGGCGTCGACATCCTCTCGCTCGGCGGCACCAAGAACGGGCTGCTCGGCGCGGAGGCGATCGTCGTGATCGACCCGTCGAAGGCGCCCGGGCTCGTGTACCTGCGCAAGATGAACATGCAGCTCGCGAGCAAGATGCGCTTCCTCTCGGCGCAGCTGCTGACGCTCTTCGAGGGCGGGCTCGGCCTCCGCTCGGCCGCGCACGCGAACGCCATGGCCGCGCGCCTCCGGGCCGGCCTCGAGCGGATGCTCGCCTCGGGCGAGGTGCCAGCCGAGTCGCTCGGCTTCAGCCAGGCGACCGAGGCGAACGCCGTCTTCGCGCTGCTCGACACCGCGGTCGCCGACCGGATCCGCGAGCGCGTGCGCTTCTACGACTGGGATCGCTCGCGCGGCGAAGTGCGCTGGATGTGCGCCTTCGACACGACCGAGGCCGACGTCGACGCCTTCATCGAGATCGTGCGCGACGAGCTGACCCGCTAGATCGCGCGAGCGGTCGCGCTGCCGCTCTGGCTCTCCGTCGCCCTGTCGCCCTGTCGCTCGGCGCCCTGTCACTCTGTCGCTCGGCGCCCTGTCGCTCCCACCCGGTCGGTTGCGCCGCGCCCCCGTGAGGCGCAGAGGTCGTGGCGGCGTGTCGTCCACGACACCGGGGCAGAGCGACAGGGCCTCGGCTCGGGCGCGCGTGACCGCGACACCCCACCCCCAGAGCGCTCGGCGGGCTGGCCATCTTCGGCACCGAGAGCGGCAGGGCGTCGCGATCGCGAAGCGCGCCGCCGCCGCTGCCCGGGCTCGCCGTGAGTCGCGCAGGACGGCGAGCCCGCCCCCGGCGTAGCGTGGGGTCCATGCTATTCGGACTCTTCATCCCCCAGGGCTGGCGCCATGACCTCGTCGACATCGACCCCGATCAGCACTGGGCGGTGATGAAGCGGCTCGCCCAGCACGCCGACGCCGGGCCGTGGGAGTCGATCTGGGTCTACGACCACTTCCACACCGTTCCCGTGCCGACCGAGGAGGCCACGCACGAGGCGTGGACCCTCATGGCCGCCTTCGGCGCCGTCACCGAGCGCGTGCGTCTCGGTCAGATGTGCACGTGCATGAGCTACCGCAACCCGATGTACCTCGCGAAGGTCGCCGCGACCGCCGACCACGTCTCGGGCGGGCGCATCGAGATGGGCATCGGCGGCGGCTGGTACGAGCACGAGTGGCGCGCCTACGGCTACGGGTTCCCGGGCATCGGCGACCGCCTCGGCCGGCTCGACGAGGGCGTGCAGATCATGCGGCAGGCCTGGTCGCAGGGCACCGCGACCCTCGACGGCAAGCACTACCAGGTCGACGGCGCGATCCTGCGGCCGCTGCCCATCCAGAAGGAGGGCATCCCGCTGTGGGTCGCCGGCGGCGGCGAGAAGGTGACGCTGCGCATCGCCGCGCAGTACGCGCAGTACACGAACTTCTCCGGCAGTCCCGATGAGTTCGCGCGCAAGAGCGAGATCCTGCGCGGCCACTGCGAGCGGCTCGGCACGAGCTTCGACGCGATAACCCGCAGCGCCAACTACAACGTCGTCATCGCGCGCGACGAGGCCGAGGTGCGCGAGCGCATCGACGCCGTCGAGGCGCGGCTCGTGCCCTACATCGGCGAGGCGAAAGCAGCAGGCGCCGTCAAGGATCTGCGCGACGGCTCGGCGCTCGCGGGAACCCCCGAGCAGATCGTCGAGCGACTGCGCGAGATGGACACGCTCGGCATGACGTACCCGATCGTGTACTTCCCCGAGGCGGCGTACGACGTGAGCGGCATCGAGCTGTTCGCGCGCGAGGTCGTGCCGGCCCTCGCCGGCTGAGGGCGGGTGCCCGGCCTGTCGCGCTGCGGCGTGGCGGGCTGAGCGACAGAGCGGGCGGGCCCGGCCGAGCCGGGGAACGTCGTGCCGCTTGGCGGAGTAGCCCGAAGGGGCTGCGCTGCGCGCCTTCCACGAGTACGGAACGAGCGAATCCGCTTCACTCACTCCGTACTCGTGGAAGGGCGCTGATGGTGGATGACTTCACCTGTGGTGCGGGTCGGGCACGTCGCTGACCATGAGAATGTGCTCGACGCGAGGGAACGGCTCGTAGAACTCGTGCAGCAGCTCGCGCCGGCGCGCGCACTCCGGTGAGTCGCGAAAGCCCTCGGCGGGCGGCCGGGCACCCCACGGTCCGCGGTCGCGGACGAGGAGCGCCCCTACGGCCGGAGCAGCACCTTGATCGCGCGGCGCTCGTCCATGGCGGCGTAGGCCTCGGCGATCTCGGCGAGAGGCAGTTCGAGGTCGAAGACGCGGCCCGGCTCGATCGTGCCCTCGAGGACGAGCGGCAGCAGCTGCTCGACGTAGTTGCGCACGGGCGCGACGCCCCCGGCGACGCCGACATTGGTGCCGAAGAGCATGCGGATCGGCAGCTCCGCGCCGCCGCTCGGCACGCCGACGTAGCCGACGCGACCGCCGGGGCGGGCCGACCGGATCGCCTGGTCCATCGACTCGGCGGTGCCGACGCACTCGAGCGCGGCATCCGCCCCCAGACCGTCGAATAGAGCCGTCACGCGCTCGACGCCGTCATCGCCGCGCTCCTCGACGATCTCGTCAGCCCCGAAGGCCCGTGCGAGTGCCTGACGCTCGGGGTTCCGCGACATCACGACGATCCGCGCGGCGCCGAGCTGCTTCGCCGCGAGGACTCCGCAGAGCCCGACCGCGCCGTCGCCCACGACGACGACCGTCGAGCCCGGTCCGACACCCGCCGAGACGGCGGCGTGCCAGCCGGTTCCCATGACGTCGCTCAGGGCCAGCAGGTGCGGCACGAGCGCGTCGTCGACCGGGCCGGGCACGGCGACGAGCGAGCCGTCTGCGGTCGGAACCCGCACGAGCTCGCCCTGTGCGCCATCGGCGAAGTGGCCGTCGCGGTCGTCGCGTCCCCACCAGTTGCCGTTCAGGCACGAGGGGCTCACGCCGTTCGCGCAGTTCGCGCACGTCATGTCGCAGTCGTAGAACGGGGCGATCACGAAGTCGCCGGGTTTCACGGCGGTGACGTCGTCGCCGACCTGCTCGATGACGCCGACGAACTCGTGGCCGATTCGCCGGGGCTCGGCCGTCTCGGTCACGCCGCGGTAGGGCCACAGGTCGCTGCCGCACACGCACGCGGCGACGACACGGACGATCGCGTCGCGCCCGGTGCCGCTGAGCTGCGGGTCGGGCGCCTCCTCGAGGCGGATGTCGCGGGGGCCGTGGATCACCGTTGCACGCATGAGCCGGAGGCTATCGAGCCGCCGTGAACGGTCGCTGGATGCGTGACGCCTCTACGCGGTGTCGGCCCCGGGAACGCGCACCACGCAGCGGATGCCCGGCACCGCGGCGAGCCGCCGGTCGAGCGTCACGAGCGACGTCGAGAGCTCTTCCGCGAGGGCGAGGTACGCGGCGTCGTACGCCGTGACATTGTGCATGAGCGCGATGACCCGGCTGAGCAGCGGCGCCGTGGGCCAGACGTCGAGATCGAGGTCGACGAGCTGCTGCACGTTGTCGACGAGCCGCTTCTGCGTCATCGCGCCGCGGAGCGTCATGCTTCGCATCGCGCTGACGCACTCGATGACGGTGTGCTCAGGCACGACCCAATGGGGGTCGGCGTCGAGCGCCTGGGCGGCACGGTCGACCTCCTCCGGCCTCCCTGACACGAGTGCGACGAGGACGGAGGCGTCGACGACGATCACGCCCCGCTTTCCCGCCGGGCCTCGGCGATGGCTTCGACGATCTCGTCGGCCCCGATGGTCGATCGCGTGCGGCGTGCGCGACCGCGCATCTCGTCGAGCCAGCGCCGGTTCGACGCGGAGGCCGCCTCGCGTTCGAGGACCTCGAGCAGGTATCCCTGCAACGACGTGCCCCGTCGCTTCGCCTCCTCGGCGAGGAGGTCGCGCACGGAGTCGGGCACGTCACGGATCTGCAGAGCCACCATACGGACAGCATACGCACCGTGCATGCACTTCTGCATGCATGGTCCCACGAACTATTGCGTCGGCACGTCCTCCATGCGCGTCACGGCGAGCCCGTCGGCATCTCCGGGCTTCACGTCGACCCGCACGACGTCGCCGTCGGCGATCTCGCTCGCGATGAGCGCGCGGGCGAGCTGGTCGTCGATCTCGTGCTGCATGAGCCGGCGCAGCGGACGCGCCCCGTAGACCGGGTCGTAGCCGCGCTCGGCGAGCCAGGCACGGGCATCCGGCGTGACCGCGAGCTTCAGACGGCGCTCCTCGAGTCGGCGCTCGAGGCGGTCGACCTGCAGCGAGACGATCTGGCCGAGGTCGTCGATCGAGAGCGGGGAGAAGACGACGATGTCGTCGAGCCGGTTGATGAACTCGGGCTTGAAGGCGCGGCGCACCATGTCGTGGACGGTCTCGACCTTCGCATTCCAGTCGAGCTCGGGGTCGATGAGCACTTGCGAGCCCAGGTTCGAGGTGAGCACGAGGATCGTGTTGCGGAAGTCGACCGTGCGCCCCTGCCCGTCGGTCAGTCGGCCGTCGTCGAGCACCTGCAGCAGCAGGTCGAACACCTCCGGGTGCGCCTTCTCGACCTCGTCGAGGAGGATCACCGAGTACGGCCGGCGGCGCACGGCCTCGGTCAGCTGACCGCCCTGCTCGTAGCCGACGTAGCCGGGAGGGGCACCGATGAGGCGCGAGACGCTGAACTTCTCGCCGTACTCGCTCATGTCGATGCGCACCATCGACTTCTCGTCGTCGAAGAGGTAGTCGGCGAGCGCCTTCGCGAGCTCGGTCTTGCCGACGCCGGTCGGGCCGAGGAACAGGAACGACCCCGTCGGCCGGTCGGGATCGGAGATGCCGGCGCGCGTGCGGCGCACCGCCTCGCTCACGGCGATCACGGCATCCTTCTGCCCGATGATGCGCTTGCCGAGCTCGGCCTCCAGGTGCAGCAGCTTCTCCGTCTCGCCCTGCGTGAGCTTGTCGACGGGGATGCCCGTCCACGCGGCGACGACGCTCGCGATGTCCTCGTCGGTGACCTGGTCGTTGACCATGCGCGGCCCGGCCTCGACGGTCTCGGCCTCGAGAAGCTGCTTCTCGATCGCGGGGATGACCTCGTAGTTGAGTTTCGAGGCCTCCTGGTAGCGCTGCTCGCGCATGGCACGGTCGAGCTCGATGCGGGCGTCGTTGAGCCGGGTCTTGAGCTCGCCGACGGCGGTGAGCCCGCTCTTCTCGGCCGCCCAGCGCTTTTCGAGGGCGTCGCGCAGCTCGCGCTTCTCCTTCAGCTCGACGCGCAGCTTCTCGAGCCGAGCCTTGGAGGCGTCGTCCTTCTCCTTCTTGAGGGCGAGCTCCTCGATCTCGAGGCGCGTGACGGCGCGCTTGAGCTCGTCGAGCTCGACGGGGCTCGACTCGATCTCCATCTTGAGCCGGCTGGCGGCCTCGTCGACGAGGTCGATGGCCTTGTCGGGCAGCTGGCGGGCGGTGATGTAGCGATTGCTGAGGGATGCCGCCGCCACGAGGGCGCTGTCGGCGATCGCGACCTTGTGGTGGGCCTCGTATCGCTCCTTGAGGCCGCGCAGGATCGCGACCGTGTCCTCCACGCTCGGCTCGCCGACGTAGACCTGCTGGAATCGGCGCTCGAGCGCGGCGTCCTTCTCGATGTGCTCGCGGTACTCGTTGAGCGTCGTCGCGCCGATCAGGCGCAGTTCGCCGCGGGCGAGCATGGGCTTGAGCATGTTCGCGGCCGCGACGCTGCCCTCGCCGCCGCCCGCGCCCATGAGCGAGTGCAGCTCGTCGATGAAGGTGATGACGCGGCCGTCGCTCTCGTCGATCTCCTTCAGCACGGCCTTGAGGCGCTCCTCGAACTCTCCGCGGTACTTCGCGCCGGCGACGAGCGCGGCGAGGTCGAGGCCGACGAGCTGCTTGTCCTTGAGCGAGTCGGGCACGTCGCCGGCGACGATGCGCTGCGCGAGCCCCTCGACGACGGCCGTCTTGCCGACACCGGGTTCGCCGATGAGTACCGGGTTGTTCTTGGTGCGACGGCTGAGAACCTGGCTGACGCGGCGGATCTCGGCGTCGCGGCCGATCACGGGGTCGAGCTTGCCCGATCGGGCGATCTCGGTGAGGTTGATGCCGTACTGCTGGAGCGCGGTCTTCTGCGGCTCCTGGCTCGACGGTGCGCCCTGCATGTTCGCCATGTGCGTGGGTTCCTCCGACGGTCGGTGACGCGGGCGGCTCACAAACCTGAGCCGTGCAGACTCAAGTTTACGCACGCGCACCCGCGTGACACCAGGGGCGGAGCACGCTCACGGCGAACGTGAGGCGAAGCGCTACCGCGACAGGCGAGTCGCGGTCAGCGGCGTCGCGAAGCGGTCACCGTGAACTTCGGGGTGCGCGCGAGCTGCCGCGTCGGGCCGACAGTGCGCTGCAGGGCGGGGGCGTAGCGCAGGGGCGAGTTCCACACGCACCACAGCTCGCCGCCGGGGCGCAGCACCCGCGCCGCCTCGGCGAACAGGCGGTGCGCGACCCCCGTGTGCACGGCGGCGCCGACGTGGAACGGCGGGTTGAGGGCGATCAGGTCAGCACTCGCGTCCGGCTGCGCACCGAGCCCGTCGTCGTGAACCACTTCGACGCCGACGCCGTTGGCCGCCGCGGTCAGCCGGGCGCTCGCGGCCGCCGCGGCCGAGACATCGCTCGCGATCACCCGTGCCGCGGGGTTCGCGCGCGCGAGCACCGTCGCGATGAGGCCGGTGCCGCACGCGAGGTCGATGATCGTCGCGCCCGCGCCGAATCGGGGCGCGCGATCGAGCGCAGCGATGAGCGCCCGGGCGCCGATATCGACGGATGCCCCCGCGAACGCGCCCGGAACCGCCACGACGTGCAGCCCGAGCCCGGCACCGAACGCGCTCACGGGTGCAGCCGCCGCGACCTCGCGCGGCCCGCGGGCGGTCAGCAGGCGCGCTTTGCGGCGGGCGAGGCTCACGTCGAGCCGACCGAAGCTCGAGCGCAGCACCTCGTTCATGCCGAGGCTCATGTGCTTGACCATGCCGGCCGCGAGAAGGACGACCTGCGGGTGGGCGCCCCGCGCGACCGCGCGCGCGATCGCGTCGAGGGAGTCGAGGGAGCGGGGCAGGCGCGCGATGACCAGGCGGGCATCCCCGACCGCGACCTCGTCGAGCGGATGCTGCGAGAACGCGCCGACGCCGAGGGCGGCGGCGTTCTCGGCGAGGGCGCGCTGGGCGACGATGGAATCCTGATGCACGCGCACGTGCCGGGCGCCGAGCGCGAGCGCGCCGAGGGTCAGCGCGCCATGGGTGTCGCCGATCACGACCACCTCCGCACCGCGCAGGGCGGCGGCGTGCTCGGCGAGGACCGTCTCGAGCAGCAGCCGGTCAGCGGCGTCGGAGGCCTGCAGCTCGGGCGTCTCGAGGTCGGGGCGTCGGCGCAGGCGGGCGAGAAGGGGGTCGAGCACGGCCTCGGCATCGCTCGGCAGCACGAGCCCGCCTCAGCCGCGCCGCAGCGGGCGCCAGACGACGAGCTGATTGGCCTTCTGCGCGCGGGTGCCCGCGCGCAGCGAGACCACCTCGCCCTCCGACCCGGCGGCGAAGACGCGACGGCCGGAACGGTTCAGCAGCTCGTCGGCGAGCGCCGCCTCGAGCACGCGCACCCTGGCCCGCAGCGCACGGTTGTCGTTCTCGAGCTCGAGGATGCGCCGGATGCCCTCGAGGTTGAGCCCCTCGGCGCTCAGTCGAGCGATCTCGCGAAGCTGCACGACGTCGCGCATCGAGTAGCGCCGACTCTGCCCGGCAGTGCGCGTCGGCGAGACGAGACCGAGCCGGTCGTACTGACGCAGCGTCTGCGGGTGCATGCCCGCGAGCTCGGCGGCAACGGCGATGGCGAAGATCGGGGTCGCCTCGTCGATCACGGGCTCAGCCCGTCGCCTTCGCGAGCAGCTCGTCGCGCGGGTTCTCGTCTCCGAGCGCCTTCGCGAAGGCCTCGAGCTTCTTCTTCGCGTCGGCGCTGAGATTGCTCGGCACGGCCACCTGCACCGTCGCGAGCAGGTCGCCCGTGCCTTTGGGGGTCGCGACGCCGCGACCCTTGACGCGCAGCACGCGGCCGCTCGGCGTGCCCGGGGCGACGCGCAGCCTGACGGTCTCGCCGCCGAGCGTCGGCACCTCGATCGTCGCCCCGAGAGCGGCCTCGTGGAAGGTGACCGGCACGTCGAGGCGCAGGTCGAGGCCGTCGCGCGTGAAGACGGGGTGCTTGCGCACGGTCACGGTGAGCACGAGGTCGCCCGGGTCGCCTCCCGTGAGGCTCGGCTCGCCCTTGCCGCGCAGCCGGATCTTCTGCCCGTCGGCGACCCCCGGCGGGATCTTCACCGTGAGCGGTCGGCCGCCCTGCCGCTCGAGCTGCACGGTGTCGCCATGGATCGCGGTGAGGAAATCGAGGGTCACCTGGGCCGTCTGATCGCGGCCCTTCTGCGGTCCGCGCGAGAAGCCGGTGGATGCTCCGCCCTGGCCGAACGGGCCGCCGAACATGCTCCCGAAGACGTCCTCGAAGCCGCCCGCCTGCCCGCGGCGGCCGCCCGCGTGGCCGGCCCCGAACATCCCCCCGAACACGTCCTCGAAGCCGCCCGGCGTTCCGCCCGCGGTGAAGCGCGCGCCCGAGCCCATCGCGCGCAGCTGGTCGTACTCGGCGCGCTCGGTCGGATCGGAGAGCACCGAGTACGCCTCGCTGATTTCTTTGAAGCGCGCCTCGGCCGCAGCATCGCCGGTGTTCGAGTCGGGGTGGTACTGCCGCGCGAGCTTGCGGTAGACCTTCTTCAGCTCGGCATCGGAGACGTCCTTCGAGACGCCGAGGACCGTGTAGAAGTCCTTGTCGAACCAGTCGTTGCTGGCCATGGGCCGCTACCCCTCTGGCGTGAAGACGGCCACCTTGGCGGCCCGGATCAGTCGGTCGCCGAGCACGTAGCCGACCTCGATGACGTCGCCGACGACGTTGCTCGTGACGTCGGGCTTCGGCAGCTGCACGAGCGCCTCGTGCCGGTTGGGGTCGAAGGGCTCGCCCACGACCCCGACCTTCGTGAGGCCGTAGCGCTCGAAGCCGCTGCGCAGCTTCTGCGAGACGAGCTCGAGCGGGCTGCCGGCGAGGTCGCCGTGCGCCTCGGCCCGATCGAGGTCGTCGATCGCGGGCAGCAGGGCGCGGATGACCTCGGCGATGACCGCCTCGCGATTGGCCTGGCGGTCGCGCTCGACGCGAGTGCGGAAGTTCGCGAGTTCGGCCTCGGCGCGCGCGGCGCGATCGCGGAACTCGGCGATCTCTCGCTGCCCGGCCTCCGAGAGGATCCGGTCGATGTCGGCGTCGAGGCTCGCGCCCGACTCGGAGACCTCCACATCGGCATCCTCGACCGCGAACAGCTCGTCGATGGTCTCGGCATCGGTCGGGGCACCGTCCTCGGCGAGCGGGGCCGAGTCGTCGGGCTCCGCTGCCGGGGCGCTGCCGGCCTTCGCGTCGTCCGGCTCCGAACCGTCGAGCGGCAGCTCGGTGACCTTGCCGGTCTCGGGGTCGATGCGCCGGCGACGCTTGACGACGGGCTTCTGCTCGTCGTCGTCACCGGTTCGCTTGCGAGCGGCCATGACTACTTCTTGCCCTTGTCGTCCTCGTCGTCGACGATCTCGGCGTCGACGACGTCCTCGTCATTCTCGCTCGACGCCGGTTCGGAGGAGGCGGCCGCCTCCTCCGCCTGCGACGCCGCGTAGATCGCCTCGCCGAGCTTCGTCTGCGAGGCGTTGAGGGTGTCGTAGGCGGTCTTGACCGCCTCGTCGTCGGTGCCGGCCAGGGCCGTCTTGAGCGCGTCGACGTCGGCCTGCACCTCGCCCTTGACGTCGTCGGGCAGCTTGTCGGCGTTCTCGGCGATGAGCTTCTCGATCGAGTAGGCGAGCTGCTCGGCGCTGTTGCGCACCTCGGCGGCCTCGCGACGCGCCTTGTCCTCCGCGGCGTGCTCCTCGGCATCGCGGACCATGCGCTCGATGTCCTCCTTCGCGAGCGACGAGCCGCCCGTGATGGTCATCGACTGCTCCTTGCCGGTGCCCTTGTCCTTCGCACCCACGTGCACGATGCCGTTGGCGTCGATGTCGAAGGTGACCTCGATCTGCGGAATCCCTCGCGGAGCGGGCGCGATGCCGGTCAGTTCGAAGGTGCCGAGGTTCTTGTTGTCGCGCGTGAACTCTCGCTCGCCCTGGAACACCTGGATCGCGACGCTCGGCTGGTTGTCGTCGGCCGTCGTGAAGGTCTCGCTGCGCTTGGTCGGGATGGCGGTGTTGCGCTCGATGAGCTTCGTCATGATGCCGCCCTTCGTCTCGATGCCGAGGCTCAGGGGGGTCACGTCGATGAGCAGGACGTCCTTCCGCTCGCCCTTGAGCACGCCGGCCTGGAGGGCGGCGCCGACGGCGACGACCTCATCCGGGTTCACGCCCTTGTTGGGCTCCTTGCCGCCGGTCATCTTCTTGACGAGCTCGGTGACGGCGGGCATGCGGGTCGACCCGCCGACGAGCACGACATGCGCGATGTCGGCGACCTTGACGCCCGCCTCGCGGATCACGTCGTCGAAGGGCTTCTTGGTGCGCTCGAGGAGGTCTTTCGTGAGGTCCTCGAACTTGGCGCGGGTGAGCGACTCGTCGAGGTTCGCCGGCCCGTTCTCGGTGAGCGAGAGGTAGGGCAGCTGGATGTTGGTGCTCATGGAGCTCGAGAGCTCCTTCTTCGCCTGCTCGGCGGCCTCCTTGAGGCGCTGCTTGGCGATCTTGTCGTTGCTGACGTCGACGCCCGTGGTCTCCTTGAATCGCTGGATCAGGTAGCTCACGACCCGGCCGTCCCAGTCGTCGCCGCCGAGGCGGTTGTCGCCCGCCGTCGCCCGCACCTGGATGGTCGAGAAGTCGTCGTCCTTGCCCACTTCGAGCAGGCTGACGTCGAAGGTGCCGCCGCCGAGGTCGAAGACGAGGATGAGCTCGTCCTCCTTGCCCTTGTCGAGGCCGTAGGCGAGCGCCGCGGCGGTCGGCTCGTTGATGATGCGCAGCACGTTGAGGCCCGCGATCTCGCCGGCCTCCTTGGTCGCCTGGCGCTCGGCGTCGTTGAAGTAGGCGGGCACGGTGACGACGGCGTCGGTCACGGTCTCGCCGAGGTACTGCTCGGCGTCGCGCTTGAGCTTGGCGAGGATGCGCGCCGAGATCTCCTGCGCGGTGTACTTCTTGTCGTCGATCTCCTTGCTCCAGTCGGTGCCCATGTGGCGCTTGACGCTCGCGATGGTGCGGTCGACGTTCGTGACGGCCTGGCGCTTGGCGGTCTCGCCGACGAGCACCTCGCCGTCTTTCGTGAAGGCGACGACCGAGGGGGTCGTGCGGAAGCCTTCGGCGTTGGCGATGACGGTGGGCTCGCCGCCCTCGAGCACGGCGACGACGGAGTTGGTGGTTCCGAGGTCGATTCCGACGGCACGGGCCATGGGGGTTGCTCCTTCTGAAGTTCGGGTCACGGCGTGAACTTGAGCCGTGCGCTATCAAGTTTGAGAATGCGGATGCCCGCTGTCAAGTCGAGAGGGCAGGACTTGCGTCGCATCGACTCAATTCCCAGGCGAGAGCGGCGCCGTGTTCGCGCTCAGCGTGCGCGAACGGATGTCCGCCCGCGCGTCACACGGTTGCGGGCGTCTCACACGGGAATGAGAGTGTGAGCTGCGCGATTCCGTGTGAGGCGGGTCCGGCGGGGCGCGCGGACCGAGTGCGTGGACCGGGTGCGCGGGCGGGATCCGCGCACTTGGCAGGACACGCGCCCCTGCGCGTCACCCGCGCTTCACGCGCCCGCAGTACCGTGAGCGCATGAGCGACCAGAGCGCCGACGACGACGTCCGCCGAGTGCAGCCCCCGCCGACGATCGCCCGCACCGGAGCCGTCGCCGCCGCACGCCTCGACCTCGACCCCGATCGAGTGATCCCCCGTCGACAGGTCGTCGCCTGGGCGCTGTGGGACTGGGCGACGCAGCCCTTCAACACCGTCATCCTGACCTTCATCTTCACCGCGCTCTACCTCACGACCGAGGCCTTCCTGCCCGCCGACCTCGTCGCCCTCGGCGAGGACGACCCCGCCTACATCGCGGGCCTCGACGACCTCGCCGCCGGGCTCGGACTCGCGATCACGATCGCGGGCCTCCTCATCGCGCTCGTCGCCCCCGTGCTCGGTCAGCGGTCGGATGCCGCAGGCCGTCGCAAGGTCTGGCTCGCCGTCTCGACGGCCCTGCTCGTGGTCAGCACGGCGATGCTCGTCCTCGTGGAGGCCGACCCCGGCTTCTTCTGGCTCGGGGTCTCGCTCATCGCGGCCGGCTCGGTGTTCAGCGAGATCGCCGGGGTCAACTACAACGCGATGCTCGTGCAGGTGTCGACGCCGCGGACGGTCGGGCGCGTCAGCGGACTCGGCTGGGGATTCGGTTACCTCGGCGGCATCATCGCGCTCGTGCTCGTCGTCGTCGCCTACGCCGCCGACTGGTTCGGCCTGCCGGAGGAGGGCGGGCTGCCCTTCCGCCTCGTGGCACTGGGGTGCGCGGTGTGGACGGTGCTGTTCTCGATCCCGCTGTTCCGCAGCGTGCCCGAGGCGGGCATCCCCCCCGGTCGGGAACGGGTGGGGTTCTTCCGCTCCTACGCGCTGCTCGCGCGCGAGATCGCCCGCATCTTCCGCGAGAGCCGGCAGACCTTCTGGTTCCTGCTCTCCTCGGCCGTCTACCGCGACGGCCTCGCGGGCGTCTTCACGTTCGGCGCCGTGCTCGCGAGCATCTCGTTCGGCTTCGGGTTCCTCGAAGTGGTCGCCTTCGGTATCGGCGCCAACCTCATCGCGGGCGTCTCGACGATCATCGCCGGGCGCTTCGACGATCGATTCGGGGCGCGCGCCGTGATCCTGGTCGCGCTCGGGGGGCTCGTCGTCTCGGGGCTCGCGGTGTTCGCCCTCGCCGGGCAGGGCAAGACGGTGTTCTGGATCTTCGGCCTCGCCCTCACCGCCTTCGTCGGCCCCGTGCAGGCCGCGAGCCGCTCGCTGCTCGCGCGCGTCACGCCGGCGGGCCGCGAGGGTGAGATCTTCGGCCTGTACGCGACGACCGGTCGCGCCGCGAGCTTCCTCGCCCCCGCGCTCTGGACGGGCTTCATCACCGCTTTCGGCGCGACGATCTACGGCGTGCTCGGCATCGTCGTCATCCTCGCGATCGGCCTCGTGCTCATGCTCTTCGTGCGCCCCGGCGAGCACGCACAGCTGGGCGAGCGCACCGACGCCCGCACCAACGCCTGACGCCGCCCTCGGCCGAACCCCTTTCGCCGACTCGGGCACGAGCGCTTCCAGAAATGCGGACGAAGGCGACGCCTGTTCACCATTTTCCGCATTTCGTGAAGCGCGGCGAACAGGAGATCGGTTCCCCGGGAATGGATGCCCCCGCGACCGCCCCCGTCGCGCGCCTCACCGAGGAGGGCGCCGGGGTCAGCGAGCGCGGGCGGCGCGCACGCGCACGATCGCGGCCGAGTGCGGCGGCAGCGTCAGCACTCCCGACTCGAGCCGCGCGGCGGGGCTCGTCGCGAGCTCGAGAGCGGCATCCGGGCCGACGTCGAACGACGCGCCCTCGCGGATCGCCGCGCACACGCTCACGATGCCGCCGATCGGCGACCGGATGCCCGCCCCCCGATCGAGACGGAACACCGCGAGCCCGTCATCGCCCTGACCCGCGGCCAGAGTGTGCTCGAAGCGCGGGTCGGTGAGCTCCGGCAGCGCGCGCCGCAGCCGGATGAGCGCACGGTGCAGCGCGAGCAGCCGCGCGTGCCGCGGCTCGTCGAGCTCACCCCACTGCAGCCGCGAGCGCTCGAAGGTCGCGGGATCCTGCGGGTCGGGCACGACCGAAGGGTCCCAGCCCATCGCCGCGAACTCGGCGAGCCGGCCCTCGGCGGTCGCCCGCCCGAGCTCGGGCTCGGGGTGCGAGGTGAAGAACTGCCACGGCGTCGAGGCGCCCCACTCCTCCCCCATGAACAGCATCGGCGTGAACGGCGAGGTGAGGTTCAGCACCGCGGCGACGGCGAGCTCGTCCTCCGACAGCGACTGCGAGAGCCGGTCGCCGGCCGCGCGGTTGCCGATCTGGTCGTGATCCTGCGCGAAGGTCACGAGCCGCCACATGGGCGCCTCGGGCGGGATGGGGAAGCCGTGCGGCCGGTCGCGGAACGACGAGAAGGCTCCGTCGTGGAAGAAGCCCCGCGTCGACGTCTTCGGCAGCGCCTGCGCCGTGGCGAAGTCGGTGTAGTAGCCGTCGGCTTCGCCGGTGACCGCGGCGTGGATGGCGTGGTGGTGGTCGTCGCTCCACTGCGCCGTGAGGCCGTAGCCACCGGCCTCGCGCGGCAGGATGAGGCGCGGGTCGTTCAGGTCGCTCTCGGCGATGAGGGTGAGCGGTCGGCCGAGGTGCGCCGAGCGGGCGTCGGTCTCCTCCGCCATCGCCTGCAGGATGTGCGTCGGCGAGTCGTCGACGAGCGCGTGCACGGCGTCGAGCCGCAGTCCGTCGACGTGGAAGTCGTCGAACCACATGGCGAGGTTGTCGAGCACGTACCGCCGCACCTCGGGGTCGGCGACGTTCACCGAGTCGCCCCACGTGTTCGCCGAGGCGGCGTGCAGGTACGGGCCGTACCGCGGCAGGTGGTTGCCGCTCGGGCCGAGGTGGTTGTAGACGACGTCCTGGATGACGGCGAGCCCGCGCGTGTGGCACGCGTCGACGAGGCGGCGGTAGCCCGCGGGCCCGCCGTAGGCCTCGTGCACCGCGAACCACGCGACCCCGTCGTAGCCCCAGTTGCGCGCGCCGTTGAAGCCGTTGACCGGCAGCAGCTCGACGAAGTCGACGCCGAGCTCGACGAGGTGGTCGAGCCGCGCGATCGCTCCGTCGAAGGTGCCCTCGGGGCTGTAGGTGCCCACGTGCAGCTCGTAGATCACGCCGCCCGCGAGCTGCCGGCCGCGCCAGTTGCCGTCGAGCCAGTCGAACCCGCGCGGGTCGTCGAGGGCGCTGAGCCCGTGCACGCCGTCCGGCTGGCGCCGCGAGCGCGGGTCGGGCAGGGGATGCTCGTCGCCGTCGAGCAGGAACCCGTACCGGTCCGCAGGCGCGAGCGCTCCGATCGCGGCCCACCATCCGCCGTCGCCGCGGGTCATGGCGAGCCGCTCCGCGCGCTGATGCCGCACTCGGTGCAGCTCGACGCTCGAGGCGGTGGGGGCCCAGACGCGGGCGTCGCGGGCTGCGTTCTCGCTCATGACCCGTCATCCTGCTCGACCTCGACCAGCAGGGCGACCGGGTAGCGCTCGAGCACCTCGGCCAGGCGCAGCTCGCCGCCGGCGTAGCGGCGCCCGGTGAGGGCGTCGAGCACGGGGCGGTGGGGCAGCACGACGATCGTGTCGCCCCAGCCGCCGGCGCGATCGAGCCCGACCGGCAGGCGCGTGGCGATCGTGACGGCTCCGCCGCGGTCGAAGACGACGGCGTGCGCGGCCGCGGCGCCGATCGCGGCCAGCGGGGCGTAGCGGGTGAAGAGCTCGGGGCGATCGCGGCGCACGCGGAGGGAGCGGGAGACGAGCAGCAGCTTGGCGGCTCCCCCGGAATCGACCTCGGGCATCCACCCGGGGGTCGCGCTCGGATTCTCGCCGTCGATGCGCGCGAGCAGCGCGCGCCGCAGCACGTAGTCGACGGGGCGGCGGTTGTCGGGGTCGACGAGGCTCGTCTCCCACAGCTCGCTGCCCTGGTAGACGTCGGGAACGCCGGGGGCGGTGAGCTGCAGCAGCTTCGCCGAGAGCGAGTTCGACCAGCCGTACGGGGCGACGGCCTCGACGAACTCCTCGACGAGGCCGCGCAGCTCGCCGGCGCCGAGCACCGCGTCGATCGCGTCGTGCATGCGCCGCTCGAAGGCGACGTCGGGCTTCGTCCAGGTCGTCGCGGTGCCGGCTTCGCGCGCGGCCTTCTCGGCGTAGGCGTGGGCACGCTCGGCCTCGAGGGGCCAGGCGCCGACGAGCGACTCCCAGAGCAGGTTCTCGAAGGGGCCGTCGCCGATCGGGGCGCGCTCGCGCAGCTCGCCGAGCAGCGCCTCCCAGGCCTCGGGCACCTCGGCGAGCACGTGGATGCGCGCCCGCGTGTCCTCCCCGCGCTTGGTGTCGTGCGTCGAGAGCGTCGTGAGCGAGGCGGGCAGCGATCCCTGGCGCACGAGCTGCCGCCGGTGGAACTCGTCGACGTCGACCGCGAACTCGGCCGGGTCGGCGCCGACCTCGGTGAGCGAGGCGAGGCGCGAGTAGCGGTAGAAGGCCGTGTCCTCGACACCCTTGGCCATGACCATGCCGCTCGTCTGCTGGAACCGCCGCGCGACGGCCTGCTGCGGGTCGCCGAGCAGCGGCGCGAGCGCGTCGAAGGTCGCCTCGAGCTCCGGGCGGGATGCCCGAGCGGCGTCGAACGCGGCCGCGAGCTGCTCGGCCCCGACCGGGAGGTACGAGCGGTAGACGGGGAAGCACGCGAGCAGCTCGGCGAGCGCATCGGCGGCCTCGGGCACGGCGTGCGGCAGCTCGCGCTCGAGTCGCAGCACCTCGCTGCGCAGGATCGTGTCGGCGATGCGCCTCTTGGTGCGGCGGATGAACGCATGCCAGTCGAGCGGCTGCGGCGCATCGACGCCGCTCGCCGTCGACTCCTGCAGGATGCCCGCGGTCGAGGTCTCGCTGCGCAGTCGCGCATCGAGGTCGTCGAGCTCTTCGCGACCATCCGGGTCGACGAGCACGCGGTCGATCGTGGCGAGGGCGTCGTAGCCGGTCGTGCCCGCGGCCTGCCAGTGGGGCGGCAGCTGCTCGTCGCCCTCGAGGATCTTCTCCACCCAGACGGGGGCGTGCCCGGTCGCGGCGGCGAGGTCGTCGAGGTAGCCACCGGGGTCGAGGAGGCCGTCGGGGTGGTCGACGCGGATGCCCTGAACGAGCCCCTCGCGCACCCAGCGCACGATCTCGGCGTGCGAGCGCTCGAACACCCACGGCACCTCGACGCGCACGGCGGCGAGCGTCGAGACGGCGAAGAAGCGGCGGTAGTTGAGCTCGGCGTCGGCGCGGCGCCAGTGCACGAGCTCGTAGTGCTGGCGGTCGAGCACGGCGCGCACCTGCTCGGCACTCGCGCCGGCGCGGTCGTCGACGTCGTCGGCGCTGCCCTCGGCGAGCGGGTACTCGGTGCCGTAGACCGCGATCGCGTCGTCGCCGAGCACGACCTGACCGTCGGCGATCACCGCCTCGAGATCGTCGCCGAGCACGGGGATGCGCACGCGGTCGCCGCCGAAGGCCCAGTCGACGTCGAAGGCCTTCGCCATCTCGCCCTCGCGCCCCTCGCGCAGCAGTCGCCACCACCAGTCGTTCTGACGGGGGTCGGCGACGCCCATGTGGTTGGGCACGATGTCGACGAGCACGCCGAGTCGCTGGGCGCGGGCCGCCGCCGCCGCGCGCTCGAGGGCATCGGGGCCTCCGCGCTCCTCGTCGACGCGGCCGTGGTCGACGACGTCGTAGCCGTGCGACGACCCGCGCACGGCCTGCAGCAGGGGCGAGAGGTAGAACCAGTCGGCACCGAGCGCGCGCACGTAGTCGGCGAGCGCCGCGACCTCGTCGAGCGGGAAGTCGCCGCTGACCTGCAGCCGGTAGGTCGATCGGGGCAGTTCGGCCGCGCTCATGCCGGCGTCAACACCGAGCTGCCCACTCCCTCGACGGGGGTCGGCGAGAGCGAGACCGCGACGGCGTCGTCGAGCGCCTGCTCGGCCATGACGTATTCGCGCAGCACGACGAGACTGATCGCCTCGAGCTGCATCGTCGCGCCCGCCTCGAGCACGGCGGCCGTGTCGCCGAGGCCGCTCGTGTCGACGAGCCGCTCCCACCGCGCGCCGTACTCGGCGGGCGGCAGCGTCAGTTCGATGGGCTCGGTGTGAGCGGAGAAGTAGACGATGAAGTGGCGGTCGGTGATGCGCTCGCCACGGGCATCCCGCCCGCGGATGCCCTGGCCGTTGAGGTAGACGCCGACGCAGCGCCCGACACCGGACTCCCAGTCGCCCTCCTCCATCGCCGAGCCGTCGGGGCGCAGCCATTCGACGTCGGGAACCGGATCGCCCTTCCCGCGTCGCACCGGACGGCCGTCGAAGTAGCGGGTTCGCCGGAAGGTCGGATGCTCGCGCCGCAGCCGCGCGATCGAGCCCGCGAACTCGACGAGCGAGTTGTCGGCGTGGGCCCAGTCGATCCACGACAGCGCGCTGTCCTGCGCGTAGACGTTGTTGTTGCCCTTCTGGGTGCGGCCCAGCTCGTCGCCGTGCGCGATCATCGGCACGCCCTGGCTCAGCAGCAGGGTGGCGAGGAGGTTGCGCACCTGGCGCGCGCGCAGAGCGAGGATCACGGGGTCGTCGGTCGGGCCCTCGACGCCGAGGTTGTACGAGCGGTTGTGGCTCTCGCCGTCCTGGTTGTTCTCGCCGTTGGCCTCGTTGTGCTTCTCGTTGTACGACACGAGGTCGCGCATCGTGAACCCGTCGTGGGCGGTGACGAAGTTGATGCTCGCGACCGGCCGTCGGCCGTCGGCCTCGTAGAGGTCGGCCGAGCCGGTGATGCGCGAGGCGAACTCGCCGAGCGTGCCCTCCTCGCCGCGCCAGAAGTCGCGCACGGTGTCGCGGTACTTGCCGTTCCACTCCGTCCACTGCGGCGGGAAGTTGCCGACCTGGTAGCCGCCCGGCCCGATATCCCAGGGCTCGGCGATGAGCTTGACCTGCGAGACGACCGGGTCCTGCTGCACGAGGTCGAAGAAGGCCGACAGCCGGTCGACGTCGTAGAACTCGCGCGCGAGGGTTGCCGCGAGGTCGAAGCGGAACCCGTCGACGTGCATCTCGGTGACCCAGTAGCGCAGCGAGTCCATGATGAGCTGCAGCGAGTGCGGATGGCGCACGTTGAGGCTGTTGCCCGTTCCCGTGTAGTCGCGGTAGTACTGCGGATCGTCGTCCATGAGCCGGTAGTAGGCGGCGTTGTCGATGCCCTTGAAGCTCAGCATCGGCCCGAGGTGGTTGCCCTCGGCGGTGTGGTTGTAGACGACATCGAGGATCACCTCGATGCCGGCGGCGTGCAGGGCCTTGACCATGCTCTTGAACTCCTGCACCTGCTGTCCGCGGTCGCCCGCCGACGAGTAGGCGTTGTGCGGGGCGAGGAAGCCGATCGTGTTGTAGCCCCAGTAGTTCGCGAGGCCCTGGTCGACGAGGTGCTTGTCCTGCACGAACTGGTGCACGGGCATGAGCTCGATCGCCGTGACGCCGAGCCGGCGCAGGTGCTCGATGATCGCGGGGTGCCCGACGGCCGCGTACGTCCCCCGGATCTCCTTGGGGATGTCGGGGTGCGTCATCGTGAGGCCCTTGACGTGCGCCTCGTAGATGACCGACTGGCTGTAGGGGATGCCCGGCGAGCGGTCGCCCGCCCAGTCGAAGAAGGGGTTGATGACGACGCCGAGCATCGCGTGCGGCAGCGAGTCGAGGTCGTTGCGCTCGTCGGGGGCGTCGAAGCGGTACGGGAAGAGCGACTCGTCCCAGTCGATCTGGCCGTGGACGGCCTTCGCGTACGGGTCGAGCAGGAGCTTGTTCGGGTTGGCGCGGCGCCCCGAGGCGGGGTCGTCGACGCCGTGCACGCGGTAGCCGTAGAGCTGCCCCGGCTGCACGCTCGGCAGGTAGGCGTGCCAGACGAAGGCGTCGACCTCGACGAGATCGATGCGCGTCTCGGCACGGCGGCCCCCGCGCTTCTCCTCGATGAGGCACAGCTCGACGCGCTCTGCGCACTCGCTGAAGATCGCGAAGTTGGTTCCGTTGCCGTCGAACGTGGCGCCGAGCGGGTACGCAGTGCCTGGCCATGTGTGCATCGTCATGCTCCCTCGTCGTGTCGAGCGTATCGAGGAGCGGCGATCCGGCGGACAGCGAGCTGTCAAGCTCGGCGTGCTAGGCGCGGCCGTCAGGCGCAGCGGCTCAGCGGTGCAGCGCCCACACGATCATCAGGATCGTGACGCCCGCCCCGGCGCCGAAGTTCAGCCAGAGGAACCTCTTCCAGCCTCGATTGGCCGACTCGGCATCGGCATCGCGCACCGACCACCACGGCAGGACGCTCACCGCGTACGGCAGCGCGAGCACCGCCGCGAGCGGGCCCGGCCACTCGGTGCCGAGCAGCAGGAGCCCGGCGAGCAGATAGCACCCGACGGCGAACCGCACCGTCCGCCGCCCGCCGATCACGGTCGCGATCGAGGCCAGCCCGGCCTCGCGGTCGGCGGGGATGTCCTGCACCGCGCCGAAGGCGTGGCTCGCGACCCCCCAGAGGAAGAACGCGGCGAGGATCAGCGCGAGTGCGGGCGTGATGGTCGCTCCGGCGAGCACGAGGCCGTACAGGGCTGGGCTCACGAAGTGCGTGCTCGAGGTCAGCGAATCGAGGAAGGGCCGTTCCTTGAACCGCAGCCCCTTGGCCGAGTACGCGACGACGGCGGCCATGCTGATCGCGAGCACGAACCACGAGGCGGGCCCGCCGAGTGCGACGAGCGCGATGAGGAAGGGCGCGCAGACGACGGCCGCCGCGACGAGCGTCGTGCGATGCACGCTCGGGTCGAGCAGGGCTCCCTCGACACCGCCCTTGCGCGGGTTGCGCAGATCGCTCTCGTAGTCGAAGACGTCGTTGATGCCGTACATGGCGAGGTTGTACGGGATCAGGAAGAACACCGTGCCGACCCAGAAGGCGACGTCGAGCCGGCCCGTCGTCAGCAGGTAGGCGGCCGCGAAGGGGAACGCCGTGTTGATCCAGCTCAGTGGTCGCGAGCTCACGATCAGCTGGCCGATGGTGCTCACGAGGCCCCATCCTGACGCGCCGGGCGAGCGCCGAGCAGCTCCCACACCGCCGGCAGCAGCACGAGTGCGGCGACCGCATAGGCGAAGTCCTCGATCGGGGCGATGCCGATGCGCACGCCGCTGATGAGCGCCTCGTCGTAGTCGACGAGGCCGGCGGCGATGATGACGTTGTCGAAGACGGCGGTCGCGATCAGCAGCAGGGCGGCGGCGAGCCCGACCGCGCGCCAGCGCGGCGACCGGCGGGTGACGATGGCCGCGATCGCGAGGAGGGCGACGACCGACAGGAAGGCGGCGTTGAGGAGGGCGTAGGTCATCCGTGCCCCCCCGATCGATCAGGGGCGACGGATGCCCGCCGCGAGAATCGGCCGTCGAGCAGGTCGCCCGCCGCCGCGTAGGCGTTCATCGTCAGATAGCAGAGCAACGTCAGGAAGACGAGCTCCTCGACCGGCAGTTCGGGGGCGATGAGCGCGCCGGTCATGAGCTCCGTCTGCCCGCGGAAGAAGATGCCGAGGCCGATGCCGGCGGCATCCCAGGCCAGGAAGAAGGCGACGCCGATCGGCAGCACGAGCCCCGCGCGCCGCGCGTCGCGCCAGAAGAAGAGCCCGAAGCGGCGATCGAGCAGCGCCATGCCGGTCAGGGCGATCGCGAGGGCGGCGAGGTAGCTGACGCCGATCATGCGCCGCTCAGGCCGCGGGGGTCACGGAGCCGGCCTCGACCGGCTCGGGCAGCGGGCCGGTCGAGGTGTCGCCGCGCAGCCGCTTGACGAGCACCTCCGCGCTGATCAGGCACATCGGCAGCCCGATGCCGGGGATCGTCGATCCGCCCGCGTAGTACAGGCCGCGCACCTTCTTCGAGACGTTGCCGGCGCGGAAGAAGGCGCTCTGCCTCAGGATGTGCGCGGGCCCGAGCGCCGTGCCGCGCCAGGCGTTGAGGTCGTCGGCGAAGTCGCCGGGGCCGTAGGTGCGACGCACGACGACGCGGTCTGCGAGGTCGGGGGTCTTCGTCCACTCGGCGATCTGGGCGATGATGCGGTCGGCGTATGCCTCGAGGGCCGTGTCGCCGTCGCCGTCGACGTCGCCGCGACCGAGCCGCGGATCGGCGGGCGCCGGCACGAGCACGAAGACGTTCTCGTGCCCCTCGGGCGCGACGGAGGGGTCGACGCCGCTCGGCTTGCAGACGTACAGCGACGCGGGCTCGGGCAGCTTCGCCTCGGGCCCGAAGATCGCGTCGAAGTTCTCGCGCCAGTCGGCCGTGAACAGCAGCGTGTGGTGCTCGAGCCGGGGCAGCTCGCCCTTCACGCCCAGGTAGAGCAGCAGCGCGCTCGGGCCGGGCGTGCGGCTCTGCCAGTACTGCTCGGGGTAGGTCTGCAGCGCGTGCGGCAGCAGCTGCGTCTCGGTGTGGTGCAGGTCGGCGGCCGAGACGACGATGTCGGCCTCGAGCACCTCGCCTCCGGCGAGCTCGACGCCCGTGGCGCGCTTCGAGGCGGGGTCGACGATGATGCGCTCGACGGGCGACGACAGCCGGATGCTCACCCCCTGCTGCTCGGTCACCGCGGCGATGCGCTCGATGAGCCGGGCGAAGCCGCCCATCGGGTAGAGCACGCCGTCGGCGAGGTCGAGGTGGCTCATGAGGTGGTACATGCTCGGCGTCAGGAAGGGAGACGACCCGAGGAAGACCGCCGGGTAGCCGAGGATCTGCCGCAGGCGCAGGTCGCGGAAGCGCTTGCCGACGTACGAGTCGAGACTCTGCAGAAGCATCGTGACGAGCTTGGCGCTGCGCGCGAGCACATCCCGCGTGAGCAGCGGCCCGATCGAGGCGAAGCTCGTGTACAGGAAGCGCTTCTTCGCCATCTCGTAGGTGTCGAGGGCGGAGTCGAGGTAGCGCTCGAGCTTCGCTCCGGCGCCGCGCTCGATCGACTCGAAGAGGGCGACGTTCTCGTCCCGCGAGGCCGCGACATCGGTGGGCTCGTCGAAGCCCTGCGTGATCACGCGGTAGCCGGGGTCGAGCTGGACCAGCTGCACCTGCTCGGCCGCGCTCGTGCCGAGGAGCCGGAAGAAGTGGTCGAAGACCTCCGGCATGAGATACCACGAGGGGCCGGTGTCGAACCGGAACCCGTCGACCTCCCACGAGCCGGCGCGCCCGCCGAGCTGGTCGCGCTGCTCGACGAGCGTCACCTCGTGCCCGTCTCGGGCGAGCAGCGCGGCGCTCGCGAGGCCCGCGATGCCGCCCCCGATGACGACGACGCGGCTCACGATCGCGCCCTGGGAACCCGGCCCGCGATGACCCCCGCGGCGATGCGCAGCTTCACCGGGTCGGGAACCCGCACCCGCGCGCGGACGAGCTCGCTCGCCGGGGTGCGGCGCAGCCGCGCCGCGAGCTCGGCGAAGAGCCCCTGGGCGAGAGCGACCGCCTTGCGGCTGGAGGGAGGGAGATCGGGGATGACGGCGGCGGACATCCGCAGGTCGTCGTCGATGTCGTCGAGCAAGCGGTGCTTCTCCTGTTCCGTGAACGAGTCCACGCGCACCCCCGGGAAGTAGCTGCGCCCGAGCGTCTCGACATCGGCGAAGAGGTCGCGGAGGAAGTTGACCTTCTGGAACGCCGCGCCGAGCGCTCGCGCGCCGCGCACCATGCGCTCATTCTGCTCGTCGGTCAGGTCGGATTCCTGCACGAACGCCCGGAGGCACATGAGCCCGACGACCTCGGCCGACCCGTAGACGTACTCGTCGAAGCTCGCCTGGTCGTGCTCGGTGTCGGTGAGGTCCATGCGCATCGAGTGGAAGAACGGAGTCGTCAGCTCGCTGCCGAACCCGACCTCGCGGGCCGTGCGGGCGAAGGCGTGCACGACGGGGTTCGTGCTGTAGCCGTTGCGCATCGCCTGCTCGGTGTCGGCCTCGAGCTCGTCGAGGTAGCGCCCGGCCGCCGCGGTGTCGAGCCCGGCCTCGGCGACCCCGCCGTCGACGATCTCGTCGGCGACCCGCACCAGAGCGTAGATGTTCTCGACATGCTGGCGCACCGTCGCCCCGAGCAGGCGCGAGGCGAGCCCGAACGAGGTGGAGTACCGGCGGATCACGACCCCGGCGATCTCGTCGGCCACCCCGTCGTACAGGCTCAGGCGCGTCATCGCACGCGATTCAGGACGGTCTCGGCGACGGGGTGCAGTTCGGCGCGAAGCTCGTCGGGGATGTGCGGCTCGCCGAGGTGGGCGATCGCGCGCTCCGCATACGCCCGCGCCGTCTTCTCGGCGAAAGCCTTCGCGCCGCACTCGACGAGCAGGAGCCGCGCCTCGATGGCCTGCTCGCCCGTGAGTTCGGGGTCGCCGATCAGCTCGCACAGTCTCGACCAGGCCGGTGTCGAGCAGGCGTAGGCGATCATCACCGTGCGCTTGCCCTCGCGCAGGTCGCCGATCGTCGTCTTGCCCGTCGCCTCCTCCTCGCCGAAGACGCCGAGCACATCGTCGACGATCTGGTACGCGATGCCGATCTCGCGGCCGAACTCGCCGAGCGTCGCGACCGTCGCTTCGCCCGCGCCGGCGAGCACCGCACCGGCCTGCAGCGGCGTCTCGAACGAGTAGACAGCGGTCTTCAGCCTCTCCATCGTGAGCACGTCGTCAACGCGGGGGGTCTCGCGCGAGATCGAGAAGTCGACGTCGATGAGCTCGCCGGCGGCGCTCGCGAACATCGCCTCGTCGAGGATGTCGATGAGGCGCTCGCGCACGGGCCCGATCACGCCGCTCCGGTCGATCAGCCGGTAGGCGTTGAAGAGCGCGAGGTCGCCGGCGATGACGGCGGCCGACACGCCGCGGTGCTCGGCGATGTCGACGCTCGCGCCCCGATCGACGGCGTGATCGCGGTAGGTGCCGGAGATGTTGGGGATGCCCCGGCGGACGAAATCGCGATCGATCACGTCGTCGTGAACGATGAGGGCGGTATGCAGCAGCTCGAAGCTCGCCCCGACGCAGGCGGCGGCATCCATGTCGTCGCCGCCGAGCCCGGCATAGGCGGCCATGACCATGCGGGGGCGGAACCGCTTTCCGCCCTGGGTGTTGCGCTCGAGCAACCCCCAGAGATGCTCGTAGGGAGCGCCCAGGGGGGCTGCGCGCTTCTTGGCTAGGCTGAAGAAGCGCTCCAGCACAGCGTCGACCAGGGCGCCGCGCTCTGCGGCCACCGCCACCAGGTCGTGTCGATCCACCCGAGCAGACTAGCGGCACCCATGATCGGAATTCCCGAGAGCGTCGTCCTCCTCGCCGACGACGGCACCCCCATCGGCACGGCGCCGAAATCGACCGTGCACGGCACGCAGACCCCCCTGCACCTCGCATTCTCGTGCCACGTCTTCGACGAGAAGGGTCGCGTGCTCGTCACGCGCCGCGCGCTCGGCAAGGCGACCTGGCCGGGCGTGTGGACCAACAGCTTCTGCGGCCACCCGGCGCCGGAGGAGGGCGTCGAGGAGGCCGTGGTGCGTCGCGCCGAGCGCGAACTGGGCCTTCGCCTGCGCGACGTCCGCATCGCCCTCCCCGAGTTCCGCTACCGGGCGGTCGACGCCTCGGGCGTCGTCGAGAACGAGATCTGCCCCGTCTACACGGCGATCGCCGACGGCGATCCCTCGGCTGCCGCCGACGAGGTGGCGGAGTGGGCGTGGGCCGCCCCCTCCGATCTGCGCGCGGCCGTCTCGGCCACGCCGTTCGCCTACAGCCCGTGGCTCGGCTGGCAGCTCGACAGCTGGGCGGGAGACTACGAGAGACCGATCGCTGCCGGCTGATCGAACTCGTCTCCGTATTCGGTCGCAGCATCGCGCCGCTCGTCGTACGGCCTCGGGATGCGCGTGTCCCTGTCCCAGGGCAGAAGCACTCGCGCCGTCGTTCCCGTTCGGCCGTCCGAGTGCAGCTCGACGACGCCGCCGAGCCGCTGCTCGACGAGCGCGCGAACGATCGGCAGGCCCAGTCCCGTTCCCGGGACATCGCGATGCCGATCACCCTCGATCCGGTAGAAGCGCTCCCACACGTGCGGCAGCGCCCCCGGGGGGATTCCGGGACCGTGGTCGACCACGTCGATCCGAACCCCGCGATCCTCTGCCGCGACGAACATCTCGACGAGGCCGCCGCGCGTGCTGAACTTCACCGCGTTCGACAGCAGGTTCGCGAGCACGCGCGTGACGTCCTGCGGCACGGTCCGGATCATGAGCGGTGCGTCCGCGGAGCGCACCTCGATGCGCACCTCCCTGCCGACGGCGAGGCCCTCGGTGTCCTGCGCGCAGTGCCGGACGAGGGCGACGACGTCGAACTCGCTCGTCGCTCGCGCGGCGGAGGCCGGCGAGCTCAGCGTGCCGAGCTCGAGCACGTCTTCGATGACGTCGGCGAGCCGGCGCGCATTGCGGGCGATGACCTCGGTGGCCTGTCGCTCGCCCCGCCCCAGGTCGGCGCTCTCGAGGTCCTCGACGAAGCCGAGGATGCTCGTCACCGGGGTTCGCAGCTCGTGGCTCACCGAGGCGATGAAGTCATCCTTCTGACGGTTCAGCTCGCGCAGTCGGTCGGCCGCATCGAGGGCGCGCCGCTCGCGTTCGTTGCGCGCGGTGACGTCGGTGAAGACCATCGTCACGACCGTCGCGTCGCCGGCGCCGTCGTGCAGGGCGAGGTCGACCTCGAAGCGCCGGCCGTCCCGATCGAGCTCGAGTCGTGCCGCCTCGCGGCGGCGCACGGCATCGTCGAGCTCGGCGACGCCGAAGATCGTCTCGTCGCGCGCGATGCGCAGGCCGACGACGCCCCAGGTCGGCGGCATCCTGTCCCGACCCAGTGCGCGGAGGGCCGTCGGGTTCACCCCGACGACGCGCAACCGGTCGCCGTCCATGATCTCGGCGATGAGGATCCCGGTGTCGGAGTTGACGATCCCGCCCCGCAGCAGCGCCTCTCGGGCCCCGAGCTGCGTGAGCACGTTGGCCCAGTCGTTGCGAGCGGCCGACACGAACAGCGCCGCGCCGGCGTGGACGATGAGGAAGATCTGCACCAGGAGGCTGGCCACGCGCGGGTCGGACTCCGCGTACGGGCCGAAGGGCCCTCCACCGGCTCCGGTGAGCGAGGTCGTCAGCACGGTCAGCAGCAGCAGCTCGATCGCGACGAGGGTGGTGGGCAGTCGGAAGGCCGCCCAGAGCAGGGCGACGAGGGGCACGAATGCGAGCGGAAGGACGTTGCCCGGCCAGAACACGAACAGCACGAGCCCGGCGAGCACGCCGATCTGGGCGACGAGCTCGATGGGGTTCACGCCCCGCGCCAGCCGCCGGCTCACGAGAGCGATCGGCGCCACGACGAGGATCGCGGATCCGTGCGAGGCGGCAAGCGAGAAGAAGGTCGTCGGGATGTCGACGCCGACGACCAGGAATGCCGTCACGGATCCGATGACGCCGATCGTGATCGCGCCCAGGATCGCCGCACCGATGAAGCGACTGACGTCGCGCAGGCTGTCGAGCCGCGCCTCCGGTCCGCCGCGCGAGGCGAACTGCGCGACGACGTAGGCCTCGGCGGCGTTGGCGATGCCGTAGCCGATGGTGAGCCCGGGCTCGCGGCCGACGAGCGCGTTCGCCGCGACGGCGACGACGAGGACCCCGACGGACGCCATCACCCGCGAGCCGCGGGAGGCGAGGACGGCCACGACGGCCACCCCGGCGGCCGGCCACCACGCGGCGACGGGCGATCCCGGCTCGCGGAAGGCGACGCTCGCGTAGCTGACGACGCCGACGAGGAGGATGAGAGCCGTGATCGAGACGCGGCGAACCACGGGCGTCGCGTACCACAGCTGGGTGGCGAGTCCGCCTTGGCCCATGCGGGTTCCTCTCTCGACGACGCGACGGGGCGGATGGTTCCGCACCGCGTCTCTCGTGAGACTAGAGTCTGTTGCGGGAGGAGGGGAATCGTGTCGCGAATCCTGATCGTCGAGGACGAGCCCGACGTCCTGCTTCTGCTCGAGAACCGAGTGCGCGGAGCCGGGTACGAGGTTCTGAGCGCCACCGACGGCGAGCGCGGCCTCGAGCTCGCCCGCACGGAGGAGCCGTCGCTCGTCATCCTCGACTGGATGATGCCCAAGCTCGACGGCATCCAGGTGTGCGAGCAATTGCGCGAGCACGATCCCCACCGCGCCATCAAAGTGCTCATGCTCACCGCACGGTCGCAGCAGAAGGATGTCGAGCGGGCGTACGAGGCGGGCGCAGACGACTACATCGTCAAGCCGTTCAGCTCGCGCGAGCTCGTCGAGCGCATCACGGCCCTGCTGGCCGCCTAGCCTCGCGCCTGGGGCGCCGTCGAGCGGCGTTACCGCGCGGGGCGCGAGACGTCGGTGCGGTGGAAGTTCTGGAACGAGCGGGATGCGGTCGGCCCGCGCTGCCCCTGGTAGCGGTTGAGGTAGCCGCCCGCGCCGTAGGGGTTCTCGGCCGGCGAGCTGAGGCGGAAGAAGCACAGCTGCCCGATCTTCATGCCGGGCCAGAGCTTGATCGGCAGCGTCGCGACGTTGCTGAGCTCGAGGGTCACGTGACCGCTGAACCCAGGGTCGATGAAGCCCGCCGTCGAGTGGGTGAGCAGGCCGAGCCGGCCGAGCGAGCTCTTGCCCTCGAGTCGCGCCGCGACGTCGTCGGGCAGGGTGACGGTCTCGAAGGTCGAGCCGAGCACGAACTCACCCGGGTGCAGGATGAACGGCTCGTCGGGCTTCGCCTCCACCAGGCGCGTCAGTTCGGGCTGCTCCTCCGCGGGATCGATGAAGGGGTATTTATGGTTGTCGAACAGCCGGAAGAGCGAATCGATGCGGACATCCACGCTCGAGGGCTGCACCATCGACAGATCGAGCGGATCGAGGCCGATGCGGCCCGAATCGAGTTCGGCACGGATGTCGCGGTCGCTCAGCAGCATGCGCCCACCCTATCGAGGCGGCGGCCCGCCATCGCCGCCGCAGCTCGCGCCGCGTTGCTACACTCGACGCAGCCCTCCGGGGCGACGCGGATGTAGTTCAATGGCAGAACTTCAGCTTCCCAAGCTGATAGCGCGGGTTCGATTCCCGTCATCCGCTCCGTGTGATGTCAGGAGATCGTGGACGGGCCGACGCCACCACCTGCTCCGCGAACCGTCGTCCGCACGCAATTCACACGGAAACACGCACCTCGCACAGGAAGAGCCGTATGACGTCGGTGTTTCCGTGTGAATTGCTGCTGAGGGCCCGTGGCGATCGTCCTCCCTCGCGAGCGCCGCGGGCGGTGCGCGCGTAGACCTGCTCCGGGTTCCGCGGTGGAACGTCGTCGAGCGGGCGGATCCCACCACCGAGATTGAACGACGGGATGTGGAACAGCGGCTCGTCGACAATCCTGGCAGCGACTTGCGGAGGCACCTCAACCCATGTGGTCGCTCGACGCGCCCGAAATGTCGAGCCCTCAACTCGTCGCGTAGTCTCGACCGACGTGAGATCGTACAACCGCCTGTTCGCCGCCGCGTTCGGCCTCCTCTTCCTCGCCCTCGGTGCGGCCGGTTTCGTCGTCTCGTTCGGGCGCCCCCCGCTCGATGTCGAGGGGGTGCCGCTGCTCGGGTTCTTCACCGCGAACCCGCTGCAGTCGGTGCTGTCGATGGCGACGGGCGCGGTGCTCCTCGTGCCAGCGCTGACGTCGTCACGGACCGCGCGGCGGGTCAACGCGATCCTGGGCGCTGCGCTGCTCGCCTCCGGCATCGCGGGCCTCTACGTGATCGGCACTCCGGCGAACGTTCTCGCCCTCAACGCCACGGACATCCTCCTGCAGTTCGCCGCAGCCGCGTTCCTGCTCGGGGCGAGCCTCGGCGCCGATCGCGCGGGGGCGAGTCAGTCGGGCGGCCCGCTCGTCAAGTGACGGCGGCGGCGCGGCCGGCCACGGATCACGCCGATTCGACCGCGCGCCCGATGGCCGGCTCGACGTCGGCCATGAAGCGCCGCACGTCGTCGTCGACGATGACGTCGCTGGGCCGCAGCCCGCGCGTCAGGTAGAGCCCCTCGATCGAGCGGATGCGCGAGAGCGCCACGTACGCCTGCCCCGGCGCGAAGGCCCGGGCCCCGAGGTCGACGATCGCCCGGTCGTAGGTCGAGCCCTGCGACTTGTGGATCGTCACCGCCCACGCCAGCCGCAGCGGGAACTGCGTGAACTCGGCCACGACGTCCTTCGTCACGCGCTTGGTCGCGGCCGAATAGGTGTACCGGTACTTCTCCCACGTCGCCGGCACGACCTCGAAGCCCTCCCCCTCGACCTTGACCCACACCGTCTTGCCGATTCGCTCGACGGTGCCGAGCGTGCCGTTCACCCAGCGCGGCAGACCCTCGCCGCCCGTGTCGTTGCGCAGGAACATCACCTGCGCCCCGACCTTGAGCTCGAGCGCCTCGTCGGCGGGGTATCCGCCGCGCCCGCCGAACTCGCCGGCGATCTCGGCGCGGGCGATCTTGCCGTCTCCGGGCAGCCGGCGGAGGGCATCCTGATTGATGCGCGTGACGGTCGCATTCGTCGTCGCGAGGGTCAGGATGCCCTCCGCCGGAGCGGGGCGGGCGCCGGCCTCGTTGAGGGCGCGCCCGATCTCGGGCGTCACCTCCCCGTGGCGAACGGCCGAGAGCATGCGCCGGAAGCTCTCGTCCTGCTGGCGGTGGATCGTCTGCAGCTCGACGATGCGCAGCTCGGCCTCGCGCCACGCCTTCGCGTCGAAGAACCACATCGACCGGTAGTGGTCGGCGTAGTAGGCGCGCTCGCCCTCGTCGCGACCCGGCACGGGGGCGAGCTGGTACGGGTCGCCGAAGAGCACGACCTGCGCCCCGCCGAATGGCTCGTTCGGGCGCGCGCGGCTCTCGCGCAGCCGTCGGTCGATCGCGTCCATGAGGTCGGCGCTCACCATCGAGATCTCGTCGATGACGATCGTGTCGACCTCGCGCAGCAGTCGGGCGAGCTGGGGCGGGTTCTCGAGCTCCTGGTCGGCGATGAGCCCGATCGGCAGTCGGAACAGCGAGTGGATCGTCTGCCCGCCCACGTTCAGCGCTGCGACCCCCGTGGGCGCGCACACGATGACCGTGCGGTCGGTCGACTCGAGGAACGCCTGCAGAAGCGTCGACTTGCCCGTGCCGGCGCGACCGGTGACGAAGACGTGGTCACGTGTGGACTCGATGAGGTCGAGCACGGCCCGCTGCTCGGCGGCGAGGCCGGCCTCGGGTCGTTTCGGCATGACTGCCAGGGTAGCCCGCTCGGCGGCGCTCGCCGCGCCCGCGCCTAGGCTGATGCGCATGGCGCGGCGGCGGATGCTCTGGGGAGGACCCGTCGCCGCATCCGTCGCCGTCGCGGCCGTCGCGATCGCGGCCGCACTCGGCCCCCTGACGAGCCCGGAGCGCCCCGTGCGCGACTACCTCGCGGCGCTCGCGGCCGACGACCTCGTGTCCGCCGCCGCATTCGCCGGTCTCGACGAGGCCGACCTCGCGCGGCTCGGCGGAATGCCCCTCGGCGACGCGGGGTCGCCCGATGTCGTCGAGATCGTGCGGGTCGCAGCGGTCGACGGGCGCACCCGGCTCGTGACCGGGCGCTACGGCGAGCGCGGCGTCGACGTCGTGGACGTGGCCTTCGTCGTGCGCGCGGCGCCGCTCGGGCCGTTCACCCGCTGGGTGCTGAGCGAGCCGCCCGTCGCGGAGCTCGTGGTGCGCGCCGACCGGCACGACGAGGTCGTCGTCGCGGGTGAGCGCCTGCCCGTGGCCGAGCCCGGGGCTCCCGTCGTCGTCACGGCCTTCGTGCCCGCGCGCGTCGAGGCGCGCATCGACGACCCCTCCCTCGACGCCGCGCCCGCGCGGGCCCGGCTCGGCGACGGCACGCGCGCGCTCGAGCTCGCGGTCGTGCCCTCGGCGCGGCTCGAGCGGGCGGTCGCGCGCGAGGTCGAGGCGTTCCTCGACGAGTGCGTGGCCCAGCGCGTGCTGCAGCCCGCCGGATGCCCCTTCGGCATCGTCGTGCCCGACCGGCTGCTCGCCGCGCCGCGCTGGCGGGTGAGCGTGCCGCCCGTCATCGCGATCGTGCCGGGCGGGCGGCCCGGGGAATGGCTCGTCGAGGGCGGCGCGACGGTGCGGGTGGCCCTGACGGTGCAGCGCCTCATCGACGGCGTCGTGCTCGATCGCGACGAGGCGGTCGTGGCGGTCATCCGGGGTTCGGTCGCCCTCGGCGACGACGGGGCGACCCTGACGCTCGATCCGCCGCAGGAGTGACCGCGGCGCTCAGCGCTCAGCGCTCGGAGCCGGAACGTTCTGCGCGCCGCTCGAGCATCGCGTTGTAGGCCGCGAGCTCGGCATCGTCGTCGCGGTCGGCCTGGCGGTCGCGGCGCTTCGCCTCGCGCGAGTCGTCGCGGCTCCACATCACGGCGACGAGGATCGCGAGCGCGAGGGTCGGGATCTCGCCGACGCTCCAGGCGATCTCGCCCCCGCGCACCTGGTCGGCCAGCGGCGTCGGGCCCCACTCGCGGCCCATCGCGCCGTACCACTCCGGCAGCAGCAACCCCGTGCCGGTGATGAGCGAGAGGCCGAAGAAGGCGTGGAACGCCATCGTCGCGAGCAGGATCATGAGCCGCACCGGGTACGGCGGCCGGTAGGGCGCGGGGTCGACGCCGATGAGCGCCGAGACGAAGAGGTAGCCGCTCAGCAGGAAGTGCAGGATCATCCACTGATGCCCGAGGTGGTCGGTGACGGCCCACGAGAACAGCGGCGAGTAGTAGAACACGAGCAGCGAGACGGCGAAGACCACCGAGGCGACGATCGGGTGGCCGACGAGGCCCGCGAAGCGCGAGTGCACGATGGCGAGGATCCACTCGCGCGGGCCGCGCGAGCCGTCGGTGCGGGCGTGGATGGCCCGTGCCGCGAGCGTCACGGGCGCCGCGAGCACGAGCATCACGGGAATGCCCATGCTCAGCATCATGTGGCCGAGCATGTGGACGCTGAAGAGGTACCGCTCGTACACCGCGAGTCCGCTCGAGGTCACGACGACGAGCGCGACCATGCCGAGCACCCAGAGGATCGTGCGGTGCACGGGCCAGCGGTCGCCGCGGCGGTGCAGGCGCAGGACTCCGGCGAGGTAGAAGAAGGCGCCGAAGCCGGCGAGCAGCGCCCACGGCAGGTTGAGATCCCACTCGGTGAGCACGCGCCACGGCTCGAACGGCGGCGGCAGCGGCGCGCCGGTGAGCAGCTCGGCGGGGCTCGGGTCGGCGACCTCGTCGAGGGGGGCCTGCGGCACGGGCGAGGGCGTGCGCGCGAGCGCGGTGGCGAGGCCCGAGGCGATGCCCATGGCGGCGAGCTCGGCCACGACGATGACCCAGAAGGATGCCCGGGGCGCCCGGTCGCGCGCGATCCGCCCGATGAGAACGCGACGGTGCACCGCCCCGAGGCCGCCCAGCACGAGAAGCGCGATGACCTTCGCGGCCACGATGGCGCCGTATCCGGAGTCGAGCCCGGCCCACCCGCCGATGCGCAGCTGCGCGCTCACGAGGCCCGAGGCGGCGACGACGACGAAGGCGATGAGCGCGATCGTCGAGTAGCGGGCGAGCACGATCGGGAGCCGGTCGCCGAGCTGCCGACGGAGCAGCACGAGAGCGACGAGCCCCCCGACCCAGAGCGCGGCGAACACCGCGTGCAGGTAGACGGCGGTCACGGCCGCGTCGTGATCGGCGGTGCCGCCCGTGTGCCCCTGCTGCGCGACGGGCCACAGCGCGGCGACGGCGAGCAGCCCCACGACGGCGAGCGCCGCCTGCGAGCGCACGGCGAAGCACAGCACCGTCACGGCCGCCGTCATGAGGGTCGTCCACAGCCAGGCCTGGCCGATCTCGGTCTCGCCGAAGAAGGTCGCGAGCAGGCGCCCGAAGCGCCCGTCGAGGGCGACGGGCTCGAGGAACACGCTGAGGAAGGTGAGGAAGCCCGCGGCGGCGGCGGCGAGCGCCCACAGCCCTGCGGCGCCCGCGGCGATGTCGAGGGCGCGATGGTGCTCGAGCCGGCCGGGGCCGAGGGCGAGGAGCGCGAGCAGGATGCTGCCGAGCGCGGCCGCGGCCGAGAGGGTCATGACGAGCTTCGCGGCAGGAAGCCCGTAGCGCACGAGCGGCCCGGGGTCGGCGACGAGCGGTGCCGCGGCTCCCCCGCCGAGAACGAGGGCGAGCACGAGGGCGAGGGCGGCGGCGGCGGCGAGCGCGGCGAGACCCACGGCCGCCCAGGGAACCCCGCCGCGGGCGCCGCGCACAGTATGCTCACGCGCGCTGGGCCGGGTCGAGGTCACGACTCAAGGGTAGGCGAGCATCCTGATCGCGATATGCGGCCGCGATCGCGACGCGGCGGCCGCCGTCGACCGCGACAGGACGCGCACCCCGCGCTGCCCCACGGCCGCCCACCCGGGCCCGCGACCGCCAGATCCGTCGCTCGTTGCGCAGCGAGCAGGCTCAGCGAGCAACGGGCGACGGATCTGCGCAGGTTCGCCCAGTGGCGGGCACGACTCGCGCGCTCGACAGCACGCGGGCACGCGGCCTCGGGCGCACGAGCGGGACGCTCGCCCCGAGCGCTCGCCCCGAGCTGCCCCACTGCCGCCCGAACGACGCGGCGGGGGACGACCCGAAGGCCGCCCCCCGTCGCGGGGACCAGAAACGGTCGGAACTACTTGGCGGCGGCCTTGAGCTTGCTGCCGGCGCTGATCTTCACGCCGTTCGACGCGGCGATCTGGATCGTCTCCCCGGTCTGGGGGTTGCGACCCGTGCGGGCGGCACGGGCGGTGCGCTCGACCGAGATCCAGCCAGGGATCGAGACCTTGGTGCCCTTGCCCACGGCGTCGGACAGGACCGAGAACAGGCCGTCGACGACACGGTTGACGTCGGCCTGGCTCAGGCCCGACTCAGCGGCCACGGCGGCGACGAGCTCGGAACGGTTCATGGTGTCCTCCTCGGACGTCAAGTTCGGTGGAACGGCTCTCAGCCAGGGGATGGCCGCGAACCGCCTCGAAACTATCAGCAGTTCCGCGTGTTTCCGGGCAATTCGCCCTCCGGTGCGGCGATTCGTCGCGAATTGCTCACTGGACGACGACGAGGGGCGCCCCGAAAGGGACGCCCCTCGTGGTGGGTCGGAGCCGGGAGCGGCGGACTACCAGCTCGACTTGGTGATGCCCGGCAACTCGCCGCGGTGCGCCATGTCGCGGAAGCGAACGCGAGAGATCCCGTACTGCTTGAGGTGGCCGCGGGGGCGGCCGTCGACGGCGTCGCGGTTGCGCACGCGCACGGGCGAGGCGTCGCGGGGCAGCTTCTGCAGGCCCTGGCGGGCCGCCTCGCGCGACTCATCGGTGCCGGCCGGATCGACGAGGGCCTTCTTCAGTTCGCGTCGCTTCGCGGCCCAGCGCTCGACGACGATCTTGCGCTGCTCGTTGCGAGCGATCTTGCTCTTCTTCGCCATTTCTTAGCGCTCCTCGCGGAATTCGACGTGCTTGCGGATGACCGGGTCGTACTTCTTGAGCACGAGGCGGTCGGGGTCGTTGCGGCGGTTCTTGCGGGTCACGTAGGTGTACCCGGTACCGGCCGTCGACTTGAGCTTGATGATCGGACGGACGTCCTGCTGCTTGGCCACTTAGATCTTCTCCCCACGGGCCAGGAGGTCCTTGACCACGGATTCGATGCCCCGCGCGTCGATGACCTTGATGCCCTTGGCCGACAGGGTCAGCGTGACATTGCGGCGCAGCGACGGCACGAAGTACGTCTTCTTCTGGATGTTCGGGTCGAACCGGCGCTTGGTGCGTCGGTGCGAGTGCGAGATGTTGTGTCCGAAACCGGGAACGGCTCCGGTCACCTGGCAGACGGCTGCCATGGTTCCTCCATTTATTCGGCTACCGTGCGGCGATCGCCGCACCCAAGGTCACTTGTCGGCACGCAGACACCGCCTGATCCGTTCGAGTAGCGGGGTGAACGGGGCGGAGTGCGCACAGGAAGGGCGGATGCCCGCCCGACACAATCCCCCAGCTTACGGCCTCGAGGCGCGATCGGCCAAGTCGGAGCAGACTGCGCAGAGACCGAAGATGTCGACAATGTGCTCGGCCGCTGTGAATCCGTGCTCGGCGGCGGTTCGGCGAGCCCACTCCTCGACCGGCTGCGCCTCGATCTCGACGGCCGTACCGCAGCGTCGGCAGATGAGGTGATGGTGGTGGTTTCCGGGCGTGCAGGCGCGGTAGAGCGCCTCGCCGTCCTGCGTGAGGGTGTCCGCCTCGCCCCCATCGGTCAGGTCGGTCAGCGCGCGGTACACCGTGGCGAGGCCGATCGTGCTGCCGGCATCGCGCAGGGCCGCGTGCAGCGCTTGGGCGCTCACGAAGCCCGTGCGTTCGGCGAGGGCAGCCCGCACCGCCTCGCGCTGCCGCGTGTTGCGCTTCATCGCAGCGCCCCCGCGGGCACCGCGGGGCGACGGCCCGCTCCCGTCGCCCCGCGGGCGCCCAGCACGCGGCAGACGACATAGATGGCGAACGAGATCGTCGTGATGTAGGGGCTGATCGGCAGCGAGCCGCCGAGAGCGAGCAGGATGCCGCCGACCGCCGAGACGAGCCCGAACAGCATGCTGAGCACGGGCACGAGCACCGGCGAGGCCGAGACGCGCAGGGCCGCCGCCGCGGGCGTCACGAGCAGGGCGAGCACGAGGAGCGCGCCGATCACCTGAACCGAGACCGCGACGGTCAGGCCGAGGAGCGTCATGAACAGGATGCTGAGGGCGCGGCCCGGCACGCCGCGCGCGCTCGCCACCTCGGGGTCGAGGCTGTCGAAGGTCAAGGGCCGCCAGATGACGAGAAGGGCTGCGAGCACGACGATGCTGATGCCGAGCAGCAGTCCGAGCTGCGGCAGGTCGACGCTGATGATCTGCCCGGTCAGGAGGCCGAACTTGTTGCCGCTGCGCCCGGGGTACAGGGCGAGGAAGAGGATGCCCAGACCCAGCCCGAACGGCATGAGCACGCCGATGATCGAGTTGCGGTCGCGAGCCCGCGCCCCGAGCACGCCGATGATCGCCGCCGCGACGAGCGAACCGACGATCGAGCCCGCGACGACGTTGACGCCGAGCAGCAGCGCCGCCGCGGCGCCCGCGAACGACAGCTCGCTGATGCCGTGCACCGCGAAGGCCATGTCGCGCTGCATGACGAAGACGCCGATGAGCCCTCCGACGATGCCGAGCACCGCGGCGGCGATGATCGAGTTCTGCACGAGGCCGAGCAGCTGGAGGTAGGTGGCCGGGTCGACGGTGATCATGCGACGACCTCGTGGTGGTGGTCGCCGTCGGGCGCACCGACGACGATGATGCGCCCGCGCGCGCGGATGACCTCGACGGGCGTTCCGTAGAGGGCGCTCAGCACGTCGCTGCGCAGCACCGCGTCGGGCTCGCCGATCGTGAACCGGCCGTGCGCGAGATAGAGCACCCGATCGACCATGCCGAGGACGGGGTTGACGTCGTGGGTGACGAAGACGACGGCGGTCGCGTGATCCCGTCGTCGCGCGTCGATGAGCTCGCTGACCCCTCGCTGGTGGTGCAGGTCGAGGCTCATGAGCGGCTCGTCGCACAGCAGCAGCGCGGGGTCGTCGGCGAGCGACTGGGCCACGCGCAGCCGCTGCTGCTCGCCGCCCGAGAGGCTGCCGAGGGGTCGGTCGGCGTAGTGGGTCGCTCCGACGGCGGCGAGCAGGGCATCCACCCGGAGACGATCGGATCGCGTCGTGAACGGCGGTCCGTACCGGTGGCCGTTGACGCCGAGGGCGACGAGATCGCGACCGCGCAGCGGGGTGCCCGGCGCGACGATCTTCTGCTGCGGGATGTACCCGATGCGGCGGTGGCCGCGGTGCGCGGGGTGCCCGTCGACGAGCACCTCGCCGGAATCGAGCCGCTGCTCGCCCAGCATCGCCTTGAGCAGACTCGTCTTGCCGGAGCCGTTGGCGCCGAGCACGGCGATGAACTCGCCGGGGTGCACCTCGAGGTCGAGGCCGCTCCACAGCACGCGGTCGCCGAAGCCGAGCGCCCCGCCGCGGATGCTCAGGACCGGAGGCCGATCAGCCGGGGTGGCGGCGGGCCGTGCGGATGCCTCGGCCCGGTCGCGCGCGCCCGGTCGCGTCATCGGGTCGCCAGCGCCCCGGCGACCGCCTCGAGATTCGCGCGCATCCACGAGACGTAGTCTTGCGTCTCCGGAAGGGTCTCGGTGAACGAGACGACGGGGATCCCCGCCTGCTCGGCCGCCGCGCGGACGCGCTCGGTCTCGGGGCTCGCGGTCTGCTCGTTGTAGGCGAGCAGGCGCACCTCGCCCGAGGCGAGCAGGTCGAGAGTCTGCTGCAGGGCGAGCGGAGGCACGTCGGCGCCCTCCTCGATCGCCTCGAGGAACCCCTCCGGCGTCTCGTCGTCGAAGCCCAGCTCGGCGAGCAGGTAGGCCGGAACCGGCTCGGTCGACGCCACGACCCCGCCGCCGAGCTCGCTCGCGAGGGCCTCGAGCTCGGTCTCGAGCGCGTCGAGCTCGCCCAGGAGCGTCACGAGATTCTGCACGTAGGCCGCGGCGTTCTCCTCATCGAGCTCGGCGAGCGCGTCGGCGATCGCCGTGGCGATGTCGCCCATCGCGTGGATGTCGTACCAGACGTGCTCGTTCTCGCCCGCGACGTGGCCCTCACCCTCGTCGCTCCCGTCCTGTTCGTCGCCGTGCGGCTCGACGTCGCCGGCCAGGCCCGCCTCGGCCGCCGCCGAGATCACGCGCGCCTCGGTGCCCGAGCCCTCGATGAGCACGTCGACGAAGGGGTCGTAGCCACCGCCGTTCTCGATGACGAGGTCGGCGTCGGCGATGGTCAGCTGCTCCTGAGCGCTCGCCTCGTAACTGTGCGGATCGTGCGCGGGGGAGTCGATGATGCTCGTCACGGTCGCGAGGTCGCCGGCGATGGTTGCCGCGATGTCGCCGTAGACGTTCGTCGAGGCGACGATCGAGAGGCCCTCGATCGACGTTGTGGATGTCGTGGCGCAACCGGCGAGACCGATCGCGAGGGCCGAGGACGTGAGTACGGCGGGAAAAGCGAGTAGGCGGTGATCCGTCATGCGTCGATCATACAGCTTATCGAGAATGATTGTCACAACGGTTCTCATTTGTGCCCGGCCGTGCCGCCAAGGCTGTTCACGTAGAATCCGCTCAATCTCTCGGTTCTGGTGTTTCGACGCGATTCGATCCATCATCCGCGGAACAGAAAGCTCGGAACCCTCCGATCATCATGGCGAATAGGTCCTGCGAACCCCTCTAACGATGGTGGTGGGGCGTTCCGACGGTGTGCTCGGCCTGCCTGAGCGCCTCGTCGACCAGGTTCACGGCATGCTCGTCGGCGAGGCGGTAGAAGACCCGTGTGCCTTCTTGCCGAGTGGTGAGGATGCGCGTCAGCCGCAGCTTGGCGAGGTGCTGCGACACCGCAGCGGGAGTCTTGTCGACGATGTCGGCGAGATGGTTCACCGAGAGCTCGCCGTCGCGCAGCGCCAGGACGAGGCGGACGCGCGTCGCGTCGGCGAGCATGGTGAACACCTCGACGGCAAGCTCGACGTAGGCGCTGTCGGGGTGGCGGGCGCAGCCGCGATCGTCGTCGGTCATGGCGCTATCCTCTCTCGTTCGGTCGAGACTGATGTGGATGTGCCATCGCGCCAGCTGCGACCTGCCGCAATCCGGGCGGCAATCGCGATGATTGCCAGGACTGCCGCGGCGAGGGTGAGACTGGCGGCGCCGATCCAGCCCGCCAGCGGGTAGGTGAGCAAGAAGCAGGCGTGCGAGAGCGAGAACTGCGCTGTGTAGATGTAGTTGCGCGTGGAGTCGTCGGACGCGCGCATGAGGAGCCGGGACGAGGGGGTGCTGATCATCGAGTTGCCGGCTCCGATGCCCACCCACAACAACAGCAGCAGCACCCATGCGCCGCTCCAGCCAGCGGCCGCCGCCGCAGTCATCCCTACGGTTGCGAGCAGCGCGACGGCACTGGTCGTCGCGCCACTGAGCATCAGTCGGCGGTCACCGAGGTGATCCACCAGCCGGGGAACATTGAGGGCGACCACCAAGGATCCGGCTCCGTAGCAAGCGAGCGCCAGTGCGACGCTGCTGTTGTCCAGGGCGAACACGTCTCGCGCGTAGACGACGGTGTTGACCAGCACGAGCGCGGTCGTGGCACCGACGACGAGGTTCATCAGCATCAGGAAACGCAGGCTCGGAGTTCGGACGAAGATCCGCACGCCGAGGGTGGTGCGGTGCCACACGGTCCCCGCGTTGAGCGTCGTGGCGTGGGCCGGCAGGCGGGTTGTGATGAGCACGAGCGCCGCGGAGGAGGCAAATCCGATTGCTGTGCCGACGAAGAGCAGGTTGAACGGGATGACGGTGAGCAGCACCGCGGCTAGCAGCGGGCTCACGAGTGCTTCAAGGTCGTAGGCCAGCCGCGAGAGCGAGAGCGCTTTGGTGTACTGGCGCTCGTCGGGGAGGACGAGGGGGATCAGCGACTGAAAGGCCGGGGTGAAGGTCGCCGAGGCGGACTGGAGGACGAACACCAAGAGGTAGATCTGCCACACATCGGTCAAAAATGGCAATGACACGGCAATGCCCAGGCGGATGAGGTCCGCTCCGACCAGCACCGCCTTCGCCGGAAGTCGATTCACCACCGCAGCGATCACCGGGGCCACCCCGACGTAGGCGACCATCTTGATGGTCAACGCCGTGCCGAGCACCGCGCCGGCGTCAGCGCCCGCGATGTCGTAGGCAAGGAGCCCGAGCGCCACCGTCAGCAAACCCGTGCCGAGGAGCGCTAAAACTTGAGCGATGAACAGATTCCGATAGCGAGCTTCTCGCAGCACATTGAACACGAATCGATCCCTTACTGTCTGCGCAGTTGCGTAGTTTCGATGCTACCCTAGCGGTCATCCCCGTGTCGCCGGGCGGAGGATCGTCAGCTCGCTGGCCGAAGAGGCGGTGGGCTCCGAGGCGGCTTGGATCGCGGCCCGCTCGACCGGGGCCACGACGATCGGCGCCCCACGGACGCCCGGTATGAAAGCAGAGACGCATGAGGGAGCCGTTCGGCGATGACGAGGGCCAACCGCTGGGCGCGCCTCACCGCATCACGACCTGGTGGATCCTCACGCTGGCGGTTGCCGCGGCGCTCGCAGCTGGCATCGGTCTGTCTGCCCTCAGCCGCACCACCGCACTCGCCGGGGTGACACCGACGAGCGACAGCGCTGCGGTGGGATTCCTCCGCGACATGCAGATCCATCATGCGCAGGCCGTCGAGATGTCGATCATCGTGCGCGATCGCACCGATGACGAGGACGTCCGTCTGCTCGCGTCGGACACTCTGACAGGGCAGAACAACCAAGCGGGCAGAAAGCGCGGTGGCGTCCTAAGCTGAGCCTTACTATCCGCGTAGTTGCGTAGGTTTGATGCTAGCCTAACGGGGTTTCCGGAAATACGGAGCCACCCCCGCGACGAGGAGAAGAGTCATCAACCACGCCGTACGACGACCGATCATTCGCCTGGGCATCGCGGCGGCCGCTACCGCTGTCCTGCTCGCGCTCGTGCCGATGACCGCCGCGCGCGCCGACGCCGGGCTGCAGCAAGCGTCTCCGGCCGCAGGCGAGGACGTGTCCGTGCCGCTGACCGAGGTGGTGCTGACCTTCGGTGATGACCTGCTCACCATCGAAGGCGCCACCTCCGGTGTGATCGAGGTGCGCGATCCGATGGGCATGCTCGTCAGTGACGGCGAGGTTGTCGTCGAGGGACCCGTGATGAGGACCGGTGTGGCGCCGGTGGCGAACGGCGAGTACACGGCGGCCTGGCAGACAGTGGGAGCGGATGGGCACACCGTGAGTGACGAGTACACGTTCCGGTATCTCGCGGGCGAGGAAGACGCCCAGGCGGCACAGAGCTCGACCCTCCCGGACGACAGGTCTTCCGAGAGGCTGCGGCCCGACGGCTCCGACGACTTCCCGCTCTGGGTGATCGTGCTGCTGGCGCTCGTAGCCCTTGCCGTAGTGGGGCTTGTGATCGTCGTGGTCCGGCGCGCCCGGCGCTCGAGAGCGGACGGCGATGCGACAGGACCCGAGTAGAAACCTCGTGCGCCTCGTTGACTTCCGGGGGCGTCCCGCGACCCGCGCCACGGTGCAGAGCACGATCCCGCGCGCGCGCCTCAACCTCGAGGCGGTGACTCCGGCGGCTGCGGAGACTGTCGCAGGAGTGCGCAAGGGTGGCTTCACCGCCCTGGTCGATTACGCCGCTCGATTCGACGGGGTTCAGATGGAGACGCTGCGGGTCTCCGCGAGTGCGATTGCGGCCGCGTTCGCGTCATTTCCCGCACTGCTGCGCGAGGCGCCGCACGAGGTGATCGCCCGCGCCCGTCGGTTCTCGTCGGCGCAGCAGCCGGCACCGGTCATCGTCGGGTTCGAGGGCGGAGCACAGATGTCGCCGAACTGGCTCCCCAGCGATCGGGCGGACGTCTACGCGCCCGGCGGGAAGGCGGTGCATCCGTCGTCTGTGGTGATGAATGTCGCCCCCGCGCAAGTAGCGGGAGTGAGGTCGATCACGCTGGTCAGCCCGCCACAGGCCGAGCACGGGGGCCTCCCCCACCCGTCGATCCTGGCGACGGCCGGGATTCTCGGAATCGACGAGGTCTACGCCATCGGCGGAGCGCAGGCGATCGCGGCGCTCGCCGACGGGGTGGAGGACGAGACTGAGGATCGGCGACTTGCCGCGGTCGATCTGATCACCGGGCCGGGGAACGTGTCCGTCGCGGCTGCGAAGCAACTCGTCCGAGGCGAGGTCGCGGTCGACATGGAAGCCGGCGCGACCGAAGGGATGATCCTCGCCGACGCATTCGCCGATCCGGTCTTGATCGCAGCGGACTTGATCTGTCGGGCGGAGCACGACGAGCACGCCGCAGCGGTGCTGGTGACCGAATCCTCCTCTCTGGCCTCGGCTGTCACCGCCGAAGTGGCTCGGCGGACCGACTTGACCCGTCACGCCGACCGGATCCGCGCTGCGCTGGCGGGACACCGGTCCGGCATCGTGCTGGTCGACGATCTCGATCACGGTCTCCGGTTCTGCGACGCCCGCGCCCTGGAGCACCTGGCGATCCATGGTCGGGACGCGGACGGTGCCGCCGGGCGGATCCGCAACGCCGGCGCGATCTTCATCGGCGCCTCAACCCCGGTGAGCCTGGGCGACTACGCCGCCGGCTCCAACCATGTGCTGCCCACTGGTGGCACCGCGGTCTTCTCCTCCGGCCTCACTGTGCACACGTTCCTGCGCACCGTGCAGACCGTGCACTATCCGCCAGCCGCTTTGGCGCAGCTGCGGAACGTCGTCGGGGTGCTCAGCGCGGCCGAGGACCTGCCCGCCCGGCCCTGCACTGCGCCGGGCACCTCGACTCATCCCCCGGCTCGCGGCTGACAAACACCTACGGCGGGCCTCCAACCGTTCCCTCGAGATGAAGGATCCAGACTGATGAACGAAACGCAACGAACCGACCTCGCCCCGCACCAACGGCAGGCTGGGCGCAGCACCCTGTTCTCTTTGATGGATCGGAAGCGATGGATCGAGGTCGGCCGCATTCTGCTCACCGGCCTGGTCGCCTTCCTCTACTGGCGCGAGATCATTCCTGTGCCCGTGCTCTGGGCCGCGGTCGCGATCGGCCTGTACCCGCTGGTGAAGGCGGGGCTGACCGACCTCGTCAAGGAGCGCAAGATCGGCACCGAGCTGTTCGTCACGGTCGCGACGATCTTCGCCCTGATCGGCGGGGAGGAGGTCGCCGGCAGCGTGCTGATGGTCATCATCCTGATCGCGGAGTTCATCGCCGACCTGAACACCGACCGGGCTCGCGCCTCCATCCGCAGCCTCATCGGCGTGGTGCCTACGATCGCTCGGGTGCGCGAGGACGGGCAGGAGCGGGTCGTGCCGATCGCGGAGCTGAAGGTCGGGGATGTCGTGCTGGTGCGCGCCGGCGACGGTGTCCCCGTCGATGGGGTTGTGACTGGCGGCGACGGTGCCGTCGATGAGGCGTCCGTGACCGGGGAGAGCGTGCCGAAGGACAAGGCCGCGGGCGCGCGGGTGTTCGCGGGCACCATCCTCAAGTCCGGTGCGCTGGATGTGCGCACCGAGGCAATCGGCGAAGACACCACCTTCGCGAAGATCGTCGCGCTCGTCGAGGAAGCCGAGGACTCCCGCGCCCCGGTGCAAAAACTCGCCGACAAGGTCGCCGCCTGGCTCATCCCGCTCATCATCGTCTTCCTGGTCGCGGTGTTCCTCATCACCCGCGACGTGAGTCTGATCGTGACCCTGATGATCTTCACCTCCCCGGCCGAACTCGCCCTCGCGACCCCTATGGTGATCATCGCCGCCATCGCCCGCGCCGCCCGCAGCGGCATCCTCATCAAGGGCGGCATCTACCTGGAGAACCTCGCTCGCGCCACCACCATCGTCTTCGATAAGACCGGCACCCTCACCATCGGCAGCCCGAAGGTCAGCGACATTCAGACCTACGATCCCTACACGGACGCGCAGGGGCTGCTGCGCCTCGCGGCGGGGCTGGACCGCCGCTCCAGCCACCCGCTCGCCGAGGCCATCGTCGAGCACACCCAGGCCCAGGGCATCGACGTCCCCGAACCGGCCGATTTCCAGGTCGTCCCCGGACGCGGCGTGTCCGGCACCGTGGAGGGCCGGAGCGTGCTGGTCGGCAACGCCGCCCTGCTCACCGACAACGACATCCCAGTACCACCGACGGACGAGGCCAGCACTATCATCCACGTCGCCGCCGATGGTCGGCTGATTGGCAGTATCCGGCTCGAGGACCGATTGCGTCCCGGCGCAAAGGAGGCGATCGAGGGGCTGCGTCGCAACGGAGTCAAGCGGATCGCGATGCTCACTGGCGACAACGATGCCATCGCCCGCCGCATCGCCGCCGACCTCGGCATCGACGAGGTCTACGCCGACCTTCTCCCCGAGGACAAAGTTGGCGCGATCAAGCAGATGCAGGACCGCGGCGAACGGGTCGCGATGGTCGGCGACGGGATCAACGACGCCCCCGCCCTCGCCATCGCCCAGACCGGCATCGCGATGGGTGCCGGCGGCGCCCAGGCCGCGATCGAGGCCGCCGACATCGCACTCATGACCGATGACCTCAGCAAGATCGTCGGCGTCCGCGCGATCGCCCGCCGCGCGTATCGCACCATCCAGGAGAACCTGTTCGTCGGCGTCGGCGTGGTCCACGTGCTCGGCATCACCGCCGCGCTGCTGGGCTGGATCGGCCCCATCCAGGCTGCCCTCATCCACCTCGGTCCCGATATCCTCGTCTTCTTGAACTCGACCAAACTCCTCACAGTCCGCATCAAGACCGGACCCAGCAGCAACCTCCAACCACTGGAGCGCGGCTGAAGATCAGTCGAGCAGCAGCGCCGGCTCCTCGATCACGCTCGCGACGTCGGCGAGGAATCGGCTCGCGACATCCCCGTCGACGACCCGGTGGTCGAAGCTCGCGCCGAGGGTCGTGACGAAGCGCGGGCGCACCTCGCCGTCGACGACCCACGGCTTCTGCTTGATCGTGCCGAGGGCGACGATCGCGACCTCGCCGGGGTTGAGGATGGGCGTGCCGGTGTCCATGCCGAAGACGCCGATGTTCGTCACCGTGATCGTTCCCTCGCTCATGTCGGCAGGCTGCAGCTTGCCGTCGCGCGCCGTGATCGTCAGCTGCTCGATCGACTGGGCGAGCTCGCGCAGGCTCATCGCCTGGGCGTTCTTGACGTTGGGCACGACGAGCCCGCGCGGCGTCGCGGCGGCGAAGCCGAAATTGACGAAGTGGTGCACGATGATCTCCTCATCGGTCCACGTGGAGTTGACGGTCGGGTTGCGGCGCACCGCCCAGATCATCGCCTTCGCCATGATGAGCATGGGCGAGACCTTGACGCCGGCGAAGTCGGGGCTCGCCTTGAGGCGCTTGACGAACTCCATCGTGCGGCTCGCGTCGACGTCGACGAAGATGCTCACGTGCGGCGCGGTGAAGGCGCTCCTCACCATGCCCTGCGCGATCGCCTTGCGCACGCCCTTGACGGGGATGCGCTCCTCGCGCGCCTCGGGCCAGTCGGGCGTCTGGATGTTGCGGAAGACGCTCGCCTGAGACGCGAGGCGGATCACGTCGTCGCGCATGATCTCGCCGGCGAGTCCGGTCGGCTGCACGAGCTGCAGATCGACGCCGAGGTCTTTCGCGAGCTTGCGGATGGGCGGCTTCGCGATGACGGGGCCCGCCG
>SCPB01000013.1 GCA_005502445.1 Microbacteriaceae bacterium X2B
GTCATCGCCTTCCCCGCCCCCGTTGCCCCCCGCACGCGGTTGCGTCTGACGCGCCGCGGTCGCGCGGTGCTCTCCGCCCTCGTCGCCGCCCCGATCGTCGTCGGCATCGTCGCCGCCGCACTGGGCGGGGCGTCGGCGACGGCCACGTCCGCGAGCGCAGGGCTCGCGCCGACGAGCCTCACGGTCGAGGCGGGGCAGTCGCTCTGGTCGATCGCGGCGATCGTCGCACCTGAGGCGAACCCGGCGGACGTGGTCGCCGACATCATCGCCCTCAACGACCTCGCCGGCGGCGCGGTGCAGGCGGGGCAGTCGCTCGTGCTTCCCGAGCGCTACGCGCGCTGACGCTCAGCCCGGGCCCGTCTACGATGGGCGGAGTGACGTCCCTCGCCGACCTCCCCATCCGCGACGACCTGCGCGGCCAGTCGCCCTACGGAGCCCCGCAGAAGCCCGTGCGGATCGCGCTCAACGTCAACGAGAACACTCATCCGGTTCCCGATGAGGTCATCGCGCATGTCACGTCGGCGGTCCAGCGCGAGCTGCGGACCATCAACCGCTACCCCGACCGCGAGTTCACGCTTCTGCGCGAGCACCTCGCCGCCTACCTGGGTGCCGGCGTGGCTCCGGATCAGATCTGGGCCGCGAACGGCTCCAACGAGGTCATCCAGCACATCCTTCAGGCCTTCGGCGGGCCCGGCAGGAGCGTGCTGGGATTCCCCCCGACGTACTCGATGCACGCGATCATCGCCTCGGGCACGGCAACGCGATGGGTCACGGGCGCGCGCGACGACGACTTCGGGCTCAGCCCGGCATCGGCGGTCGCGGCCGTCGAGCGGCTCGACCCCGACCTCGTCTTCCTCTGCGCGCCGAACAACCCCACGGGCACTCCGCTCGGCCTCGACACGATCGCCGCCGTCTACGAGGCGAGCCGCGGCATCGTCATGGTCGACGAGGCCTATGCCGAGTTCATGCCGGAGGGCGAGCCGAGCGCGCTGAGCCTCCTCGCGGGCCGCCCCCGTCTCGTGGTCTCCCGCACGATGAGCAAGGCCTTCGCCTTCGCCGGCGGCCGGCTCGGCTACCTCGCCGCCGACCCGGCGGTCATCGACGCCCTGCGCCTCGTCAGGCTGCCGTACCACCTCTCCGCCATCACGCAGGCGGCGGCCGTGGCGGCCCTCGAGCACGCGCCGACGATGCTTGCGACAGTCGGGGCGATCCGCGAGCAGCGCGACCGGCTGCTGGTCGAACTCGGTCGGCTCGGCTACGCCCCGCACGACAGCTGGGCGAACTTCGTGCTCTTCGGCGGCGTCGACGATCCCCGAGCGACGTTCGAGCACCTGCTCGAAAACGACATCCTGATCCGCGACCTCGGAATCCCGCACCACCTGCGCGTCACCGCGGGCACCCCCGCCGAGACCACCGAGTTCCTCCAGGTGCTCGGTAGGATGAGCCGGTGACCTCCCCGCGCACCGCCGAGCTCCGTCGCGAGACGAGCGAATCGAGCATCAGCCTCTCCCTCGACCTCGACGGAACCGGGCGGTCGTCGATCTCGACGACGGTGCCCTTCTTCGACCACATGCTCACGGCGTTCGCGAAGCACGCCCTCGTCGATCTCACCGTCGAGGCGCACGGCGACACGGCGATCGACGTGCACCACACCGTGGAGGACACCGGAATCGTGCTCGGCCAGGCGATCGCCCGCGCCCTCGGCGACAAGGTGGGCATCGCGCGTTTCGGCGACGCGCTCGTCCCACTCGACGACGCGCTAGCCCAGGCCGTCGTCGACGTCTCGGGCCGCCCGTACCTCGTTCACGGCGGCGAACCGGCGGGCTTCGAGTTCCACCTGATCGGCGGCCACTTCACCGGGTCGATGGTGCGCCACGTGTTCGAGGCCATCACGATGCACGCCGGCCTCACGGTCCACCTCACCGTGCTGGCCGGCCGCGACCCGCACCACATCGCCGAAGCCGAGTTCAAGGCCTTCGCGCGTGCCTTCCGGCAGGCCGTGCAGCGCGACGAGCGCGTGGACGGCGTGCCCTCGACCAAGGGCGCCCTCTGATCGTGAGCACCAGACCCGCGGTCGTCGTCCTCGATTACGGCTCCGGCAACATCCACTCGGCCGCGAAGGCGCTCGAGGCCGCCGGCGCTCGCGTCGAGATCACGGCCGATCGGGGTCGCGTGCGCGACGCCGACGGCCTGCTCGTGCCCGGTGTCGGGGCGTTCGGCGCGGTCATGACGGCGCTGCGCGCCGTGCGCGGCGACGAGCTCATCGACCGCCGTCTGGCCGGCGGGCGCCCGGTGCTCGGCATCTGCGTCGGCATGCAGGTGCTGTTCGAGCGCGGCGACGAGCGCGGACTCGTGACCGAAGGACTCGGTCAGTGGCCGGGCACCGTTCGCGAGCTCGAGGCGCCCGTCGTTCCGCACATGGGCTGGAACACGATCGACGCGCCGGCGTCGTCGCGGCTCTTCGACGGCCTGCACGACGAGCGCTTCTACTTCGTGCACTCCTACGCCGCGCAGGAGTGGACGCTCGAGGTCACCAACCCCGCGATCCCCGCCCCCGCCGTCACCTGGGCCGAGCACGGCGGGCGCTTCGTCGCCGCCGTCGAGAACGGGCCGCTCAGCGCGACGCAATTCCACCCCGAGAAGTCGGGCGACGCCGGCCTCCGGCTGCTGGGGAACTGGCTGAGAACTCTCTGAGCACGGCGTCACGCCCGGAGGGGAGTACGATTCTGTGCTTGTTTGCGGGCTGACTCGGATTCACCCGTCCACCACCGCACAAGCACCCACAGGAAGACTGTCATGAGCGAGTTCTCGAGAATCCCCGCCCTCACGCTGCTCCCGGCGGTGGATGTCGCCGGCGGCAAGGCCGTGCGCCTCACCCAGGGGGAGGCCGGCACCGAGACGAGCTACGGCGACCCCGTCGATGCGGCGCTGGAGTGGGCGAACGACGGCGCCGAGTGGATCCACCTCGTCGATCTCGACGCCGCCTTCGGTCGCGGCAACAACCGCAAGATGATCCAGAGGGTCGTCAAGGCCCTGCCGCGCCACGTCAACATCGAGCTCTCCGGGGGCATCCGCGACGACAAGAGCCTCGAGGCAGCCCTCGCGACCGGAGCCAAGCGCATCAATCTCGGCACCGCGGCGCTCGAGAACCCCGAATGGGCCGCGCACGTGATCGCCGAGTACGGCGAGGCGATCGCGGTCGGGCTCGACGTGCGCGGAACCACGCTCGCCGCGCGGGGCTGGACGGAGGAGGGCGGCGACCTGTGGCATGTGCTCGAGCGCCTCGAGGAGGCCGGGTGCGCGCGGTACGTCGTCACCGACGTGACCAAGGACGGCACGCTCAACGGCCCCAACCTCGATCTGCTGCGCCAGGTCATGGAGCGCACGCACCGCCCCGTCATCGCCTCCGGCGGCGTCTCGAGCCTCGACGACATCGCCGCCCTGCGCGAGCTCGTGCCGCTCGGCCTCGAGGGCGCGATCATCGGCAAGGCCCTCTACGCCGGCGCCTTCACGCTGCCCGAGGCCCTCGACGTCGCCGGCGACTAGCGGTCGATCGGTGCCAGACGACCCGCCCGCGGCCGACTCCGCCGGCCAGCCCTGGGAGGGCCGGCGATTCCAGCCGAACCCGAGCGCGGCAGACGACGGGTCGGCCCCCGCCGCCTACCTCGAAGGGATGCGCGCCTTCCGCGCCGGCACGCTGAGCGCGAGCGGCCTCGCCGACATCGTGCGCGGCTGTCGGTTCCTCATCCCGCTCGTCGCGGTCGCGGGCGAGGTGGGCGAGAACGCGGACGGGCAGCGCATCGACAAGAGCCAGGAGCTCTCGATCATCACCGTCGCCGGGCCGGACGGTCGACCGATCCTGCCGGTGTTCTCATCGATCGCGGCCATGGCGAGCTGGCGGGCCGACGCCCGACCGGTGCCCGCCGAGGCGCAGCGCGTCGCGCTCGCTGCCGCGAGCGAGGGGACCGACCGCGTGGTCATCGACGCGGGCGGCGATGGACTCGTGCTGCCGCGGCCCGCGGTCTGGGCGATCGCTCGCGGAACGAGGTGGGTGCCGGCCGTCGACGACCCCGAGGTCCTCGACGCGATCGCGCGCCCCGCGGAGGAGCATCCCGAGATCGTCGCGGTCGCGCCCGTGGCAGGCGACCCCGAGCTGCGCGGCAGCGGGCCGGAGATCGTCGTGCGCCTCGCCGTCGCGGCGGGGGTCGGAGCCGACCGACTGCGGGATGCGATCGGTGCGATGAGCGCCCGGTGGGCATCCGACCCGCTCGTCGCGGAGCGGGTCGACGCGCTCTCGGTGCAGCCGGTGGTGCTCGCCGGGGAGCGGGAGCCGGGCTCTTAGGAGACGGGGCCCGTCCACTTCTCGCCCGGCCCCTGGCCCGGCGCGTCGGGGAAGGCCGAGGCCTCGCGGAAGGCGAGCTGCACCGAGCGGAGCCCGTCGCGCAGCACGCGCGCGTGGTGGTCGCCGAGCTCGGGGGCCGCGGCGGTGATGAGCCCGGCGAGCGCCGTGATGAGCTTGCGGGCCTCGGCGAGATCGATCTCGTCCTCCCCGGATTCCGAGAGCCCGCACGTGACGGCGGCCGCGCTCAGCAGGTGCACCGCGACGGTGTTGATGATCTCGACAGCGGGGACGTCGGCGATGTCGCGGGCGGCGTCGCCGTGGTTCAGGAGATCGGTCATGAGGCCTTCCGGGGGAGGGAACGGTGCCGCGTCTTCCCGAGACGGAGCGGTACTGCTATTCTTATGCGGGCTCCGGGGCCAGATCCCCGGTACGAAAGTGGAGAATCCTCCCACCCGCGCTTGACCGCCTCACTAGGTTACCGGGTTGAATCACCCCGCTCGTCGGCAGCAGTGCCGTACGAGGTCCGCGGGTGAGCGTGGCCGTGTGCCATGGGAATCCTCCTCTTTCGAACCCGCCGGCTCTGCCCGGCACGGGTTGCCGGCATGGCCCATTGTGAAGAGGAGAAGCGCATCAGCGAACCGAGAACGAACGACCGCATCCGCGTCCCCGAGGTCCGACTCGTCGGCCCCGCGGGCGAGCAGGTCGGCGTCGTCAAGATCGAGGTGGCCCTGCGGCTCGCGCAGGAGGCCGACCTCGACCTCGTCGAGGTCGCCCCGAACTCGAAGCCGCCCGTCGTCAAGATCATGGACTACGGCAAGTTCAAGTACGAGGCGGAGCAGAAGGCCAAGGAGGCCCGGCGCAATCAGGCGAACACGATCCTCAAAGAGGTGCGGTTCCGGCTGAAGATCGACAAGCACGACTACGAGACCAAGCGCAAGCGCGCCGAGAGCTTCCTCCAGGCCGGCGACAAGGTCAAGGCCATGATCCTGTTCCGCGGTCGCGAGCAGTCGCGCCCCGAGCAGGGCGTGCGCCTGCTGCAGCGCTTCGCGGAGGATGTGGCCGACTTCGGCACGGTCGAGTCGACCCCCATGATCGACGGTCGCAACATGGTCATGATCATCGGTCCGCTCAAGAACAAGGCCGACGCGAAGGCCGAGCAGAACGCCGCGCGCGCTGCCTCGAAGGCCGAGCGCAAGAGCGCCGGCGCGACGGCGAAGTCCGTCGATGCACCTGCGCAGCAGGCGGCGCCTGCAGCCGAGGCCCCCGCTGCCCCGACGGCCGCTACCCCGAAGACCGCAGCCCCCCAGGCTCCGGCGGCGCCGAAGCCCTCGGCCGCGGCCCCGGCGAAGCCCAAGGCCCCCGCGGCACTCAAGACACCCGCCCGCGCGGCGGAGTAGTTCCAGCCCACGAAAGAGAGAAACGAATGCCTAAGCAGAAGACCCACTCGGGTGCGAAGAAGCGGTTCAAGCTGACCGGCTCCGGCAAGGTCATGAAGCAGGGCGCGGGTATGCGTCACAACCTGGAGAAGAAGTCGAGCGAGCTCACTCGCCGACTCAACCAGGAGCAGGTGCTGGCTCCGGCCGACGCCAAGGTCATCAAGAAGCTCATCGGCAAGAAGTAGCCGGCACGGAAAGACTGTAAGGACACCGAACATGGCAAGAGTCAAGCGGGCTGTCAACGCCCACAAGAAGCGTCGCGTCATCCTCGAACGGGCCGAGGGCTACCGCGGTCAGCGGTCGCGCCTGTACCGCAAGGCCAAGGAGCAGGTCACGCACTCGCTCGTCTACGCCTACCGCGACCGCCGGGCCAAGAAGGGCGAGTTCCGCCGTCTCTGGATCCAGCGCATCAACGCCGCCGCGCGCGCCAATGGCATGACCTACAACCGCCTCATCCAGGGCCTCGGTCTCGCGGGTGTCGAGGTCGACCGTCGCATGCTCGCCGAGCTCGCGGTCAACGAGCCGGCGGCCTTCACCGCGCTCGTGAAGGTCGCCCAGGAGGCCCTTCCGGCCGACACCTCGGCGCCCAAGGCCGCCGCGTAGGTCAGCGCTCCGCACGAAGGCGCGTCCCCGTGGAACGGGGGCGCGCCTTCGTCATCTCCAGCCGACGACGCTTCCGGCCGCCTCGGCGCGCGCGAGCGGGATCGCGCGGCACAGGATCGCGCGGCGCGGGGTCGCCGATCGTTTCCCGGCCATCCGTATCATGACGCCATGATCGACAACCCGCGCTCCCCGCGCGTGCGAGCGGCGGCGAAGCTCGCCAAGCGCTCGCAGCGTGCCGAGACGGGGCTCTTCCTCGTTGAGGGGCCGCAGGCGGTCGACGAGGCGATCCGTACGCGACCCGAGCTGGTTCGAGAGATCTTCCTGACTGCGGCGGCCGACGACCGGCACGGCGCGCTCGTCTCCCGTGCACGTGCGGCGGGCGTGCGCATCGAGCAGGTGACGGATGCCGTGCTCGCGGTCATCGCCGACACCGTCACTCCGCAGGGCATGGTCGCGGTGTGCGCGCTCTCCGCGACCGCGCTCGACGACGTGATCGCGGCCGGGCCGCGCCTTGTCGCCGTGCTCGAGGAGGTGCGCGACCCGGGCAACGCCGGCACGATCATCCGCGTCGCCGATGCCGCGGGCGCCGACGCGGTGATCCTCACCGGTTCGAGCGTCGACCCGTTCAATCCGAAGGCCGTCAGGGCGACGACCGGCTCGATCTTCCACGTGCCGGTCGTGGTCGGCGTCGCGCTCGAGAGCGCGCTCGAGCGGCTGCGCGCGGCGGGCGTCCGCGTGCTCGCCGCCGACGTCTCCGGCGATGACCTGCTCGAGGTCCGGTCGGCGGGCGAGCTCGACGGACCGACCGCGTGGCTCTTCGGCAACGAGGCCAGGGGGCTGACCGGCGAGCAGCTCGCGCTCGCCGATCGACCGGTCGTCGTGCCGATCTATGGCGAGGCGGAATCGCTCAACCTCGCGACCGCCGCGGCGGTCTGCCTGTACGAGAGCGCGTTCGCCCAGCGCGCGAGCACGGCCGCGCCGTCGCACTGACGCCGGATCGCTCCTGCTCCCGCTCGATCGCCCTGCCGTGCAGCGGTCGCGGGCCGCGGAAGGACTGATACCGTCGATCGCGTGGACCGTGCCGCAGATCGGGTGGTCGCCGCGGAGGCCAACGGCGTCGACGGCGACCCGACGGCGTCCGGTCGCCGCGTCGACGCCGAGGCGGTGCGATGACGGTCCTGATCGTCGAGGACGACGACCGGCTCATGGATGCCCTGCGCGCGTTCCTGCACAAGGCCGGCTACGGCACCGTGAGCGCTGCAGACGCGGCGCAGGCTCTTGAGGCGCTCGGGTCGGACACCGAGGTGGTGCTGCTGGATCTCGGGCTGCCCGACATGGACGGCATTGAGCTCTGCCGACTCATCCGTCAGCGCTCAGGCGTGCCGATCATCATCGCGACGGCGCGCAGTCACGTGCAGGAGCGCATCCGCGGCCTGCGAGCCGGGGCCGACGACTTCGTCGTCAAGCCGTACAACGTGCTCGAGCTCGTCGCGCGCATCGAGGCGGTCACCCGTCGCTCGCGGGCGATGGTCGTCGAGCCCTCAGCGGAGCAGGTGATCGATGTCTCCGGCGTGCGCATCGACCTCTCGGGGCGTCTGGTGCTCGTCGATGGGGCCGCGGTCGAGCTGACGCGGACGGAGTTCGACATCGTGGCCGTCCTCGCCCGGTATCCGGGGGTCGTCGTGCCCCGGGAGCGCATCATCCGCGAAGTCTGGCAGACCGACTGGCACGCGTTCAGCCGCTCGCTCGAGGTGCACATCGGCTCGATCCGGCGGAAGGTCGGACGAGGCGACCTGATCGAGACGGTGCGCGGCGTCGGCTACCGGCTGGCGGGAGGCTGACCGTGCGCAGGCGGCTCATCGTCGTGTTCCTCGTGCCGCTCGTGGGGGTGCTGCTCGTGCTCGGAGGCGCATACGCCTGGAGTGCAGCCCGCAGCATCCAGCAGGAGCAGATCTCCCAGCTGCTCGGCGACGTCGCCTACTTCGTCACGAGCGCTCGGCAGGCGCTGCGCTCCGGCAGCCCCGAGCTCGTGGCGGGCGAAGCGGAGCGCTACTTCGAGCTCTATGGCACGCGTGTGCTCGTGATCGACCGGTCCGGCTCCCCATGGGTCGACGGCGGAGACGAGCAGCTCGTGCTCGACGAGACCACGACGGCGCAGATCCAGCTGGCGCTCGCCGGTCGACGGGGCGAGGTTCCGGAACCGGCGCTGCCGTGGGCGCTCATCGACTCGGTCATGGTAGAACCGGTGATCGACAACGGCGACGCCATCGGCGCGGTCGTCATCACGGCCAGCGGAGACATCGCCCGGGAGACGATCCTCCGGCAATGGGCGCTACTGTTCGGCGGCGCGATCCTCGCCACGTCGGTCGGACTCGTCGTGGTGTTCCGGCTCGCGAACTGGGTGCTGAGACCCATCCGGCGGGTCGATCGCGCGATGGAGGCGATCGAGCGCGGCGATGTGGAGGCGCGCATCGCCGACGAGACGGGGCCGCCCGAGCTGCGCAGCATGATCCGCATCTTCAATCGCATGGCGGAGGAGATCGAGAGGGTGATGTCGCGCCAGGAGGAGTTCGCGCTCAACGCCTCGCATGAGCTTCGCAACCCGCTGAGCGCCCTCCTGGTGCGCGTAGAATACCTCGCGACCGGCCTCGACGAGAAGTGGGACCGCGACATCGAGGAGACCCGCGAGGAGGGGCGCCGCATGACGCGGATCCTCGACACGCTCCTCAATCTGGCTCGGAGCAGCGAGCGCGGCGCCGCTGGCGATCCGGTGGATGTCGTCGAGGTCGTCCGCGGCCGGGTCGAGGCCTGGAGTCAGGCGACCGCGCGGGCCGGTGTTGCTCTCGTCGCCGACGAGGAGGCCCCGATTCTCGCCGTCACCGACCGGACGATCCTCGAGAGTGCCCTCGATGCCGTGATCGACAATGCCGTGAAGTTCTCCCCGGCCGCGACGCGCATCGACGTCTCGGTGACCCAGTCGCCCGAGGGCTGCGAGATCGTGGTGCGCGACCGGGGCCCCGGTGTCGAGGCTGAGGAGCTCGCGCACCTCACGGAGCGCTTCTGGCGCAGCTCGCGCACCCGCAGCACGCCGGGGTCGGGCCTGGGTCTCGCGATCGCCACCGATCTGCTGCACTCGATCGGAGGCAGGCTGCGCGTTGAATCGCCCGAGGACGGGGGGCTCGCGGTGCACCTGCGGTTGAGCAGCGCGGGGTCGTCGTGAGGGGCGCAGTCCGGAGGGCGGTCGCGACCGCACTGGGCGCGTTCGTCGCGATCGCGGTGCTGGGGGGCTGCGGGCCCGCATCGGCGCCCGAACGATTCTCGATCGCCGGAGGCGGCGTCTCGGGGGTCTACTACGCTTTCGGCGAGCAACTCGGCGAGGTACTCTCGAGCAGGCTCGGCTCGGTCGTGTCGGTCGACGAGACGAATGGGTCGGTCGACAACCTGCAGCGCGTGAGCGACGGTCGTGCACTGCTCGGCTTCGCGCAGAGCGACGCCGCTGCTGACGCGATCGCCGGCACCGGAGCATTCCCGCAGCCGCTCGAGGTGCAGGCCGTCGCGCGTCTCTACGACGAGTACGTGCACGTCGTCGTGCGCTCCGACTCCGATATCCAGGAGATCGCCGATCTCGCGAGTCGCGCGGTCTCGCTCGGTGCGCCCAGCTCCGGCGTGAACATCGTGGCCACCCGGGTCCTCCGCGCGGCGGGCGTCGCGGCGAGCGATGTCGACGATCGGGCGCTCGGCCTCGCGCAGTCGATCGAGGCACTGCGAGCCGGCGAAATCGAGGCGTTCTTCTGGGTCGGGGGGCTTCCCACCCCGGGCCTGACCGAGCTGTTCGCCGAAGCGCCCACCCGCTTGCTGTCGATCGAGTCCGAGATGGTCGACAGCGTGAACGCGGCCCACGGGGGCGCCTATCGGCTCGAGGAGTTCCCGATCGGCGCCTACGGACGCACGCAGGCGACGGCGACGATGACGGTGCCGAACTACCTGATGGTGGCCGAGAGCGCGCCCGATGATCTCGTGCGCGACGTCCTCGCTGCGCTCTTCGAGTCGCGTTCCGTCATCGCGGCCGAGGTGCCGGCCGCGGCACTGCTCGACCGGAGGCAGGCGATCTTCACCGACCCCGTCGCCCTGCACCCCGGGGCGGTCGCGTACTACCGTGAGTCGAGGCGCTGACCGCGCCCGAGGTGCACTCCACACGCTCAAGAAACACTCAAGGGCGCCGCTCGCCCGGCATCGGCGGCTTAGCGTGAAACCGTGCCACCACTGCTGATGTGCTCAAGCTCCGTCGTGCGCGGTTCGTGCCGTGTGCACGATCCCGACGGCTCGACGGCGTTCCGTGGTTCGGTGTCGTCGATAGGCCGAGCTCTAAGGGATGGCGCCCATGTCTGAACCTCTGGTCGCGATCGACCACATCAACAAGCACTACGGCGAGCTGCATGTCCTGAAGGACATCAGCACGAGCGTGCAGAAGGGCGAGGTCGTCGTCGTCATCGGCCCCTCCGGCTCGGGTAAATCGACGCTCTGCCGCGCGATCAACCGCCTCGAGACGATCGACAGCGGGCAGATCCGCATCGACGGCACGCCCCTGCCCGCCGAGGGCACCGAACTCGCGGCCCTCCGCGCCGATGTCGGCATGGTGTTCCAGTCGTTCAACCTGTTCGCGCACAAGACCGTGCTCGAGAACGTGACGCTCGCGCCGATGCGCGTGCGGGGGGTTCCGAAGGCTCAGGCCGAGAAGCGGGCGATGGAGCTGCTCGACCGCGTCGGCGTCGCGAACCAGGCGCACAAGATGCCGGCGCAGCTCTCGGGCGGCCAGCAGCAGCGCGTCGCGATCGCGCGCGCTCTCGCGATGGATCCGAAGCTCATGCTCCTCGACGAGCCCACGAGCGCCCTCGATCCCGAGATGATCAACGAGGTCCTGGATGTCATGATCCGGCTCGCGAAGGACGGCATGACCATGATCGTCGTCACCCACGAGATGGGGTTCGCCCGCAAGGCCGCCGACCGCGTCCTGTTCATGGCGGACGGCCGCATCCTCGAAGACGCCCCGCCGGCGAGCTTCTTCGACGACCCGCAGACCGATCGCGCCAAAGACTTCCTCTCCAAGATCCTCAGCCACTAGACCCTTCCCCACCGACACCAATCCATACGAAACCAGGGAGTTGCATCACATGCGCATCACACGGAAAAGCACCATTCTCAGCAGTGTGGGGGCCGCGCTCCTGCTCGGCCTCACTGCCTGCGCGCCGGCCGGCAGCGCCGGACCGGGCGGCGTCGACGAGACCGACGCGGGCGAGTCGACCGGCAACGGCCCGTACAGCCTCGAGATCGCCGAGAGCCCCGAGTTCGAGGAGGGCACGACGATGGCCGAGCTCGCCGAGGCCGGAACCCTGCGCGTCGGCACGAAGTTCGACCAGCCGCTGTTCGGCCTGCAGGGGCCGGACGGCACGCCCGTCGGCTTCGACGTCGCGATCGCGGCCCTCGTCGCCGCCGAGCTCGGCATCCCCTTCGAGAACATCGAATGGACCGAGGCCCAGTCGGCGGTCCGCGAGTCGTTCCTCGAGTCCGACCAGGTCGACATCGTCGTCGCGACGTACACGATCAACGACGCCCGCAAGGAGCGCATCGACTTCGCGGGCCCGTACTTCGTCGCCGGTCAGGACATCCTCGTCGCCGCGGGCAACCCCGAGGGCATCACAGGTCCCGAGGACCTCGCGGGCAAGCCGGTCTGCTCGGCCGAGGGCTCGACCCCCGCCGCGACGATCTCGGAGGAGTACGGCGCCGAGCTGCTCGCCGCGGGCGGCTACAGCGACTGCCTCGACCCGCTGCGCAACGGCCAGGTCGTCGCGGTCACGACCGACAACGTGATCCTCTCGGGCTTCGTCGACCAGAACCCCGGTGAGTTCGAGCTGCTCGGCGAGACCTTCACCGAGGAGCCGTACGGCATCGGCCTGCCCAAGGGCGACGACGCGTTCCGCACCTTCATCAACGACGTTCTCGAGGAGGCCTTCGAGGACGGCACGTGGGCTCGGCTGTACGAGGAGACCGCGGGCACCGTGCTCGAGGTGCCCGAGCCGCCGGCCGTCGACCGCTACTAGCAGTCGCTGCGACACCGGGAGCGCGGGGCGGCCTCGGCCGCCCCGCGCCATCCTGATACCACCACGACAGGGAGGGTTTTCGTGCAGTTCCTCTTCGAGAGCGGCGACGTTCTGCTCGCGGGCTTCCTCGCGACGCTGCGCATGCTCGCGCTCACGGTGCTGTTCGCCCTGCCGCTCGGCATCGTGCTCGCCGGCATGCGCATCTCGCCCGTGCCGAGCCTGCGCTGGGTCGCCACGGGCTTCACCGAGCTGCTGCGCAACACGCCGCTCACGCTCGTGTTCTTCCTGCTGGTCTTCGTGATCCCGCGGCTCGGGCCGATCATCCCCTTCCCCGTGAGCGCGATCATCGCACTCACCCTCTACACGGCCCCGTTCTACGCCGAGGCGATCCGCTCGGGCGTCAACTCGGTTCCGGTCGGCCAGGCGGAGGCCGCGCGCTCGGTGGGCCTGACCTTCAGCCAGACCGCGGCGCACGTGATCATCCCGCAGGCCGTGCGCTCGGTCGTCCCGCCGCTCATCAACGTCACGATCGCGCTGACCAAGAACACCTCGGTCGCCGGCGGATTCTTCGTGTTCGAGCTCTTCGCCTCCAGCAAGCGGCTCGCGAACAACTACGCGAACGAGACGATCGCGATCTTCCTCGTGGTCGCGGCCTGCTACCTGCTCGTGACGATCCCGCTCGGGCGCTTCGCCGACCGGCTCGAGAAGAAGGTGGCGGTGCTGCGATGACCTCCGTGCTCTACGACGTGCCCGGCCCGAAGGCCCGCCGTCGCTCGCTCATCGCCTCGCTCCTGACCGGGCTCGGCCTTGCCGGCGCGCTTGCCTGGGTGATCGTCACGCTCGCCGGGCAGGGACTGTTCGAGTACGAGCGGTGGGATATCTTCCAGGACCCGCTCGTGTGGGCCGAGCTCGGCCGCGCCCTGGTGGTCACGCTGCAGGTCGCCGCCACCGCGAGCGTCCTCGCGGTGCTGCTCGGCAGCGTCTTCGCCGTGCTGCGCCTGTCGGCGACGTCCGCGGTGCGCGTCCCGGTCACGGTCGTCATCGAATTCCTCCGCGGCATGCCCGTGCTGTTGATGATGTTCTTCATCCTCATCCTCTTCGCGACGAGCCAGTACTGGGCCGTCGTGCTCGGTCTCGCCCTCTACAACGGAGCGATCATCGGTGAGGCCCTGCGCTCGGGCATCGTCGCGCTGCCGAGGGGCCAGCGCGAGGCGGGGCTCGCGCTCGGGCTCACGCCGCTCGCGGCGCGGCTGCTCATCGAGTTCCCGCAGGCGTTCCGGGCGATGACGCCGATCATCGTCGCCCAACTTGTCGTGCTGCTGAAGGACTCCTCGCTCGGCTACATCGTCGGTCTCGAGGAGCTCGTGCGTCGCCAGCGCACCCTCGGCGAGTTCTTCGGCTTCTCGCAGTACGGCTTCTCGTTCTTCGTGATCACGCTCGGCGTCTTCCTCGTCGTCAACCTCACGCTGTCGTGGCTCGCCCGCCGGCTCGCCTCGCGCAGCCCCGGCGGCCGCGGGACACGGCGGGCCGCCCGCGCCGCGATCGGTGAGAACGCGGACACGACCGCGATCGGGGTCGAGGCCGCGCCGCGGAAGGGCGGCGCGCCGCGCGGCTAGACTCTCGTCTCGTGCCAGACACCCCCCTCATCTCCGAGTCGGCTGTCGGTGCGGCCGTCGAGGCGGCTCTCGCCGCGATCGCCGCCGCCACCGACACCGGCGCGCTCAAGGCCGCGCGCTCCGCCCACGCGGGCGAGGCCTCGACGCTCGCGCAGCTCAACGCGAGTCTGCGCGACGTGCCCGCCGACCAGAAGGCCCCGCTCGGCAAGCTCGTCGGTCAGGCCCGCGGTCGCGTGCAGCAGGCGGTCGCCGCGCGCGAGGGCGAGCTCGCCGCCGCGGAGGAGCAGGCCCGGCTCGACGCTGAGAGCATCGACGTGACGGGCATCCCGCCGATCCGGCCCGTCGGCGCACGCCACCCGCTCACGACGCAGATGGAGCGAATGAGCGACATCTTCATCGCCATGGGGTGGGAGGTCGCCGAGGGGCCGGAGCTCGAGAACGAGTGGTTCAACTTCGACGCCCTCAACTTCGACCCCGATCACCCCGCGAGGGCGATGCAGGACACCTTCTTCATCGACCCCGTCGAGCGCCACCTCGTGCTGCGCACGCACACGAGCCCCGTGCAGATCCGCTCGCTGCTCGAGCGCGGCGTGCCGCTCTACGTCGTGGCTCCCGGTCGGGTGTTCCGCACCGACGAGCTCGACGCGACCCACACCCCCGTCTTCCACCAGTTGGAGGGAATCGCGATCGACCGCGGCCTCACGATGGCGCACCTGCGCGGCACCCTCGAGCACATGGCGCGGGCGATGTTCGGCGCCGACGCGAAGATCCGCCTGCGCCCCAGCTACTTCCCGTTCACCGAGCCGAGCGCCGAGCTCGACGTCTGGCATCCCACCTTCACCGGCGGGGCGCGCTGGATCGAGTGGGGCGGCTGCGGCATGGTCAGCCCCAATGTGCTCCGTGCGGCGGGCGTCGACCCGGATGAGTACCAGGGCTTCGCCTTCGGCATGGGCATCGAGCGCACCCTCATGTTCCGCAACGACGTGCGCGACATGCGCGACATGGTCGAGGGCGACATCCGCTTCTCGCAGCAGTTCGGATCGGTGGTCTGATGCGCGTCCCGCTCTCCTGGCTCCGCGAGTGGGTCGACGTCCCCTCCACCGGCGACGTCTCGGCGGATGCCGAGCACGTGCACGCCGCCCTCGTCCGCGTGGGCCTCGAGGAGGAGGGCGTGCACGGCGGCGCGCTCACCGGGCCGATCGTCGTCGGCGAGGTGCTCGAGTTCGTCGAAGAGCCGCAGAGCAACGGCAAGACCATCCGCTGGTGCCAGGTTCGCACGGGCACGACGCCCGACGGCGAGCCGGAGGTGCGCGGCATCGTGTGCGGCGCGCGGAACTTCATGATCGGCGACCTCGTCGTCGTCTCGCTGCCGGGTGCCGTGCTGCCCGGCCCCTTCCCGATCGCGGCACGGAAGACCTACGGCCACGTCTCCGACGGCATGATCGCCTCCGCGCGCGAGCTCGGCCTCGGCGACGACCACGACGGCATCCTGCGCCTCGCGACGCTCGGCGTCGACGCCGAGGCCGGCACCGACGCGATCGCCCTGCTGGGCCTGGATGACGTGGCCGTCGAGGTCAACGTCACTCCCGACCGCGGGTACACGCTCTCGATCCGCGGCATCGCCCGCGAGTACTCCCACTCGACCGGCGCGCCGTTCCGCGACCCCGCGAAGGCGCTCGAGGTGGGGGAGGGCGACGGCTTCACCGTCGTCGTCGACGATCAGGGCCCCGTGCGCGATCGTCGGGGCTGCGACGTTTTCGTCACGCGCGCCGTGCGCGGCATCGATGCGACCCGGCCGACGCCGCCGTGGATGGTCTCCCGTCTGTCGCTCGCGGGCATCCGGTCGATCTCGCTGCCCGTCGACATCACCAACTACGTCATGCTCGAGCTCGGCCAGCCGGTGCACGCCTACGACCTCGCCGCCCTCGTGGGAGGCATCACGGTGCGGCGGGCGCGGGCGGGGGAGAAGATCGTCACCCTCGACGACCAGCAGCGCGTGCTCGACGCGGAGGACCTCCTCATCTGCGACGACGACGGCCCCATCGGCATCGCCGGGGTGATGGGCGGCGCGAGCACCGAGGTGAGCGCCTCGACGACCGACGTGCTCATCGAAGCCGCGAACTTCGATCCCGTCTCGATCGCGCGCAGCGCGCGCCGCCACAAGCTTCCGAGCGAGGCCTCGAAGCGCTTCGCCCGCGGCGTCGACCCCCTCGTCGCCGAGCCCGCGGCGCAGCGCGTCGTCGACCTGCTGGTGGAGCTCGCGGGCGGCACGGTCGACGAGCTCGGCTCGGCCTGGGTCGAGGCGAAGCGACCCGAGTCGATCGCGCTCGCCGAGGGCTACGTCGACCGCCTCATCGGAGTCGACTACTCGCTCGACGAGGTGACCGACTCGCTCGGCGCGGTCGGATGCCGGCTCAAGCCCGAGGGCGACGGCTGGCTCGTCGAACCGCCGAGCTGGCGCCCCGACCTCGTCGACGCCCCCTCGCTCGCCGAAGAGGTCGCCCGCATCGTCGGCTACGACCGCATCCCCTCCCTCCTGCCCGTCGCCCCGCCGGGGCGCGGTCTCACCCGCTCCCAGGCGGTGCGCCGCGCCGTCGGCTCCGCGCTCGCCGCAGCGGGCTTCACCGAGGTTCTCGCCTACCCCTTCGTGCGCCCCGCCGACAACGCGATCATCGAGGGCGCCGACGTCGCGCAGGTGCGCGTGGCGAACGCGCTCGACGCCGAGAACGCCCAGTTGCGCGTGAGCCTGCTGCCCGGGCTCATCGCGATCGCGCACCGCAACCTCGCGCGCGGACTCACCGATCTCGCCCTCGTCGAGCTCGGCCACGTCTTCCGGCCCGAGCCCGGCGTCGACTACGGCGTCGACTCGGTTCCCTTCGGCACCGCCCGGCCCGACGACGCGGTCGTCGTCGAGCTCGAGCAGAGCATCCCCCCGCAGCCCTGGCACCTCGCCGCCCTCGTGCTCGGCGACCGTCGGCCGCGCGGCATCGGTCAGTCGGCCGAGGCGGCCGGCATCGCCGACGCCCTCGACGCCGCCCGGCTCGTCGCGAGCGTCGCGGGCGTCGAGCTGCGCGTCGCCTCCGGCGCGCATCCCGCCCTGCATCCCGGTCGCACCGCGACCCTGCTCGTCGGCGACGAGCCCGTGGGCGTCGCGGGCGAGCTGCTGCCCGCCGTCGCCCTCGAGCGCGACCTGCCGCGCCGCGTCGGCGTGCTCGAGCTCGACCTGGACCGGCTCATCGCTCTGGGCTCGGGCGAGGTCGCCGCGCGCCCGATCTCGGCCTTCCCCGCGGCGACGCAGGACCTCTCGGTCGTCGTGGGGCTCGACGTGCCCGCCGGCGCCGTGCTCGACGCGGTCGTCGACGGCGCCGGTGCTCTGCTCGAGCACGCCGAACTCGTCGACGACTACCGCGGCGACGGCCTCGAGCCCGGCACGAAGTCGCTCACGCTCGCCCTGCGCTTCCGGGCCCCCGACCGCACGCTCACGGCCGCCGAGGCGACCGAGGCGAAGAACGCGGGCCTCGCGCGCGCGGCCCAGCTGCACGGCGCCGCGCTGCGGGCATGAACCGAGCGGTCAGCGGTGGCAGCAGCGGGCTCCTAAGCTAGAGCAATGCCGTATTCCGTTGCGGTCGCCGGCGCGAGCGGCTACGCCGGCGGCGAGGTCCTGCGCCTCATCGCCGCGCACCCCGAGCTCGAGGTGCGCACGGTCACCGCGCACTCCAACGCCGGTCAGCGCCTCATCGACGTGCACCCGCATCTGCGGTCTCTCGCGAGCCTGAGCCTCGTCGAGACGACGGCCGAGAGCCTCGCCGGCCACGACGTCGTCGTGCTCGCCCTGCCGCACGGCGCCTCGGGGGCGCTTGCAGCGCACCTGCCCGACGACGTGCTCGTGCTCGACTGCGGGGCCGACCACCGCCTGACGAGCGAGGCCGACTGGAACCGCTACTACGGCGACGACTGGCACGGCGCGTGGGCCTACGGCCTTCCCGAACTGCTGCACTCGGGCGCCGGACGCCAGCGCGACGCGCTGGCCGACGCGCGCCGCATCGCCGTACCGGGGTGCAATGTGACGGCGGTGACGCTGGGGCTCGCCCCGGGCATCCGTGCCGGGGTGATCGAGCCGGGCGACCTGACGGCCGCGCTCGCCGTCGGCCCCAGCGGCGCCGGCCGCGCGCTCAAGCCCGAGCTCCTCGCGAGCGAACTGCTCGGCTCGGCCGCGCCGTACGCCGTCGGGGGAGTCCACCGGCACATCCCCGAGATCCTGCAGAACCTCCGCGTCGCGGGCGCCGAGAGCCCCACGATCTCGTTCACGCCGGTGCTCGTGCCGATGAGCCGGGGCATCCTCGCGACGGTCACGGCGCGGCTCGTGCCCGGCACCACCGCGGCCGCAGTGCGCGACGCCTGGGTCGACGCCTACGCCGCCGAGCCCTTCGTGCACGTGCTGCCCGAGGGCCGGTTCCCGAAGACGGCCGACACGATCGGCGCGAACACGGCGGTGATGGGCCTCGCGGTCGACGCCGACGCCGGCCGGGTCGTCGTCGTCGTCGCGCTCGACAACCTCGTCAAGGGCACGGCCGGAGCCGCCGTGCAGTCGCTCAATCTCGCGCTCGGGCTGCCCGAGACGCTCGGCCTGACGATCGACGGGGTCGCCCCGTGACCGTCACCAGCCCAGGCGGGTTCGAGGCGGTGGGCGTCGCGTGCGGCCTGAAGTCGGGCGGAGCGCCCGACCTCGCGCTCGTCGTCAACCGCGGGCCCCGTCGCGCCGCGGCCGCCGTGTTCACGAGCAACCGTGCGAAGGCGAACCCGATCATCTGGTCGCAGCAGGCGATCGCCGACGGCGAGGTGAGCGCGATCGTGCTCAACTCGGGCGGCGCGAACTGCTTCACGGGCGCCGAAGGGTTCCAGACCACGCACGCCACGGCCGAGGCCGTCGCCGAGGCGATCGGCGTCGGAGCCGGCGAGGTGCTCGTCTGCTCGACCGGGCTCATCGGCGAGCAGCTCGACCGCGGGCGACTGCTGAGCGGCGTCGCGGCGGCCGCATCCGCCCTCTCCGCCGACGGCGGTCGGGATGCCGCTCTCGCCATCATGACGACCGACTCCGTTCCGAAGACGGCGGCCCGCGATCGCGACGGATGGTCGATCGGCGGTATGGCGAAGGGTGCCGGCATGCTCGCGCCGGGCCTCGCGACGATGCTCGTCGTCATCACGACCGACGCCGACCTGCCGGCGGCCGCCCTCGACGCCGCGCTGCGCGCCGCGACGCGCGTGAGCTTCGACCGTCTCGACTCCGACGGGTGCATGTCGACCAACGACCAGGTGACGCTGCTCGCGAGCGGCGCCTCGGGCGTCGCGCCCGATGTCGACGACTTCCGCGACGAGCTCACGGCGCTGTGCCTCGACCTCGCCGAGCAGCTGCAGCACGACGCCGAGGGCGCGAGCCACGATATCCGCATCGAGGTCGTCGGCGCGGCGAGCGAGGACGACGCCGTCGAGGTCGGCCGCTCGGTCGCCCGCAACAACCTGTTCAAGGCGGCGGTGTTCGGCAACGACCCCAACTGGGGGCGCGTGCTCGCGGCGATCGGCACGACGAGCGCCGCGTTCGACCCCTACGACGTCGACGTCTCGATGAACGGCGTGCGCGTCTGTCACGCCGGTGGCCCCGACCGGCCGCGCGAGGAGGTCGACCTCACCGGCCGGCCGGTGCACGTGCTCATCGAGCTACGGGTCGGCTCGTACGCCGCGACGATCCTCACCAACGACCTCACGCACGACTACGTGCACGAGAACAGCGCATACTCGAGCTGACAGGGCCGGCATGAGCGAACTGAGAACCCCCGACGAGGTCGCGAGCGAGCACGCGCGCGCCGCGTCCAAGGCCGAGACCCTCATCGAGTCGCTGCCGTGGCTGCAGCGCTTCCGCGACGCGATCGTCGTCGTCAAGTTCGGCGGCAACGCGATGGTGAGCGACGAGCTGCAGCGCGCCTTCGCCGAGGACATGGTGTACCTGCGCACGGTCGGCCTGCGCCCCGTCGTCGTGCACGGCGGCGGCCCGCAGATCTCGGCGATGCTCGATCGATTCGGCATCCCCAGCGAGTTCCGCGGCGGCTACCGCGTCACGAGTCCCGAGGCGATGGACGTCGTGCGCATGGTGCTCACCGGCCAGATCAGCCGCTCGCTCGTGAGCCTCATCAACCAGCACGGCCCGCTCGCGGCCGCGGTCTCCGGCGAGGACGCGGGGCTCTTCCGCGGTCGTCGCCGCGGCGCGGTCGTCGAGGGCGTCGAGTTCGACCTCGGCCTGGTGGGCGATGTCGTGGGGGTCGACCCCGCGGCGGTGCTCGCGCTGATCGACGCGGGGCGCATCCCCGTCGTCTCCTCGATCGCCCCCGACGAGGATGCCCCCGGCCAGTCGCTCAACGTCAACGCCGATTCCGCCGCCGCGGCGCTCGCCGCGGCCCTGGGCGCCGAGAAGCTCGTGATCCTGACCGATGTGGCCGGGCTCTACCGCGACTGGCCCGATCGCGACTCGCTCGTCTCGTCGATCGACACCGACGAGCTGCGGTCGCTGCTGCCGCGGCTCGAGTCCGGCATGATCCCGAAGATGACCGCGTGCCTCGATGCGGTCGACGCGGGCGTGCCGAAGGCCGCGATCATCGACGGCCGTGTACCGCACTCGATCCTGCTCGAGATCTTCACGCGGTCGGGCATCGGCACCGAGGTGGTCGCCCCGTGACCGGCATCGCCGCCGGCGCCGCGACGGCACTGCCCGCGGGCTTCGCCACGGGCCCGCAGACGGATGCCGTGCGCGCGCGGTTCGCGCACGTCGCGATGCGCTCCGCCCCGGCACCGATGGCCGTCCTGAGCCACGGCGTGGGCGCGACCGTGTGGGATGTCGACGGGCGCGAGTACCTCGACTTCCTCGCCGGCATCGCCGTCAACGCCCTCGGTCACGCGCATCCGGCGCTCGTGGCGGCGGTCAGCGAGCAGGCCGCGCGCCTCGTGCACGTGAGCAACTACTTCACGACCGAGCAGGCGGTCGGCTTCGCCGAGCGGCTGGTGCGGCTCACGGGCGCGGGGGAGTCGGGGCGCGTGTACCCCGCGAACTCGGGCGCCGAGGCGATCGAGGCCGTCGTCAAGCTCGCCCGGCGCACGGGCCGGCCGCGCATCCTCGCCTTCGAGCAGGCCTTCCACGGCCGCACGATGGGCTCGCTCGCGCTCACCGGCAAGCCCGCCCTGCGCGAGCCGTTCGAGCCCATGCTGCCGGGCGTCGAGCACCTGCCGACCGACCTCGGAGCGCTCGAGGCGGCGCTCGGCGACGACGTCGCGGCGCTCGTGCTCGAGCCGATCAAGGGCGAGGCGGGCGTCGTGCCGCTGCCCGAGGGCTTCCTGACCGCGGCGCGCGAGCTCACCGCGCGGCACGGTGCGCTGCTCATCGTCGATGAGATCCAGACGGGCGCCGGCCGCACGGGCGACTGGTTCGCCTTCCAGCACGAGGGCGTCGTGCCCGACGCGATCGCGCTCGCGAAGGGCATCGGCGGGGGCATCCCGATCGGGGCGCTCGTCACGATCGGCGCCGCGAGCGAGCTCTTCTCGCTCGGCCAGCACGGCTCGACCTTCGGCGGCAATCCGCTCGCGACGTCGGTCGCCAGCGCGGTGCTCGACGAGATCGAGCGGGCCGACCTCGTGAGCAACGCGGCTCGTCGCGGCGAGCAGCTGCGGGCGGGCATCCTCGCCCTGGACTCGCCCCTCGTGACGGAGGTGCGCGGTCGCGGGCTTCTGCTCGGCGTCGGGCTCGCGCGCCCGGTCGCGAACGCCGTGGTCGCCGCAGCGCTCGACCGCGGGCTCATCGTCAACGCCGCGAACGAGTCGAGCATCCGCCTCGCCCCGCCGCTCATCATCGGCGACGCCGAGATCGAGCGCTTCCTGACCCTGTTCGCCGCGAGCCTGGAGGCCGCCGCATGACCGCCGCACCCGCCGCACCCGCCGCACCCACGCCGACGACCCCGGCCGTCCGTCACTTCCTGCGCGACGACGACATCAGCCCCGCCGAGCAGACCGAGATCCTCGACCTCGCCGACCGGCTCAAGGCCGACCGCTTCGCCGAGCGCCCGCTCGCCGGCCCCGAGACCGTCGCGGTCTACTTCGACAAGACCTCCACGCGCACGCGCGTGAGCTTCACGGTCGGCATCGCCGACCTCGGCGGCCAGTCGCTCGTGATCCAGGGCGGCGAGAGCCAGCTCGGCGCGAAGGAGTCGATCGCCGACACCGCGCGCGTGCTCGAGCGCATGGTCGCCGCGATCGTCTGGCGCACCTTCGCGCAGTCCGGGCTCGAGGAGATGGCCGAGGGCACGCGCGTCCCGGTGGTCAACGCGCTGAGCGACGAGTTCCACCCCTGCCAGCTGCTCGCCGACCTGCAGACGATCCGCGAGCGTCGCGGCGCTCTCGCGGGCCTCTCCGTCGCCTTCCTCGGCGACGGCGCGAGCAACATGGCCCACTCGTACCTGCTCGCGGGCGCCACGGCGGGCATGCACGTGCGCATCGCCGCTCCCGCCGCTGCCGCGCCGCTGCCGCGCGTCGTCGCCGACGCCGAACGCCGGGCGGTCGAGACGGGCGGCTCGGTGCTCGTGTCGACCGAGGCAGCGGTCGCGCTCGACGCGGCCGACGTCGTCGTGACCGACACCTGGGTGTCGATGGGCAAGGAGGACGAGAAGGAGGCGCGCACCGCGCTCTTCGACGCCTATCGCGTCGACGCCGCCGCCATGGCCCGCGCGAAGGCCGACGCCGTCTTCCTGCACTGCCTTCCCGCGTATCGCGGCTACGAGGTGACCGCCGAGGTGCTCGACGGCCCGCAGTCGGCGATCTGGGACGAGGCGGAGAACCGCCTGCACGCCCAGAAGGCCCTGCTGGTGTGGCTGCTGCGGCAGTCGCGCAACGGGGCCCCGGCGACGAGCGCGGAGGCGGCCCGATGAGCGGCGCGACGAACGAGGGCTCGCTCTGGGGTGGCCGCTTCGCCGATGGTCCCTCGCCCGAGCTCGCGCGGCTGAGCCGCTCGACCCACTTCGACTGGCAGCTCGCGCCCTACGACCTCGCCGGCAGTCGCGCTCACGCGAGCGCCCTCGCGGCGGCCGGGTACCTCGACGACGACGAGCTGGCGAGGATGCGCGCCGCTCTCGACGCCCTCGACTCGCGCTGGCGAGACGGCACCCTTCGACCGCGCCCCGAGGACGAGGACGTGCACGGGGCGCTCGAGACCGCCCTGCTCGCCGAGGTGGGCTCCGAGCTCGGCGGCAGGCTGCGCGCGGGTCGTAGCCGCAACGACCAGATCGCGACGCTCATCCGGATGTACCTGCGCGAGCACGGCAGGGTGATCGCGGGGGAGGTGCGCCGCCTCATCGAGGCGCTCGCGGCGCAGGCCGACGCGCATCCCGACGCCGTCATGCCGGGGCGCACGCACCTGCAGCACGCGCAGCCGATCCTGCTCGCGCATCACCTGCTCGCGCACGCCTGGCCGCTCGTGCGCGACCTCGAACGGCTGCGCGACTGGGCGGCACGCGCCGACCGCTCGCCGTACGGCTCGGGCGCGCTCGCTGGCTCGAGCCTCGGCCTCGACCCCTCTCTCGTCGCCGCCGAGCTCGGCTTCGGCGGCCCGACCGAGAACTCGATCGACGCGACCTCCAGCCGCGACCTCGTCGCCGAGTTCGCCTACGTCGCGGCGCAGATCGGCATCGACCTGTCGCGCCTCGCGGAGGAGATCATCCTCTGGAACACGCGCGAGTTCGGCTTCGTGCAGCTGCACGACGGCTACTCGACGGGCTCGTCGATCATGCCGCAGAAGAAGAACCCCGACATCGCCGAGCTCGCGCGCGGCAAGGCGGGTCGCCTGATCGGCGACCTGACGGGGCTGCTGACGACGCTCAAGGGCCTGCCGCTCGCCTACAACCGCGACCTGCAGGAGGACAAGGAGCCCGTCTTCGACGCGGTCGAGACGCTCGAGGTGCTGCTGCCGGCGTTCACGGGCATGGTCGCGACGCTGCGCTTCGACACCGCGCGCATGGCCGAGCTCGCCCCGCAGGGATTCTCGCTCGCGACCGATGTCGCCGACTGGCTCGTGCGTCAGGGCGTGCCGTTCCGCGAGGCGCACGAGATCTCGGGAGCGCTCGTGGCGCACTGCGAGCGCGCGGGCCTCGAGCTGCACGAGCCGAGCGACGCCGACTACGCCGGCATCGACCCGCGCCTGACGGGGGAGGTGCGCTCGGTGCTCACCGTCGCGGGCTCGATCGCCTCGCGTTCGGGAGGCGGCGGCACGGCAGCCTCCGCCGGCGCTGCCCAGCGCTCCCAGCTCGATGAGCGGCTCGCCGCCCTCTGAGGCCCGGTCCGTGAGCGACGCCCCCGACCCGCGCCCGAGCGCGCTGGCGCCCGCCCGGATGCCGCGCCCGATCCAGCCGGGGTCCGGGGATGCCGTTCTCGCGCCCGACCCCGCGGCGGCGGCCCTGCTCGCCGCCGACCCCGTGTCGGTCGCCCCGCGCCTGCTCGGTGCGCTCCTGCACGGCCGCGGCGTGACCGTGCGGCTGACCGAGGTCGAGGCGTATGGGGGGTCGGACGACCCGGGTTCTCACGCCGTCCGCGGCGCGACGCCGCGGACCCGCCCGATGTTCGCCGCACCCGGTCACGTCTACGCGTATTTCAGCTACGGCATGCACACGTGCGTGAATCTCGTCTGCGGGCCGGAGGGCGTCGGCGCGGCGGTACTGCTGCGCGCGGGCGAGGTCGTCTCGGGCGCGGATCTCGCGCACGCGCGGCGTGCGGCGGGCCGGAGTTCGCGCGGCATCCCGTTCCGCGATCTCGCGCGCGGTCCGGCTCGCCTCGCGCAGGCGCTCGGGGTGACGCTCGCCGACTCGGGCTCGGTGCTCGCCCCGCCCGACCGGCCCGAGCTCGACCTGCTACGGCTCGAGCCGGGCGAGCCGCTGCTCCCCGAGCTGATCGCCGCGGGCCCGCGAGTGGGCGTCGCGGGCGCGGGCGGCGACGGGGAGGCGCATCCGTGGCGGTTCTGGATCGCGGGCGATCCGACCGTGTCGGGCTATCGTGCCGCGGTGGTCCGTCGGCGGCCGTGATCAGGCGGAGCGCTCGTCGACGTCGCGCGGTCGGAGGGTCGCGGCCCGCTCCTGATCGGCGTCGCCGAGCAGGCGCGCGAGCGCTTCGCGCACGTCGGTGTCGAGCCGTAGTCCGGCCGCCCGTGCGCGCTTGCTCGCGGCCTGCGGGGTGATCCCGATGCGCTCGGCGGCGTCGGCCTGCGTGTCGCCGCCGACGAGCAGATCGTGCAGCTCCCAGCCCTGCTCGCTCCACCGCGCCCGCTGCGACAGCAGCAGGTCGATGAGCGACCCGAGGTCGCTGACGCGGTCGCCGTTCGCGGTGGTGCCGCGCACGGCGCAGTGCATGGGCCGCTTGGCGGCCGTGATGAGGGCCGCGCGGGCCGCGGTGAAGGCCTCGCCATGCGCTTCGCGCACGCTCGCGGGCAGGGGAGTGCGCACCGAGCCCACGCCGATGCCCACGCGCCAGCGCTCGTCGCGCAGGAGCATCAGCGCCGCCTCGAGCGCGGTCTCCGCGTCGTCGGTGAGCAGTTGCAGCTCGTCGCCGGCGGTGCGCTCGGGCGGCAGCGCGAGCGTCTCGGCGAATCGGGCGGCGAGCTCGCGCAGGGCATCCTCGACGTGGTCCTGATCGTGGCGGCCGCAGGTCTGGTCGGCGATGACGACGAACACGGGAAGCTCCTCTCACCAATCCGTCTCGATCAACCCTAGAAGGCTGATGCGCACGTCAGCAAGCATCGGAGGGTTGATGCCGATCCGGCCAGCGGCATCCGTCGCGGTTGGTACGCTGACGCGGTGCCCGCCCCATCCTCCACCGAGCCCCGCCTGACAGAGCCCCGCCTGACCGAGCCCCGCCTGACCGAGCCCCGCACCGACGAGACCTTCTCCGACATCTGGGACGAGATCATCTGGCGCGGGCACGTGCACGTCTCGACCGATGCCGACGAGCTCAAGGCTCTGCTCGCTGGACCGCCGATCGCGTACTACTGCGGGTTCGACCCGACGGCGCCGAGCCTGCACCTCGGCAATCTCGTGCAGCTGCTGCTCATGCGCCGGTTGCAGCTCGCCGGCCATCGACCGTTCGCCCTCGTCGGCGGCTCGACGGGACTCATCGGCGACCCCAAGCCGAGCGCCGAGCGCACGCTCAACGCGCACGACACGGTCGCCGAGTGGGTCGGCTACCTGCAGCATCAGGTGAGCCGATTCCTCTCGTTCGAGGGCGAGAACGCCGCCCGCCTCGTCAACAACCTCGATTGGACGGCGCCGCTCAGTGCGATCGACTTCCTGCGCGAGATCGGCAAGCACTACCGCGTCGGCGCGATGCTCAAGAAGGATGCCGTCGCGGCGCGACTCAACTCCGAGGCGGGCATCTCGTACACCGAGTTCAGCTACCAGATCCTGCAGGGCTTCGACTTCCTCGAGCTCTACCGTCAGCACGGCTGCGTGCTGCAGACCGGCGGCAGCGACCAGTGGGGCAATCTCACGAGCGGCACCGACCTCATCCACAAGGCGGAGGGCGCGAGCGTCCACGCGATCGGCACGCCGCTCGTCACCAACAGCGACGGCACGAAGTTCGGCAAGAGCGAGGGCAACGCGGTCTGGCTCGACGCCGCGATGACCTCGCCCTACGCGATGTACCAGTTCTGGCTCAACACGCACGACGACGACGTCATCGACCGTCTCAAGGTCTTCACCTTCCTCTCGCGCGACGAGATCGAGCAGTACGCCGACAAGGTCGCGCGCGAGCCCTTCCGCCGCGAGGCGCAGCGTCGGCTCGCGATCGAGGTCACCGGTCTCGTTCACGGTGCCGCCGCGGTCGCCGCCGCGATGGATGCCACGGCCGCCCTGTTCGGAGGCGGCGACCTGCACGCCCTCGATGCCGCCACGCTCGAGTCCGTCGTCGCCGAGCTCCCGCTCGCTGAGGTTCGCGCCGACGAGACCGTCGTGCATGCGCTCGTCGCGACGGGGCTGTGCGGCAGCCTGAGCGAGGCCCGCCGCGCGATCGCCCAGGGCGGCGTCGCGCTCAACAACGTCAAGGTCGAGCGCGACGACGCGACCGTCGAGGGGCACGAGCTCGCCGGCGGCGTCGCGGTGCTGCGGCGGGGCAAGAAGACCCTCGCGGGGCTCCGCCTCGTGCGCGACACGCCCGGGATGCGCGCCTGATTGGCCGTCGGAGCCGACCGCCCCGTAGATTCCTTACCCGTCACCCCATAGGTGCGGGAGCGCCAAGAGCCTCCCGACTTCACGCGGTGCACATCCTCCCCACGCAGCGACCGCGACTTGTCGCGCCGCTGTTGTGAGCGTAGGATGGCGAACCCAGCCCAGCGCAGATCCGAGCAGTCGCTCGCGGTTCACCGCGGACGTCGACTTGCGTCGAGACACCGGGCCGGATAAATTAGGACAGTTGCCCTGAAACAAGCGCCGAGAGGCGTGCGGTCAGGAGCGTCCGATCCTTGAGAACTCAACAGCGTGCACTAAGTCAATGCCAAATTATCCTCGTCGGTCGACATTGTGTCGGCCGGTTGAGATTCCTTTGGATTGAAACGAATGTCAGTAGATATTCGAACTTCAGTCAGACAAACTCGTGTCAGCTCATCACTTTTGTGGCGGCTGGCGCAACTGGATGTGCCGGTCGCCTTCGGGTGGCCGTGCAGTCAAACATTTACGGAGAGTTTGATCCTGGCTCAGGACGAACGCTGGCGGCGTGCTTAACACATGCAAGTCGAACGGTGAAGGTGGGAGCTTGCTTCTGCTGGATCAGTGGCGAACGGGTGAGTAACACGTGAGTAACCTGCCCTTGACTCTGGGATAAGCGTTGGAAACGACGTCTAATACCGGATACGCGCTTCAGCCGCATGGCTGGGAGCGGGAAAGATTTTTCGGTCGAGGATGGACTCGCGGCCTATCAGCTTGTTGGTGAGGTAATGGCTCACCAAGGCGACGACGGGTAGCCGGCCTGAGAGGGTGACCGGCCACACTGGGACTGAGACACGGCCCAGACTCCTACGGGAGGCAGCAGTGGGGAATATTGCACAATGGGCGCAAGCCTGATGCAGCAACGCCGCGTGGGGGACGACGGCCTTCGGGTTGTAAACCTCTTTTAGCAGGGAAGAAGCGCAAGTGACGGTACCTGCAGAAAAAGCACCGGCTAACTACGTGCCAGCAGCCGCGGTAATACGTAGGGTGCAAGCGTTGTCCGGAATTATTGGGCGTAAAGAGCTCGTAGGCGGTTTGTCGCGTCTGCTGTGAAAACGCGAGGCTCAACCTCGCGCCTGCAGTGGGTACGGGCAGACTAGAGTGCGGTAGGGGAGATTGGAATTCCTGGTGTAGCGGTGGAATGCGCAGATATCAGGAGGAACACCGATGGCGAAGGCAGATCTCTGGGCCGTAACTGACGCTGAGGAGCGAAAGCGTGGGGAGCGAACAGGATTAGATACCCTGGTAGTCCACGCCGTAAACGTTGGGAACTAGATGTAGGGGCCATTCCACGGTTTCTGTGTCGCAGCTAACGCATTAAGTTCCCCGCCTGGGGAGTACGGTCGCAAGACTAAAACTCAAAGGAATTGACGGGGGCCCGCACAAGCGGCGGAGCATGCGGATTAATTCGATGCAACGCGAAGAACCTTACCAAGGCTTGACATATAGAGGAAACGGCTGGAAACAGTCGCCCCGCAAGGTCTCTATACAGGTGGTGCATGGTTGTCGTCAGCTCGTGTCGTGAGATGTTGGGTTAAGTCCCGCAACGAGCGCAACCCTCGTCCTATGTTGCCAGCACGTCATGGTGGGAACTCATGGGAGACTGCCGGGGTCAACTCGGAGGAAGGTGGGGATGACGTCAAATCATCATGCCCCTTATGTCTTGGGCTTCACGCATGCTACAATGGCCGGTACAAAGGGCTGCGATACCGTAAGGTGGAGCGAATCCCAAAAAGCCGGTCTCAGTTCGGATTGAGGTCTGCAACTCGACCTCATGAAGTTGGAGTCGCTAGTAATCGTGGATCAGCAACGCCACGGTGAATACGTTCCCGGGCCTTGTACACACCGCCCGTCAAGTCATGAAAGTCGGTAACACCCGAAGCCAGTGGCCCAACCGCAAGGGGGGAGCTGTCGAAGGTGGGATCGGTGATTAGGACTAAGTCGTAACAAGGTAGCCGTACCGGAAGGTGCGGCTGGATCACCTCCTTTCTAAGGAGCATCTGCTGCGCGAGCCTCGGTTCGTGCGGCCAGAACCCGCATCGCAGGCGTTCGTCCTGCGGCGGGAGCTCATGGGTGGAACATTGACTTGGGTGTCTGGCGATCGCCGGCAGTTCAGTACTCCTTTCGGGGATGGAAGCGCTGCGGGCAGGAGTCGGCCACGTGCACGCTGTTGGGTCCTGAGGGACCGGGCCTCGAGGCTGGATCCGCGTGAAGCGGGGAGAGTGTCGGGAGTTGGTTTCCTCGGACCGTGATCCGACCGACTAGAAAGCGCGCCTCCGTGAGGGGGGCGTCGTCGGCGGGGGCGGTACCGACCGTATGTTGAGAACTACACAGTGGACGCGAGCATCTTAGAAACGCCGGCCCTTCGGGGCGGGTGATTTCTGAAGATCTAGCAATAGATCATTGGTCTGCGCAGCAGGCGCCTTCGGGCGTGTGGTGTGCCGATCGATTCAAACATACTCATGTAGTCAAGTTTCTAAGGGCAAACGGTGGATGCCTTGGCATCTGGAGCCGAAGAAGGACGTAGCAATCTGCGATAAGCCTCGGGGAGCTGATAAGCGAGCTTTGATCCGAGGATGTCCGAATGGGGAAACCCCGCCGGGCGGCGTGCCGACCTGGTGACTCCCGCCTGAATATATAGGGCGGGTAGAGGGAACGTGGGGAAGTGAAACATCTCAGTACCCACAGGAAGAGAAAACAACAGTGATTCCGTCAGTAGTGGCGAGCGAACGCGGATCAGGCTAAACCGGTCATGTGTGATAGCCGGCAGGCGTTGCATGGTCGGGGTTGCGGGACTTTCCTGGAGATCTGCCGATCTCCGAGGGTTACAGCGCGATATAGACGAACGGTCTTGAAAGGCCGGTCATAGAGGGTGCCAACCCCGTAGTCGAAATGTCGTTATGGCCCGGAGAGTATCCCAAGTAGCACGGGGCCCGAGAAATCCCGTGTGAATCTGTCAGGACCACCTGATAAGCCTAAATACTCCCAGATGACCGATAGCGGACAAGTACCGTGAGGGAAAGGTGAAAAGTACCCCGGGAGGGGAGTGAAATAGTACCTGAAACCGTTTGCCTACAAACCGTCGGAGCCGCCCTAGCAGCGGTGACGGCGTGCCTTTTGAAGAATGAGCCTGCGAGTTAGCGATATGTGGCGAGGTTAACCCGTGTGGGGTAGCCGTAGCGAAAGCGAGTCTGAATAGGGCGAGTCAGTCGCATGTCCTAGACCCGAAGCGAAGTGATCTATCCATGGCCAGGTTGAAGCGACGGTAAGACGTCGTGGAGGACCGAACCCACTTAGGTTGAAAACTGAGGGGATGAGCTGTGGATAGGGGTGAAAGGCCAATCAAACTTCGTGATAGCTGGTTCTCTCCGAAATGCATTTAGGTGCAGCGTTGCGTGTTTCTTGCCGGAGGTAGAGCTACTGGATGGCCGATGGGCCCCAAAAGGTTACTGACGTCAGCCAAACTCCGAATGCCGGTAAGTGAGAGCGCAGCAGTGAGACGGTGGGGGATAAGCTTCATCGTCGAGAGGGAAACAACCCAGACTACCGACTAAGGTCCCTAAGCGTGTGCTAAGTGGGAAAGGATGTGGAGTTGCACAGACAACCAGGAGGTTGGCTTAGAAGCAGCCACCCTTGAAAGAGTGCGTAATAGCTCACTGGTCAAGTGATTCCGCGCCGACAATGTAACGGGGCTCAAGCACACCACCGAAGTCGTAGGATTCGCATAGTAGGCAGGCCTTCGTGGTCCAGCCGTGCGGATCGGTAGGAGAGCGTCGTGTGGCCAGCGAAGCGGCGGTGTGAACCAGCCGTGGAGGCCACACGAGTGAGAATGCAGGCATGAGTAGCGAAAGACGGGTGAGAAACCCGTCCTCCGAAAGACCAAGGGTTCCAGGGCCAGGTTAATCCGCCCTGGGTAAGTCGGGACCTAAGGCGAGGCCGACAGGCGTAGTCGATGGACAACGGGTTGATATTCCCGTACTGACGAAGAACCGCCCCAGTCAATCCAGTGATGCTAAGTGTCTGAATCCTTGACCGACGATCCCTTCGGGGTGAGCGGCAAGGCCTAGCACACGACCCTATGCTGGTGCGGCTAGCGTATTAACAGGTGTGACGCAGGAAGGTAGCTGAGCCGGGCGATGGTAGTCCCGGTGTAAGGACGTAGGGCGAACGATAGGCAAATCCGTCGTTCACGCAGCCTGAGATCCGATGCGTATCCCTCACGGGAGAAATCAGTGATCCTATGCTGCCGAGAAAAGCATCGACGCGAGGTTCCAGTCACCCGTACCCCAAACCGACTCAGGTGGTCAGGTAGAGAATACCAAGGAGATCGAGAGAATCGTGGTTAAGGAACTCGGCAAAATGCCCCCGTAACTTCGGGAGAAGGGGGGCCGGATGCGTGAAGGGACTAGCTCCCGGAGCGTTGAAGGCCGCAGAGACCAGTGGGAAGCGACTGTTTACTAAAAACACAGGTCCGTGCCAAGTCGCAAGACGATGTATACGGACTGACGCCTGCCCGGTGCTGGAAGGTTAAGAGGAGTGGTCAGCGCAAGCGAAGCTACGAATTTAAGCCCCAGTAAACGGCGGTGGTAACTATAACCATCCTAAGGTAGCGAAATTCCTTGTCGGGTAAGTTCCGACCTGCACGAATGGCGTAACGACTTCCCAGCTGTCTCAACCGCGAACTCGGCGAAATTGCACTACGAGTAAAGATGCTCGTTACGCGCAGCAGGACGGAAAGACCCCGTGACCTTTACTACAGCTTGGTATTGGTGTTCGGTGTGGCTTGTGTAGGATAGGTGGGAGACTGTGAAGCCGGCACGCTAGTGTCGGTGGAGTCGTTGTTGAAATACCACTCTGGTCACTCTGGATGTCTAACTTAGAACCGTAATCCGGTTCAGGGACAGTGCCTGGTGGGTAGTTTAACTGGGGCGGTTGCCTCCCAAAAAGTAACGGAGGCGCCCAAAGGTTCCCTCAACCTGGTTGGCAATCAGGTGTCGAGTGTAAGTGCACAAGGGAGCTTGACTGTGAGACTGACAGGTCGAGCAGGGACGAAAGTCGGGACTAGTGATCCGGCAGTGGCTTGTGGAAGCGCTGTCGCTCAACGGATAAAAGGTACCTCGGGGATAACAGGCTGATCTTGCCCAAGAGTCCATATCGACGGCATGGTTTGGCACCTCGATGTCGGCTCGTCGCATCCTGGGGCTGGAGTAGGTCCCAAGGGTTGGGCTGTTCGCCCATTAAAGCGGTACGCGAGCTGGGTTTAGAACGTCGTGAGACAGTTCGGTCCCTATCCGCTGCGCGCGTAGGAAGTTTGAGAGGATCTGACCCTAGTACGAGAGGACCGGGTTGGACGAACCTCTGGTGTGTCAGTTGTTCCGCCAGGAGCACCGCTGATTAGCTACGTTCGGGATGGATAACCGCTGAAAGCATCTAAGCGGGAAGCCGGCCTCGAGATGAGACTTCCATGCCCCGTGTGGGTGAGAGGCTCCCAGCCAGACGACTGGGTTGATAGGCAGGATGTGGAAGAGGGGACGAAAGACCCTTGGAGCTGACCTGTACTAATAAGCCGATGACTTGACAACACCCCCACCCCGTTTTCGGGTTGGGGGGTGAGTATGCGCTTGCGTCCACTTTGTGGTTCTCGATAGACGGTCGGGATCCACGTTCGAACAGCACGTCTGTGTGTGTTCGTCCGTAGACTGATTGGGATATCAATAGTGTTTCGGCGGCCATAGCGAAGGGGAAACGCCCGGTTACATTCCGAACCCGGAAGCTAAGACCTTCTGCGCCGATGGTACTGCGAGGGTGACCTCGTGGGAGAGTAGGACACCGCCGGACTTCTTTCGAGAGAGGCCCCTCCATTCGTGGAGGGGCCTCTCGTCGTTGACGCGCCGTACCGGGATGATCCCGCCACGGAGAGCGGCCGGCGCGCGGGGTCGCTCAGCCGCGGTCGGGGAACCCGTGCGGCAGTGCGGCGAGCGTCGACTGCAGTTGGGCCAGGCGGGCCTGTTCGAGTGCCAGCGCGGTGGCTTCCCGCTCGCGCCGCAGCACCGCGACCGCGGCGAGGAAGAGCTCGGGGTCGGCGTGCGGCACGGGGGAGACGTAGACGGCCGCATCCCGCGCGAGGTCGGCGGCGATGCGCTGCCGCGTCGCCGGGGTGTGGCCGGAGGCTTGCGCGAGGAACTGCGCGATGCGTCGCGAGAGCACCTCGGGCAGCCGTGCGACGTCGGCCGTGCCGGCCCACTCGACGAGCGCGGCGGGCACGCCGAAGGTCGCGGTCGCCGGGCGGCGCACTCGCTCGTACTGGCTGTAGGTGCCGGCGAGCAGGTCGCCGAGCCGCTTGGCGCGCGTGTTGAGCATCGCGACGATCACGGCGAGCCCGCCGAGGGTCAGAACGAGCTCGAACACGCCGACGAATGAGCGGATGAACGCGTGCCGGAAGGCGATCGCGCCCCCGTCGTCGCGCACGACGCGGTCGCCGAGCGCCCAGCGGCCGAGCGATTTGCCCTGCGTCGCGGTCTCGATGGCGGCCGGAGCGATCACGAGCCCGAATACTCCGGTCACGATCGCGAGGGCCGCGTAGAGGTTCTCGGGCACCCCGAGCGTCGGAGCCGTCTCGAGCATGAGCCACAGCAGCAGCCCGGTGCCGGCGATGTAGACGGTGTAGTCGATCATCGCGCCCGCGGCCCGCAGCGCGACGCTCGTCGCCCGGAGGTCGAGCGCGACCGCCTCACCGGTCAGCAGCTCGCGTTCGACGTCGTACGCCGCGCCGCCGTTCGCCGCCGCTCCGGAACCGGACATGTCATCATCTAAACAGATGGATCTTGACGCCTACGCCTCCGCCCACGCCGCCGAATGGGATCGGCTCGAGGCTCTCGCGCGTCGCCGCCGGTTCGACGGCCGCGACGCGGACGAGCTCATCGAGCACTATCAGGCGGGCGCGAGTCAGCTCTCGGCCATCTCGACCACAGCGGGGCAGGTTCCGCAGGGCGAGCGGCTCTCGGTGCTGCTGTCGCGGGCGCGCCTGCGCTTCACCGGCGCGACCGCCGAGCCGGTGGCGCAGCTCGCGCGCTACGCGACGCGAGAGGTGCCGGCGGCGCTGTTCCGCATCCGGTGGATGACGATCGCTGTCGCGATCGTCTTCGCGGTCGCCGCCGCCCTCTATGCCGTCTGGGTCGGGTCGAACCCCGCCGTGCTCGCGACCCTCGGCGACTACGAGACGCTGCGCCGCTACGCGCAGCAGGACTTCGTGAACTACTACTCCGAGTCCTCCGAAGCATCGTTCGCCGGGCAGGTGTGGGTCAACAACGCGTGGATCGCGGCGCAGAGCGTCGCCTTCGGCATCTCGGGGTTCTGGGTTCCGTTCGTCGTGCTGCAGAACGCGCAGGGCGTCGGGCAGAGCGCCGCGATCATGGCCGAGTTCGACCGGCTCGACGTGTTCTTCCTCAACATCGCGCCGCACGGCCAGCTCGAGCTGTACTCCGTCTTCGTCGCCGCGGCCGCGGGCCTCATGATCTTCTGGGCCTGGGTGGCGCCGGGCTCGCGCACGCGACTGCAGGCACTCGCGGAGGACGGCCGGGCGCTCTTCGCCGTCATCGGCGGGCTCGTCGTCGGCCTGCTCGTGAGCGGCGTCGTCGAGGGCTTCGTGACGCGGCAGGAGTGGCCGCACGCGATCCGCATCGGCATCGGCACGCTCGCGCTCGCCTGGTTCCTCTGGATGCAGTGGATCGTCGGCCGAGCCGCGGCGCGCGAGGGCGAGACGGGCGACCTCGACCCGATCAGCCGGGGCGCGCGCGTCGTCGTCGCCGACTGAGCCGCGGAGTCCCGGTGCCGGAGCGTTCGCGCATCAGGCCGTCGTTGACAGTGTTCGCTCCATTCTTTGACTGATTCACGATAGAGCGCTATGGTCGGAGCATGCCGACGCCCGACGATGAGCTGCTGCGCGGCGCCGGCCTTCGCGTCACCGCCGGTCGCCTCGCCGTGATGCGCGTCATCGAGCGGATCCCCCACGGCGAGGCCGAGCGCATCCACTCGGCGCTCCGGGAGGCGGGGGATCGCCTCACCCTGCAAGCGGTGCACAACGTGCTCGGCGACCTGACGGCGGCCGGACTGCTGCGACGCATCGAGCCCGCGCGCAGCCCGGCGCGGTACGAGCGTCGCATCGGCGACAACCACCACCACGTCGTCTGCACCGAGTGCGGCGCCGTCGGAGACGTCGACTGCGTCGTCGGGCACGCGCCGTGCCTGACCCCGTCCGAGGCGAGCGGATTCGCGATCACCACAGCCGAGGTCACCTTCTGGGGCGTGTGCCCCGACTGCGCCGCCAACCCATCCGACAAAGGAGCGAGATCACCGTGAGCCACCACACGACCACCACCAGCGGAGCCCCCGTCGCAAGCGACCAGCACTCGCAGAGCGTCGGCCCCGACGGCGTCATCGCCCTCACCGACCACTACCTGGTCGAGAAGCTCGCCCAGTTCAATCGCGAGCGCGTTCCCGAGCGTGTCGTGCACGCCAAGGGCGGCGGGGCGTTCGGCGTATTCGAGACCACCCACGACGTGTCGCAGTACACCCGGGCGGCGCTGTTCCAGCCGGGCGTGACGACCGAGACGCTCGTGCGCTTCTCGTCGGTCGCCGGCGAGCAGGGCAGCCCCGACACGTGGCGCGACCCCCGCGGCTTCGCGATCAAGTTCTACACCTCTGAAGGCAACTACGACCTCGTCGGCAACAACACCCCCGTCTTCTTCATCAAGGACGGCATCAAGTTCCCCGACTTCATCCGCTCGCAGAAGCGCCTTCCCGGCTCGGGCCTGCGCGACCACGACATGCAGTGGGACTTCTGGACCAACCAGCCCGAGTCCTCTCACCAGGTGACGTGGCTCATGGGCGATCGCGGCATCCCCAGCTCCTGGCGGCACATGGACGGGTTCGGCTCGCACACCTACCAGTGGATCAACGCCGCCGGGGACCGCTTCTGGGTGAAGTACCACTTCCGCACCACCACGGGCCACGAGACGCTCACGCAGGCCCAGGCCGACCAGATCGCCGGGGAGGACGCCGACTTCCACCGCCGCGACCTGTTCGAGGCGATCGACCGCGGCGACTACCCCAGCTGGGATCTCTCGGTGCAGGTCATGCCCTACGAAGACGCGAAGACCTACCGCTTCAACCCCTTCGACCTCACCAAGGTGTGGCCGAAAGGCGACTACCCGCTCATCCCCGTCGGGCGACTGACGCTCAACCGCAACCCCGAGAACTTCTTCGCGCAGATCGAGCAGGCGGCATTCGCCCCGTCGAACTTCGTACCCGGCATCGCGGCGAGCCCCGACAAGATGCTGCAGGCGCGCATCTTCAGCTACGCCGACGCGCACCGCTACCGCGTCGGCACCAATCACGCGCAGCTGCCGGTCAACGCGCCGAGGAACGAGACCCACTCGTACTCGAAGGAGGGCGCGATGAGGTACTCCTTCCCGCCCGCCTCGCAACCGGTCTACGCGCCGAACTCCTTCGGCGGCCCGCACGCCGACGCCGAGGCGCACGGCCCCGACCGCGGCTGGGAGATGGACGGCGGGCTCGTGCGCGCCGCGGCGACCCTCCACCCCGAAGACGACGACGTCGTGCAGCCGCGCACCCTCATCACCGAGGTCATGGACGACGCGCAACGCGAGCGACTCGTCGCCAACATCGTCGGGCACGTCTCGGCTGTCACGATCCCCGAGCTGCGCGAGCGCGTCATCCGATACTGGAAGAGCATCGACGAGACCACCGGCGCCCGCGTCGAGGCGGGGCTCGCCCCGATCGCGACGGCGACGAGAACGCTCGAGCCCGCGCCGACAGCGGCTCGGTAGCGTCGCACGCGGACCGGGAGCGGGTCGGTCGTGCACAGTCGGCCGACCCGCGCCCGGCGCTCGACGGGCGCGCTACTCGACCTCGACCGCGAGCTCGTACACCTGGTCGGTCGGGTGGCCGGCGCGCTCGTGGATGCGCATGACCGCCTCCTTCGACGGACCGCTCGACAGGCAGAACACCTTCCCGCTCTCGGGGTCGAGCCAGGCGTGCTCGAAGTGCACTCCTTCCTCGCCCTCGATCGCGAGGTCGGCCTCGTGCGCTGCCGCGAGCTGGTCGCGTGTGACGCCGACGAACCCGTCGTGAACATCCATGAATCTCGCCATGACGGCGCTCCTCTCATCGTGGTGCCCCGAGCCTCGCGCGCCGCGGGGGCTGCGGGCATCGGTCGGTCGACCTATTTCCCGCGCCGTTGACGGCGGACGGCGGGGCGCGGATACTTCGCACATGACCCGCCTGCGCGGTCCGGCACTCGCCCGCATGAGCCCGGTGCTCGTCGGCCGCGACGACGTGCTCGCACTCGCACTGCGCCGCTGGCGCGGCGCCGTCGACGGCGCCGGTCACCTTCTGATGATCAGCGGCGAGGCCGGCATCGGGAAGACCAGGATGCTCAGCGAACTGGTCGAGCGCATCGGCGACGCCCGGCTGCTCACGGCCTCGGCGTTCCCCCGCGAGGCGCATTCCCCTGGCGGCATGCTCCTCAACCTCGCCGACGATCTCGCGCGCTCGGGGGACGAGCAGCGTGCCGCGGCGTTGCGCGAGCGGATCGTGGCGGACTCCGATGACGCGGCCGACGCGGCCCGCCGTCGCCGGCTGCTCGTCGGCGACCTGGCGCGCATCCTCGAACCGGCGCTCGTGGACCGACCGACGCTCCTGATGGCGGAGGACGCGCACTGGGCCGACGAGGTGAGCCTCGAGGTCCTCGCGCGACTCGTGCCCGTCATCGGCATGTCGCCGTGCCTCGTGCTCGTGACCCTGCGCAGCGACGAGAGCTCGCACGACTCACCGCTCGGGCCCTGGCGCACGCGACTGCTCGCACAACGCCAGGCCGAAGAGGTGCGTCTCGGGCGACTGGGGCGCGGCGATGTCGCGGCGATGGCCGAGGCGATCCAGCGCGCCCCGCTCGCCGCCGCGCTCGTCGACGTCCTGCTGGAGCGCAGCGACGGGATCCCACTCCACGTCGAGGAACTGCTGGCCTCGGGCGACGAGGCCGTACCCGAGACGATCGCGGAGTCGGTGCGCACTCGAGCTGGACGGCTGCCCGCGGAGGCGCGCGAGATCCTGCTTGCGGCCTCGGTGATCGGGCGTTCGTTCGAGGCCGACCTGCTCGAGACCGTCGCGCACGCCGAAGCCGGTCAGGTCGACCGCGCCCTGCGCGAGCTCGCCGACGAGCACTTCGTGCTCGAGGCGCCCTCGGGCGAGACCTACGTGTTCCGGCACGCGCTGCTGTGCGATGCCGTCTACCGGACGATCCCGCTGCATCGCCGTCGCGAGTTGCACGTGGCAGTGGCGACCGAGTCGATCCGCCGGGGGCTCGCCGAGGCGATGATCTCGGATCACTTCGAGCGTGCCCGCGAGTTCGACGACGCTCACCGGCACGCGCTCGCGGGTGCGCGCGACGCGGCGAGTCGATCCGCGCACCGCGAGGCCGCCGCTCTCTTCCGCCGCGCCCTGCGCACGGCACCCGCCTCGATCGAGCCGCTCGAGCGCGCGCGGCTCGCGGCGGGTCTGGCCGCCGAGTTGCTGGCCGTCGACGACGCCCGCGAAGCCTCCGTGCACCTCTCCGAGGCGATCGCGACCCTGCGTTCGCTCGGCCGCGAGACGGACGCCGCGACCCTCGTGCCCGACCTCATGCTCGCGCGGCACCTTCTCGGAGCCTCGCTCGACGAGCGCGCGGAGCTCGCGCACACGGCGCTGTCGCGGCTGGACGCTGCGCTCGTGCCCAAGGTTGCGGGAGCGGCACCTCGAGCAGCGCTGCTCGCCGCGCTCGCCGCCGCTCATATGCTCGATCGGCGGCTGGAGGAGTCCGCCGCGTTCGGCGGCCGTGCGGAGGCCACGCTCGAGACCGCGGAGGCGAGCGCTCGAGCGCGGAAGCCGGTCGGGGCCGCATTCGCCGCTCTGCCCGGCCCCGAGCAGCTGCGCATCGCGCTCGACGCCACGCTCGGCGTCGTGCTCGCGTTCGCCGGTCGGGGCGACGAGGGCTGGGCGAGACTCGAATCGGCGATCCGACGCGCCGAGCGGGCCCGGTTCGAGCAGGAGGCCGCGCGGGCGCACCGCATGATCGGCAGTTCGGCATCGGTGCTGCTCGACTACTCGCGCGCTGAGCGCTGCCTCGCCCGGGGCATCGAATACACCGCCCGGGTCGAACGGTGGAACGACCACCACTACCTCGTCGCCCACAGCGCTCATGTGCGCTGGGCGGTCGGCGATTGGGATGCCGCCGAGGAGCGCGCACGGCGAGCGATCGCGACGGGCGCCGGCATCACGACGCGCATCACCGCCCTCCACGTGCTCGGCTTCCTCGCGCTGGGTCGCGGCCGGTGGAGCGACGCCCGGCAGCACCTCGAGCAGTCGCGCCAGCTAGCCGAGAGCATGGGCGAGTTGCAGCGGCTGTCGCCCTCGCTGTGGGGGCTCGCCGAACTCGCGCTCGGGCAGGGCGACCCGGTGACGGCCGTGGCGCTGTGCGAGCGGGCGCTGGCCGCATCCCGGGCCATCGACGACGCCGCGTACCTGTTCCCCTTCGCGGTGACCGGCACACGCGCCCACCTCGCGACGGCCGGACCGTCGGCGGCCCGCTCGTGGATCGACCGGTGCGCGGAGCCGATCCGGCGGCGCGCGTTGCCGGGCACGCTCACCGCGCTCGTGCACGCCGAGGGCCTCCTCGCTGCCGCACTCGGCGAGCACGAGACGGCTCGCGCTCTGCTCGCGTCGGCCGAGACCGGGTGGGCGTCGAGCGGGCGCTGGTGGGAGGGCGCGTGGGCGCTCATCGACCTCGCCGAGGCGGTGCTGTCGGCAGGCCGCGCGTCGGAGGGCCCGGCTGCGACCGCGGCGGCGACGGCCGCGCGCTCGCGCGCCGAGGCGGTGGGGGCTGAGCCGCTCGCACGCGCGGCTGCCGCGGTGCTCGGTCGGCTCGCCTCCACGGCCCCGCTCTCGGCCCGCGAGCTCGATGTCGCCCGGCTCATTGCCGAGGGTGCGACGAACCGCGCGATCGCGGAGCGGCTCGTCATCGCGCCCAAGACCGTCTCGGCGCACGTCGAGCACATCCTGACCAAGCTCGGAGCCTCGCGGCGCACCGAGATCGCCGCCTGGGTCACCCGCGCCGATGCGCCCGGGCGCTGAGCGTCGGGGAGTGCTTCCGCCCGCCCGCCCCTGCGCCATCCAAATGAAGGGAGGCGGTCGCCCGCGTGCGGCGTGTCGGGCGCGACACGCCGCTGAGACGGCGCCTCTCCCTTCATTTCGTCTGCGCGGAAGGCGCGTCGCCGCCTGCGCCCGCTGCGCCCTGCGCCTTGCGCCTTGCGCCTTGCGCGTTCGCAATTCAGGAGATCGTGCCGTTGTCGGCATGCGACACGCGCACAGTGCGCCTCGCGAAGGGCTCGCCTGCTCGAAGTTCCTGAATTGTCGACAGCGACAGCGACAGGGAGAGGGACAGGGAGAGGGACCGGGGCAGAGGCAGCGACCGCGACAGAGTCAGGGGCAGGCGCAGCGGCAGTGGGATGCGCGGTGCAGCATGCGCGACACGCGCGTGTGCGGCGCGGCGCCCTACAACCGCCCGGCCGCCTTGTACGCGAGGTAGCGGTCGGCGACGGCGGGCGGCAGGTCGAGCGGCGCGGCGCTCACGACGTCGGCCCCGAGGCGCTGCACGGCCGCGGCGACGCGCTGCGCGTCGAGCAGCGCCCGCTCGGCTGCGGCGGCGCGGTAGACCGACGCCCGGTCCGAGCGATCGTTCGCGGCGGAGAGCAGCGCGGGGTCGGTCACGGCGGCGACGAGCACGAGGTGCCGCCGCGTCAGCTGCGGCAGCATCGCGAGCAGCCCGCGCGTCGCGCCGGGCGACTCGAGCGGCGTCGCGAGCACGACGAGCGCGCGCTGCGCCGTCATCGAGCGCACGAGGCCCGGCACCGCGCTCCAGTCGGTCTCGAGCAGCTCGGGGTCGATGGGCGCCATCATGTCGACGAGCTTCGCGAGCAGATCGGCGCCGCGCGCCCCCTGCACGCGCCCGCGCACGCGACGGTCGTACACCGCGACATCCACCCGGTCGCCCGCGCGGTCGGCGAGGGCCGACAGCAGCAGGGCGCTCTCGAAGGCCGTGTCGATGCGGGTCTCGTCGGCGATGCGCGCGGCCGCCGTGCGCCCGGAGTCCACGATCATGACGACGTGCCGGTCGCGCTCGGGCCGCCAGGTGCGCACCATGAGAGTCTGCGCGGGAGCTCCCCCGGGTCCGGGCCCGCCCGAGCGTCGCGCGGTCGCGCGCCAGTCGATCGAGCGCACGTCGTCGCCGCGCACGTACTCGCGCAGGCTGTCGAACTCGGTGCCCTGACCACGGACCATGAGCGAGGTGCGGCCGTCGAGCTCGCGCAGGTGCGCGAGTCGCGAGGGCAGGTGCCGGCGCGAGGCGAACTCGGGCAGCACGCGCACGGTTCCGGGCATGAGGATGCTCGCCTGCCGCCCCGCGAGCCGCATCGGCCCGAGCGCGCGGATCGTCACCATCGCGGCCCGGCGCTCGCCGCGGCGCCACGGCGTGAGCGTCGTCGTCACCGCGCGCCGCTCGCCGGGCGGCACGAGCAGCCGCTGTCGTCGGGGGGTCGCCCCGGCCGAGGGCTCCCAGGCGTCGCGCACGATGCCGCGCAGGGTGCGGCGCGAGGGGTTCGTTACATACAGCGTCGCGCGCCCCGACTCGGTGAGCCGCACGCGCTCGTCGCCCGAGCGTTCGAGCACGGCGGCGCGCGGCGAGGCCGCGAGCGCGAGGTCGACGACGGCGAGCACCACGCAGAACCCGACCCAGCCGAGGTAGGCCCACCCGTTCGCGATCAGCACGACGGGCACGACGCCGGCGGCGACGAGCCCGACGAACCAGCCGGTGACGGCCATGGCTAGAGCGGCACCTGCACCTGGCTGACGACCGAGCGCAGGATCGTGTCGGCCGAGACGCCCTCGAGCTCGGCCTCGGGTCGCAGGGCGATGCGGTGCCGCCAGACGGGCAGCAGCATCGCCTGCACGTGGTCGGGGGTGATCGCCTCGGCGCCCGAGAGCCACGCCCACGCCTTCGCGGCGGCGAGCAGCGCCGTCGCGCCGCGCGGGCTCACGCCGAGCTTGACCGAGGGGCTCTGCCGCGTGCCGCGCGCGAGGTCGACGATGTAGCCGAGCAGCTCGGGCTTCGCACCGACGCGCACGACCGCGGCACGGGCGGCGGCGATCTCGTCCGCGCCGACGACAGCGGTGACGCCCGCGGCGGCGAGGTCGCGCGGGCTGAAGCCGTCGGCGTGGCGCTGCAGCACCTCGACCTCGGCCTCGCGCTGCGGCAGGTCGAGCACGAGCTTGAGCAGGAACCGGTCGAGCTGCGCCTCGGGCAGAGCGTATGTGCCCTCGTACTCGACGGGGTTCTGCGTCGCGGCGACGAGGAAGGGCTCGGGCAGCGCGTGCGTCACCCCGTCGACGGTGACCTGGCGCTCCTCCATCGCCTCGAGCAGCGACGACTGCGTCTTCGGGGGAGTCCGGTTGATCTCGTCGGCGAGCAGGATGTTCGTGAACACGGGCCCACGCCGGAACTCGAAGTCGCCGTTCTTCGCGTCGTAGACGACCGAGCCCGTGACGTCGCCCGGCATGAGGTCGGGGGTGAACTGCACGCGGGCCGTGTGCAGGTGCAGCGCATGACTGAGCGAGCGCACGAGCAGCGTCTTGGCGACGCCCGGCACGCCCTCGAGCAGCACATGGCCGCCCGCGAGCAGGGCCACGATGAGGCCGCTCACGGCCGCATCCTGCCCCACGACGGCCTTGCCCACCTCGGTGCGCACGTTCGCGAAGGATGCCCGCAGGTCGCTGTCTGTCATCGTTCCATTCTCCTGGTGGTGTCGGTTCCGATCGCGCGACCGGGGGTCGCTCCGGGGTCGATGTCGCCGTCGAGGCGGCCGTCGAGCCCGACGCGGCGCTGCACGAGTCGCTCGAGCTCGATCAGGTCGTCCGAGAGCCGCACGAGCTCGCCGTCGTCGCGCGGCTCGCGGTCGATCAGCAGCGCCCGCAGGCCCGCGCGGTCGCGAGCGGTGACGACGGCGACGGCCGAGATGATGTCGTCGACGCCGGCCGCGCTGCCGAGCGCGAGGCCCCCGGCGAGCCGGCGCAGCGTGCCGACCCGGAGCGCGTCGAGCGCCCGCAGCCGCGCCCCCGACCGCGCGTAGAGCCGCGCGCGGCCCTCCATGGTCTCAGTCGTCCGCACGACGACCGGGAGGTTCTCGATGACGACCGGCCCGAGCCGCCGCCCTCGCCAGAACGCCGCGGCGACGCCGACCGTGATGAGCAGCCAGGTGAGCGGATTCACCCAGCCCGGGTACAGCTGCGAGGGCGAGGAGAGCCCGCCCGGGATGTCGGCGGCCGTCGCGACGTACCAGACGAGTCGCGGATGCTCGCCGAGGAGCCCGAGCGCGAGGGCGGCGTTGCCCTGCCTGCCGATGAGGCCGTTCTCGACGACGCCTCCCGCACCGAGAAGTCGCAGGGCGCCCCCGCCGGCCTGGTCGAGCAGCACGAGCCCCGCGCCGCCCTCGCCCGCGAAGCACTCCTCGGTCTCGACCTCGGCCGCCGCCGCGCCGGAGGCGTCGAGGCTCGCGCCGTCGGCGGTGATCGACCCGGCGCGCCGTGCGGCCGGCAGGGAGCATCCGGCCGCTGTGCGCACCTCGCCGACGACGGGGACGCCGGGGGCGATCGCGGGAGCGAGCGCCGCGAGCGCGCCCGCCGAGGGCTCGACGACGACGAGGCTCGCGGCGACGCCGTCGAGCCTCTGCCACTGATCGCTCGTGAGCAGCCCGCGCGGGTCGGCGGCGAGCACGGTCGTCGCGCCCGGTTCGTCGATCGCGTCGAGCGCCGCGTCGAGCGAGTCGGCGACGGCGACCTCGACGCCCGCGTCGCGAAGCACCTCGACGAGCGCACGCGAGCCGAGCGGCGCGGCCTCGTCCGCGGCGAAGCGGTCGGCATCGGCGGTCGCTCCCGTCGTGACGACCATGACCCCCGCGAAGACCAGCAGGAGCGCGGCGAGCGCCGTCCAGAACAGCGACCGGCGCAGCGACCGGCGCACCGTCGGCGTGACGACCACCGCGCGCGCGTCGGCGGGGGCGCCCGTGACGACCGCCGCGCCGCTCATCGGGGCGCCCCGACCGTGGACGGCGCCCCGCCCCGCGCCGAGGATGCGGCGAGCGCGAGCGCGGGCAGGGGCGAGGGGGCCGCGGCGAGACGCTCGTCGAGTTCGCGCACGTGCTCGTACCCCGCTCGGTCGCCCGAGCGATCGAGGTAGCGCACGCCGTCGAAGAGATCGGCGGCCGCGGCGAGCTCGACGGCGACCTCGGGGAACACGCGAGCGGCCTCGGTGGCGAGGGTGTGACCGGTCGTGCCCGGCAGCACGGCGACGAGCGTGCGCTCGGCGAGAGCGCGGGCGATCGCGCGGTACCGGTCGGCGATCGCCGTCGACCACTCGCCGCGCGCCGCGGCGGCCTCGGCGTCGCGGCGCAGCTGCCGCGCCGACCGCGCGTCGCGCTCGCCGAACAGCTCGGCCCCGGCGCGCGAGCGGCGCCGCCAGCGCGGCAGGCCGTAGACGAGCAGGGCCGCGAGCAGGGCGAGGCCGACGAGCACGAGGCCGACGACCAGCACGCCGAGCGGGAGCCCGCCGGTGCCGCCGAACCGCAGGCCGGCGAACCAGTCGACGATGGCCTGCGCGAGCAGGTCGAACCAGGTCGGCTGGGCCTGCGCGTACTCGAGCTTCGACAGCTCGTCGAGCAGCAGGTCGCGCGCCTCGTCCGCGTCGGGATCGAGGGGCACCGTGGGCAGCGGCCTCACGGCGCGGGCGCGAGATACGGGTCGTCGCTCGGGGCGCCCTGCGCGCGGGCTTCGACGAATCGCTGCAGGTCGAGGTCGAGGCCCTCGTCGCGCATGCGGGCGTCGAGGTAGACGAGGGTCGTGGCCCCGGCGACGAGCACCGCGCCGACGGCTCCCACGATGGCACTGAGCGCGATCGCGACGAGGTTGATGCCGAGCAGCAGACCGAGGTCGGCGCTCACGTCGCCCGTCGGGTTGACGAGCGCGCCGGCGAAGCCCGCGACGAGGCTGAACGGCGCCGTGACGATGCCGCCGGCGGTCTGCACGACGAACGACATGAGGATGAGGATGCCGAAGGTGCGCCAGTACCGCCCCCGCGTCAGGCTCCACGACCGGGTCACGGCCTCGCGCATCGACCGGCGCTCCAGCACGATGGCCGCCGAGACGAAGACGAGCTTGATCCAGAGCCAGAAGCCGAGCACGGCCATGCCGAGCCCGCCGAGGATTCCGACCAGGACGCCGCCGACGATGCCCGCGACATCCCCGAAGGCGACCATCAGCACGATGACGAGAACGAGGATCAGGATGGCGGCGACGAGCGCCGCGCTCAGCAGCAGCGACCACCCGACGAGGGCCCCCCACCGGCCCTTCCCGCGGGCCCAGATCCGGCGGAAGGTCAGCCGTTCGCCGACCGCACCGCTCGACACCTCGATCGCGATGACGCCCTGCAGCAGCGCCTGGGCGACGACCGAGAGCGCCGCGGTGAGCAGGGCCGAGACGACGAAGATCGCACCCGTGCCGACCGTGATCGCCTCGGCGTCCTCGGGCGCGGCGCGCGTGATCCGATCGGTGCCGAGCAGCACGACGACCGTCACCATGCCGCCGGCGAGGAAGGTGACGAGCGTCGTGAGTCCGATCGCGACGCCGAAGACCGGGCGCGGGTTGCGGCGCAGCACGCGGAAGGTCGTGCCGAAGATCGTGCCGAAGTCGAGCGGTCGCAAGGGGATGAGGCCGGGTTTCGGCGGCGGCACCCAGCCGGCGGATGGCGGGTGCAGCCCCCGCGTGCCCTCGCTCCCGGCGGGCGGTCCGTAAGGGCCGGAGTGCGGCCCCGTCGCCGCGGAGGCCCCGGCCGGGCTCGCCCACGGACCGCTCGCCGGCGCCTCGCCGGGGGAGCGCCATGACGGGCTGTCGGTCATTCTCGCGTCCTCACACCGGCTCTCGTTCGCTGACGAACGTATGGTGTCACACTCGTCTAGGCTGGGGCGAACGATCGTCGGGTTGTTCGCCCGCGCGTCGTACGCACTTTGCCGAGGAGGGCACGAGAACGATATGACCCCGCGCATCCTCGTCGTCGACGACGACACGGCGCTCGCCGAGATGATCGGCATCGTGCTCCGCGGCGAGGGGTACGAGCCGTTCTTCTCGCACGACGGCGGCGAGGCCGTCGACGCGTTCACCGAGGTCAAGCCCGACCTCGTCCTGCTCGACCTCATGCTGCCGGGCATGGACGGCATCCAGGTCTGCCGCGCGATCCGCGAGCTCAGCGGGACGCCCATCATCATGCTCACCGCGAAATCCGACACCGCGGATGTCGTGCAGGGCCTCGAGAGCGGGGCCGACGACTACGTCGTCAAGCCCTTCAACCCCAAGGAGCTCGTGGCTCGCGTCAAGACGCGACTGCGCCCCTCGCCCCACGCGGCCGTCTCGGCGCTGCCCATCGGCGACCTCGTCATCGACGTCACGGGCCACGAGGTCAAGCGCGGCGACACGGCGATCTCGCTCACCCCGCTCGAGTTCGACCTGCTGCTCGCGCTCGCCATGAAGCCCAACCAGGTGTTCACGCGCGAGATGCTGCTCGAGCAGGTGTGGGGCTACCAGTACAAGGCCGACACGCGACTGGTCAACGTGCACGTGCAGCGCCTTCGGGCCAAGGTCGAGCTCGACCCCGACGAGCCCCGCATCGTCATGACCGTGCGCGGCGTCGGCTACCGGGCCGGGTCGACCGCCTGAGCCATGCCGCCCCTCGACTGGCGCGACTGGCTGGACCGGCTCCTGCGCCTCTGGCGCACCTCGCTGCAGCTGCGCACCGTCGCGATCACCGTCGCGCTCTCGACCGTCGCGGTGACGATCATCTCGGGCTACATGTCGCTCAGCATCGCCACGAACCTCTACGACGCGCGCAAGCAGCAGGTGCTCGCCGAGGCGCGGCAGGCGACCGCGAGCGCGCAGCAGCTCTTCGACTCGTCCGTGACGCAGACCGGCACGATCGACCTCGAGGCCGCCAACATCACCGCTCAGACCACCATCCGTGCGGCGACCTCGAACCCGGGCGGCACGCAGTATGCGATCGTGCGCAGCCAGGGGCAGTCGAGCGCACAGATCATGCAGTCGACGACGAACTTCGAGGGCATCGACACCTCGATCATCAGCCACGATCTCAAAGAGCTCGTCGCTGCCGGCGACGGCTCGGTCTACGCGCAGCCCGTGACACTGACCACGGAGGCGGGCGCCGACCCCGGCATCGTCGTGGGCGGCGCGATCGAAGTGCCGACGGCGGGGCAGTACGAGCTCTACCTCGTCTACAACGTCCGCGACGTGCAGCAGACTCTCGACTTCGTGCAGCAGACCCTCGTGATCGGCTCGCTCCTGCTCGTGCTCACGATCGGGCTCGTCACGTTCTTCGTCGTGCGCCTCGCGATCGAGCCCGTGCGCGTCGCCGCCGACACGGCGGAGAAACTCGCCGCCGGTCAGCTCGAGGAGCGCATCCCCGAGAGAGGAGAAGACGTCATCGCGACCCTCGCCCGCTCGTTCAACCGCATGGCCGACAGCCTGCAGCGCCAGATCACGCAGCTCGCCGACCTCTCGCGCGTGCAGCAGCGCTTCGTCTCCGACGTCTCGCACGAGCTGCGCACCCCGCTGACGACGATCCGCCTCGCGGGCGACGTTCTCTACGATCAGCGTCACGGCTTCGAGCCGGCGACGGCCCGCACCGCCGAACTGCTGCACACCCAGGTGCAGCGCTTCGAGTCGATGCTGAGCGACCTGCTCGAGATGAGCCGCTTCGACGCCGGCGCCGTGCAGCTCGACACCGAGCCGACGAACCTCGTGCGCCTCGTCGAGGACTCCCTCGAGGCGATCCGCCCCCTCGCCGACCAGAAGGGCACCGAGCTGCGGCTCGTGGCTCCGGGCGGATACTTCGAAGCGGATGTCGATGCGCGCCGTCTGCGCCGCATCCTGCAGAATCTGCTCGGCAACGCCGTCGACCACGGCGAGAGCCGCCCGGTCGTCGTCTACATCGACTCCGACACCGAGGCCGTCGCGATCGCCGTTCGCGACTTCGGCATCGGGATGAGCGCCGAGCAGCTCCAGCGCGTGTTCGACCGCTTCTGGCGGGCCGACCCCTCGCGGCAGCGCACGACCGGCGGCACGGGGCTCGGGCTCGCGATCGCGACGGAGGATGCCCACCTGCACGGCGGGCTCATCGACGTGTGGTCGGTCGAGGGGGAGGGCAGCTGCTTCCGGCTCACGCTGCCCCGGCGCCCCGGCCAGCCGCTCACCGGTTCGCCCCTCGAGCTGCCGCCGATCGACCCGCTCGACGCCTCGATCGCGGCGGAGTCGGGGGGCGGCGATGCCTGAGCGCAGCATCCTGATCGCCCCGAGGGCCGTCGACACGGCCGGGCGCGCCCGCCGGTGGTGGGCGGTCGTCGTCGCCGTGACCACACTGCTGCTCGCGGCGTGCGTGCAGGTGCCCTTCAGCGGTCCGGTCGAGGAGGGCGGCGCGATCGAGCAGGATGTCGACGCCGACTTCGACTTCCTGCCCTCCGGGCCCGCCGAGGGGGCGACGCAGGAGGAGATCCTCGCCGGATTCCTCGCCGCGACGACGGCGTCGCAGAACAACTACCGGATCGCTCGGCAATACCTCGCCGCCGCGGCCGAGCAGGTCTGGAACCCCTACGCCGGCACGCTCGTGCGCAGCCGCGAGGGTGTCGTCGAGCGCATCGACGACACGACGCTCGGCTACTCCGTCGCCGTCGCCGCCGAGGTCGACGGGCTCGGTCGCTACAGCGCCGCGGGCGACGGGGATCAGCAGCTCGAGCCGTTCCGCTTCGTCGAGCAGGAGGGGGAGTGGCGCATCGCCGGACTGCAGGACGGAATCCTGATCTCGCAGCAGGCCTTCCCCTCGGCCTTCGGCCAGCACACCCTTTACTACTACGATCCGGCCTTCCAGAATCTCGTGCCCGACCTGCGCTGGTTCCCCACGCGGTCAGAGGTCGCCTCGCGCGTCGTGCGCGCTCTGCTCGAGCCGCCGACGAGCTGGCTCGAGGGCGCGGTCGTGTCGGCGGTGCCAGAGGGAACCGCGCTCGCCGCCCCCGTCACCGTGTCGGAGGGCGTCGCCCAGGTCGACCTCACCGACGAGATCCTGCTCGTCGACGACACCCAGCGGCAGGCCCTGCGTCGCCAGCTCGAGGCGAGCCTGCGCAACGTCAGCGGCGTCGCGGGCGTGCAGCTGACGGTCGACCAGAACCCCGTCGTCGTGCCCGAGGGCTCCGGCGGATTCGAGGTGCCGCCGCAGGTCGATGCGCGACTGCTCATGCGCACCGAGGAGGGCTTCGGGTTCGCCGGCGGCTCCGGGGTCGAAGAGCTCGGCGCGCTCAGCACGCGCGTCATCGACATCGGCGCGACCGCTGTCACTCTCGGCCCGAGCCGCACGCTCGCGGCGGTCCTCGCCCCGGGCGGCGTCTGGTCGGTGCGCACCGGTGACGCCGCGCCGCTGCTGCTCGACGGCCGATCGGGGCTCATCGCGCCGAGCGTCGACGGCTTCAGCTACGTCTGGTCGACGACGGCGAGCGGGGCCGGAGGCATCCGCGCCACCGAGCTCGACGGCACCGTCCACGCCGTCGAGGCGCCGATCGCCGACGGCGATCGCGTCGTGACGCTCGACGTGTCCCGCGACGACGCGCGCATGCTGCTGCTGCTCGACGGCGCCAGTGGCCCGAGACTCGTGGTCGCCGCGATCATCCGCGATGCCGAGTCGAACGTGCCCGTCCGGCTCGGCCAGTTCGAGGCGCTGCCGATCGCCGACGGCACCCCGATCGATGCCGCCTGGGTCGACGAGGTGCGCGTCGCCGCCCTCGTCTCCGACGGGGAGGGCGCCCTCGCCCAGCTGCACGAGATCGGGGGGCGCTCCCGGTCGCTCGGCCGGCCGGCCGGCGCCGTCCAGATCGTCGGGGGCAACGGCGGAACCGAGGGCCTGCGCGTGCTCTCGGCCGACGGCACGGTGCTCGAGCCGCGCGGATCCGGCTGGCAGAGCACCGGCCGACGCGCGGTCTTCCTCGCCGAGCAGCAGTAGCACGGGCGCGGGCGTCCTCCCCACGTCCGCTCGACGTGCACGGGTGCACGGATCACGGGGGGTCGTCCCGCGGGGCGGACGGGTCGGCGAGGCTCGGCGCGTGGCCCCGCACACCGCACCCCGACCGCCGACCCCGCATCGCTGGGCGCGCTGGGTGCGCGAGGCGCTGCTCGATGCCGCAGCGCTCGTCGCACCGGTCGACTGCGCGGGATGCGGCGCTCCCGACCGCGCGCTGTGCCCCTCGTGCCGCGCGCTGCTGGCTCCGCTTCCTCGCACGGCGCTCCTCGAGGTGCGACCGGGGCTGCGGATCCCGCTCACGGCGGGCATCGCCTACGACGACGTCGCCCGCGCGGCGATCCTCGCCCTCAAGGAGGACGGGCGCACCGAGCTCGCGCGCGCTCTGGCCGCACCGCTGCTCGCCGCCCTCGATCTCGCCTACGCGCAGCCCGGCGCGGCCGGCGCCCTGCTCGTGCCGGTGCCCGGCTCCGCGGCGGCGCTCGGCCGCCGCGGGTTCCACCCCGTCGAACTGCTCGCGCGCCGCGCCGGCCTCGCCACGACCCGGGCGCTCGAGCTCGCGCCCGAGGCCCCCGGGCGCGCCGCCCACCCCGCCGCGTCCCAGAAGCACCGCACCCTCGCCGAGCGGACGTCCGCCCGGCGCGAGCCGCGCGTCACGCACGACGTCGACGGCCGCGCCGTCGTGCTGCTCGACGACGTCGTGACGAGCGGGGCCACCCTGCGCGCCGCGGCGCGCGCCCTCGAACGAGCCGGTGCCGCGATCGCGGGCTGCGCGGCGATCGCCGCGACGCCGCGCCGGGTCGGCGAGTCGGCGATCCCCTGGGGCGCCGCGGCGGCGGTCAGCGCGTGCATAGACGATGCACCGGCAACGGCCACCCGCGGCACGGTGACAATGCGCGCCCCGACGACTAGCGTGTCGTCATGGAAGGCGTGATCACCGCCTGACCGCAGGCGGCACGCTCACCGGTCAAGGAGGTTGACGTGGACATCACCATCACGGGTCGCAACATCGGGATCACCGACAGGTTCCGCGACTACGCCACCGAGAAGGCGGAGAAGGTCTCCCACCTCGCCGATCGCGCGCTGGCGCTCGAGATCAAGGTCTCGCGCCACCACGAGAAGACCGGCGGGCGCCCGGGGGACGACCGTGTGGAGATGACCCTGGTGGGCCCCGGCCCCGTGGTGCGCGCCGAATCGGCCGGAAGCGACAAGTACGTGGCCTTCGACCTCGCGATCGACAAGCTCATGGAGCGCTTGCGACGGGCGAAGGACAAGAAGAAGGTCCATCGCGGGCAGCATAGGCCGGTATCTCTCCGCGAGGCGAGCGCCGACGGATTCCGCGTCGTCGACATCACTCCCGCCGACCCCGAGACGATCGAGAAGGTCGCGACGGGTGCGATCCCCGTTCAGGAGGAGGCTCGCGGCGCCGAGGGCGACGACGTCTACTCGCCTGTCGTCGTGCGGCAGAAGGTCTTCCCGGCCGCGTCGATGACGGTCGATGAGGCGGTCGACCAGCTCGAGCTCGTCGGGCACGATTTCTTCCTCTTCATCGACGCCGAGTCCGATCGGCCGAGCGTCGTCTACCGTCGCACCGGCTGGAACTACGGCGTCATCGGCCTCGAGGCCGATGACGAGGCGCCCGCGAAGACCCGCCGCCGCGGCTGACGTCGCTTCGAGGATGCCCGGGGTGCCGGGTGCGCGCCCCTCGCGCACCCGGCGCCCTTGCTTCCGCCGCCCCGCGGAGGCCGGGCGGGCCTTGCTAGCATGGGCGCGCCGCATCTCGCGGTGGGCCGCCGCATGCCCGAGCACGATGTCGACCGCGGCGAACCCTGAGACCTGAGGGCCCCGACTGCGGTGCCCGATGAGTGGAGTTATCGAAGTGGCGAATGTTCTCGAGCGAGTCCTCCGGGTCGGCGAAGGCCGCATCCTCCGCCGACTGACGGCCTATGCCGACGCCATCAACCAGCTCGAGGACGACTTCACCGACCTCACCGACGACGAGCTGAGGAACGAGACGGCCGAGCTGCGCGAGCGCTACGGCAACGGCGAGTCGCTCGATGACCTGCTGCCCGAGGCCTTCGCCGCTGTGCGCGAAGCCGCCAAGCGCACTCTCGGCATGCGCCACTTCGACGTGCAGCTCATGGGCGGCGCCGCCCTGCACCTCGGCAACATCGCCGAGATGAAGACGGGTGAGGGCAAGACTCTCGTCGCGACCCTCGCCGCCTACCTCAACGCGATCCCCGCCCGCGGCGTGCACGTCATCACCGTCAACGACTACCTCGCGAGCTACCAGTCCGAGCTCATGGGCCGCATCTTCCGCGCCCTCGGCATGACGACGGGCTGCATCCTCTCGGGTCAGACGCCCGAGGTGCGCCGCCAGCAGTACGCCGCCGACATCACCTACGGCACCAACAACGAGTTCGGCTTCGACTACCTGCGCGACAACATGGCCTGGCAGGCGAGCGACATGGTGCAGCGCGGGCACTTCTTCGCGATCGTGGACGAGGTCGACTCGATCCTCATCGACGAGGCCCGCACTCCGCTCATCATCTCCGGCCCCTCGAGCGGCGAGGCGAACCGCTGGTTCCAGGAGTTCGCCCGCATCGCCACTCGCCTGGTGCCGGGGGAGGACTTCGAGGTCGACGAGAAGAAGCGCACCGTCGGCGTCCTCGAGCCCGGAATCGAGAAGGTCGAGGACTACCTGGGCATCGACAACCTCTACGAATCGGCCAACACGCCCCTCATCTCATTCCTCAACAACGCCATCAAGGCCTCCGCCCTGTTCAAGCGCGACAAGGACTACGTCGTGATGAACGGCGAGGTGCTCATCGTCGACGAGCACACCGGGCGCATCCTCGTCGGCCGCCGCTACAACGAGGGAATCCACCAGGCGATCGAGGCGAAGGAGGGGGTGACCGTCAAGGCCGAGAACCAGACCCTCGCGACGGTCACGCTGCAGAACTACTTCCGCCTCTATTCCACACTCTCGGGCATGACCGGCACGGCCGAGACCGAGGCGGCCGAGTTCATGAGCACCTACAGGCTCGGCGTCGTCGCGATCCCGACCAACAAGCCCATGAAGCGGCTCGACCAGCCCGACCTCGTGTACAAGAACGAGCAGGCGAAGTTCGAGCAGGTCGTCGAAGACATCGCGCGCCGTCACGAGAAGGGCCAGCCGGTGCTCGTCGGCACGACGAGCGTCGAGAAGAGCGAGCTGCTCTCGCGTCTGCTCGCCAAGCGCGGCGTGCGCCATGAGGTGCTCAATGCCAAGAACCACGCGCGCGAAGCCGCGATCATCGCTCAGGCGGGCCGGATCGGCGCAGTCACCGTCGCGACCAACATGGCCGGCCGCGGCACGGACATCATGCTCGGCGGCAACGCCGAGTTCCTCGCCGTCGCGGAGATGAACGGCCGCGGGCTGAGCCCGATCGACACCCCCGACGAGTACGAGGCGGAGTGGGACGCCGTCTTCGACCGCGTCAAGGAGCAGGTCGCCGTCGAGGCGGAGAAGGTCGTCGCCGCCGGGGGGCTCTACGTGCTCGGCACCGAGCGCCACGAGTCGCGCCGCATCGACAACCAGCTGCGCGGGCGTTCCGGCCGTCAGGGCGACCCCGGCGAGAGCCGGTTCTACCTGTCGCTGCAGGACGACCTGATGCGCCTGTTCAACGCGGGCGCCGCCGAGGCCCTCATGGGGCGCTCGAACGTGCCGGACGACCTCGCGATCGAATCGAAGGTCGTCAGCCGAGCCATCCGCTCTGCGCAGTCGCAGGTCGAGAGCCGCAACGCCGAGATCCGCAAGAACGTGCTCAAGTACGACGACGTGCTCAATCGCCAGCGCGAGGCGATCTACGCCGACCGGCGGCACATCCTCGAGGGCGACGACCTGCAGGACCGCGTGCAGACCTTCATCGAGTCGGTCATCACCGAGATCGTCGAGTCGCACACCTCCTCGGCCCACTCCGACGACTGGGACTTCGAGCAGATGTGGACCGAGCTCAAGACGCTCTACCCGGTCTCGCTCACGATCGACGAGGTCATCAGCGAGGCCGGGCCGAAGCTCACGAGCGCTTTCCTGGTGCGCGAGCTCGTCTCGGATGCCAAGCTCGCCTACGCCCAGCGCGAGGAGAGCCTGGGCCGCACGGCGACGCGCGAGCTCGAGCGTCGCGTCGTCCTGAGCGTCATCGACCGCCGCTGGCGCGACCACCTCTACGAGATGGACTACCTGAAGGACGGCATCGGCCTGCGGGCCATGGCGCAGCGCGACCCCCTCGTCGAGTACCAGCGCGAGGGCTTCGCCCTCTTCCAGTCGATGATGGGGCAGATCCGCGAGGAGGCCGTCGGGTTCCTGTTCAACCTCGAGGTCGAGGTGTCGGGCAGCAAGGGCACCGCGCAGGTGACGGCGAAGGGCCTCAACGCCCCGCAGGCCCCGCAGAACCTCAGCTACACGGCTCCGAGCGCCGATGGGGACATCGAGGTGCGCAACCAGCGCGGTCAGCTGCAGCAGACCGAGACGGCGAAGGCGCGTCAGGCTTCGACCGCGGGCACGGCCGCGGTGGCGAGCCCCGGCGCTCAGCGCCCGGCGGCAGGACCCGGTCGGGCGGCGAACCCGACGGGCGCATTCGGCCAGCGCGTCGACGGCGAGGCGCCCGCGCCGGCCAATCGGGCTGAGCGCCGCAAGCAGGAGAAGAGGAAGTAGCAGTTCGTCCGATCGATCCCCGGGGGATTCCTGGAGGCCGATCGCACGATCGGCGCGCGGGGGCGTGCGGCGGGCGTCAGAGCACGTGGATGGCGCTCGCCCGCCAGCGGCGATCGAGCCCTTCCAGTCTGATCGCCACGGCCCGCGACCGGGCCCGGGAACTGACCACGACGACAGCCTCGACGATGCCGTCGCGGGGTTCGCAGATCAGGGTGGAGCCGAGAGCGAAAGAGGGGCGCACGGCGGGGCGGCCGCGCGCCGCGCGGGCTCGGGCGCTGATGACCTGGCGCTTGAGCAGCGTGCTGTAGACGTCGTCGGTGACCCAGCGCGCGATCTGCTCGAGCTCGCGGGCGCCGGCCAGGATCTCGATGACGCAGCGGGTCAGGTTCTCGACGAGGGGTCGCGGGTCGGGCAGGTCGGCGGTGGAGGTCGGCTGGTAGTCGAAGAACTCCTCATGCGCGATGCGTGCATGGATGGTGCGGCCGCTGCGGGGGCGATCAGGCGCGCCGGATGCTGCGCATGGGATGCCGACGTGGTCGTTCGCGATGCGATCGGCCGGGTCGACGGCGGGTGCGACGGCAGAACTCATTGACGACTCCTCTCCCCCCGGGGGATGTACCTCGCGGTCTGCGAACCGGTCACGATCCGGCAGACCCACGCGTTCACCCCCGTTCGGGGGGCGCGTTCACTCAAGCAGAATGATTACTCACTGTCCAGGGGGTAGCGCGAACTGTGGAGAACTGCGTCGTCGTCGTCGGAGGCCGCAACTACCGTCGCCGCATGCGCTGGGATCACCTCTTCGACGACCTCGCCGGTCAGCTCGAGCACGAGCTGCGCGCGGAGGAGGCCGACCTGCAGCACGAGGAGGAACGGCTGCGTCTCGGGCGACTGACGGTGCGCGATCGCATCGCGGCGCTGCAGCGGGCACCCGACCCGGCTCTGCGCCGTGTGTGCTACCGATCGCGAGCGGGCGAGCTGCACGCCGTTCGTCCGCTCACCGTCGGCCGCGACTGGATGGCGGGCGATCTCGACGACCGACCGGGGGCGCAGGGGATCATACCGTTCTCGGCGCTCGACGCGCTGCTCCTCGATCGCGAGCAAGTGCCCGTCTCTCTCGAGCCCGGCCCCGACGAACCGGTGCTCGCCGCACGGCTCGGCCTCTCCTTCCTGCTCCGCGACCTGTGCCGACGGCGCACCCCGCTGACGGTCGAGTCGACGACGGGCTCGGTGACCGGCACGATCGACCGTGTCGGTCGCGATCATTTCGACCTCGCCGTGCACGAGCTCGAGGCGCCCCGTCGCGAGAGCGTCGTCGAGCACGTGCGCGTCGTCGCGATGGATCAGGTGCTTCTGCTGCGCCTCTGATCGGGGAAGATCTCGGCCACGTCGGCGTACTCGGCCTCGTGCCACAGGGCGAGCCGACGGCTCTCGTCGTACTTGTCGGCGATGAACGACTCGAGCACCGCGTGCTCGACGCGCCACTGCCCGATCGACCCCAGTCGGATCGCGGGCAGCTCGCCCGAGCGCACGAGCGCGAGCACCTCGGCCGCGGTCAGACTGAGCAGATCGGCGACGTCCGTGAGCGTCAGGAAGCGCCCCATCGCGTCGGCGGTCGGCTCGGTCATGCCTCGATCTTCGCACCGACCGCCGTCATCGCGTCGGAATGTGGATAACTGCGGTCGAGACCGCGAGGCATTGCTCAGTATCGTTCGCGTTCCGCCGGGCGACCCGCCCGCCGCCCGCATCGCCGAGGAGCGACCATGAGCCAGCGCGACCACGACGCCCGCGATCGAGGCCACGACGAGAGCGAGCCCGATGAGCAGACGGGGGTCGGGCGCGCGGCGGCGCCCTCGTGTGGCAGTTCCTGCAGGTGGCCGTCGGCGTGGGGAGCATCCAGG
>SCPB01000094.1 GCA_005502445.1 Microbacteriaceae bacterium X2B
CGCGGCGACTAGCGTTGACGCTGTGACGCGCATCATCGCCGGATTCGCCGGGTCTCTCACGCTGGCCGTTCCGAGCGCGGGCACGCGGCCGACCTCCGACCGGGTGCGCGAGGCAGTCTTCAGCTCGCTCGAGGCCCGCGACCTCCTCCACGGTGCGCGCGTCCTCGACCTGTACGCCGGTTCCGGCGCCCTCGGGCTCGAGGCGGCGAGCCGAGGCGCCCGCGAGGTCGCCCTCGTCGAGAAGAGCCACGCCGCCGTGCAGGTGTGCAAGCGCAACGCGGTGCGCGTCGAGGGGCGGGCTCCGCGCGGAGCCGCGCCGAGCATCCGCGTCACCGGCAAGCCGGTGCACTCGTTCCTGACCTCGATGCCGGGCGCATGGGATCTCGTCTTCATCGACCCGCCGTACGAGCTCGGCGGCCCCGAGCTCGACCACGTGCTCGCCGCGCTCGTGCCGCGCCTGGCCGGGGATGCCGTGGTCGTGCTCGAGCGCTCGTCGCGATCGCCCGTGCCCGCCTGGCCGTCGGGGCTCGCGCTCGACCGCCGGACGGACTACGGCGAGACGGCGATCTACTGGTTGTCGGCGCAGAGCTGAGGACCGAGTACGCGGGCCGAGCGGCGCGGGCCGAGCGGCGTCAGCGGCGCGGGCCGAGCGGCCCGCCTGTCGCTGAGCCCGCACCGCGCAGCCCGCCTGGCGGTCAGCCGCCCTGACCGCTCCACTCGGCGAACGGGTCCCAGCCGCCGCGCTCATCGACAACGCGTCCGTCGACGAGCACCGCGGGGGCGCCGTCGCCAGCACCGCCCGCCTCGCCGCCCGCCGCACCGCCGATCGCGACGACGCGGCCGATCGGCGCGAAGCCGCCCGGCAGCGTCACGCCGGGCGGGAAGGTCGCGAGCAGGGAATGGTCCTCCCCGCCGCTGAGCGCGAGCGGTCCCGTGCCGTGCGCGGCGAGCGCCCGGCCGTCGAGGTCGATCATGACACCGCTCGCGATCGCCACGCGCCGGGCGTCGAGCGCGAGCCCGTCGCTGAGGTCGAGCATCGCGGTAGCGCCCGCGATCGCGGCGGCGAGGCCGTCCGCGATGGGCGGGTGCGGCGTGAGCTGGGCGGCGATCGGCACGGGATGCTCGGCGCGCGCTCGGGCGGCGGCCGTGGCATCCGGCTCGCCCTCGGAGTCGACGCCGAGCTCGAACAGCAGCGCGAGACCCTGCGCGGCGAGGCCGAGCGGGCCGGAGACCGCGACGACGTCGCCCGGCCGCGCGCCGTCGCGCCGCACGGGCGCGCGCCCCTCGAGATCGCCGAACGCCGTCACCGCGATCGTGAGGGTGCGCGAGACGCTCAGGTCGCCTCCGACGACGCCGCACCCCGGCGCGAGGGCGGCGCAGGCGTCGGTGAGACCCTCGGCCAGGGCCTCGAGGTCGGCGACGGGCGTCGACGCGGGAGCGGCGAGGGCGACGACGAGGGCGGTGGGGCGGGCGCCCATCGCGGCGATGTCGCTCAGGTTCGTCGCCGCGGCCTTGAACCCGAGGTCGTGCATGCTCGACCAGGCGAGGCGGAAGTCGGGGCCGTGGATCATCATGTCGGTCGTGACGACGACGCGGCCATCGGGTGCGGAGAGCACGGCGGCGTCGTCGCCCGGGCCGAGCACGGCGGCTCCGCTCGCCGGCAGCCGCGGGACGATGCGCGCGAGCGCCGCGATCTCGCCGACGCCGCCGAGAGTGTCGAGCGCGGGCTTCGCGGGGGGCGGCACGGCGTCGGTCATGCGCCCCACGCTAGCCTGGGCGGCGCGGCGGCAGGGGTCGCGCGCCCGACGCGACCGCCGGAGTACCGGGGAAGGAGCTCTCATGACGCCCGAGGGTGCTCGCTCGGCCGCCCGGCTGCTGTTCGCGCTCGCCGCGATCGGAGCGGTGCTCGTGCTCGGCGCACAGCTCGTCGCTCCGCCGCTCGCCGTCACCGCTCCCGTGCGCGTCGCGCTCGACGGCCTGCGATTCGTCGGGCCCCCGCTCGCCCTCGTCATCGGGGTTCTCGCGGCAGTGCACGCGCGTCGGCTCGAGCGCGGCGCCCGGGAAGATGCGGCGGCGGATGCCCGGAGCGACGCGCGCGCGGACGCCGTCTTCCGCGCGCTCGTCACCGCCGCCGCCGTGCTCATCGTCGTCGCCGTGCTGAGCGGGCTCTGGACGACGCTCGTGCTCACCGCGGGAACGCTGCTGCCC
>SCPB01000095.1 GCA_005502445.1 Microbacteriaceae bacterium X2B
TCCCACCAGACGTGATAGACATCGACGGCGATGCCGACGGCGGGGTGAGCGCTCCGGTCGCACAGGTCATTGGCGTCTTTCAGCGTGACGAGGCAGGAGCGGTCGCCGCCATAGACCGGATGCAGAGGTTCGAGCGCCAGCTTGACCTTGCGCGCCTCAGCGAGGGGTGCCATCCGCGCGACGATCTCCGCCACGCGGTCGAGGCTGTGGCTGAGGCCCTTGGTGCCTGGCTCGACGCCGCCGACCACGATGGTCAGCACCTCGGCGCCCAATCCCGCCGCCATGTCGATCGAGGCTTCGAAATCATCGCGCAGCGCCTGCTGGGGCCTCGGCGCCATCGGGCCGGTGAGAAAAGGCGTTCGGCAGAGCCCGGCGATTTTCAGTCCGGTTTTCCGCGCGTGCTCGCCGATCGCGACCGCGCGTTTGCCGATCTCCCTCCGCCAGAATACGACGCCGCCAAGACCCAGCTCGGCGCAGGCATCGATGATCCGCTCCGGCGTCCAGCCGGCGCCATGCCCGTCGATATTGTGACCGAGCGTTGCCGTATGGAGCGCCAGTGCGGAAAAATCGTGGCTGAAATCGCGCATTCCTTTCTCCATCACCCAATCTCACAAAGACGTGTCTTCACCTCGCCCCTCGAAGAGGGGAGAGGGAGGGGCCCAACGCGTCAGCGTTGGGAGGGTGAGGGGCATCCCTATTACCGTTCCTTCTGACACAGCATTCACAACTGACTTGTTTAGCATTGCACCAAGAGACCGCGCGCCCCTCACCCTTCCCGCCGCTACCCTTGTATCTGTAGTTTGATGTCGACTCCTGTTGCAGGATCGACGTAGCGAGGGATCTGGCGGCCGCCAGATCCCTCGCTTGGCGATGTCGCCCGTCTACCCTCCGGCCACAACCGTCGGGGAGCCTTGGGACCTTCGCTGCTCTCACGCACAACCGAACAGTCGCTAGTTCGCAAACGCAAGAACAAGGCAGGTTACCGTGACAAAGACCTTCTGTGGAGTGGATACTTCGAAGCAGTACCTCGATGCCCGCATTGTGCCAGGCGAGGCTTTTGCCCGCTTTGCCAACGATGCTGCAGGTATTGCCAAGCTTGCCACCTTCTGTGTCCAGCACAAGGTGGAGTTGGTGGTGATGGAGGCCACCGGCGGCTTCGAGCGCCTGGCCTTTACACTTCTCTGGGAGGCGGGTGTGGCCTGTGCCATCACCAATCCCAGGAGCGTGCGCCGGTATGGGGAGGCGATGGGCTTCCTTGAGAAGACCGATAGGATCGATGCCTTCATCATCGCTCACTTTGCCCGTAGCAAGGATCTCAAGCCAACGCCGCCGGCAAACAAAAACCAAAGCCGGCTCAAGAGCTTGGTGGTCAGGCTGCGGCAGCTCACCGACGATCTCGTCGTCAACAAACAGCGCCGTCACCAAGCCCAAAATGACGAGATCAGATCGACCTTCGATGAGATCATCGCCCTCATCAAGCGCCAGTCGCGACGCTTGGAGGGCGAGATCGCTTCGCTGATCGATGATGATCCGCTGTGGGGCATCCTCGACAAGACCTTCCGCACCGTGAAAGGCGTTGCCGACCGAACCGTGGCCCGCCTCATGGCGGAATTGCCCGAGATCGGAACCTACGATAACAAGGCTATCTCCAAGCTTGTCGGGCTTGCTCCGTTGGCTAATGACAGCGGCAAGAGGAACGGCAAACGGTCGATCCGGGGTGGGCGCAGCGGTGTACGCTCCATCCTCGTCCTCGTCGCCGGCACCGTCAGACGCTACGATCCCAGCCTCGCAGACTTCCATCGCAGGTTGACTGCTGCCGGAAAGCCCAAAATGGTCGTTCGCGTCGCCCTCGCTCACAAACTTCTCGTTCGCCTCAACGCAAAAGCACGCGAAGCGCGAGCTCAACTCGCAAATACAACTTGACTGCCCAGATAGTCGCTCCCCGCAGTGTTGCAGTCCCGCATGATGCGCCAGGATCGCCCCCATGTCACCTGAGCCACGCGGCGGCGATCTCGAGGTCGCGCTCGGTCAGCTCGTGGCCCGCCTTGCTCACCTGTGCGTCGAGATCGGCGCCGCCTTCGCGCAGCGCCGCCTCCAGCTCCGGCGCGAGGCTCCGATAAGGGTCGCTCGCGCGTGAGATCATCAGTACCCGGCTTCCCTTGAGATCGGTTTCGGGCGCCTTGTCCAGCAC
>SCPB01000014.1 GCA_005502445.1 Microbacteriaceae bacterium X2B
ACCCCCGGCACCCCGCCCGAGTGAGCGGGCTTTTCACGAGTGCACGTGAACATCCACGTGCACTCGTGAAAAACCCGTTCACTCGAGGTGCGGATCGGCGGGGGAAGCATCGCTCGCGCGGGCGAGCAGCTCGCGCGCGAGCCGCGTCGACCCGACGACGGCCGCGGGCATGACGAGGATCGCGCCGCCGGGCAGGAGGAAGAACAGCTGCGTCATGACCCCGAAGCCGAGCTCACGGGCGCGCGATCCGCGCAGGAGCCGGCGCCGCGCATCCCGCCCCAGCCCCCGGGCCTGGAACGGTCGCTGCGTGAGCTCGCGCGCGAGCAGGTGGCCGCCCAGGACGGCGCCCAGGATCGGGGCGGCGATCGCTCCCACGACCGGGATCACGCCGACGACGAGGGTCGTCAGCCCGTAGCCGACGGCCCGCAGCACCAGGAGTGCGGTGTCGCCGATCGAGCGCCAGAAGCCGAACGGTGCCGGGGTGTACCCGCCGAGATCCGCCTCGGTGCGCCGCCAGATGCGCTCGTAGAAGGGGTCGCCGACGAGCAGCGTGAGTGTCGTGAACGTGTAGAGGGCGAGCACGCCGACGCCGATGACGACCGCGGCGCCCGCCGCGCCGCGCAGGAGCTCGCGTTCGTTCCGCCCCCAGGTCTCGGCGAACGGAGTGATCCACGCGGCGATCGCGGAGACGTTGGCCGCGAGAATCACGACGACGATGACGACGACGGTCGCGGCGATGACGGCCGGGAGCATCCCGAGGGCCATGACGCCCGGTCGCCGCCGCCACATGCCGAAGCCGCTCCAGACCAGCGCGGCCCCCGCGAGCAGCTCGCGCACGACGTTCCGACGACGGCTCACGCGTCAACGCTAGCGCCGCGGCGGGGGAGGGCGGCCACCCATGGGGACTCCCGCCTCCCTAGCGCCGACACGCCGTCTACGCTGAGTCGTCTCGGCGTCTCCGATCAGCCGTCGACGCCCGGGAGGCACAGGTGCATCGCTTCGAGGAACTCGCATTCGAACAGACTCCGATGGGCGAGGTCTCGCTGCGCCGTCGGCACGAGCCCGCCGTCGACGCCGAGGTGTACGAGGTCAAGCTCGGCGACGAGTTCCTCATGTCGAGTCTCTTCACGGTCGCGGAGGAGGAGCTCGCCCGCCTCGGCCTCGCCGCCGTCGACGCCTCGCTCGGCGACGAGCTCGACATCGTCGTCGGCGGACTCGGTCTCGGCTATACGGCGGTCGCCGCGCTCGAGGACGACCGGGTGGGGTCGATGGCCGTGATCGACGCGCTCCCGGCGGTCATCCACTGGCACAACCGGCAGCTGCTCCCCGTCTCCGAGCGCCTCATGTCCGATACCTGCACCCGACTCGTGCACGCCGACTTCTTCGCCGTCGTCCGCGGAGAGCCGGGGTCGATCGTCGGTCTCCCCGAGCGGTTCCACGCGATCCTGCTCGACGTCGACCACTCGCCCCGGCATCGGCTCGACCCCTCCCACGCCGACCTGTACACGGCCGAGGGCCTCCGGCGCCTCGCGCGGCACCTCCTGCCCGGCGGCGTCTTCGCGCTGTGGAGCGACGACGAGCCCGAGGCGTGGTTCCTCGATGTTCTCCGCGCGGTGTTCGAGCGGGTCGAGGGTCACACCGTCGCCTTCCCCAACCCGATCACGGGCGGCGAGTCGACGAACGGCGTGTACGTCGCCGTGCTCGCCGGGTAGAGTGCGCCGCTAGAAGACCTTGCCCGGGTTCATGATGCCGAGCGGGTCGAAAACGCCCTTGATGCGGCGCTGAAGCTCGAGCTGCGGGGCGCCGAGCTCCTCCTCGAGCCACCGTCGTTTGAGCGTCCCGACGCCGTGCTCGCCCGTGAGCGTGCCGCCGAGCCGCACCGCGGCGCGGAAGAGCTCGCCCGCGGCCTCCCAGATCACCTCGGGCACCTCGTCCCCGGCGTACAGGAAGTTCGGGTGCAGGTTGCCGTCTCCGGCGTGCGCGACGGTCGGGATCTCCACGCCGTGCCGCTCGGCGATCCGCGCGATCTCCGCGAACATCCGGGGCAGCGCCGTTCTCGGCACCGCGATGTCCTCGATGAGCACGTCCGCCTGCGCCGCCATCGCGGGGTGGAAGGCCCGGCGCACCGCGAGCATCCGCTCGCCCTCCTCGGCGTCGTTCGTCAGCTCGGCCGTGCCGCCGTGCGCTCGCACGATCGCGAGCGCCCGCTCGGCCTCGGCCGGCGCCGACGCGCCGTCCGTCTGCACGAGCAGGTGGGCGCTGCCGGGGGAGCGCTCGGGCAGCTCGAGGTGCCTCAGGATGCGCGCGAGCGCGGGTGCATCGATGATCTCCATCGCGGCGGGGCGCAGGTGCGCGGCCGTGATGGCGGCGGATGCTGCGGCCGCCTCGATCACGGAGGGGAAGTACGCGCCGATGGTCGCCGGCACCCCCGTCGGCAGCGGCACGAGCCGAACGATCGCCTCGACGACCACGCCGAGCGTGCCCTCCGAGCCGATCATGAGTGCGGTGAGGTCCAGGCCCGTGACCCCCTTGACTGTGCGGTGGCCGAGCTCGAGCAGGGTGCCGTCGGCGAGCACCACCGTCGTACCCAGTACGGCCTCGCGCGTGACGCCGTACTTCGCGCACAGCAGCCCGCCGGCGTTGGTCGCGATGTTGCCGCCGATGGTCGAGATCGCGCGACTCGCTGGGTCGGGGGCGAAGAACAGCCCCGTGGGCGCGAGCGCGGCGTTGAGAGCGGCGTTGATCACGCCGGGCTCGACGACGGCGAGCTGGTCGGCGGCCGAGATCTCGACGATGCGGTTCATGCGCGCGGTCGACAGCACGATCTCGCCCTCGCCGGCGGCCGCCCCGCCGGTGAGACCCGTGCCGGCGCCGCGCGGCACCACGGGCACGCGGTGCTCGGTCGCGATGCGCAGGGCCGCTTGCACGTCGGCCGTCGAGCGCGCGTGCACGACCGCGAGCGGCCGGCCGTCGCGCCGCTGCCCCGAGTGGTCGCCGCGCAGGCGCTCGAGCTCGGCGGGCTCGGTCGAGACCGCGTCGCCGAGCGCTGCGCGGAGGGCGTGCAGCGCGGTCGGGCCGGTCATCGGTTGCGGGTGCGGTCGGCGAGCCAGAACAGCCCGGCGATCATCGCGAACGTCGCGGCCACGAGAAGAGCTGTCGCGGGCGACGATGCGGATGCCGCGGGCACGGCTCCGGGGGGAACCTCCGGCCCGACGAGCGTGAGCCTCAGCGTGCCGAGCGCGAGCCCCGCGCCGGCGGCGGCGAAACCGAGGCCGAGGCCGATGATCGCGATTCCGCGATCCGTGCCGGCGGCGAGCCGGCGCACCCGGGCGCGCGTCCACACGACGGCAGCACCGATCCAGAGAACGAAGGCCGCCGTGAGCGGGTCGAGCATGGTCGGCAGCAGGCTGTCGCCCGCGAGGACCAGGCGGACGGCCATCGAGAGCGTCACGGCGATGACTGCGGCGACGAGCACCCAGCGGAACCGCTGACCGATCGCGCGCCAGCGCAGCGCGTGGAGGATGAGCGGCGCCGCACCGAACCACAGCACCGGCGCGATGTCCACGAACAGCAGCACGACCTCGCCCGGTCGGTCGAAGGACGTGTCGCCGAGACCCAACTGGAAGGAGAGCCCGCCGACCACGACCGACACGAGGGCGCTGAGCAGGAGAGCCCGCATGACCGAGGCCGAGCGGGTGGTCCACCCGGGGCCGGCGTAGCCCGTCGCCTCGTCGGGCAGGGGTGGGGCATCCGCCCTCGATGCGTCGTCGCTCACGATCGCGATGCTACGCCGAGAGGCTGGGCCCGCTCCTCAGCTCGTCGTCGCCCGCTGGACGAATCCGGCCCGCTGCTGCGCGCCCCACTCCGAGGGCCGTGAGAGGATCGCCCGGATCAGGCCCGTGGTCCGCCAGACGGCGTGGGGGAAGTAGAACAGGATCGGCTCGAGGAAAGCCGTCAGCATGAGGCGCCGCATCGACCGGGCGGAGCGGTAGTCGGCCGTCGCCGCGAGCTCGATCGCGATCGCGAGCAGCGAGGTCGCGACGGCGACGAAGTACGAGATCGCGATCGCGAGCCCGATGACCTCCCACGGGATGATCCCGAGCGCGCCGGTGAGGATCGAGAGGGCGAACGCTGCGAGCACGAGCGGTGCGCCCCACTGCTCGAAGAGCCAGAAGTAGGGCAGTGTCAGCATGCCGAGGGAGCCGTAGCGCGGGCGCAGCATCATGTCGCGGGCGGAGCGCAGCAACTCGCCGAGCCCTTGCGACCAGCGCTTGCGCTGGCGGGCGACGGCCGACCATGTCGACGGTGTCTCCGTCCAGCACACGGGCCGGGCGACGAACACGATGCGGTACGGCTCTCGCTCGGAGCGGTGATGGCGGTGTGCGGCGACGACGAGCTCGGCGTCCTCGGCGAGACTCCTGGCGTCGAGGCCGCCGAGCCCGATGAGGGTGTCGCGGCGGAACACGCCGAAGGCTCCCGAGATGATGAGCAGGCCCTTGATGGACGACCAGCCGGCGCGGCCGACGAGGAAGGCGCGGAGGTACTCGAGAACCTGGATGCGCTCGATGAGCCGGTCGGGCACTTCGACGCGGTCGACCTCGGCCTCGATGAGCACGGACCCGTTGGCGGGGCGGACGATGCCTCCCGAGGCCACGACGGTCGGGTCGTCGATGAAGGGCTGCACGACGTGCAGCAGCGCGGTCGGCTCGAGGATCGAGTCGCCGTCGATCATGCAGACGAGCTCATGACGGGCGAACTGCAGCGCCGCGTTGACGGCGTCGGCCCGGCGCCCCGAGGAGGTCTTGCGGATCAGCAGTGCGTCGCGCTCGTGGAACTGCCAGAGCGCTTCGATCGGCTTGAGAAGCGGCAGGGGGTTGAGCGGTTCGAGGTCGACGGGGCTCGTCGCGAACCGCTCGCGCAGCACGTCGGAGGTTCCGTCGCTCGAGCCGTCGTCGACGATGATGATCTGCACTTGCGGGTACTGCAGGCGCAGGAGGGACTCGACGCAGGCGACGACGCCGGCGCTCTCGTTGTGGGCAGGGACGAGGATGCTCACTCCCGGTGTGAGCGGGCTCGCGAAGGTACCCGAGAGCAGGTCGTCCGAGGCCCACCGACGCTCGTCGGCGATCGCACCGATCGCACGGACGACGATCGTGACGGAGAACAGCTGGTAGAGACCGAAGTAGAGCGCGAACACGATCGTCGTGACGAGCAGCGTCGTGCGCACGATGTCGACGACCACCGGATCAAGACCCTCGATCATGAGAGGACCGCGAGGGCCTCGGCGACGTGGTGGCGCACGATCGCGTTGCCCTCGATCGCCGCGCGCCGCTGCAGGGGCTCGACGGCACGTCGAGTGCCGATCCGCCGCAAGGCGTCGACGGCCGCGATCCGCACGAGGACGTCGTCGTGATCGAGCGACTGCAGAGCGTACGGCTGCACCGCGGCGATGCCCGCCGCGCTCCCGGTGCTCAGCGCCACTCGCAGGCCGTCGGGGTCGCGCGTGCTCCACGCGGCGTGCAGCGACTCGGCGTCGAGCAGCCGGCAGCGCATGATGGCGATCGAGGCGACGAGGGGCGGGAGCCGGCGTTCCTCGCGGCAGGCGGCGGCCATCACGGGCTCGATCGCCTCGTCGCGCCCGGTCGAGCCCCACTCCAGGGCCGTGGTGCTGCGCACGCGCAGATCGGCGTCGTCGAGCATCCGGATCAGGACGCTCATCGACGGCTCGACGGTGGATCGGACATACAGGCGGACGGCGCGCGCGCGCTCGATCGGCCGGCGGCTGCGCATGCCGCGGCGCGCGACGAGGGGCGCGCCGTTGTCGCGCAGCCAGCACTGGATCGCCTCGCGATCCTCGCCGCGCACGCGCGAGGCGACCGAGGCGATCGCGTGCAGTGTCACCGTCGATCTCGGGGCCGGGGCTCCCTCGCCGGCGACGAGCAGCGTTCGGAGGATCGCCGAGACCTCGGTGCGGCGCCCGCGGGCGCGGCGGTCGCCCGCCGCGATGCGCGCCCGCACGACGAGGACGATCACGATCAGCAGTGCACACAGCCCCATCGCGGCCCAGCCGGCGACGATGAGCGCGGTCATCGCGGTCGGGCGAGCAGGGCCGTCACGCGCAGGAGGAGCTCGCGAGGGCTGAAGGGCTTCGTGACGTACTCCTCGGCGCCGGCGGCGAAGGCCCGCTCGACGTCGACCTCCTGCGCTCGCGCGGTCAGCATGAGCACGCGCGTCGTCGCGAGCCCGGGATCCGACCGGATGTCACGGCACACCTCGAGCCCGTTGCGGCGCGGCAGCATCCAGTCGAGCACGACGAGGTCGGGGTGGTCGGCGACCGCGCGAGCCAACGCGGCTTCGCCGTCGAAGACGCTGACGACCGCGTGCCCGGCCGCCTCGAGCTTCATCGCGACGAGCTCGTTGAGGTCCTCATCGTCATCGGCGATGAGTATCGTCGCCATCTCGCCCCCTCCCTGGCGATGCAGCGTGTCGCCGTGTCTCGCGAGAACGCTCGCGGCTACGACGATAATGCAGTCGAGGCGAGAGGGGCTTCCGTGATCGGTGCGAGTCTGGCGTCGCGATACCGACGGCTGAGTTCACGGGCGCAGCTGCTGCTCGGCGTGGCTGTGCTCGTCGTCGTCGTCGCGCTCGCTGCGTTCAACGCCTCGGTCTTCGAAGTGGCGGGCCGCAGTCCGCTGTGGGCGCCCGCGCTCGGGATCGTCGCGGCGCTCGCGCTCGTGGTCCCGCGTCGTCGTCGCACTCTCGCGATCATTGCCGGCTCGCTGGCGATCTCGGTCGGAGCGTCTCTCGTCGGGCGGCCCCTCGACTTCGCGGCCGTGCTCTTCGTCGTGCGCATCGCCGAGTTGCTGCTGTACTGCCGGTTGCTCGATCGATCGGGTCACGGGCTCAGCCTCGACACGGCGCGACGGGTATTCCGGCTTCTCGGCGCCTCCCTCGCGGCCTCCGCGATGTTCGGAGCCGGCGTCACCGCGTACCGCGCCGTGCGCGGGTTCTCCGGGGTCGACGTCATCGCCTACGACTCGTTCATCGCCCATCTCGTCGCGCTCCTCATCGTGACGCCCATCGTGTTCGCGCGCCCTCGCCATCGCGGGCACGCGAGGCTCGTCGAGGCCGCCGCCCAGTCGGCCCTGCTTGCGATCGCCGTCGGCGTGGTGTTCTCGCCGCTCAACTCTCTGCCGCTCGCCTTCGTGACGTTGCCCCTGTTCGCGTGGGCGGCTCTCAGGGTGTCCGGTATGGCCGTGACGGTCCAGCTCGCGCTGGTGGCGGTATCGACCTCGTTCGCCACTCTCGCCGGTTGGGGGCCGTTCAGTGCTCCTGGCCTGGGCGAGCGCTTCTCGATCGCCCTGCTGCAGGTCTACCTGGCCATCTTGGCCGGCTCGACCCTCGTGCTGTGGGCCAAGCGCGTCGAGAGCGAAGCCCGGGCCGAGCGCGCCGTCGCGAAGGATCGGCTGCTGCGTCGCGCCGTCGAGCAGGCGCAGACGGCCTTCCTGCTCGTCGAGCGACTCGACGACGCCTTCATCGTCGTGCAGGCGAACGACCACGGACTCCGTGCGCTCGGCATGGATCCTAAGAACGAGTACTTCTCCACCTCCTCCGACATCAACATCGCCCTGCCGGAGGACCACCCGCTCATCCCAGGGCTGGTGATCGCGAACGGGCCGCAACGGCGATGGCAGGGCGAGCTCGTGCTCGAGGCGCTCAACGGCCGGGCCGAGGCGGAGGTCGCGATCGAGCGCGCGGCCGACGAGGTCGGCGATGTCATCTCCGTCGAGCTCACCGACGTGACGGAGGCGCGCAAGGAGGATCGCCGCCTGCGCGCGCTCGTCGAACGCGAGCGAGCGCTGTCGGCCCAGTACCAGGAGCTCTCGCGCCAGAAGGACGACTTCGTCGCCTCCATCAGTCACGAGCTGCGAACTCCGCTCGCCAGCATCGTCGGCTACGCCGAGTTGCTCGACGAGACGGAGCTCGATTCCGGTCAGCGACGATTCGTCGAGACGATCATGCGCAATGTCGGCCGCCTCCAGGATCGGGTCGAAGAGCTGCTCTCGGCGGCGAAGCGCGCGGCCGACTCGGTCGACCACCCGCATCCGCTCGCGATCGACGCGATCGTCGGTCACATCGCCGACGACCTCCGCCCCGTCGCCGCGGCGCGCCGGATCGATATCCGCGTGGACGCCTCGGCACGATGGCTGCCCGAGGTCGTCGCCACCGAGGATGCCGTGACGCGGGCACTGACGAACATCGTCGCGAACGCCGTCAAGTTCTCGCCCTCGGGCACGATGGTCACGATCTCCGGGGCCGTCGACGACCGTTTCGTCGCGATCGCCGTGGCTGATCAGGGCCCCGGCATCGGTCGACCCGAGCAGGAGCGTGTCTTCGAGCGCTTCTATCGGACGGAGGAGGCCGCGACGAACGCGACCCCCGGCACGGGACTCGGCCTCTCGATCGTGAGAACCCTGCTGGAGGGCATCGGCGGAACGGTCTGGGTCGAATCCGACGGCGCGAACGGCAGCACCTTCCATCTTCGTTTCGTTCGCGCGCTCGACCTCGACGCCGAGGTGTGAGCTGCCTGGCAATGCCGCGAGATCGGTTGTGACGGCCACGGATTCTCGGCATCGTGGCTGGCTCGACGACCGCGACAACAGGAAAGGGGCATCCCATGCTCACACTGACGCCGACCGCCAGCACCGTCATCGAGAACCTCGTCGCCCGTGAAGCCGATCCGCAGAACGCGGGTCTTCGCATCGACGGCGCGGCTCAGCGGGACGAGTTCGCGGTGACGGTCGAACCGGCACCGCTTCCGGGCGACCACGTCGTCGAGTCGGGCAGCGCTCGCGTCTTCCTCGAGCAGCACGCCTCGGTGGCGCTCGACGACAAGGTGCTCGACGCGCAGGTGAGCGACGAAGGCTCCGTCCGGTTCGCGATCGGAGATCAACAGGGGCTCTAGCCCTTCGTATCCGCGGCGGCCGCGCTCCCGATCCGGGAGGCGGCCGCCGTTCGCGCGTCGATCGGACTCCGGGACCAAGGCCCCTCGACACTCGTACTCCACTCGACCAGGCTGAACGCATGCCCGTCATCGAGAACTCCCGCCTCGCCATCATCGGCGCCGGAGCCGTCGGCTCGTCGTTGGCCTACGCGGCCCTCATCCGCGGCTCCGCCCGCGAGGTCGCCCTCTATGACGTCGACGCCGCGCGCGCCGAGGCCGAGGTGCTCGACCTGGCGCACGGCACTCCGTTCACGGGGTCGAGTCGCGTGAGCGGGGGAGGCGATCTCGATGCGATCGACGGGGCGAACATGGTCGTCGTCACGGCGGGAGCCAAGCAGCACCCCGGTCAGAGCCGGCTCGATCTGGCCGGGATCAACGTCGGCATCCTCCGCCAGCTCATGCCCGAGCTCGTCTCCCGCGCCCCCGGCGCCGTGTTCATGCTCGTGACGAACCCCTGCGATGTGCTCGCGGTCGCCGCTCAGCGTTTCAGCGGCCTCGATCCCGCGCGGGTCTTCTCCAGCGGCACCGTGCTCGACTCGTCACGACTGCGCTGGCGGCTCGCCGAGCGGGTCGGGGTCGCGGCGTCCAGCGTGCACGCGATGATCGTCGGCGAGCACGGCGACAGCGAGTTCCCGCTGTGGTCGCAGAGCCGCATCGGTCCGATCCCGGTGCGCGACTGGACCGATGAGGCAGGACGGCGCCTCGGGGAGGATGAGCTCGACGCCATCGCCGACGAGGTGAAGAACGCCGCGTACACCGTCATCGCAGGCAAGGGTGCGACGAACTACGCGATCGGCCTCTCGGGTGCGCGGATCGTCGAGGCCGTGCTCCGGGACGAAGGGGCGATCCTTCCGGTCAGCTCGGTGCTGAGCGGCTACCACGGCATCGACGGAGTCGCCCTGTCGGTGCCCAGCATCGTCGACGCCGGCGGGGTCTCCCGCGTCCTCGACATCCCGTTCTCCGAGGCGGAAGAGCGTTCGCTGCACGCGAGCGCCGCCGCGATCCGCCGCTCGCTCCACGCGCTCGGGCTCTCCTGACGCCGAGCTCCGCAACGGCCGGTCGCCACAGCCGGGGATGGGGACGGGGATGCTCTACTCGCGCCCGCGCCACCGCTCGATGAGCCGCCGATCCCGTTTGGTCGGCCGACCGGCGCCGCGCTCGCGCAGCACGCCCAGCGGCCTCTCGGCTTTCGGCGGCGGCGGAGGAGTGCGATCGTCGTAGTGCTGCTGGGCGATCGGCGCGCTCGTGCGCTTGGCGATGAGCCCGGTGACCGCGACGACGCGCTCGCCGGCCGGAGTGTATGCGCGGATGACGTCGCCGGGCCGAACGGCCAGGGCGGGCTTCGCCGTCGAACCGTTGACCTTGACGTGGCCCGCTCTGCAGGCGGCCGTCGCGGCCGACCGGGTCGAATACAGGCGGATCGCCCACACCCAGGCGTCGACCCGGACGCTCGTCGGCGGGGGAGCGGCACTCATGGCTCCAGCGTAGGGGCGCCCTCCCGGGGTTCTCCGGTCGCGTCGAGATCAGGCCAGCAGCTCGGCGAGCGCGGCGTCGCTCACGCGGCCGCGGCGGAGGGCGGCGGTCTGCCCGCGGCGGTAGCGCTCGAGCACGCGCGGGTCGATGTACGAGCCTCGCGCTACCGCGGGGGTGTTGCGCAAGCGCTCGGCGACCGAGACGACCGCGTCGCGGATCGCGCGCTCCTGCTCCTTCGCGACCGGCGTCGGGCCGCGCCGGGCCAGGTGCTCGGCCGCCTCTCGCGAGCCGATGAGGGTGCGGAGGTCCTTCGGCGTGATGCGGCACCCGGTCGCCTCGCGCAGGTAGGCCGACAGCGCGTTCGACGAGAGTCGATGGCCGCCGGCGCCGTCGACCCACTCGGTGACGCGTTCGGCGCGTCCGCCGTCGGGGAGGCGCGTCGAACGTGCGCGTCGCAGCGCCGTCGCCAGGTCGGGGTCGTCGAGCTCCGCTCGCCACCGCACCCCCGACTTGGCCGGAAAGTCGAAGGCGATCACCGTGCCCCTCACTCGCACGTGCCGCCAGGTGAGCGTGAGGGCTCCGACGGTGCCGCGCTCGATCGCATAGCGCTCCTCGCCGACCCGCAGGCCCAGCGCGTCGATGGTCCGCGCAGCGATCGCGAGGGCCCGCGCCTGGGGATCCTCGCCGCGCAGGTCGCGCGTGACCCGCGCCCGCATCATGGCGGTCGCGCCGGCGAGCTCCCGTACTCGGGCGTACTTGCGCCGGTCGGCTCGACGCGTCCACTCCTCGTGGTACCGGTACTGCCTCCTGCCGTCGTCGTCGACGCCCACGGCCTGCACGTGACCCCGCTCGTCGGGGCAGATCCACACCTCGCGCCACGCGGGCGGGATCGCGATCGCGCCGATGCGCGCGCGCACCGCTGCGTCCGTGACCGGCCGGCCCCGCGCATCCAGGTATCGGAACCCGCGACCGTGCCGGACGCGGCGGATCCCGGGGTCGTCCGGTGTGCTGCGGCGCAATCTCATCCGGTCAGGATGCCCGATGCCGGTCGGTCGCCGTCACCGGCTTGCGCGAACGCTCGCGACGGCATCCGCGGCCCGCACGAGCGCGAGGTGGGAGAGCGCCTGCGGCGTGTTGCCCATGTGCCGGCGCTCGACGACGTCGTACTCCTCCGACAGCAGGCCGACGTCGTTCACCAGCCCGACGAGGCGATCCATGAGCGCCTCGGCGTCGGCGAGACGGCCGCCGAGCGCGTAGTTCTCGACCAGCCAGAAGGCGCAGGCCAGAAAGGGATGCTCGTCGCCCGGCAGTCCGTCGACGCCCGACTCCGTGCGGTAGCGCAGCGGCAGCCCATCACGCAGCAGGGTCTGCTCGATGCGCGCGACCGTGGCGATCATGCGCGGATCGTCGTAGGCGACGAAGCCGATGTGCGCGAGCTGGAGCAGCGATGCGTCGGTCTCCGCCGTCTCGGCATGCTGCACGAACCAGCCGCCCTCGGCGACGCCGCGGTCGAGGATCTCGGTGCGCAGCTGATCGCGGCAGCGCTCCCAGCGCTCGACCGGCCCCAGCAGCCCGTGCTCGCGGACGGCGCGCACGCCCCGGTCGAACGCGGCCCAGAGCATCGCGCGCGAGTGCGTGAAAACGCGGTGAGGCCCCCGCATCTCCCAGATTCCGGTGTCGGGGCGGTCGAGGTTCGCCTCGGCGTAGCCGAGGAGCGCCACCTGCAGCGGCCACGAGAAGCCGTCCTCGGCGATGCCGAGCGAGCGTGCTCGGGCGAGCGCGACGAGAACCTCGCCGATGATGTCGCCCTGGAACTGCGTGTAGGCGGCGTTGCCGACGCGCACGGGAGCCGACCCGCGGTACCCGGGCAGCGACGGCAGCTCGTACTCGACGAGGTGGCGCTCGCCGCTGAGCCCGTAGACGATCTGCACGTCGTCGGGGTCGCCGGCGATCGCCCGAAGCAGCCAGTCGCGCCACGCGGCAGCCTCGGCGTCGTAGCCGTGCAGCATGAGGGCCTCGAGGGTGAGCGCCGCATCGCGCAGCCACACGTAGCGGTAGTCCCAGTTGCGGCTGCCACCCATCTCCTCGGGCAGGCTCATCGTCGCGGCGGCGACGATGCCGCCCGTGTCCTCGTGCGTGAGGGCGCGCAGGACGAGCAGGGACCGAACGACATGGTCGTCGTGGGCGCCCGGCGCCGCGCACTTCTGCGCCCACTCGCGCCACCACCTTCGCGTGCGGTTCAGCTGGCCGTCGACGTCGATCGGTTCCGGCGCCCGGCGGTGCGCGGGGAACCACGTCAGCACGGTGTCGACGGCCTCGCCCTCACGCACCGTGAACTCCGCGCGGTGGGCGTGGTCGGCGGCGCGGAACCGCACGCCGCGCACGATCACGGCGTCGGGCCCGGCGATCGCGATGAGGGCGGGATTATCGTCGGTGCCGACCTGCCGCACCCAGGGCATCGCTCGCGCATAGTCGAAGCGGATGCGCAGCGACTGCTGCATCGGCACGGAGCCGCGAAGGCCGCGCACGCGGCGGACGACGTCGGCTCGACGGTCGCCGTGGGGCATCAGGTCGGTCACCTCGACCTCGCCGTCCGCGGTGCGCCAGCGCGTCACGAGCACGAACGTGCCCGGTTCGTAGCGGCGGTCGACGCACTCCGCCTCGGCCGACGGCTGCAGCGTCCACTGCCCGTGGGCCTCATCGCCGAGCAGGGCCCCGAAGAGGGACGGCGAGTCGAATCGCGGCAGGCAGAGCCAGTCGATCGTCCCGGAGCGGCCGACGAGGGCCGCCGTGTGGCAGTCGCCGATGAGCGCGTAGTCCTCGATGGGGTCGGGCATGCGCTCAGCCAACCCGAGCATCCTCCGAACTCGGTGCATATCGGTCCGAACCACCGACTGTCGCGCCTAGCGTGGATCGCATGAGCTCCGCCCGCAGCATCGTCATCCATCGGTGCCGCAGGCGACCTCACCGGCGGCGGGGCTCCGCTCGACGAGTACGCGGCGGGCTCCACGGGCCCCGCGACCTGGCCGCCGCTACGGTAACGCCATGACCACCGCTCTCATCACGGGCGCGACCGCCGGCATCGGCGCGGAGTTCGCCCGGCAGCTCGCCGCGCGCGGCGACGACCTCGTCCTGGTCGCGCGAGGCGCCGACCGGCTGCAGACGATGGCCGAGGGGCTGCGGGGCGCCCACGGCGTGCGGGTCGAGGTCATCGCCGCCGACCTGCACGAGGAGTCGGGGGTCGCCGCGATCGAGCGCCGCCTGCGCGACGACGCGCATCCCGTCGACCTGCTCGTCAACAACGCCGGCTACGGCCTCGTCGGCGACTTCGCCGACAACGCCGTCGACGACGAGCGGCGGCACCTCGAGCTGCACGTCACGGTGCCGTTGCGGCTCAGCCACGCGGCGCTGCAGGGGATGCTCGCCCGCCGTCGTGGCCGCATCGTGCTGATCTCGAGCGTCGCCGCCTTCACCCCTCGCGGGAGCTACGGAGCGGCGAAGGCCTGGGGCGTCTCGTTCGCGCGCTGGGCGAACCTGCAGTACCGCCGCCGCGGTGTGAGCGTCACCGCGGTCGCTCCGGGCTTCACCCGCACCGAGTTCCATGAGCGCATGGGTGTGAGCACGACCGGGATCCCCGGTTTCCTCTGGCTCGATGTGCGCGACCTCGTGCGTCTCGCACTCCGCGACATCGACCGCGGTCGCGCCGTCTCGGTGCCGACCGCGCGCTACAAGGTCGTCGTCGCCCTCGCCCGCGTGCTGCCGGCGCGCCTCGCGGCTGCCGGCAGCCTCGCGCCGAACCGCTGACCTGCTCAGTGGAGAGCGGCCTGCGCCTCGTCCGCGGCGAGGGACGCCTTCCACGCCACGAGCGCCCGCACGGTGCCGCTCTCGTCGTCGGCGAGACGCTGCATGACGTCGGCCGGCACGAAGTAGTTGATGGCGACCCACGCGCGCACCGACTCCTCGGGGTCGGCGGCGAGTTCACGAAGGATGTCGCAGGGAGTGTGCTCGTTCTTCGCCACGCAGGCCCGCACGCTCGCGACCGGGTCGTGGGCGAGGGCCGCGTACACCGCTTCGGGCGCGTGGTACGACAGGGCGGCGCTCTCGCGGATCCGCGGGTTCGGGTCGGCGGCGAGACGTCGGATGCGCGCGATCTTCGACTCGGTGACCGCGGGGGAGAGGAACTGCGCGACGGGGTCGTGCGACTGCGACCGGGCCGGCGCGCTCGCGGCGAGCTGCCGCCGTTGAGCGGGAGTGTTGAAGCGGATGCACGACATGCGCGGAAGACTAGCCCGCGCTCCCCGTCTCCGAGCCGTCGCGGGGCCGGCGCGTCACTAGACTGGCCGCGTGAGCGAGACCGAGGGCCGAGCGCGCGAGCCCCGCTCGAGGGCCAGCACGCGCGTGCTCACCGTTCCGAACGCGCTCAGCGCGATCCGACTCGGGCTGGTGCCGGTGTTCCTCGTGCTCGTGCTCACGGGCAACGACGTCGCCGCCCTGCTCATCATCGTCGCCTCGAGCGCCTCCGACTACCTCGACGGGATCATCGCCCGTCGGTTCGGCCAGATCACGAGACTCGGCCAGCTGCTCGACCCCGCCGCCGACCGGCTGTTCATCTTCGCAGCCGTGTTCGCCCTCGCCGTGCGCGAGGTCGTTCCGTGGTGGCTCGTCGTCGTCATCGTGGGCCGCGACGCCATGCTCGTCGTACTCGGCATCGTGCTCGCGCAGCACCGCTACGGCCCCCTGCCGGTCCACCACCTCGGCAAGCTCGCGACGTTCGCCCTGTTCTACGCCCTGCCGATCCTCGTTCTCGGCCAGGCGTTCCCGGATGTCCGGTTCGTGTCGGACCCGATCGCGTGGGCCTTCGCGCTGTGGGGAGCGTTCCTGTACTGGTGGGCGGGCGCGCTGTACCTGCGCCAGACCCTAGAACTGGTGGGGAATCGACCCGGAATCTCGGCGCCGGCATCGGATACGCTGAATCCCCTGAGGAGGTCAACTGATGGCTGAGAACCCGCCCGCACGCCCAGAAGGCGATGCCGAGCAGAGGGGGGTCGTCGCTCCCGGCGGCGAGAACACGGTCGCCTCTCCGGTCTACAACTCCTCCGAGACCACCGTGCACTACGGTCCCGATTTCGCCGCGCAGCTCGCCGCGATGGAGGCCGGAGTCTCGGTCGAGGAGCAGGAGGCGATCGCGGCCCTGCCTTCCGGCTCGGCTCTGCTCATCGTGCGCCGGGGTCCGAACACCGGAGCGCGATTCCTGCTCGACGCCGATGTCACGGTCGCCGGGCGCCACCCCGACGCCGACATCTTCCTCGACGACGTCACCGTCTCCCGCAAGCATGCCGAGTTCCACCGCGACGGCACGTCGTTCTCGGTGCGCGACCTCGGGTCGCTCAACGGCCTGTTCTTCAACGGCGAGCGCATCGACGGCTCGGCGACCCTCGTCGACGGCTCGGAGGTCCAGGTGGGCAAGTTCCGTCTGACCTTCTACGCCTCGCGCGCCGACCGCCGCCCGGTCGCCTAGTGGCGGCCCGAACCGCCGCCGTTGCTCGCCGATCCGGGGCGGCATCGGCTCCCCTTCTCAGCATCGGCCAGGTGCTCGCCAAACTCAGCCCCGAGTTCCCCGATCTCACTCCCTCCAAGCTGCGGTTCCTCGAGGAGCGCCAGCTCATCTCGCCATCGCGCACCGAGTCCGGCTACCGCAAGTTCTCGCCCGGCGACCTCGATCGGCTGCGCTTCGTGCTGACCATGCAGCGCGACCACTACCTGCCGCTCAAGGTGATCCGCGGCTACCTCGACGACCTCGATGCCGGGCGCACCCCGAGTCTGCCGATGGGCGGCGCCGTGCCGATGCCCTCGATGCTCGCCACCGAGCGCCGCTACAGCCGCGACGAGCTCGCTCGCGAAGCGGGGGCGAGCGCCGCGCTTCTCGGCGACGCCGTCTCGGCCTCGCTCATCGCGCCGGCGGACACCTACGGCGACGAGACTCTGCAGGTGCTCCGCGCCCTCGTCGAGCTGCAGCGCTCCGGCATCGAACCGCGCCACCTCCGAGGCTTCCGCGCCGCCGCGGAACGCGAGCTCGGGCTCATCGAGAGCGCGCTCATCCCTGTCGCGCGCCGCAACGACCCCTCCTCCCGCGCGAAGGCCGCGGAGCTGGCCAGAGAGATCGCCGGGCAGCTCGAGGTCGTCCGCTCGAGTCTGATCCGATCGGCGCTCGGCAGGCTACAGTCGTAGCAGGGTCCGACACGCCGAGCCGCCGACGCGGATGTCGGCGGCGGTGATCGGGTGGCTCGCTAGTCTGGACGGCGTGATGGTAACCGTCACGTTGACGATGAAGGTTAGGTAGAGGCCATGAGCGAAGTCAGCCGCCGCGACGAACGGTACGACCTCGGCCTGCTCTTCACCGACGGTCTGCCCGAGCTCGACGACCAGGCCGGCTATCGCGGCGCCGTCGCCGCCCGCGCCGCGGGCATCTCGTACCGCCAGCTCGACTACTGGGCGCGCACGCAGCTCGTCGAGCCGACGGTGCGCGGCGCATCCGGGTCGGGCACGCAGCGACTGTACGGGTTCCGCGACATCCTCGTTCTCAAGCTTGTCAAGCGACTGCTCGACACCGGAATCTCGCTGCAGCAGATCCGGACGGCCGTCAACCAGCTTCGCGAAGCAGGGGTCAGCGACCTCGCGCAGACGACCCTCATGAGCGACGGCGCGAGCGTGTATCTGTGCACCTCGGACGACGAGGTGATCGACCTCGTCAGCCGCGGCCAGGGCGTGTTCGGCATCGCGGTCGGCAAAGTCCTTCGCGAGGTCGAGACCTCGCTCGTCGAGCTCGACTCGACGGCGGGCGCCGACCCGGCCGACGAACTCGCCCAGCGTCGCGCCACCCGCGCGAGCTAGCCCCGCGCCCGCGCGCGATCGGCTCCGTCGCGCGGGAGGCCGCTCAGCGTTGCGCGTAGTCGCCGAGGCGAGCCGTCCGCATGACGCGCTCGAGCAGCTGGTCGAAGTTCCGAGCCATCTCCTGCGCGCTCTCGCCCGGCCAGATGTGCAGGGGTTTCGCCGCGCCCTGCGCCTGCTGCAGTGAGGTGCGCTCGGGCAGCTGCGGCGCGAGCACGAGGGGCCCGAACATGTCGCGGAGCTCCTTGATGCGGAACTGGTGCTCGAGGCTCTGCACCCGGGCGCGATTGACGATGATCCCGAGCGGCTGCAGCCTGGGCGACAGTCCGCGGCGGATCTCCTCGATCGCCCGCAGGGCGCGATCGGCGGCCGCGACCGAGAACAGACCCGGCTCGGTCACGACCACGACGCGGTCGCTCGCCGCCCACGCGGTGCGCGTCAGGGCGTTGAGCGACGGGGCGCAGTCGATGAGCACGAGGTCGTAGTCGTTCTCGACGTGCGCGAGGGCCTCCTCGAGCTTCCAGATCTCACGGATGCTCGGGTGCGGCCCGTCGAAATTGATCGCGCTCGGACTGCCGATGAGCACGTCGACGGTGCCCGACCGTCCCCGGGTCCAGCCCGAGGGGGCGATCGCCTGCCGCACGGTCTTCTCCTTCGGTGCGGCGAGGACGTCGGCCACGTTCAGCCGACCGGCGAGCTGGATGTCCATGCCGGTGGAGGCGTCGGACTGCGGGTCGAGGTCGACGACGAGCGTTCGCAACCCGCGGGAGAAAGCCGCGGATGCCAGCCCGAGCGTCACCGTGGTCTTCCCCACGCCTCCCTTGAGGGAGCTGATGCTCAGTACGTGCACGAACAACGACCCTACCTTCACTAGTCTGGAACCGCGCACCCACGCGCCGACGTCGGACCGCCACCACCGGCCAGTGCTCCCCTCCGCTGCCTGCCCGCAGTCTCACCTCGAGAGGAATCGATGTTCCGCAAGATCCTGGTCGCCAACCGTGGTGAGATCGCGATCCGCGCCTTCCGCGCCGCCTACGAGCTCGGGGCGAAGACGGTGGCCGTCTTCCCCCACGAGGACCGCAACTCGATGCACCGGCTCAAGGCCGACGAGGCGTATCAGATCGGCGAACCGGGTCACCCGGTGCGCGCCTACCTCGACGTGAGCGAGATCATCCGCGTCGCGAAGCTCTCGGGCGCAGACGCGATCTACCCCGGCTACGGGTTCCTGAGCGAGAACCCCGACCTCGCCCAGGCCGCTGCCGACGCCGGCATCGTCTTCATCGGCCCGCCGCGCAGCGTTCTGGAGATGGCCGGCAACAAGGTCACGGCGAAGGAGAAGGCGATCGAGGCGGGCGTTCCCGTGCTGAGGTCGAGCCCCGCGACGACCGACATCGAGGTGCTCGTCGCCGCCGCTGACGAGATCGGATTCCCCGTCTTCGCGAAGGCCGTCGCGGGCGGCGGCGGGCGGGGGATGCGCCGGGTCGAGAAGCGGGACGACCTGCGGGCCGCCCTCGAGGCCGCCATGCGCGAGGCCGACAGTGCGTTCGGCGACGCGACGATGTTCGTCGAGCAGGCCGTCGTGCGACCGCGCCACATCGAAGTGCAGATCCTCGCCGACGCGGACGGCGAGACCGTGCACCTGTTCGAGCGCGACTGCTCCGTGCAGCGCCGCCACCAGAAGGTCGTCGAGATCGCCCCGGCGCCGAACCTCGATGAGGATGTCCGCCAGGCGATGTACCGCGACGCGGTCGCCTTCGCGCGGTCGATCGGCTACGTCAACGCCGGCACGGTCGAGTTCCTGCTCGACACCGCGGGGGAGCGCGCCGGTCAGCACGTCTTCATCGAGATGAACCCGCGCATCCAGGTCGAGCACACGGTGACCGAGGAGGTCACCGACGTCGACCTCGTGCAGTCGCAGATGCGGATCGCCGCCGGGCAGTCGCTCGCCGATCTCGGCCTGCGGCAGGAGCAGATCCACCTTCGCGGCGCGGCTCTGCAGTGCCGCATCACGACGGAGGACCCAGCGAGCGGCTTCCGCCCCGACACCGGCAAGATCACGACCTACCGCTCGCCGGGCGGCGCCGGTGTGCGCCTCGACGGCGGTACGGTCGCCTCGGGCGCCCAGATCTCGCCGCACTTCGACTCGATGCTCGCGAAGATGACGTGCCGCGGTCGCGACTTCGGCGCCGCCGTCGCCCGCGCCCGTCGTGGTCTGGCCGAGTTCCGCATCCGCGGCGTGACCACGAACATCCCCTTCCTGCAGGCCGTGCTCGACGACCCGCAGTTCCAGGCCGGCGACCTCAGCACCTCCTTCATCGACGAGCGCCCGCAGCTGGTGCGGGCGAACATCTCGAAAGACCGCGGCACCAAGGTGCTCAACTGGCTCGCCGATGTCACCGTCAATCACCCGAACGGGTCGGGAGAGGGTGTGATCGACCCGGCGGCGAAGCTGCCGACGATCGACCTCGAGGCGGCCGCGGCCGCCGGATCCCGGGATCGCCTGCTCGAGCTCGGCCCCGTCGGGTTCGCTCGCGCTCTGCGCGAGCAGACCGCGCTCGCCGTGACCGAGACGACCTTCCGCGACGCGCACCAGTCGCTCCTGGCGACCCGCGTGCGCACGAAGGACCTGGTCGAGGTCATGCCGCACGTGGCCCGCATGACGCCGCAGCTGCTGAGCGTCGAGGCCTGGGGCGGAGCGACCTACGACGTCGCCCTGCGATTCCTGGGCGAAGACCCGTGGCAGCGGCTCGCGGCGATGCGCGAGGCTCTGCCGAACATCGCCATCCAGATGCTGCTGCGCGGCCGCAACACCGTCGGCTACACGCCGTATCCGACCGAGGTGACCGACGCCTTCGTGCGCGAGGCGGCCGCGACGGGCATCGACGTCTTCCGCATCTTCGACGCCCTCAACGACGTCAGCCAGATGCGCCCGGCGATCGACGCGGTGCTCGGCACGCAGTCGACGATCGCCGAGGTGGCGCTGTGCTACTCGGGCGACCTGCTCGACCCCGCCGAAGACCTGTACACGCTCGACTACTACCTGCGGCTCGCCGAGCAGATCGTCGACGCGGGCGCGCACATCATCGCGATCAAGGACATGGCCGGGCTCCTGCGCGCCGGCGCCGCCGAAGTGCTCGTCGCTGCCCTGCGCGATCGCTTCGACCTGCCCGTGCACGTGCACACCCACGACACCGCGGGCGGGCAGCTCGCGACCCTGCTCGCCGCCGCGCGCGCCGGGGCGGATGCCGTGGACGTCGCGAGTGCGCCGATGGCCGGCACGACGTCGCAGCCCTCGCTCTCGGCTCTCGTCGCGGCGCTCGCCCACACCGAGCGCGACACGGGCCTGAGCCTGCAGGCCGTGAGCGACCTCGAGCCCTACTGGGAGGCCGTGCGCCGCGTCTACGCGCCCTTCGAGTCGGGTCTCGCGGGCCCGACCGGGCGTGTGTACAAGCACGAGATCCCGGGCGGTCAGCTGTCGAACCTGCGCCAGCAGGCCATCGCCCTCGGGCTCGGCGATCGCTTCGAGGTCATCGAGGACTGGTACGCCGAGGCCAACCGCATTCTCGGCCGCCCGACGAAGGTGACGCCCTCCTCGAAGGTCGTCGGCGACCTCGCACTGCAGATGGCCGCCGCGGGGGCCGACCCCGCCGACTTCGAGGCGCATCCCGAGAGGTACGACATCCCCGATTCGGTGATCGGGTTCATGGCGGGCGAGCTCGGCGACCTGCCCGGCGGCTGGCCCGAGCCCTTCCGCACCAAGGTTCTGGCGGGCCGCGACGTCAAGATCGGCACGACGCCGCTGACCGACGAGCAGAAGACGAAGCTCGACGGCACGACAGACGAGCGTCGGCTCACGCTCAACCAGCTGCTCTTCCCGCAGCCCACCCAACAGTTCCTGCAGGTGCGCGAGCAGTACGGCGACCTCTCCGTGCTGCGAACCCCCGATTACCTCTACGGCCTCAAGCCCGGGGTCGAGCACGTCGTCGAGATCGAGCAGGGGGTCAGTCTGTTCGTGAGCCTCGAGGCCATCGGCGAGCCCGACGAGAAGGGCATGCGCAGCGTCATGGCCACGCTCAACGGGCAGATGCGCCCGGTGACCGTTCGCGACCGCTCGATCGCCGTCGACACCGTGCAGGCGGAGAAGGCCGATCCCGCCCAGCCCGGTCAGATCGCCGCTCCGTTCATGGGGGTCGTCACCCTCAAGGTCGGCGAGGGCGAGACGATCGACGCCGGCGCGACGATCGCGACGATCGAGGCGATGAAGATGGAGGCGGCGATCACGAGCCCCGTCGCCGGAACCGTTCGGCGAATCGCGATCCCGGCGACCCAGCAGGTGGAAGCGGGCGACCTGCTGGTCGTCATCGACTGAGCCCGATTCAACCTTCGCCCGGCGACCCGCGCATTCGAGCGCTAAACTGGGCCGTCCATCGAACAGGAAGGGGTCGCGAATGGTCGCGAACCGCGCACAGGGCGACGAATCCGGCGTCCTCGACGAGCGCGAGCGCACCATCGACGACGGCCTCGAGCCTTCGGGCCACGACGACCTCGCGGTCGCGATCCCCGCGAGCCTCACCATCGAGGTCTCACTGCCGGCACCCGTTCATGAGCCTCCGGACGACGAGTCGGTCGTCGCGCTCATCGACACGGGCGTCGATCCCGCGGTCGCCGGGGTGATCGAGAGCGGGACATCGACGATCTCGCTCGCCGACCTGTCGCTCGCGGCGGTCACGACGCCCGCGAGCCCCGCCGACACCGGTTCGGTCGCAGTCTCCGACTATTCGCGACGCGACCGCATCGCCGGCGTCGACATGGGCCCCGAGTCCGCGGCGATGCTGACGGCCGATCGACTCATCGATCCGCGGCGCGGGCCGCGATCGGCTCCCGAAGGCGCGTGGCAGCGATTCGTCTACCGTGCGACCTTCGCACGCGTCGACCTCGGCGACTCCGCCCGCGTAAGAGCGCGCAAGGCGCTCGATGCGCGGATCGACGCCGTGCTCGAGGGCGGGGCGCGATTCGTCCCGGTGCTGACGCGAAAGGGAGGGGTCGGCAAGACGACGATCACGACCCTGCTGGGGATGGCGCTGGCATCGGTCCGCGAGGATCGCATCATCGCGATCGACGCCAACCCCGATCGCGGCACGCTCTCCGAGCGCGTGACGAAGCAGACGCGCGCGACCGTGCGCGACGTCGTCAACCGGGCCGCGAGCATCCAGGGCTTCACCGACTTCACGAAGCTCGTCTCGCGCGACGCGACCCGCCTCGACATCCTCGCCTCCGACACCGACCCGATGCTCTCCGAGGCCTTCGACGAGAACGACTACAACGTCGTCGCCGATCTCGCCGCGCGCTTCTACTCGATCGTGCTCACCGACTGCGGCACGGGCATCGTGCACTCGGTCATGCGCGCGACGCTGCGACGGGCCGACTCGATCGTGATCGTGTCCGGCGGCAGCGTCGACGAGGCCCGGCTCGCCTCCGAGACGCTGACCTGGCTCGAGGCGAACGGCTACGGCCAGCTCGTCCGAAACGCCGTCGTGGCGATCAACACCGCGACCCAGGGCACCAATCTCGTCAAGCTCGAGGAGATCGAGGCCCACTTCGCCTCTCGGGTGCGAAAGATCGTGCGCATCCCCTACGACGAGCAGCTCGCCGCCGGCTCGGTCATCCACTGGAACGACCTCGCCCCGCTGACGCGCCAGTCGGCGCGCGAGCTCGCCGGGCTCGTCATCGATGGCATGCCCGAGCGCCGGGATTCCTGACCGCCGCGATGACCGTCCGCCCCATCCGGCTCTTCGGCGACCCCGTCCTGCGGTCGCGCACCGACGATGTCGTGAGATTCGACGATGCGCTGCGCCGGCTCGTCGACGACCTGCTCGACACCGTGAGGGTTCCGGGTCGCGCCGGGGTGGCGGCCAACCAGATCGGTGTCGGCCTGCGCGCCTTCAGCTACAACATCGACGACGAGATCGGCTACGTCATCAACCCCCGGCTCGTCGAGGTGCGCGGCGAGCCCGAGCCCGTCGACGAGGGGTGCCTGTCGATCCCCGGCTTCGGCTTCGCCCGCCGCCGACACCCCTGGGCCCGCGTCACCGGCGTCGATCTCGACGGCTCCCCGGTCGAGATCGCGGGGGAGGGTGTGCTGGCCCAGGCCCTGCAGCACGAGACCGATCATCTGGACGGCAAGCTGTACGTCGAAGGTCTCGAGCCGGAGGTCAAGCGCGAGGCGATGCGCGCCATCCGTCACGCGGGGTGGTTCGTCCGCTGATCTGATGCCCCCTACTGCTGGAGCGAGATGCCCTGCGTCGACGGTGCGCTGGCGTACATCGCCTCGATCGCTCCGGAGAAGTCGTCCACGATGACGCCGCGCTTGATGCTCATCTTGGGCGTCAGGTGCCCGCTCGCCTCGGTGAACTCGACGGGCAGGATCGTGAACTTGCGGATCGACTCGGCGCGCGACACGCGGCTGTTCGCCGCATCGATCGATCGCTGGACCTCGGCGAGCACCTTCGGGTGCGCCACGGCGTCGGCGAGGGGCATCGTGGCGTCCTCGCCGTTGTTGTTGAGCCAGACGGGCAGCATCTCGGGGTCGAGCGTCACGAGCGCCGCGATGAAGGGCTTCTGATCGCCGACGACCACGACCTGGCCGACGATGGGGTTCGACCGGATGGGATCCTCGAGCGCGGCGGGGGCGACGTTCTTGCCGCCTGCCGTGACCAGGATCTCCTTCTTCCGGCCGGTGATCGTGAGGTAGCCGTCGTCGTCGAGCGCGCCGATGTCGCCGGTGCGGAACCACTCGCCGTCCATGACCTCGGCGGTCGCCTCCGGCTTCTTCCAGTAGCCGCCGAAGACGTTGACGCCCTTGACGAGGATCTCGCCGTCGTCGTCGATGCGCACGCCGACGCCGGGGAGGGCTGGACCGGTCGTGCCGATCTTGAACTTGTTCACCAGGTTGACGGTCGCCGGGGCGGTCGTCTCGGTGAGGCCGTAGCCTTCGAGAATCCTGATGCCGAGGCTGCGGAAGAAGTGGCCGAGGCGCGGGCCGAGGGGCGCCGAGCCCGAGACGGCGTACTGCACGCGCCCGCCCATGGCGGCCTTGAGCTTCGAGTACACGAGCCGGTCGAAGATCGCGAACTGGAGCGAGAGCCCGAACGGCACGTGGCCGGCATCGAGCGCTTGGGAATGCGCGACGGCGACATCGGCCGCTTTCCGGAAGATCTTGCCCTTGCCGCCGGCTTCGGCCTTCTGCTCGGCGGAGTTGTAGACCTTCTCGAACACGCGCGGCACGGCGAGCAGGAAGGAGGGCTTGAACGAGCCGAGCGCCGCGAGGAGCTGCTTGGTGTCGGCCTGGTGGCCGACCTTCGCGCCGGAGTGCACGGCGAGGATGGAGATGAACCGCGCGAAGATGTGCGCCGTCGTGATGAACAGCAGCGTCGACGAGCCGGGCGCGACGACCTCCTTCATCGCCACCGCGGCGTTGCGGCAGGTCTCGACGAAGTTGGAGTGGGAGAGGATGCACCCCTTCGGGGTTCCCGTCGACCCCGAGGTGTAGATGAGCGTGGCCAGGTCGGCGCCCTTGGCCAGGCGGCGGCGCTTCTCGAGCTGCTCGTCGGTGATCGCCCCCGGGTCGGCGGCGAGCTTGTCGAGGTCGCCGAGATGCATCTGCCACACGCGCGTGACGTGCGGCAGGTCGCCCGCGACCTCGTCGTATCGGGCGAAGTGGTCGGCGGTCTCGACGATAAGGGCGCGCGCGCCGGAGTCGTCCAGGATGTACTGGATCTGGCTCGGCGAGCTCGTCTCGTAGATCGGGACGAGCACGGCGCCGGCGAACCACGCGGCGAAGTCGACGAGCGTCCACTCGTAGCGGGTCTTGCACATGAACCCGATCTTGTCGCCGGGTTCGACCCCCGCGGCCATGAAGCCCTTGGCGAGGGCGACCACCTGACGGTGGAACTCCCCGGCGGTGACGTCGCTCCAGCCGCCGTCGGCGGTCGGGAGCGAGAAGAGCGCGGCGTCGGGGTCGACCCTCACCCGGTCGACGAGCAGATCGGTCGTGTTCGCATCGGGGTCGGGCGTGACGACGGCCGGGACGACGAATTCTTGCACGGCAACTCCTTTGGCACCGTCGGAGGACAGGTTGTTCTCTCTACTCTAGCCGTGCCGTGCGCGCGCGCGGCGGCTGATCCGCCTCACTAGACTCACTGCTCGTGCATGCTGTGGGAGTCGACATCGGCGGAACGAAGATCGCCGGCGCGCTTGTCGCCGACGACGGGTCGATCGTCGTCGACGATCGACGGCCGACACCTGCCGGCGACCCCCACGAGATCGTCGAGATCGTCGTGGAGATGGTTCGGAGTCTCAGCGCCGGTCGTGATGTCGTCGCGGCCGGCGTCGCCGCCGCCGGGTTCATCGACTCCCAGCAGTCGACCGTGTACTACGCGCCCAACATCAACTGGCGCAACGAGCCCTTCCGCGATCGGCTCCGCGAGCGCCTCGGCATGGACGTGACGATCGACAACGACGCGAACGCTGCGGGCTGGGCCGAGTTCCGCTTCGGCGCGGCTCGTGACGTGCGCGATATGACCATGCTCACGATCGGCACGGGCGTCGGCGGAGCGATCGTGACGGGCGATCGGCTGCTGCGCGGCGGGTTCGGGACCGCCGGAGAGCTCGGCCACCTCCGCGTCGTCCCCGACGGCCTGCCCTGCGGATGCGGCGCGCGCGGCTGCATCGAGCAGTACGGCTCCGGCCGGGCCCTGCTGCGCATGGCCAACGAGATCGCCGACGCCGGCGGCATCGGACTCGCCCTCGCCGATGCGCGCGAGCAGCACGGCAGGCTCGACGGGGGCATCCTCGCGGAGCTCATCAGCGGGCACGACCCGGGAGCCCTGCACGCCCTCGCCCAGCTGGGCCGGTGGCTCGGGCAGGCCTGCGCGAGCCTCTCCGCCGTGCTCGATCCCGCGATGTTCGTCTTCGGCGGGGGCGTCTCTGTCGCCGGCGACCTGCTGCTCGACCCCGTGCGCGAGGCCTACCTCGCCCATCTGCCGGCGCGCGGCTATCACCCGGAGCCCGTATTCGTGACCGCCCAGCTCGTCAACGATGCGGGCGTCGTGGGCGCTGCCGACCTCGCCCGCATCCACGCCGCGAACCTCGACGGCTGAGCGGCGGGGCATAGGGTTGAGGCCGGGCAGCACGAGCAGGAGGGAGCGACGATGTTCTACTGGCTCATGAAGAACCTCGTCATCGGTCCGATCCTCCTGACGGTGTTCCGGCCCTGGGTGCGCGGAATCGAGAACGTCCCGCGGACGGGCCCGGTCATCCTCGCGAGCAATCACCTCTCGTTCGTCGACTCAATCTTCCTGCCGCTCGTGCTCGACCGGCGGGTCGTCTTCCTCGCCAAGAGCGACTACTTCACGGGCACGGGGCTGAAAGGCCGGCTCACGCGATTCTTCTTCGAGGCGAGCGGTCAGTTGCCCATCGACCGCTCGGGCGGCAAGGCGAGCGAGGCCGCGCTCAACACCGGGCTCCGCGTGCTCTCCGAAGGACTCGCGCTCGGCATCTACCCCGAGGGCACGCGCAGTCCCGACGGCGTCATGTATCGCGGCCGCACGGGGGTGGCGCGCATGATCCTGGAGTCAGGGGCCACGGTCGTGCCCGTCGCGATGATCGACACCGAGAAGGTCATGCCGATCGGCGTGCGGATCCCCAAGGTCCTGCGCCCCGGCATCGTCTTCGGCGAACCGCTCGACTTCTCGCGGTTCGCGGGCCTCGAATCCGACCGCTTCGTGCTCCGGTCGATCACCGACGAGATCATGTACGAGCTCAACCGCCTGAGTGGCCAGGAATACCACGACGTCTACGCGACGACCGTGAAGGACAAGCGCCCCGCGAACGCGCGCTGAGCGGCGTCGTCGCTCGGCTAGGCTCGATCGAGCGGCCTGCAGGCCGCATCCGAGCCTCACCCCCTCTCCCTCTCGCAGCGAAGGACGTTCCACCGTGGTCGACCCGACCGAAACCGTCGTCTCCGCCGATCCCGCCGTGATCGCGGGGCTCGACCACTGGCGAACGCTGCCGATCAAGCAGCAGCCGAGCTGGCCCGACCCCGCGGCCGTCGCCTCCGCCTCCGCCGAGCTCGCCTCGATGCCGCCGCTCGTCTTCGCAGGAGAGGTCGACCAGCTGCGCGAGCGCCTGGCGCGCGCCGCGCGCGGCGACGCCTTCCTCCTGCAGGGCGGCGACTGCGCCGAGACCTTCGCCGGGGCGACGGCCGACCAGATCCGGAACCGCGTCAAGACGATCCTGCAGATGGCCGTCGTGCTCACCTACGGCGCCTCGATGCCCGTCATCAAGATGGGCCGGATGGCCGGCCAGTTCGCCAAGCCCCGCTCGAGCGACACCGAGACCCGTGGCGAGGTGACCCTCCCCGCCTACCGCGGCGACATCGTCAACGGCTACGACTTCACGCCGCAGTCGCGCGAGGCGGACCCCGCACGGCTCGTGAAGGGCTACCACACGAGCGCATCGACGCTGAACCTCATCCGCGCGTTCACGCAGGGCGGTTTCGCCGACCTCCGCATGGTGCACAGCTGGAACAAGGGCTTCGCCGAGAACCCCGCCAACCAGCGCTACGAGGGCCTGGCGAAGGAGATCGACCGCGCCATCAAGTTCATGGAGGCGGCGGGAGCCGACTTCGACGAGCTCAAGCGCGTCGAGTTCTACTCGAGCCACGAGGGCCTGCTCATGGACTACGAGCGCCCCATGACGCGCATCGACTCGCGCACCGGCCTGCCCTACACCACGAGCGCGCACTTCCTGTGGATCGGCGAGCGCACGCGCGACCTCGACGGGGCCCACGTCGACTTCTTCCGCCGCATCCGCAACCCCATCGGCATCAAGCTCGGGCCGTCGACGACTCCCGAGACGATGGAGCGGCTCATCGACGTGCTCGACCCCGATCGCGAGCCCGGCCGCATCACCTTCATCACGCGCATGGGGGCGGGGCGCATCCGGGATGCCCTGCCGCCGCTGCTCGAGGCGATCCAGCGCTTCGACGCCACGCCGCTGTGGGTCTCCGACCCCATGCACGGCAACGGGCTCACGACCCCGACGGGATACAAGACGCGACGCTTCGACGATGTCGTCGACGAGGTGAAGGGCTTCTTCGAGGCGCACCGCGATGCCGGGACGCACCCCGGCGGCATCCACGTCGAGCTCACGGGCGACGACGTCACGGAGTGCCTCGGCGGCTCGGAGATGATCGACGAGCAGACCCTCGCGACGCGCTACGAGTCGCTGTGCGACCCGCGCCTGAACCACATGCAGTCGCTCGAGCTGTCGTTCCTCGTCGCCGAGGAGCTCAGCCGCGCGCAGCGCGCCTGAGGTCAGCCGCTAGAAGACGGCTCGGACGATGATGGTCGATCCGCGCAGTTGCCGCGTGCCGGCCTCGGGCTCGATGCTCGTGACGACCGCGAGGCCGTTGTCCCACTGGTCCTCGGGGATAACCGTGCGAACGTCGACCTGGAAGTCTGCAGCCAGGAGGATGTCGACCGCTTCGCGGATGGTGAGGCCGACGACCTCCGGCACCTCCACGAGGTCGGGCCCGCGCGAGACGATGAGGGTGAAGGCGTCGCCCGGCCGGATCGGCCCCTCCTCGGCGGCCACGGCGCGCAGCACGAGGCCTTCGGCGATGTCGGTGGAGAACTCGGAATCCCCGCCCACGACCGCGGTGAGACCGAGCGCCTCGAACGCCGCGGCGGCGGTCGCCGGCTCGACGCCGACGACGTCGGGCAGCGGCCCGAGCGAGACGATGAGCGACACCTCCGTGCCGCGGAAGGACTCGCCGCCCTCGGCCAGGGCGGTCTCGGCGCCGTCCTCGCCGATCGAGACGACACCGATCGCGGAGCCGGGTGCGATCCCGGCGTCGATCTGCGCGATCGGCTTCTCGTCGACCACGAAGCCGGCGTCGTCGAGCAGCTGCCGGGCCTCAGCCTCCGGAACGCCGGCGATCGCGGGCACCGTGGTCGGCTCGGGACCCCGGGAGACGATGATCGTCACGGTGCTCTCGCGCGGCACGGCCTCGCCCGCGGGCGGGTCGGTGCCGAGCACCTGCCCGGCGGCGATCTCGAGATCGAAGGCCCGCGACATCTCGTCGCTCACGAGCAGGCCTTGGTCGAGCAGGCCCGCCCGGGCGGAATCAGGGGACTGGCCGCGGACGTCGGCGATCGTGACCATCGCGCCGGGCCCCGCGCCGAACCACCAGCCGATGCCGGCCGCGAGCCCCGCGAGGGCGAGGACGAGCGCGAGCAGGATCCAGCCCCGTCGGCGGCGAGACGACGTCGCGCGCGCGAGCTCGCCCGTCGCGGACGATGGCGCGCCGGGCGCCGTCGTCGCCGGCCCCGCACCGCCGCGTACGCCGAGCACTTGCGTCTCGGCCGTGCTCGACCGGCTCACGAGCGGCGTCGTGAAGACCATGGTCTTCTGCGGCCCGGTCGCCGAGAGCGAGGTCTCGAGCGAGCGCGCGGTCTCGGTGACCTGATCGAGCAGGGCGCGCGCGTCGGCGGGCCGCTGCTCCGGGTCGCGTGCGGTGGCCCACAGCACGAGCTCATCGAGCTCGGCGGGCACGTCGGGGTTGATCGTGCTCGGCGCAGGAACCGAGTCGTTGGCGTGCTGGTAGGCGATCTGCATCGGCTGCTCGCCCTTGTACGGCTGCTCGCCCGTGAGCATCTCGAACATCATGATGCCGACGGCGTAGATGTCGCTGCGGGTGTCGGCGATGCCGCGCGTGACGAGCTCGGGCGAGAGGTAGGCGATCGTGCCGAGCAGCGCTGCGCCTGCTGCGGTCGCCGCCGAGGCAGCTCGCGCGAGGCCGAAGTCGCCGATCTTGATGCGGCCGTCGTCGGCGAGCAGCACGTTCTCGGGCTTGAGGTCGCGATGAACGATGCCCGCCTTGTGGGCGGCTGCGAGTCCGGCGAGGATCGCCTCGACGATGTCGATGGTCTGCTGGGGGGTCAGCGCCCCGTACTCCTGGAGCAGTTCGCGCAGGGTGATGCCGGGCAGGTACTCCATGACGAGGTACGCCGACTCGGCGTCCTGCCCCTGGTCGAACACGTTGACGACGTTGGGGTGCGCGAGGCGCGCGGCGGAGCGGGCCTCCTGGATGAACCGGGCCTTGAACTGGCTGTCGTCGGCGAGGTGGACGTGCATGATCTTGACCGCGACGAGGCGCTCCAGGCGTTGATCCGTGGCGAGGTAGACGGTCGCCATCCCGCCGCGCGCGATGCGTGACCGCACGTGGTACCGACCGTCGATGAGCCGCCCGATCATGGGGTCGGTCGTCGAGGTGCTCACCCGCCCCAGTCTAGGTCGGAGCCCGATGTCAGGGCCCGCGCCACACGGCCTAGGTCAGTTCGTAGAGCCAGGCCCAGGCGCTCGATTCCCACTTCGCATAGTAGTCGGGGTAGGCCGAGATCTGCACCGACTGGGCCGCCCGCGTCAGGCTCATCGACTGCCAGCCGGCGATGTCGAGCAGCCCGCGGGTGCGCTCGCCGTTCCCGAGGTAGAACAGCCGGGCAGCGTGGGCCGGATCCTGCAGCTGCTCGGGCGTTCCCCAGCCGGTGCTGGGCCGCTGCTGGAAGAGGCCGACGGAGTCCCGGTCGCCCCACGAGAGGTTTCGCATCGAGGATTCCTGCATCGCCGTCGCGAGGGCGATGACGATGCCGTAGTCGGGGACGCCGAGCTCTCGACCGACCCGGATGATCGTCGCGGCGTGGGTGCGCCCGTCCGCGCCGAGAGGGTGGATCGTCGGGGCCCCCGCGGAACTCGACCCGGCCACGGGAGCTGGGCCGCCCGGCAGCACAGGGCGCTCGGCGACGGGCATTGACGTCACGGCCGAGACGTTCTCGACGGCGGGCGCCGCGGCGGGCGCGGGCGGAGCGCTCGTCGTGCCCGGGATCACGAGCGACTGACCGGGGTAGATGATGCTCGACCAGCCGAGCCCGTTGGCGTCGAGGATCGACTGCGCCGAGACGCCGAAGCGGGCCGCGATCGCCGAGACGGTGTCGCCCGATCGGATCTGGTAGTTGCCGCCCGCGAGAACCGGGGTCGACGCGGTCGCTGCCTTCGTGGGGGCGTTCGTCAGCTTGAGCACCTGACCCGGGAAGATCACCGACTTCCAGCTGAGTCCGTTGAGGGCGAGCACGCCCGCGGTCGAGAGCCCGAAGCGGGCCGCGATCGCCGAGACGGTGTCGCCGGCTTCGACGACGTAGAGGGCGGGCGCGGCACTCGTCGCGACGGCAGCGGTGCTCATCGCGCCCGGGGTGATCGCGGCACCGACCTGGGCGAGCGCTGCGCGCAGCGTCGAGGCGCCGCCCGCCAGCTGCGGCTTCGGGGCGAGGGGCTTGCGCGGTGCGGCATGCGCCGGTTCGACAGGCCCCGTCAGGCCGAGACCGAGTGCGATCGCGCCCGTGAGAACGAGCGGCATCGTGCTGAGGGCTGCGCTGCGCGCACGCGTCGCAGCGCGCGGCGCCGTGCGGGTCGATGCGGGGGAGGCGGCGATCGGGTTCCGTGCGATCACCGCGCCCTGACGCGGGGCGAGCCCGCCGAAGACCGCCCGCGCGCGCGCCCGCGCCTCCTCCTGCTCGCGAGCCAGTCGTTCGTCGTCGATCGTGCACGACTGGTCGCCGTTCCGGCCGAGCTCGGTCATGGAGCCGTCCCCTCCCGTTGCCTTCGCGACCATCGTCGGCCGCACGCGGATCCCCGTCCGCCGTTACACATTAACACTGATGTGAACCAATGAGGCAAAAGTGATTTGCGTTTACATGTTCGTAACATACGGGCACGCGCATCTCGGTCCGCGGTTCATGGCACCCTGGTTGCGTGACCGCTGACTCCAGCCGCTGGCTGACCGTCCCCGACCTCGTCGACCTGCTCGGGGTCTCGCCCGGCCGCATCCATCGCCTGCTGGAGGATCGCCAGCTGCTCGGCGTCCGCCGCGACCGCGTTCTCGTCGTGCCCGAGGAGTTCCTGCGCGAGGGCGAGCCGCTGCACGAGTTGCGCGGCACGCTCATCCTCCTCGCCGACAACGGTTTCACCGACGAGGAGGCGATGGACTGGATGCTGTCCGTCGACGATGTGCTCGGAACCTCGCCCGTCGAGGCTCTGCGGAGCGGTCGGAAGGCCGAGGTGCGCCGGGTCGCCCAGGCGATGGCGTTCTGACGACGAGGCGCGGATGCCGCCGTGTCAGTGCGCGCGGCGGGTCACGAGCTGCGACAGCCCGACGAGCTCGGAGCGGGCGGATCGGCTGAGCGGTGCGCTCTCGATCGCGGCGACCGCCTCGCGGACCGAGCGGGAGATCATCTGCTCGACCGTGTCGACCGCGCCGCTGTCGCGGATCGTCGCCTGCAGGGTCGAGATCTGGTGGTCGGTGAGCTCGGGGTCGCCGAGCAGCTCGTCGATCAGGCGCACCGCCGAACCGGGCAGGGCGCGTCGAGCGAGCGCGATGAGCACCGTGCGCTTGCCCTCGCGTAGATCGTCACCCGCGGGCTTGCCGGTGACGACGGGGTCGCCGAACACGCCGAGCAGATCGTCGCGCAGCTGGAAGGCGACACCGAGCGGCAGGCCGAAGGCGCGCAGAGCACTCACCTGCTCCGCCGTGCCGCCTGCCATCAGCCCGCCGAGCGCGAGTGGCGCCTCGATCGAGTACTTCGCGGACTTGTAGACCACGACGCGGTGGGCGCGGGGGAGCAGCTCATCCTCGGCCGCCGAGCGCCAGGCGACCTCCTCGAGGATGTCGAGGTACTGACCGGCCGTCACCTCGGTGCGCATGAGGTGGAACTCGCTCCGTGCCCGCCGCGTGGCGGAGCGGTCCGCGACCGCCGAGAGCCCCTCGGCGAGAAGCTCGTCGCTCCAGCCGAGGAGGAGATCGCCGAGCAGCAGCGCCGAGGACATGCCGTACGACGGAGCGGAGCCGACCCATTCCCGCGCGACGTGATCGGCCTCGAAGCGCCGGTGGGCCGACGCCATGCCCCGGCGAGTGTCCGACCTGTCCATGATGTCGTCGTGCACGAGCGCCGCGGCGTGGAAGATCTCCAGCGCCGCCGCGAGCGAGACGACGGCGTCGAGCTCGGGGTGCTCGTCGAGATCGGCGAGCAGGTCGTCGGGTCTGACGGCGCCGGCGACGGAGTGCCACCCCCAGTAGGCGAAGAGAGCGCGGAATCGCTTCCCGCCGCTCAGCAGATCGCGGCTCGCCTCGATGAAGACGTCGAGTTCGTCGGCGACCGTGGAGAGGTGGTTCGCGCGGGCGGTCAGGAACTCGTCCAATCGTGCGTTGACCAGGTCGACTAACCGCAATCTCTCAGGCACTCGCCTAGCCTATCGAGCGCCGCGAGCCTAGAATGGTAAGACGGTGGGAACCTCCCAGCCCGTTCGTACCAAGGGGTCCACACATGCCGCTGTCGGAACAGGAGCAGCGTCTCCTCGAAGAGATGGAGCGCAACCTCTACCAGAACGACGCCGACTTCGTCGCGACCGTCTCCGGTCGCCGCGGTCGCCCGAACTACACCCAGATCGTGCTCGGTGCCCTCCTCTCCGTCGCCGGCGTCGCGACGCTCGTCGCGGGCGTCATCGTGCGTCAGCCCCTCGTGGGCGTCATCGGCTTCGCCCTGATGCTCGCCGGCGTCCTGCTCGTCCTCGCGCCGAGCGCCGGATCGACATCGTCCACTCGTGCTGCGACTCCCGATCGTCCCGGGTCGGCCCCGAAGCGATCATCGTTCATGGAGGCCATGAACGAGCGATGGGAACGTCGCCGCGACAGCGACCAGGGCACCTAGTGTCGCGCGTCATTAGTTAGTTGACAGTGTGGGATGATGAGTCATGTCATCATCAGTTGTGGAGCTCAGCGAGGCCGATCGTGCGCTGCTGACGTCGTGGACGCGATCCTCGACGGTGGCCTCGGGGCGGGCGGAACGGGCGCGGATCGTGTTGGCGGTCGCGGACGGGGCGGGCACCTCGGCGGTGTCGCGACGGCTGGGCGTGTCACGTCCGACGGTGATCAAGTGGCGGGATCGGTTCGCGGCGAGCGGGGTGGTCGGACTGGAGGACGAGCCGCGCAGCGGCAGACCGAAGGTCATCGACGATGCGGCGATCCTGGCGGCGACGCTGGATGCGCCGCCGGAGAGGCTCGCGGTCACGCACTGGTCCACCCGTCTGCTCGCCCGCCAGCTGGGCGTCGGGGACGCCACGGTGGCCCGGGCGTGGCGGAAGTACCAGGTGAAGCCCTGGCGGCGCGAGACGTTCAAGTTCTCCACCGATCCGCAGCTGGAGGCGAAGGTGCGCGAGGTGATCGGGCTGTATCTGGCGCCGCCGGAGAACGCGATCGTGTTGTGCGTGGACGAGAAGAGCCAGATCCAGGCGTTGAACCGCACCGCCCCGATCCTGCCGTTGCGGCCCGGCCTGCCGGAGAAGGCCACCCATGACTACAAGCGCAACGGCACCACGACGCTGTTCGCGGCACTGGAGGTCGCCACCGGGAAGATCACCGATAAGTGCTACGACCGGCACGGCAAGGCCGAGTTCCTGGACTTCATGAAACGCGTCGCCCGCGCCTACCCCGGGGAGCGCCTGTGTGTTGTCGCGGACAATTACCACACGCACAAGCACGCCGAGATCCAGGCCTGGTTGGAGAAGAATCCCCGGATCACGATGCACTTCACCCCGACCTCGGGGTCATGGCTGAACCTGGTGGAGGTGTTCTTCGGCATCATCACCCGGCAGGCGATCCGCCGCGGCTCTTTCGACTCCGTGAAGGAACTCGTCACCGCGATCGAGCGCTTCATCCAGGGCTGGAACGACCGCTGTCGTCCCTTCAGCTGGAGCAAGACAGCCGACGAGATCCTTCCCCACGCCACCCGTCAACGAGATTCAGACGCACGACACTAGCCCGCCCGCTCTCCCCAGTCCTCGTCGGGGGTCGACCGCATCGGTCGGCCCCCGACTTCGTGTGCCGCGACCTCGACCGCGGTGCCGACTCCCCAAAGCGCTCCACTTCCCTCCCCGGGGCGTTCTCACTCCTTCTCTGAATCGTGGTGGGCGAGCAGCCGACCCGGATTCCGCGCGCGTACGGCCCGGTTCGACGCCCTTGCGCGCCCCCTCGGGCGCAAGGTGCGGCGAGTTTCCGGATCTTCGCGTGAATCCCTCCACCCCCTCTGCGCCAGTAATTCCGGGCCACGACGCCCCCATTTCGGGCTACAGTTGCTCAGGATCGTTGTTAAGTGGAGCATTGTGGAGTAAAGTGGAGGTCACCAGGATCTTCCGGCCGGAGAAGAAGGGGGGCGAACCGTGTTCCTCGGCACGCACACCCCCAAGCTCGACGAGAAGGGCCGCATCATCCTCCCGGCCAAGTTCCGCGATGAGCTCGCCGGCGGACTCGTCCTCGCTCGCGGTCAGGAGCACTGCATCTACGTGTTCAGCGCCGCCGGTTTCGCCGAGCAGGTCGCGAAGATCAAGCAGGCTCCGCTGACGAGCAAGGTCGCTCGCGAATACGTGCGCCTCTTCCTCTCGGGCGCGAGCGACGAGATCCCCGACAAGCAGCACCGCGTGACGATCCCCGCGACGCTGCGCGACTACGCCGGCCTCGGCCGCGAGCTCACGGTCATCGGCGCCGGCGATCGAGCCGAGATCTGGTCGACGGAGGCCTGGAACGCCTACTACGCCGAACGGGAAGAAGCATTCTCGAACACCGAGGAGGAGGTGATCCCGGGCCTCTTCTGACCGCGAGAGCCGGACTCCCAGCCGTTTCCGCCCTGACATCCCTTCCCCGGTGCCAGGTCGCACGGATGGGGATCCGGACCCCGCGTTCCCCGATCCGGAATCCGATGACAGACATCCGCCACACTCCCGTGCTGCTCGAGCGCACGCTCGAGCTCCTCGCGCCCGTTCTCGAGCGCGAGGGGGCCGTCATGGTCGACGCGACGCTCGGCCTCGGCGGGCACGCCGCTGCCGCGCTCGAGCGGTTCCCCGCGCTCACCGTCGTCGGGCTCGACCGCGACACCGATGCCCTCGCGGCGTCGATCGAGAGGCTCGCCGCGTACGGCGACCGCTTCCGCCCCGTGCACACCGTCTATGACGGGCTGCGCGCGGCGCTCGACGCTCTCGGCATCGCCGCGGTCGATGCCGTGCTCTTCGATCTCGGGGTGTCGTCGATGCAGCTCGACGAGGCCGAACGCGGCTTCGCCTACGCGCAGGACGCCCCCCTCGACATGCGCATGGATCGCACCTCGGGCGTCACCGCCGCCACGATCCTCGCCGAATACCCGGAGTCGGAGTTGCGCCGCATCTTCTACGCGTACGGCGAGGAGAAGCTCGCCCCCCGCTACGCGCGCCGCATCGTCGAGGCTCGCGACGTCGAGGCGATCGAGCGCAGCACGCAGCTGAACCGGATCATCTTCGACGCGACACCCCGCTCGGCGTACCGCACCGGCCATCCGGCGAAGCGCGTCTACCAGGCCCTCCGCATCGAGGTGAACGGGGAGCTCGCCGCTCTCGAGGCGGCTCTTCCCGCTGCTCTCGACGCGCTCTCCGTCGGCGGTCGCATCGTCGTTCTCGCGTACCAGTCGCTCGAGGACCGCATCGTCAAGCGGGAGTTCGCGGCGCGCATCCGCTCGACGGCGCCCGCCGGACTCCCCGTCGAGTTGCCCGAGCACGCTCCCCGATTCCGGTTGCTCGTGCGCGGCGCCGAGCTCGCGAGCGAGCAGGAGCGCGCGACGAACCCGCGAGCGATCCCCGTTCGCCTGCGCGCGGCCGAGCGAGTGAGGCCGGCAGCGTGAGCGCGGCGTTCGCCCCGACGACCCCCCAGCGGTACGCGGCCCCGGCTCCCCGCCGGGGGCCGCGGCCCGTGGAGGTCGTGCCGACGCGTGCGCAGCGCCGGTCGCGACCGAAGGCGATCTACGCCGTGGTGTCCACCGCGGGCGCCTTCGCGATCCTGCTCGCCCAGCTGCTGCTGTCGATCACCCTCTCCGAGGGCGCCTACCGCATCTCCGCCCTTCAGGGCGAGGCGGTCGAGCTCGACCGCAACGCCCAGATGCTCACGGAGAGCCTCGACACCCTGCGATCTCCGCAGAATCTCGCGGCCAACGCCGAATCCCTCGGCATGGTCGCCAACGCCAGCCCCGCATATCTGCGGCTGGCGGATGCGACGGTGCTCGGAGCGCCCGTCGCTGCAGGCGCCGGGGCCGGAGTGCTCGACGGGCGCGACAGCATGATCGGCAATGTGCTGCTGGCCGACGTGCCGCTGGTGACTCCGGCGTCGACAGGGGAGGCTGCGGGCGTTTCTGCCGGGCCGTCGACGTCGGGGTCGGTAGCCTCGGGCCCGACCGTACCGTCGGGCGACACGGCACCCGCGTCATCGGGCCAGGGAACTGCCCCCGCAGGCGCGACGACCATCCCGTCTCCGCTCACGAACTGACCGCGCCGACCGCACGACCGCATCGAGACCGCACGACCCTGGGGGGAGGACGCCAGCGTGATCGCCGTCCGCCGCACGCGCCGCCGACTCGCGCTGACCGTCGTGCTGCTCGCCGCGGTCATGCTCGCCTTCTTCGTCCGCCTCGTCGACATCCAGGTCGTACGAGCGGGCGAGCTCGCCGAGCAGTCGGAGGCCCGCCGGTCGATCCCGCAGACCCTGTACGGCGCACGTGGCGACATCACCGATCGCAACGGGGTCGTGCTCGCCGACACCGTCTACCGCTACGACATCACCGTCTCGCCGCGATTCGTCGCCCCCTCGTCGATCGTCGACGAATCGTCGGATGAGCGCATCACCCGCACCGTGTGGGAGTCGCTCGTGCAGATCGGCGCGCTCACCGGGCAGGACCCCGCCGCCTTGCAGTCCCTCGTCGACGCCGAACTGGCCGCCGACCCCGACGACGACTTCGCCTACCTCGCCCGCGGCGTCGAGACCGAGGTGTATCAGGCGGTGCGCGAACTGCGGATCCCCTGGGTGTACTTCGAGCGGCAACCGGCGCGTTCGTACCCCAACGGCCAGGTCGCGGGCAACCTCGTGGGATTCCTCGGCACCGACGGGCCGCAGACCGGTCTCGAACTGTCGGCGGACGAGTGCCTCGACGCGACCGACGGCACATCGACCTACGAACGCGGTGCCGACGGCGTGAGGCTGCCCGGCACGACGGTCGTCGACACGCAGCCGATCGACGGCGGCACGCTCGAGCTCACGATCGATTCGGATGTGCAGTGGTTCGCGCAGCAGGCGATCGCAGAGCAGGGCACCGCGATCGGCGCGGACTGGGCGACGGCTTTCGTCGTGCGCGTCGCCGACGGCGCGATCATCGCCGCCGCCGATTGGCCGACCGTCGATCCCAACGACGTCGACGGCACTCCCATCGACAACCTCGGAGCACGGAGCTTCACCGCCCCCTACGAGCCGGGTTCGACGATCAAGGCCCTCACCTTCGCCGCCCTCCTCGACGAAGGCGTCACGAATCCCCTCGAGCGCTTCACCGTGCCGGGGCGCTACTCGACGATCCTGAACTACACGATCGGCGATGCGTGGGCTCACGGCGACCTGCCGCTCACGACGGCGGGGATTCTCATGAACTCATCCAACGTCGGCACCTCGATGCTCATCGAGCGCACGAGCCTCGAGCAGCGCGCCGAGATGCTCACGCGATACGGGCTCGGCGCGCCGACCGACGTGGGATTCCTCGGGGAGGAGGGCGGATACATCCAGGATCCCGCCTCGATCGACGGCCACAGCGCCTTCACGCAGATGTTCGGCCAGGGCATGACGGCGACGAGCGCGCAGGTCGCGAGCGCATACCAGGCCATCGCCAACGGCGGTGTGCGCATGCCGCTCACCCTTGTCGCGGGCTGCCGGCGCACCGACGGAACCGTCACGATGCAGCCGACGGGCGAGGGCGAGCGGATCCTCTCGGAGGAGGCGGCCGACACGACCGTGAGCATCCTGGAGTCGGTCGTGACCGATGGCTTCCTGTCGTCGCAACTGACCATCCCCGGCTACCGAGTGGCCGCGAAGACGGGAACGGCCGAGGTCGCCGAGAACGGGCGATACGGCGGGCAGCGCATCGTCTCGCTCGCGGGCATCGCGCCCGGCGACGATCCCCGGTTCGTCGTCGTGGTCACCTTCGCGAAGCCCGATACGATGAAGACGTCGGCTGCCGCGGCGCCCACCTTCCGGTCGATCATGACGCAAGTGCTGAAGACGTTCCGGGTGCCGCCCTCGACGCAGCCCGCCCAGCGCCTGCCCCTCACCTGGTAGGCCACCGTCGAGAAAGAGGTCGTGTTGTCCGGTCGCATACCCCCTGTCCTGCGGCCCGAGCACCCCTCCGCGCGGCCGCTCGGCGGGCTCGTCGACGCCTTCGCCCTCGAGGTCGTTCGCGGCCGCGTCGACGGCCTGGAGGTCACCGGCATCACGCTCGCGACCGGCGACCTGCGACCGGGCGATCTCTACGTGGGCGTCCAGGGGCAGAACCGCCACGGCGCCGAGTTCGCGGCCGAGGCGGCCGAGGCCGGTGCCGTCGCGCTCCTGACCGATCGTGCGGGCGCGGTGATCGCCGAGGATGCCCCGCTCCCGATCCTCGTCGTCGACGACCCGCGCGCCGCCCTCGGCGAGCTCTCGGCGTGGGTGTACCGCACGACGGAGGAGCCGCCGCTGCTGCTCGGCGTCACGGGAACCAACGGCAAGACCTCCACGGCCTACCTGCTCGACGGAATCCTGCGCCAGCTCGGTCTCGTCACGGGTCTGTCGTCGACCGCCGAGCGGAAGATCGGCGACCTGACCGTCGTCAGCCGGCTGACGACGCCCGAGTCGAGCGAGATGCACGCACTGCTCGCGCGCATGCGCGAGGCCGGCGTCCGCGCGGTCGCCGTGGAGGTCAGCGCTCAGGCCCTCAGCCGGCATCGGGTCGACGGCATCGTGTTCGACGTCGTCGGGTTCACCAATCTCAGCCACGACCATCTCGACGACTACGCCGACATGGAGGAGTACTTCCAGGCGAAGCTGCCGCTCTTCCAGCCCGACCGCGGGCGCCGCGGCGTCGTGTCACTCGACTCGGCGTACGGCGAGCGGGTCGTCGAGTCGGCGCGCATCCCGGTCACGACGATCACGGCGCGCGAGGGAGTCGACGCGGAGTGGCGGGTCGAGCTCACCGAGGAGCACCCCGCCCACACGGGATTCCGACTCAGCGGGCCCGGGGGGCAGTCGCTCGAGACGCGCGTGCCGCTCATCGGCTGGCACATGGCCGCGAACGCCGGCCTCGCGATCGTCATGCTCGTCGAAGTGGGGTTCTCGCTCGACGTCATCGCCCAGGCGCTCGGCGATCATGGCATCGACGCCTACCTGCCCGGGCGCACCGAGCGGGTCTCGGGCGACCGCGGTCCGAGCGTGTACGTCGACTTCGGCCACAGCGCCGACGCCTTCGAGCAGACTCTCGCTGCGGTGCGCCGGTTCACGACCGGCCGGACGATCATGGTGTTCGGCGCCGACGGCGACCGGGACGCCACGAAGCGCCACGAGATGGCTCGGGTCGCCGCCGAAGGCTGCGATGTGCTCGTCATCACTGACCACCACCCGCGCTTCGAAGACCCCGCGGCGATTCGCGCGACGCTGCTCGAGGGCGCCGCGCTCGCGACGAACCACCCCGCGATCCACGAGGTGAGCCCGCCCGAGGCCGCGATCCGCGTCGCCGTCGGATTGGCTCAGGAAGGCGACTCGATCCTGTGGGCGGGCCCGGGCCACCAGGACTACCGCGACATCCGCGGAGTGCGCACCGAGTACTCCGCGCGCGACGAGGCCCGAGCGGCCCTCCGCGAGGCCGGCTGGCCGACCCGATGAGCACGGCCGTCCTGGTCGTCGATGACGTCGAGCACCGGCTCGACGGCGCGCTCGTGATGCTGCGGCAGGCGAGCGCGACGGCGCTCATGCGCGTCGACGGCATCGGCGACGCGGCGGTCGCGGCCGCGGTCGACGCCGCGACCGCCGCGCTCGCTGCCGGTGCGACCCTCGACGAGGCGGCGAGGGCGGGCGAGCGCGTCGGGGAGATCCCCGGGCGCTGCCGCCGCATCCGCACCGCCGCAGGCGTCGTCGTCATCGACGACACGGCTGCGAGGCACCCGGAGGAGGTGCGCCGCTCGCTCAAGGTCCTCGCCGACGCCACCCGCGGCCGCGGCCGCTCGTTCGCGGTGCTCGGCGAGCTCGAGAGCGAGCTGGGCGAGTGGTTCGATGACCACGACGGGCTCGGCCGGCTCGTCGTCCGACTCGACATCACGCAGCTCGTCGCCGTGGGGCACGGCGCCCGTCATACGAGCACGGCCGCCGGACTCGAGGGGTCGTGGGACGGAGAGTCGATCCTCGTCGACGACATCGACCGGGCCTACGATGAGCTTCGTGCACGGCTCGGGCCCGGTGACGCGGTGCTCGTGAGCGCGGCCGGAATCAGTCCGCTCGCCGCCCTCGTCGCACGACTGACGGAGGAGACCGCATGAGAGCACTGCTCCTCTCGGGCGCCTTCGCGCTCGCCTTCACCCTGCTGCTGACGCCGCTGTTCATCCGACTGTTCAAGCGATTGGAGTGGGGCCAGTTCATCCGAGACGACGGCCCGCAGACGCACCACACCAAGCGCGGCACGCCGACCATGGGCGGCATCATCGTCATCGTCGGTTCGGTGCTCGGCTACTTCTTCGGTCATCTCGTCGACCAGACGGCGCCGACGCAGAGCGCGATGCTCGTGCTGCTGCTCATGGTCGGCCTCGGCGTCGTCGGCTTCGTCGACGACTTCACGAAGGTGCGCAATCAGCGCAGCCTCGGCCTCACGGGCTGGGCCAAGGTCGCCGGTCAGGTCATCGTCGCCTCGGGCTTCGCGATCCTGGCGATCTCGTTCCCCGACGCCGACGGCCAGACGGCGGCCTCGACGATGGTCTCCGGTGTGCGCGACATCCCGTGGCTCGACTTCGCCGCGCTCGGGGGCATCGGCATCGCCCTCTTCGTGATCTGGGTCATCGTCATCGTCGTGAGCACCTCGAACGCCGTCAACGTCGCCGATGGCCTCGACGGACTCGCGACCGGCGCGTCGATCCTCGCGATCGCCTCGTACATCATCATCGCGTTCTGGCAGTTCAACCAGAACTGCTTCAACGCCAACATCGATCTCGAGCTCGAGTACAAGTGCTACGAGGTGCGCAACGACTCGCTCGACATCGCGATCGTCTCGGCCGCGATCGCCGCCGCGCTCATCGGATTCCTCTGGTGGAACACCTCGCCCGCCCAGGTGTTCATGGGCGACACCGGATCGCTCGGCATCGGCGGCGCGCTCGCCGGCCTCGCGATCGTGACGCGCACCGAACTGCTGCTCGTGCTCATCGGCGGGCTCTTCCTCGTCGTGACCGGCTCGGTCATCGTGCAGCGCGTCTATTTCAAGCTCACCAAGGGCAAGCGCATCTTCCTCATGAGCCCGCTGCACCACCACTTCGAGCTCAAGGGTTGGGCTGAGGTCACGGTCGTCGTCCGCTTCTGGCTCATCGCCGGACTCTTCGTCGCCGTGGGCGTGGGCCTGTTCTACCTGGAATGGGTGAGCCAGTAGCCGTGAGCCGCCTCGATGAGCTGACCAGCTGGCACCACGACTGGTCGGGCCTGCGCGTCGTCGTGCTCGGGCTCGGCGTCTCGGGCTTCGCCGCCGCCGACACCCTCGCCGAGAAGGGAGCGCGCGTGACGGTGGCCGCGCGCGATCCCGATGCCGATCGCGCGCGCATCCTGCCGGTCATCGGCGTCGACCTCGTCGTGATCGACGGCTCCGATGAGGATGCCCTGCCGACGCTCGCCGCGCTCGAGCCCGAACTGCTCATCGTGTCGCCGGGGTTCCGGCCCGACAACGCGATCCTGCTCTGGGCCGCCGAGCGGGATCTGCCCGTGTGGGGTGACATCGAGCTCGCCTGGCGCCTGCGCGACAAGATCGCGCCGGCCGCCGACTGGGTGCTCGTCACGGGCACCAACGGCAAGACGACGACGACCCGGCTGACGGCGACGATGCTGCAGGAGGCGGGCCTGCGCGCCGCGCCGTGCGGCAACATCGGCGTACCGGTGCTCGACGCGGTGCGCGACCCGGCCGGGTTCGACGTGCTCGTCGTCGAGCTCTCGAGCTTCCAGCTGCATCAGCTGCCCGCTGCGGGCCCCGGCGCCCTGCATCCGGTCGCGAGCGTCTGCCTCAACCTCGCCGAGGACCACTACGACTGGCACGGGGGCGCGAGCGCCTACCGCGACGCCAAGGCGAAGGTGTACGCCCACACGCGCGTGGCGTGCGTCTACAACCGAGCGGACGAGGCGACGATGCGCATGGTCGAGGAGGCCGACGTCGAGGACGGCGCTCGCGCGATCGGCTTCGGCGTCGACACACCCGGCCCGAGCGATGTCGGCGTCGTCGACGACATCCTCGTCGACCGCGCCTTCCTCGACGACCGGCGCAACTCGGCGCTCGAGATCGGCACGCTCGCCGACGTTCGGCTCGCCGGGCTGGCGACCCCGCACGGTCTCGCGAACGCGCTCGCCGCCGCGGCACTCGCGCGCGCGGTCGGCGTGCCGCCGGTCGCCGTGCGCGACGGACTGCGCCGGTTCCGCGTCGACCACCACCGCACCGAGATCGTGCTCGACGCCGACGGCATCATGTGGGTCGACGACTCCAAGGCCACCAACCCGCATGCCGCGAACTCGGCCCTCAGCGCCTTCCGGTCGATCGTGTGGATCGTCGGCGGCCTGCTCAAGGGCGTCGACATCGACGCCCTCGTCGCGAGTCACCGCCATCGACTGCGCGCGGCCGTCGTGGTCGGCGTCGATCGCGAGGCCGTGCTCGCGGCGTTCGCGCGACACGCGCCGGATCTGCCCCTGTTCGAGGTCGAGGCCGACGACACTGAGCAGGTGATGCCGGTCGCCGTGCGGCTGGCCGGTGCCGCGGCGCGCGATGGCGACACCGTGCTCCTGGCTCCGGCAGCGGCATCCATGGACCAGTTCGCCGACTACGCCGACCGCGGGCGCCGCTTCCAGGCGGCCGTGCGACAGCACCACGCCGAGTCGCAGGGCGGCTGAGGTCGACGGCAGAGGCACCGAGACGCGACCAGGGGAGGGGGAACCCGCATGACGACGACACGCCCGACCCGGCGCACCCCGCCCGCGCCGGCCGACGCCCCGACCGGCGCCGCCGCGATCGTCGCGGTGCGGCGGCTGTTCACCGCCCAGAGCGCCGACTACATGCTCGTGCTCGGCACCACGGTGTTCCTCGTGCTGTTCGGCCTCGTCATGGTGCTGTCGAGCTCGTTCGTCCAGTCGGGCAAGGGCAACGACGGCGACTTCTTCGCCATCTTCCTGCGGCAGGGCCTCTTCGCCCTCGTCGGCATCCCGGTCATGCTGCTCGTCTCGAAGCTGCCCGTCGTGTTCTGGCGACGCTGGGCGCGCAACGCCGTGCTGCTCGGCCTCGGTCTGCAGCTGCTCGTGTTCACCCCGCTCGGCATCGAGTACGGCGGCAACCGCAACTGGATCGAGCTGTTCGGGTTCAGCATCCAGCCCTCTGAGTTCCTCAAGCTCGCGCTCGTCATCTGGCTCGCGACGGTGCTCGCCGATCGTGCCGATGCGTTCAGCGATTGGCGCAGCGTCGCAGTACCGGCGCTGCCGGTATCCGGCGTCGCGATCGCGATGGTGCTCCTGGGGCAGGATCTCGGCACGGTCGCGATCATGGTCGGCATCGTGCTCGGCGCCCTCTACTTCGCCGGGGCGCCGATGCGCTACGTCCTCGCTCTCGTCGGGGCCGGCATCGGCGGGGCGATCCTCTTCGCCCTCTCGGGCGCCTCGCGCTCCGATCGCATCAGCGCCTGGCTCAACGGCTGCACCCCGGAGCAGCTCGAGGATGTCTGCTGGCAGCCCATGCACGGCATGTGGGCGCTCGGTTCGGGTGGCGTCTTCGGTGTGGGCCTCGGCAATTCGGCGCTCAAGTGGTCGTGGCTGCCGCACGCCGAGAACGACTACATCTTCGCGATCATCGGCGAAGAGCTCGGACTCATCGGGTCGCTCGTCGTGATCCTGCTGTTCGCGGTGCTCGCCGTCGGGATGATCCGGCTCATGCGCGTCCACACCGACCCCCTTCGCCGCATCGCGACCGGCGCGGTGCTCGTCTGGATCGTCGGGCAGGCCTTCGTCAACGTCGCGGTCGTCCTCGGGCTTCTGCCGGTGCTCGGGGTGCCGCTGCCGCTGATGTCGGCGGGCGGTTCGGCGCTCGTCGCGACCCTCGTCGCGATCGGCGTCGTGCTGTCGATGGCCCGCGACGTGCAACCGAGGGCGCGAGCGTGACGACGGCGCTGCTCGCCGGCGGCGGCACGGCCGGCCACGTGAACCCCCTGCTGGCCCTCGCCGACCACTGGCGCGCGACCGAGTCCGCCTCCGCGCTTCTCGCGCTGGGCACCGAGGGCGGTCTCGAGACCCGACTCGTGCCGGCGCGCGGCTACGAGCTCCTCACGATCCCGCGCGCGCCCTTCCCGCGGCGCCCGGACGCCGCCGCGCTGCGCTTCCCCCGCCGGTTCCGCTCCGCGGTCGAGACGACGCGGAGCATCATCCGAGACCGCGAGGTGGATGTCGTGGTCGGCTTCGGCGGGTACGCCTCGGCCCCCGCGTACGTCGCCGCACGACTCGAGCACGTGCCGCTCGTCGCGCACGAGGCGAACGCCCGCCCGGGCATCGCCAACCGCCTCGCCGGCTGGCTCGGCGGCAGCGTCGGCACGACCTTCCCGGGCACGCGGTTGCGCGGCTCGCGCCTCGTCGGCATGCCGCTGCGTCGCGAGATCGTCGAGCTCGACCGCCTGGCCGCGCGCCCCGCGGCCGTCGCCGAGCTCGGGCTCGACCCGGACATGCCGACCCTCCTCGTCACCGGGGGATCGACCGGCGCCCGCCGCCTGAACGAGACGATCGGCGCGTCGATCGCGCGCATCCTCGGCACCGGCTGGCAGGTTCTGCACATCACGGGCCGCGACCGCGGCGGCGCCGACCCGGCCCTCCCCGGCTATCGCGTGCTCGAGTACTGCGACCGCATGGATCTCGCGTTCGCCGTGGCAGACCTCGTCGTCAGCCGGTCGGGCTCGGCGACGGTGAGCGAGCTCGCGGCTCTCGGGCTGCCGTCGATCCTCGTGCCCTACCCCGTCGGCAACGGCGAGCAGCGGCTCAACGCGCGCGAGCTCGTCGCCGCAGGGGGCGCGGTGCTCGTGGCGGATGCCGACTTCACCCCCGAGTGCGTCGCCGCGCAGCTCGTGCCGCTGCTCACCGGGCGCGCCGAGATCGCGCGCATGGCCGCCGCCGCGCAGACGGTGGGCCGCCGCGACGGCAGCGCCGCGCTGCTCGCCCTCGTGCGCGAGGCGATGGCCGCCGCCGACCGCGTAGGGTGAACGGCGAGATGACGATCAAGCCCGACCCCTCGCTCGTCCTGCCCGACGAGCTCGGCCGACTGCACTTCGTCGGCATCGGCGGCTCGGGCATGAGCGGCATCGCCCGCATGTTCCACGATCGCGGATTCGCCGTGACCGGCAGCGATCGCTCCGATTCCCCCACCGTTCGGACGCTGCGCGACCGGGGCATCCCCGTCGCGATCGGCCACGACGCCGCCCACGTCGGCGACGCCGACACGCTCGTGGTCACGGGCGCCCTCTGGCTCGACAACCCCGAGTACCAGGAGGCCCTGCGGCGCGGCCTGCCCGTGCTGCACCGCTCGCAGGCGCTCGCGTGGCTCGTGCGCGGCGAACGGCTCGTCGCCGTCGCGGGCGCGCACGGTAAATCCACCTCGACCGGGATGCTCGTCACGGCGCTGCGGGCCCTCGACCGCGACCCCTCCTTCGTCAACGGCGCCGTCATCCAGGGCGCCGGCACGTCGGCGGCCTGGGGCGATGGCGAGCTCTTCGTCGTCGAGGCCGACGAGTCGGACGGCTCGTTCCTGCTCTACGACGTGGGCGTCGCCCTCGTCACGAACATCGACACCGACCACCTCGACCACTACGGCTCGGCGGCGGCGATCGACGACGCCTTCCTCTCGTTCGCGGCGGCGACGCGCGAGCTCGTCGTGCTCTCCGCCGACGACGCCGGAACGCGCGCGCTGCGCGACCGGCTCGTCCGGATCGACGGCGCCCCGCGCATCCTGACCTTCGGCGAGTCGGACGACGCCGATGTGCGCCTGACGGGGATCGGCGACGAGGGGCCGATCGCGTACTCGCTCGTCGCCGGCGGCGAGTCCGCCTCGGGCCTGCTCGCCATCCCGGGGCGCCACAACGCGCTCAACGCCGCGGGCGTCGTAGCCGTGCTGCTCGGCCTCGGCGCGCCGCTCGCCGGTGCGGTCGCCGCGCTCGACGGCTTCGCCGGCACGCAGCGCCGCTTCGAGTCGCACGGCGAGGCGGCGGGCGTGCGCCTCTACGACGACTACGCGCACCACCCGACCGAGGTCGCCGCGGCCCTGCAGACGGCCCGCTCGGTCGTCGGCGGGCACCGCGTCATCGCGGTTCACCAGCCGCACCTGTACAGCCGCACGCAGGCCATGGCGACGGAGTTCGCCGCCGTCTACGAGCGCCTCGCCGACCGCACGGTCGTGCTCGACGTGTACGGCGCACGGGAGGATCCGATCCCCGGCGTGACGGGCGCGCTCGTCTCCTCGGCCTTCACCGACGCGGCCCGGGTGGACTACCGCCCCGACTGGCGCGAGGCGGCAGCGCGGGTCGCCGAGATCGCGCGACCCGGCGACATCGTCATGACGCTGTCCTGCGGCGACGTGTACCGCATCCTGCCGCAGATCCGCGAGGCGATCCTCACGGCGCGGCCGGGCTATTCCGAGGATGCCGCGGTCGCCCCGGCCCCGGAGCGCCCCCGGTGAAGCGCCCCGAGGGCTTCGATCGCGGGCGCGGGCCCGGCTCGGGCTCTCCGCATTCTTCTCGCCGACCCTCCTCCGCACCGGCGAGGTCGTCCGCGGCCTCGCGTCCCGCCGCGCCGCCACCGGACGTCGCCGAAGCGTCGACCGCGCGCCGCATTCCCCTTCGTCCGCTGGGCGATCCCGCTTCGGCTGCTCGACAACGGGCGGATCGGCTCGAACGCTCCGCTGCTCGGGCGGCGCGGCGCGCCGAACGGGCCGAGGTGCGGCGTTTCACGCGCCGCAGCCTCCGTCGCCGCATCCTCACCTGGGGCGCCGTCGGCACCCTCACGGCCCTTCTCCTCACGGTCGTCGTCGTGACCCTGTCTCCGCTCATGGCTCTCACCGACATCCGGGTCACGGGAACCGAGCGGATCGACCCCGCATCGATCGGCACGGCCCTCGATCGGCACCGCGAGACGCCGCTCGCCCTTCTCGACGAGGCGGGCATCCGCGACGACCTGCGCGCGTTCCCGCTCATCCGCTCCTATTCGCTCGAGATCGTCCCGCCGCACGCTCTCGTGGTGCGCATCGTCGAACGGACCCCGATCGGCGCGGTCGAGCGCGGCGGCGTCTTCGAGCTCGTCGACGCCGCCGGAGTCGTCGTCGAGTCGAGCGCAGAGCGCCCCGTGGCTGCCGCGCTCATCCGTGCGGGCGACGCCGACCCCGATGAGGCGGCGTTCCGCTCGGTCGCCGAGGTGCTCGACGCCCTGCCCGACGCTCTCGCCGGTCGCGTCGATGTCATCACCGCCTCGACGCGCGACGATGTCGCCTTCACGATCCGCGATCTCGGTCATCGCGTCGTGTGGGGGAGCGCCGAGCGCTCGGAGTACAAGACGCGCGTGCTCGAGGCCGCGATCGCGACGAACGATCCCGCCGTGCGCTGGCAGTTCGACGTCTCGGCCCCCGACAGCCTCATCGTGCGTCGCCTCGGGTGATTCGGCGGCGCCGCAATCGCGCCGACACGCGGAGCGCCTGAGGCCGTGCCGCCGTCATGGCGCCTACCGTCGAGTCAGGAATACATACTGAGCATAACTTTATACCTCAACTGAAGGTTTAAGGTTTGACGCGGAGGCCGGACGTGACCAGCAACCAGAACTACCTCGCCGTGATCAAGGTCGTCGGCATCGGCGGCGGCGGCGTCAACGCGGTCAACCGCATGATCGAGCTCGGCCTGCGCGGGGTGGAGTTCATCGCGATCAACACCGACGCCCAGGCTCTCCTCATGAGCGACGCCGACGTCAAGCTCGATGTGGGTCGCGAGCTGACGAGAGGCCTCGGCGCCGGCGCCGACCCCGAGGTCGGTCGCCGCGCCGCCGACGACCACGCCGAGGAGATCGAGGAGGCCCTCGCGGGTGCCGACATGGTCTTCGTCACGGCGGGGGAGGGCGGCGGTACCGGCACGGGCGGCGCGCCCGTCGTCGCGCGCATCGCCAAGTCGATCGGCGCCCTCACGATCGGCGTCGTCACGAAGCCCTTCGGCTTCGAGGGCAAGCGACGACAGGCCCAGGCGGAGGACGGCGTCGCGGCGCTCAAGAACGAGGTCGACACGCTCATCGTCGTGCCCAACGACCGACTGCTCGAGATCTCCGACCGCGGCATCTCGATGCTCGAGGCCTTCGCGACCGCCGACCAGGTGCTGCTCGCGGGCGTGCAGGGCATCACCGACCTCATCACGACGCCGGGCCTCATCAACCTCGACTTCGCCGACGTGAAGAGCGTCATGCAGGGCGCCGGAAGCGCGCTCATGGGCATCGGCTCGAGCAGGGGCGCCGACCGCGCCATCAAGGCCGCCGAGCTCGCCGTCGCGAGTCCGTTGCTCGAGGCGAGCATCGACGGCGCCCACGGCGTGCTCCTGTCGATCCAGGGCGGCTCCAACCTCGGCATCTTCGAGATCAACGACGCCGCCAAGCTCGTGCAGGAGGCCGTCCACCCCGAGGCCAACATCATCTTCGGCGCGGTCATCGACGACACGCTCGGCGACGAAGTGCGGGTCACGGTCATCGCCGCGGGCTTCGACGGCGGCGAGCCGACGACGGTGCACAAGGATCGACGGTCGTCGTTCGTCGCGGCCGCTCCGGGCGAGCGCGTGACGGCGCATCCGGGCGACTTCGCGGCCGCTCCGGCCTCCGCGCCCGAGATCGCCGCGACGGCGCCCATCGATCCGCTCGAGGTCGAATCCGAGGACGACGACCTCGACATCCCCGAGTTCCTGCGCTGAGGCGGTGACCGTCTCTCCCGAGCTCGCCGAACGGTACGCCGCAGTGACGGCGGGCATCGCCGAGGCCTGCGCGCGCGCCGGCCGGTCGAGCGACGAGGTCACGCTCGTCGTCGTGACGAAGTTCCACCCGGCCGCCCTCGTGCGCGATCTGGTCGAGCTGGGGGTGCGCCACGTCGGTGAGAACCGGCACCAGGATGCCGCTCCGAAAGCCGCCGAGCTCGCCGGGCTCCCGCTCACCTGGCACTTCGTCGGCCAGCTGCAGTCCAACAAGGCGAAGGCGGTCGCCCGCTACGCCGACGTCGTGCACTCGGTCGACCGCGCATCCCTCGTCGACGCGCTCGCGGCGGCCGATCGCCCGGTCGACGTCTTCCTCGAGGTCAACCTGACCGACGACGCGGGTCGCGGCGGAGCGGCGCCCGGGCAGATCGAGGGCCTCGCCGAGGCGGTGCTCGCGACCGAGCGCCTCCGACTGCGAGGGGTGATGGCCGTCGCGCCTCTGGGCGAGGATGCGCGGGCCGCGTTCGCGCGGTTGCGCGCCACCGGTGACCGCCTGCGGGCGATCGCCCCCGAGGCGACCGACATGTCCGCGGGGATGTCTGGCGACTACGCGCAGGCGATCGCCGAAGGAGCGACACACCTGCGCATCGGCACGGCAATCACCGGAAAACGACCCGCCCCCCAATAGCCTGCAAGGGCACCACGACTCGAAGGACGCACGATGACGAATCCGCTTCGCAAGACCATGGTCTACCTGGGCCTCGCCGATGAAGAGGTCGAGTACGACGCGCCCGCCGAGCAGCGCTCGCAGCACGCGCCCTCCGTCGCCGCAGTGCCGGCTCCCGGCCCGCAGCGTGCCCCCGTGACGCC
>SCPB01000015.1 GCA_005502445.1 Microbacteriaceae bacterium X2B
GTTCGGGCGCATCCGCCCTCGCCGCGAGTCGGCCCTCGGCGAGCGTCAGCCGGAGCCGATCGCCCGCGGCGACCCCTCGGGGGCTGCGCAGCACGGTGCCGTCGGCCGACTGCACGATCGCGTAGCCGCGATCGAGCGTGCGCTGCGGCGACAGCGCCCGCAGTTGACCGCGCCGCTCGACGAGGTCGAGGTGTGCGCGCTCGAGGCCGCGGGTGGTGAGTTCGACGCCGCGCGCGACGAGGCGGGTGAGCTCGTCGGCGCGCTGGTCCACGATCCAGGCCGACGAGGCGAGCGCCGGTCGCGAGCGGATCTGCGCGACGCGGTCGACCTCGGCCGCGATCGTCGCCGTGACGCGCGTGAGCATGCGCGAGCGCACCTGCTGCACCTTCGCGAGCTCGTCGCTCACGTCGGGCACGACGCGCTTCGCGGCATCGGTCGGCGTCGAGGCGCGCAGGTCGGCGACCTCGTCGAGCAGCGGTCGGTCGTTCTCGTGACCGATCGCGCTCACGAGGGGCGTCTCGCACGCCGCAGCCGCCCGCACCACGGCCTCGTCGCTGAACGGAAGCAGGTTCTGGAAGTCCCCGCCGCCGCGCGCGACGATGATGACGTCGACCTCGGGGTCGGCATCGAGGGCGCGGATGCCCGCCACGAGCTCGCCGACCGCCCTGTCGCCCTGCACCGCCGAGTGGTGCACGCGGAACCGCACTCCCGGCCACCGCAACTGGGCGTTGCGCAGCACGTCTTTCTCGGCGTCGCTGTCGGCGCCCGTCACGAGCCCGATGCACTGCGGCAGGAACGGCAGCGGCCTCTTGCGGGCGGGGTCGAAGAGCCCTTCGGAGCGCAGCTTCTGCTTGAGCCTCTCGAGCCGCTCGAGCAGGTCGCCGAGGCCGACGCGACGCATCTCGAACACCTGCATGGTGAGCGAGCCGCCCTTGACCCACCAGTTGGCCTTGACGAGGGCGACGACCCGATCGCCCTGGCCGAGCCCCTCGGGCAGCTTCGCCCTCACCGACGACCACGCCGTGAACGAGACGGTCGCGTCGACGGTGAGGTCTTTGAGCTTGCCGTAGACGTTGCCGCCGGAGACGCCCCACTGCGTGATCTCGCCCTCGACCCACACGCTGCCGAGCCTGTCGATGTAGCCCTTGATCTTCTGCGACAGCTCGCCCACCGGCCACGGCGCCTCGGCGGTCGCGGGCGCCTCTGTTCGCGCGGCGGCGAAGTCGGTCATGACGGGTGCTCCTCGGGGGTCGTGCCCAGGGTACCGGCGACCTCCGACGACAGGCGGCGGGCCTCCGAGGGCGGGGGAATCGATCAGCGCCCCCGCCTACACTGAGAACTCGTGAGCACCATCACCAACGGAGCCCTCGGCACCGACCTGACCGCGCCCGTCGTCCCCGAGCGACGCGAGCGGCTCGTCGCGACGGAGGTGGGCCGTCCGCGCCGCGTGCTGCTCGCCGCGCCGCGCGGCTACTGCGCCGGCGTCGACCGCGCTGTCATCGCCGTCGAGAAGGCGCTCGAGCAGTACGGCGCCCCCGTGTACGTGCGCAAGCAGATCGTGCACAACGTGCACGTCGTGAGCGAGCTCGAGAAGAAGGGCGCGATCTTCGTCGACGAGGTCGACGAGGTGCCCGAGGGCTCGCACATCGTGTTCTCGGCGCACGGCGTGAGCCCGGCGGTCGTGCAGGGTGCCGCCGACCGAGGGCTCGCCGCGATCGATGCGACCTGCCCGCTCGTGACCAAGGTGCACCGCGAAGCGGTGCGCTTCGCCAAGCAGGACTACCGCATCCTCTTGATCGGGCACGCCGGCCACGAGGAGGTCGAGGGCACGATGGGCCACGCTCCCGACCGCACGATCCTCATCGGCACGCCGGACGAGGCCGACACCGTCGAGGTGCCCGATGCCGAGGCGCTCATCTGGCTCTCGCAGACCACCCTGAGCGTCGACGAGACGATGGAGACCGTGCGGCGGCTGCGGGCGCGGTTCCCGCACCTGCAGGACCCGCCGAGCGACGACATCTGCTACGCCACGCAGAACCGCCAGGTCGCGATCAAGAAGGTCGCGCCGGATGCCGACCTCGTCATCGTCGTCGGCTCGGCCAACAGCTCCAACAGCGTCCGACTCGTCGAAGTGGCGCTGGAGTACGGTGCGAAGGCGGCATACCGCGTCGATTACGCGAGCGAGATCGAGCAGGCCTGGCTCGACGGCGTCGCGACCGTCGGCGTGACCTCGGGGGCGAGCGTTCCCGAGGTGCTCGTGCAGGAGGTGCTCGCCGACCTCGCCGACGCCGGCTTCGACGAGGTCGAGGTCGTCAAGACGGCGGAGGAGGACCTGCTGTTCTCGCTGCCGAAGGAACTGCGGATCGACAGGAGCGGGCAGCAGGATGCGCGCGCTCTCGGCGGGCGCGCGCGGGCGTAGCGGCCGGCGGTCCTCCGGTCGCGTCACCTCGCGTCCTCCGTTCGCGTGGGCTGGGCTCACGAGGCGGTCGCGACACGAGTGCGTCGTCGCTCGCGTCGTGACGGCGCGCGACGCGTCGCCGGGTAGTCTGCCGACATCACCCCCACCGGGGTGAGCCGGGATGAGCCGGGAGGACCGATGGCCCAGATCGCCCTGCCGCGCGACGTCGCTTCGGCGGTCATCGTCCGCGGGCTCGCGGCGGCCCAGCGCGCCATCGTGATCGCCGTGGTGGTCATCGTCATCGTGGCGGTCGTGGAGGCCCTCACCGTACGCGGCGCCGCCGCCGCCATCCCGCCCGCCGTCGCCTCGCTCATCGTGATCGCCGCGCTCGCCCTGCTGCTGCTCGTGCGGCCGACCGCGGTCACCGCGACGGCCTACATCGTGCTCGGGTCCGCAGCCTCGGTCGTGTACGTCGTCGCCCTCCTCACAGCGGGGGCGCGTCTGGACGAACCGGGACCGTATCTCGTCAACCGCATCGCGACGGCGCTCGGCATGGTCGGGGCGCTCAACGGCAGCGCCCGCAGCGGGGTCGCCTGGAGCGTGGCGGGGTTCGTCGCCGCCGAGGCCTCACTCGTCATCGGCTTCTCGATCGTCGGGCGGCCGGTCGACGGCGGGCTGAGCCCGCTCATCGTGCTCGTCCTCGCGGTCGTCGCCTACACGGCGCTCGCGGCGGCCCGCTCGCGCCTGCGGCGAAGGATCCCCGACCTCGACCGGCTGCAGTGGGAACTCGAACTCGCCGACCGGCAACGGGAGCTCGAACGTCGCGCGGCTCGCGTCGTGCACGACACCGTTCTCGCCGATCTCGCGATCATCGCCTCGCGCCCCGGCGAACTCGATGAGGGAGCGCGGGCGCGGCTCGAGCGCGATCTCGCGGTCGCCGCGGAGGCGAGCGTCGCGCGGACGGGGCAGTCTGAGGTCGTGACACCGAGGGCGGGGATCGCCCACGACCTGCTCGAGCTCGCCGGCGAATACCAGTGGAGCGGGGTGACGGTCGATGTCTCGGGGTGGGAGTCGCTCGACGTCGAGGTGTCATCGCCCGTGCGCGATGCCGTGCTCGGCGCCACGCGTGCGGCGCTCGACAACGTCGTGCGGCACGCGGGCACCGATCATGCCGAGCTCGTGGTCGGCTCTCGCGACGGCCGGCTCGCCGTGCTCGTGGTCGACGGCGGGGTCGGGTTCGCGGCGACCGGCGTCGAAGCCGATCGTCTCGGCGTGCGATCCTCGATCGCCGCCCGCATCGGCGACGTCGGCGGAGCGGTTCGAGTCTGGTCGGGTGACGAAGGCACGACGGTCATGCTGACCGTGCCCGTCGCGCGCTCCGGGTCCGCAGTCGGGGGCGAGCCCTCATGACGGCGATCGACCGGCTTCGCTCGCCGTGGGGTGCGGACCCGCTGAGCTGGCTCGCGACGCGGTGGCTCGCGCTCGGGTGCGGGGCGTACGCCGCCGTGCAGGCGATCATCCTGCTGCTGATCCCCGGGCAGGGCGGGGAGCGACCGCTCGTGCAGGCCGTCGCCCTCGCGATGATGGCCGCCGCCTTCCTCGTCGTGCACCGGGCGACGCGCCCCGACCGAGCGGTTCTGGGCGAGCCCGTCGCCTGGCTCGCCGTCGCGATCACCCTCCTCGCCCTCGTCGTGTCGGGAGCCGGCTATCGGGGGTCCGAGTTCCGGGTCGAGCTGTGGTGGGCGCCGGTCAGCGCCTCGCTCGTGCTCATCGCACTCGCTCCGTACTCGAGCGTCGCACAGCTGGCACGATTCGGCGCCGCCTCGCTCCTCGTGGCCGGTGTGAGCGGCGCGAGCCTCGTCACCACCTCGGCCGCGCGGTGGCCCCTCATCACGACGATGCTGATCTCCGTCCAGCAGCTTCTGATCGCGACCGTGGGCGGCATCGTCTTCATCGCGGTCGTCACGCGGCTCATCGAGAACTGGAGCGAGCGGCCGCTCGGCGTCGGCACGGAGCCGGCAAAGGATGAGCGCGCGGGCCGTGCCGTCGGGTCCGCCGTCGACGCCGACCTCGCCGAGCGCGTCGACGCGGCGATGTCCGCCCACCTGACGGAGCCCGTCGCCTTCCTGCGGGATGTCCTCGGTCGCGGCGCCGTCGACTCCCGCGATCAGGAGCGTGCGCTGGATCTCGCCGAGACCCTGCGCACCGAGCTCATCGCCGCGGCCGATGAGACCTGGCTGCAGCGCCTCGTTCGCGGGCACCCGGTGGAGGTGGACGACCGCGATCGCCTCGCGGAACGGCTCAGCCTGCCCCAGCGCACGGCGCTGCGCGCGATGCTGGATGCCCTCCTCGCGCATCCCGACTCGGGTTTCGTCTCGGGCCGCATCGAGCTGAAATCCGCCGACAGCGGCACGGTGGCCGTCGGCCTGCGGATTCTCAGCACCTTGCCCGAGGGCCGACGGGTGACCTTCCTCGCGCCGTACTACGTGACGCTGCAGTCGACAGTGCGCGACATCCGCTGGCGCAACGGCGCTGCCCTCGAGGTCGACTTCGAGGCTCCGGTGGCGGAGATCCCGCCGCCGCCGCTCGTGGAGCGTTCGCCGGCGCCGCCGCCGGAGCGGCCGCGGCGCTGACCGCGATCACGCCGCCGCGACTGCTGCGACGGGTCGGCAGGCGGCGGTCAGGAACCCGACTGGCCCGCCGAGCCCAGCTGCCGCGTCGCGTCGACGACGCGCTTCGCCATCGCCGACTCGGCGATCTTTCCCCACGCACGCGGGTCGTAGATCTTCTTGTTGCCGACCTCGCCGTCGACCTTGAGGAAGCCGTCGTAGTTCTTCAGCACGGTGTCGGCGATCGAGCGGCTGAACGCGTACTGCGTGTCGGTGTCGATGTTCATCTTGATGACGCCGTTGCGCACCGCCTCGGCGATCTCGGCGTCGGTCGAGCCCGAGCCGCCGTGGAAGACGAGGTCGAGCGGCAGCGCACCGGTGCCGTACTTCTGCGCGATGCCGGCCTGGATCTCGGCGAGTAGCTCGGGGCGCAGCTTCACGTTGCCCGGCTTGTACACGCCGTGCACGTTGCCGAAGGTGAGGGCGGCCATGTATCGGCCGTTCTCGCCGAGGCCGAGCGCCTCCACGGCCTGAGTCACGTCGCCCAGCGTCGTGTACAGGGCCTCGTTCGAGCCTTCGTGCTGGACGCCGTCCTCCTCGCCGCCGACGACGCCGATCTCGACCTCGAGGATCGCGTTGATGTTCTTCATGCGTGGCAGCAGGGTCTTCGCGATCTCGATGTTCTCGGCCAGCGGCACAGCCGATCCATCCCACATGTGCGACTGGAAGATCGGGTTGCGACCGGCCTTGACCTCGGCCTCGCTCGCCTCGATGAGCGGCATGACGAAGCCGTCGAGGGCGTCCTTCGGGCAGTGGTCGGTGTGAAGGGCGACCGTGATGGGGTAGTTCTTCGCGACCTCGGTCGCGAAGGCGGCGAAGGCGAGGGCGCCCGAGGCGCGCGCTTTGACGCTCTGACCGGCGAAGTAGTCGGCGCCGCCCGTCGTGACCTGGAGGATGCCGTCGGAGCCGGCCTCGGTGAGCCCCTGCAGCACGGCATTGATCGTCGACGACGACGACACGTTGATGGCGGGGTAGGCGAACCCGCCCTTCTTGGCCTTGTCGAGCATCTCGGCGTACTGCTCGGGAGTGGCGATGGGCATGGTGCTCCTTCGGGCGCTGCGGCGGGTGTCGTCGCCAGTCTAGCCAAGGGTGCGGGTGTCGGCACGGGCCTGCCCGCTAGGGTTGAGGCAGCGCTGACTACCACCCGGCGCGTCCCTCCATCTCCGCCGCCGCACGACTCGAGAGGACGCCACTCATGGTGACCACGCAGACCGGATCCCTCTACCTCCAGCCCGACCGCAACCTGGCGATGGAGCTCGTGCGGGCCACCGAGGCCGCCGCCATCCGCGCGACCCCCTTCATCGGCAGGGGCGACAAGATCGCCGCCGACGGCGCCGCGGTGGATGCCATGCGCAAGTTCCTGGGGACGGTCAACTTCGCGGGCGTCGTCGTCATCGGGGAGGGCGAGAAGGATCGCGCCCCGATGCTGTTCAACGGCGAGGAGGTCGGCAACGGGCACGGGCCCGCGTGCGACATCGCCGTCGACCCGATCGACGGCACCTCGCTCACGGCCGCCGGTCGCGGCCACGCGATCTCGATGCTCGCCGTCGCCGACCGCGGGTCGATGCTCGACGCGTCCAGCGTGTTCTACATGGAGAAGATCGTGACGGGCCACGAGGGCATCGGGGTCGTCGACATCCGCCAGTCGGTGGGCGAGAACATCCGGGCTCTCGCGAAGGCCAAGAGCAAGCCGGTGGAGGAGATCCGCATCGCCGTGCTCGACCGGCCCCGGCATGAGCAGCTCATCGAGGAGATCCGCAGCGCCGGAGCCGGGACGCGCATCATCCTCGACGGCGACGTCGCCGCGGGCATCAACGCCGCGCGTCACGACTCGCGCATCGACATGGCGATCGGCACGGGCGGCAGCCCGGAGGGCGTCGCGACGGCGTGCGCGATCAAGGCTCTCGGCGGGTTCATCCAGGGCCGGCTGGCGCCTGGCTCGGAGGACGAGAAGCAGCGCGGTCTCGCGGCGGGCCTGAAGTTCGACCACGTCTACGAGGCCAACGAGCTCGTGCGCAGCGACAACACCTTCTTCGTCGCGACCGGCGTCACCGATGGCGAGCTCGTGCGCGGCGTCCGGCGCGAGGGCGGCATCATCACGACCGAGTCGATCGTGCTGCGCTCGCGGTCGGGCACGGTGCGCCGCGTGGTCGCCGACCACCTCGCGTCGAAGTGGCTCGACTTCTCGTAGCGCTGCGACCGCTCGGCCCGGGCTAGAGTTCGTCGCCGGCACGCTACTCCGGTCGGGCCTCGGCGTCGACGGCCATCGACTCGGTGAGCTCGGCGGCCGTCAGCTGCTTCGGCTGCTCATCGATCGAGCGTGGCGTCGGCACGACCTTGCTCTCATCGAGACCGTCGAGACGCCGCGCGGTGACGAGCACGCGGCTCTCGAGCGAGCTCGCGAACTGGTTGTAGGCCTTGACGCTGCGCTCGATCGCGCCGCCGAGGGCGTCGGCGTGGTCGGCGAGCTTGGCGATGCGGCTGTACAGCTCTTTCGACAGGTCGAACAGCAGCTTCGCCTCGTCGGTCAGCACCTCCTGCTGCCACGTGAACGCGACGGTCTTGAGCACCGCCCAGAAGCTCACGGGGCTCGCGAGGGCGATGCGCTTGCTGAAGGCGTACTCCAGCAGCGTCGGGTCTTTCTCGAGGGCCGCGGCGAGCAGCGGCTCGTTGGGGATGAACGCGATCGTGAACTCGGGGCTCGCCTCGAGCCCCGAGAAGTAGTGTTTGTTCGCGAGCGCGTCGACGTGCGCCTTGATGCGCTTGGCGTGCTCGGCGAGCAGGGATGCCCGCCGCGCCTCCTCCTCGCCCATGGCCGTCGCGGGGATCGCGCTGGCCTCGATGTAGCTGTTGTACGGCACCTTCGCATCCACCGCGATCGACTTGCCGCCGGGCAGGCGCAGCACCATGTCCGGGCGGCGAGCGGCGCCGTCGGCGTCGATCGATTCCTGCAGGAAGAAGTCGACGCGGTTGAGGAGCCCCGCCGATTCGACGAGCGTGCGCAACTGGGTCTCACCCCAGACGCCCCGCGTGGCGTTGTTGCGCAGTGCGCTCGCGAGCGACTCCGCGGTCGCGCGCAAGCGCTCCTCGGCCTCGGTCGCCTGCCGCAGCTGCTGGCTGAGCTCTCCGTGCTGCTGGCTGCGCTGGGTCTCGAGCTCGGTGACCTTCGCCTGCATCGTGCGCAGCATCTCTTGCACGGGTGTCAGCTGCTGCAGCACCTTGCTCTCGGCGCGCTCGCGCTCGGACTGCGCCTGCTGATCCGCCCGCTGCCGTTCGATGAGCTCGCGGTGCTGCTCCTGCTGCTGCGCCACCTGCTCGCGCAGAGCCGCGGTCGTCGCCTGCAGGCCGGCGAGCTCGTTCGAGAGCTGCGCGCGGTGCGCCGCCTCCTCGGCGCGGATCTCGGCGACCACCGTGAGGTGGCGGGCCTCGACGACGGCCGGATCGACGGCGGGCTGCGCGCGGCGGCGCGCGAGAAGCAGGCCGAGGGCGATGCCGAGCGCCACCCCGAGGAGCGCTCCGATGAGGAGCGGGAGCAGGAATTCCATAGCCGTCAGTGTGGCAGGGGCATCCGACATCGACGGCGCGCTGCGCCGTAGGGTGAGCGCATGCCCGCCGCACCCCGCCCGCACGACGTCAGCACGGACGATCTGCGGTACCTGCTGGCCGTCGCGCGCGTCGGGCGCATGACCTCGGCCGGCACGCTGCTCGGCGTCGACCACACGACCGTGCGGCGCCGCATCTACCGGCTCGAGGCCGCGCTCGGCGCCCGCCTGCTCGACCGCGGAGCCGACGGCTGGCAGCTCACGGCGATCGGTCGCGAGGTGGTCGAGCGGTCGTCTGCGCTCGAGGGCCTCGTCGAGCAGGTCGTCGCTGCGGCGTCGGGGGACGACGCGGTGCGCGGCACCGTGCGGGTCGCGGCCCCCGACGGCTTCGGCGCGATGTTCGCCGCCCCGGCCCTGGCGCGGGTTCGAGCGCGGTACCCGGGCATCGCCCTCGAGCTCGTGACCTCGACGCGACCCTTGAGCCTGCGCGGCTCGGGCTTCGATCTCGCCGTCGCGATCGGCGCGGGCGCCGGCGCACGCGTGCAGTCGGAGCCGCTCACCGAGTACGCCCTGCGGCTCTATGCGGCCCCGCAGTACCTCGAGCGCCGACCCCCGGTGCGCACGCTCGCCGACCTCGAGGGTCACGACCTCGTCTTCTACGTCGACGCCCTGCTCACCGTCGGCGAGCTCGACCTCGCCCCGGTGCTCGGCGGCATGCGGCTCGGCCTCGGCTCGACCAGCGTCTTCGCGCAGGTCGAGGCGACGCGCGCCGGTGCGGGCATCGGGCTGCTGCACGCCTTCATGGGCGAGGGCGCGCCGGGCCTCGAGCCGGTGCTGCCCGGGACGGTCGACTTCCGGTTGCAGTTCTCGCTCTCGATGCGCCCCGACAGTCCGGCGGTGGACGCCGTCGCGATCGTTCGCGAGGCCCTCCACGAGGAGGTCGCGGCGCGGCGCGACGAGCTGCTGCCCGGGGGCTGAGCCGAGCGTGAGCCGGGGCCGCGCCGGCGGCGCGCCGGTCGAGGCGACCCGCCGCATCCCTCTGCGTTTTCGCAGATGGGCTGTGCGCCGATGGTGCTTGATCGCAGATGGTGCGGCGCGCAGACTGAGGGCATCACCCGTCGATGTCTCACTGAGGAGCCTCATGTCCGTCGTCCAGCACTGGGTCAACGGCGCCGCCTTCGCCGGCTCGTCCACTCGCACCGCTCCCGTCTACAACCCGGCCCTGGGCTCCGTCGCCCGCGAGGTCGCGCTCGCCACGAAGGCTGACCTCGACGCCGCGGTCGCCTCGGCGAAGGCCGCCCTCCCCGCCTGGTCGACGACGCCCGTCGGCAAGCGCCAGCAGATCATGTTCTCCTTCCGCGAGAGGCTCAACGCCCGCAAGGACGAGCTCGCGGCGATCCTCACCGCCGAGCACGGCAAGGTCACGGCCGACGCCCTGGGCGAGATCGCGCGCGGCCTCGAGGTCGTCGAGCTCGCGTGCTCGGTGCCGCTGCTCATGAAGGGCGAGTACAGCGAGCAGGTCTCGACCGGCGTCGACGTCTACTCGATCAAGCAGCCCGTGGGCGTCGTCGGCATCATCAGCCCCTTCAACTTCCCGGCCATGGTGCCGCTGTGGTTCTTCCCACTCGCGATCGCGGCCGGCAACACGGTCGTGCTGAAGCCTTCGGAGAAGGATCCGTCGGCCTCGATCTGGCTCGCCGAGCTGCTGAAGGAGTGCGGCCTGCCCGACGGCGTGCTCAACGTCGTCAACGGCGACAAGGAGAGCGTCGACGCGCTGCTCGACAACCCCGACGTCGCGGCGATCAGCTTCGTCGGCTCGACGCCCATCGCGAAGTACATCTACGAGCGCGGCACCGCCAACGGCAAGCGCGTTCAGGCCCTCGGCGGGGCGAAGAACCACATGCTCGTGCTGCCCGATGCCGACCTCGACCTCGTCGCCGACTCGGCCGTCAACGCGGGCTTCGGCTCGGCCGGCGAGCGCTGCATGGCGATCAGCGTCGTCGTCGCCGTCGAGCCCGTCGCCGACGAGCTCATCGCCAAGATCAGCGAGCGCATGGCCACCCTGAGGGTCGGCGACGGCACCCGCGGCTGCGACATGGGCCCGCTCATCACCAAGGAGCATCGCGACAAGGTCGCCGGCTACCTCGATGTCGCCACTGCCGATGGCGCCGAGATCGTCGTCGACGGGCGCGGCATCGACGTCGACGGCGACGCGAACGGCTTCTGGCTCGGCCCGACCCTCGTCGACAAGGTGCCGACGAGCTCGCGCGTCTACACGGAGGAGATCTTCGGCCCCGTGCTCTCGGTCGTGCGCGTGCAGTCCTACGACGAGGGCCTCGCGCTCATCAACGGCTCGCGGTACGGCAACGGCACCGCGATCTTCACGAACGACGGGGGGGCCGCCCGGCGCTTCCAGAACGAGGTCACCGTCGGCATGATCGGCATCAACGTGCCGATCCCCGTGCCGGTCGGATACTTCTCGTTCGGCGGCTGGAAGGACTCGCTGTTCGGCGATACGAAGGCCTACGGCACGCAGGCGATCCACTTCTTCACGCGCGAGAAGGCCGTGACCTCGCGCTGGCTCGACCCGAGCCACGGCGGCATCAACCTGGGCTTCCCCGAGAACGGCTAGCCGCTCCGGGTCGTGGGCTGCGCGCGACGTCGTGTTGCGGAACGTGACGTCGTGCGTCGGATCGTGACGGGCGCGCTCGACGGCGCGCGGCATCCCGCATACCGTCGGCGCATGACTCTTCTCGACGCCCCCGCCGTCCCTCTGTCCACTGCCGCCGACCGCGCCGCCCGCCTCATCGAGGCCGGCACGGCGTGGGGCGATCGCATCGCCGCGAACCCCGCATCGGCGCAGCTCACCTACCGCGTCTCGGGCGTCGGCAAGGGATCGGTCGCCACGACGATCCGCGCCGGGAAGCACGAGTTCGTCGTCGACGAGCCCGCGGCGCTCGCGGGCGACGACGTCGCGGCGAGCCCGGTCGAGTACGCGCTCGGCGCCCTCATCTCGTGCCAGGTCGTCGTGTACCGCCTCTACGCGCAGGCGCTCGGCATCGTCGTCGACGACATCGACATCCAGGCCGAGGCCGACCTCGATGCCCGCCGCCTGTTCGGCATCGACGAGACCGTGCGCGCCGGCTTCAGCGACGTGCGGCTCGCGATCACGATCTCGGGGCCGGAGACGCAGGAGCGCTACGACGAGCTGCGGGCCGCCGTCGACGCGCACTGCCCGGTGCTCGACCTCTTCGCGAACCCGACGCCGGTCAGCGCGGTGGTGCGCAAGGGCTGAGGCGCCGGAGGCGCGCGGCCGCCAGGCGAGCCGCGCTCGTCAGGCGAGCGCGGCGGGGCGGCGCTCGGCGAGCTCGGCCTCGGCCGCCGATCCGATGAGGCCGAGCGCGCCGCCCGTGATGCGGGCGAGCTCGGCCGCATCGGCCGCGCCGTGCCGCTTCGCCGCGTGCACGACGATCGCCGCGCACGCCTCGGCGTCGGCGAGCGCGTCGTGGTGGGCGAAGTCCTCGAAGCCCGCGGCCATCGCCGCGACGGGCAGCCGGTACGAGTCGAGGTGGTAGGTGCGGCGGGCGACCTTGAGGCTGCACAGGTAGCGCAGGCTCGGGGTCTCGAGCGCGCTCGCCTCGCACGCCGCGCGCAGCACGCCCATGTCGAAGCCCGCATTGTGGGCAGCGAGCACGTCGCCGTCGACGAACTCGAGCAGGGCATCCAGCTGCTCGGCCCACGACGGCGCGTCGGCGATGTCGGCGGCCGTGATGCCGTGGATGCGGGTGTTCCATTCGAGCACGTGGTCGTAGCCGAGCGGCGGGCGGATGAGCCAGCCGGCTCGGTCGACGACACGGCCGTCGCGCACCTTCACCAGACCCACCGAGCACGCTGAGGCCGCGTGGTTGTTGGCGGTCTCGAAGTCGATGGCGGTGAAGTTCAGCGGCACCCCTCGATGCTCGCATGCGCCCCCGACGCCGCGCACCGGGCGCGCCGCGGGTCCTAGCCTGAGGGGGTGCACTCCCTCCGCCGCTTCGCGCCGCCCGTGCTCGCACAGCTGTTCTGGGCGACGAACTTCGTCTTCGGCGCCCGCCTCATCGCCGAGTTCACGCCCGTCGAGCTGACGACGTACCGCTGGGTCGGCGCCCTGCCGCTGCTGCTCGTCATCGCGTGGTGGTTCGAGCGCCCCGACTGGGCCGCGGCCTGGGCGGAGTGGAAGCTCCACCTGCTGCAGGCGATGCTCGGCATGGTCGGCTACACCCTGCTGCTCTACGCGGCACTCGACACGAGCTCGTCGGTCAACGCCGCCGTGATCAGCGCCATGAGCCCGGCGACGATCACGATCGCGGCCGTGCTGCTGCTCGGCGAGCGCGTGACGCGCGTCGGCGTCGTCGGCATCGCGCTCTCGATCATCGGCGTGCTCGTCGTCGTTCTGGCCGGTCAGGATGCTTCGGCCGGCTTCTCGGGGTCGGTGGGCGACCTCCTGCTGGTCGGCTCCGTACTCTCGTGGACGGCGTACGTCATCGTGTCGCGCCGACTGCGCACCCCGCCCATCGCGGCGACGACCGTGCAGGTCGCGCTGAGCGTCGTCGTGCTGCTGCCGGTGCTGCTGGTGGTCGGCGCTCCGGCGCAGCCGACCGGCGAGGGCTGGTTCGGCCTCGCGTGGATCATCGTCTTCCCGAGCGCGCTCGCCTACCTGCTGTGGAACATCGCCGCTGCCACCCTCGGCCCCGCACGCACGGGCGTCTTCCTCAACCTCCTGCCCGTGTTCACGACGATCATCGCCCTCGCGCTCGGCGACGTCGTGACGCTGTGGCAGGTCGCGGGCGGGGTGATCGTGCTCGTCGGGGTGTACCTCGCGACGAGGCCGCCGCGGGTACCGGCCTCGCCGCCGCTCGTGATCGACGGCGCGGGCGAGCCGGGGGCCGCGCACACCGCGCCGATCGAGATCATCGACCACGGGCATTCGCCGCGGGAGCCGCGCGCGGAATAGCAGCCTCTTCCGCGCGCACCACTTAGCGGATGACTACTCATCATCTTCCTCGATGCGCGCCGACACGCTGCTCGTCACGGCGCCGTCGCTCGCGTGAGGCTCCTGCCGTTCACCGACGCGCGCCTCGGCCCGGAATCGGATGCTCATCCACGGGTGTCGTTGTCCCGACTGTCGCGATCGCGCGTGCTTCAACCGATTCGGAACTTCGTGAACCCCCGTCGCGAAGTTCCGAATCGGTTGAAGGAGGCCAGGGAGGGAAGGCGACCAGGAAAGAACGGCGGGTCGACGACGGAAAGCGCGCCGCGGAAAGCGCGCCGCGGGAACGCGCGCGGAGTGCGGATCGCGCTGCAACCCCGCGAACCGATGCGCTCCCTACCGGCCCGCCGCGTAACCCTGCGCCCCGCGTGAGTTCGACGCCGCGTACATCCACCCGCGGTCGCGGTCGATGCCGACGCAGCTCAAGCGACCGAGCATCCACGGCCCGACGACCGTCACGTCGTGCCCGCGCGCCCGCAGACCCCCGATCACGTCGTCGCCGATTCGCGATTCGACCGTGAGCGACGCCGGCTGCACCGTGCGCGGCTGGAACGACGCCACCATCGCGTCGGTGTGGAACATCGGCGCGTCGATCGCCTGCTGCGGTTCGTGGCCGCCGACGATGCGGCGCAGCAGGTAGAGCAGCTGCCACTGATCCTGCTGGTCGCCGCCCGGCGTGCCGAGCGCCTCGAACACGACGCCGTCGCGCGCGAGCATCGTCGGCGACAGCGTCGAGCGCGGCCGAACGCCGGGTGTGAGCGCCGACGGCGAGGCGGGATCGAGCCACATCATCTGCGCGCGCGTGCCGAGGCAGAAGCCGAGCGCGGGGATCGTGGGGGAGGACTGCAGCCACCCGCCCGAGGGGGTCACCGACACGAGCGTGCCCCACTGGTCGACGACGTCGAGGTGGCACGTGTCGCCGCGGGAGCGGCCGCTGCGGTCGATCGTCGGCTCGCCCGCGCCCGCCGACGAGGCAGGGGTGCCGGCGACGGCGGCGGCGTGCTCGACGACCGGGGGCATCCACGGCTCGCGGCAGCCAGGGCGTCCAGGCCGCACCTCGCGCGATGCGGTCTCGCCGATCAGCGACGCCCGCGACGCCAGGTACGACTCCGACAGCAGGTCGTCGAGCGGCACGTCGACCGCTTCCGGGTCGGCGAACCACGCGTCGCGGTCGGCGAGCGCGAGCTTCAGCGCCTCGACGATCGTGTGCACGCCGAGCTCGGTCGAGGGGTCGAGCACGCCGTCTCCGTGGGTCGCGGCGCGCGCCTCGAGGATGCCCAGGGTCATCAGCAGGGCGGGCCCCTGCGTCCATGGCCCGGCCTTGATGACCTCGACGCCGCGGAAGCTGCGCACGACCGTCTCCTCCTCCTGCGGCGCGAAGGCCGCGACGTCGGCGACCGTCATGACGCCCGCGTGGTCGCCGCCCGTCGAGTGCCGCACGGGCGTCTGCACGAACTCCTCGATCGCCTCGGCGACGAAGCCGTGCCGCCACATTCCGATCGCGGCATGGATGCGGTCCTCGCGCGATCCCGTCGACTCGCCGGCCGCGATCAGTCGCCTCAGCACCCCGGCCCACGCCTCGTTGCGGATCAGGTCGCCCGGGGCCGGCACCTCGCCGCCGGGCATCCACTGGGCCTTCGAGGTCGGCCAGTGCTCGTCGAACAGCGGGGCGACCGCGCGGATCGTGCGCACCACGTTCTCGTGCACGGGGTGGCCCTCGTTCGCGTAGCGGAGGGCGGGGGCGAGCACGTCGGCGAGTTCCCACGTTCCGCGCTCGGCGAGCAGCGTCAGCCAGGTCACGACCGAGCCGGGCACGGCGGCCGCGAGCGGCCCGGCACCCGGAACCTCCGACAGCCCGAGCGAGCGGTAGTGCTCGATCGTCGCGGCGGCCGGCGCCGCGCCCTGCCCGGCGAGCACGATCGGCGCCTGGCCCGCTGGAGCGATGAGGCCCGTGAGATCGCCGCCCGGCCCGTTGAGGTGCGGCTCCACGACGTGCAGCACGAAGGCGCACGCGACCGCCGCGTCGATCGCGGTGCCGCCCCGCTCGAGCACCGACTGGGCGGTTGCGGTGGCGAGCCAGTGCGTGCTCGCCGCCATCCCGAAGGTGCCGCGCAACTCGGGGCGCGTGCGATCGGTCGGGGGAGGGGTGAAGGCGGAGTCGAGGTCGACGGAGGTCATCCTTCGAGGCTAGCCGGGGCATCCCGAGCGGCCTCGTGCTCATGCGGGGGCGCCGCGCCCCGCCGGTAGGCTGGTGCCTCGTGGCTCTCACTATCGGCATCGTCGGCCTGCCCAACGTCGGCAAGTCCACCCTGTTCAACGCGCTGACCCAGAACGACGTGCTCGCCGCGAACTACCCCTTCGCGACGATCGAGCCCAACGTCGGCGTCGTCGAGCTGCCCGATGAGCGCCTGACGGTGCTCGCCGGCATCTTCGGCAGCGAGCGGATCCTGCCCGCGACGGTGTCGTTCGTCGACATCGCGGGCATCGTGCGGGGAGCGAGCGAGGGCGAGGGGCTCGGCAATCAGTTCCTGGCGAACATCCGCGAGTCGGATGCGATCGCGCAGGTCGTGCGCGCCTTCACCGACGCGGATGTCGTGCACGTCGCGGGCGCCGTCGACCCGGCGAGCGACATGGAGACCATCAACACCGAGCTCATGCTCGCCGACCTGCAGACCCTCGAGAAGGCGATCCCGCGGTACGAGAAGGAGGTGAGGGCCAAGAAGCTCGACCCCTCGGTGCTGGATGCGGCTCTCGCCGCGCGCACCCTCCTCGAGGCCGGGACGACCCTCTCCTCCGCGGGTCTCGACGCCGCGCCGATCCGCGAGCTCGGCCTGCTGAGCGCGAAGCCCTTCATCTACGTGTTCAACGTCGACGAGGGCGTGCTCGGCGACGCTGCGCGGATGGCCGAGCTGGCGGCGCTCGTCGCGCCGGCCAAGGCCGTCTTCCTCGACGCCAAGATCGAGAGCGAGCTCATCGGCCTCGACCCTGCTGATGCCGTGGAGCTTCTGGCGTCGACCGGCCAGACCGAGAGCGGCCTGCACCAGCTCGCGCGCATCGGCTTCGACACCCTCGGCCTGCAGACCTACCTCACGGCGGGCCCCAAGGAGTCGCGCGCCTGGACGATCGGCAAGGGCTGGAAGGCTCCGCAGGCGGCCGGCGTCATCCACACCGACTTCGAGAAGGGCTTCATCAAGGCGGAGGTCATCTCGTTCGACGACCTCGTCGCGTGCGGCTCGGTCGCCGAGGCTCGCGCGAAGGGCAAGGCCCGCATCGAGGGCAAGGACTACGTCATGCAGGATGGCGACGTGGTGGAGTTCCGGTTTAACGTGTAGCACGGCCCCGTTGCCACAGAAGCACTGGGATACTGAGGTTCTGTTCCGAGGCCGCGCGGACTCCGCAGGAGCTCTGGATGAGTTGTCCGGCGGCCACTCTCGTGCGATCAGCGGCGGTCGGTCAGAGGTGGCTGCTGGCGGAAGGCACCGATTCAGGCGCTCGAGATCACGAGCACCTGGTCGGTGCCGGAATACGCAGTCGGTGATCAAACTGTCGCCTACGTGCCGATGTTGACGGCTGGGCAGGCGACAGTGGCGACCGCGGAGCCGGAGATCTGGCGGCGGTGATGACGCTCGTGTGGCGTGAGAAGCATGGCTGGTAGATGGTTCTGCGCGCTCGACCGCGTGGTCCCGGAGGGCGTGCCGCGAACGAGCCTCTGACTCATGTCGGACCGCAGTGCGATGATCATCGCTATGCCAGACATGTACTCCGACCTCGTGATCGCTAACCGACGTGGCGGGAGCTTCGACGTCAGCTCCTCTGAGTCCTATCGGATGACGACGTGCGGCTCATGTGGCCCGACCCAGGCAGGTGTGGTCGGCTACAGCGCCGGTAATAAGAACTACTGGCTCCGTTGCTCGAACTGCGGGCGCGGAATCGTCGAGGTGAGCGGGAAGACTTACCCCGAGAGCCGCCCGCTCAGCGAGCCCCTCGGACTCCCGCCTGCAGAGCAGGACGCATGGTCGGAGGTGCGTGACTGCCTGAGTGTGGGAGCCTCCACGGCGGCCGTGATGATCTGCCGGAAAATCCTCCTCCACCTCGCTGTGGGCGCCGGCCTGCCAGCGAAGGACGAGAAGGACCGCGCGCCGTCTTTCGTTGCTGCGGTCACGCACCTCCGATCGGAAGGGCTCATCACTCCGAAAATGGTCGCGTGGGTCGACCGCATCAAGGATGTCGGGAACGAGGCGAACCACGAGCTGCAGCCGATCATGCCTGAGCTCGCGTTGGATGTCGCGCAATTCACTGAGCAACTGTTGCGGTTGACGTACGAGATGGACGCGCTGATGGCGAGGGGCCCCGAGCCCGGTGACGGGGAGGGCGCCCAGCAGGGCGTCGTTCGTGGCTCGGAAACCTGGCACAGCTGAGCCGCTTAGCTGAGCTCGATCAGATCCCGCCGGGCCTCGTTCACCGCGAGTTGCACTACGAGCGCGTTTCGGAACCAGTCCGGCGCCGTGGGGTCATCTCGGAACTTCACGAGGGCCTCGTCGCTCTCGACGTGGCTCGCCCACAGCTCCGGCAGCCGATCAAGCCGATCAGCGACAGGGCCTCGCTGCCCATCCGCTTCGACTCGGCGGGATCGCTGGAGCCGCCGCGGCCGTAGTTCTCGAGCAGCCGGCCCAGGAACTCGTGCTCGGTCATGAGTCGCTGAAAGCGCCGGTCGCGGGCAGCGACCTCTCGCGCGTGACGACGGTCGAGTGCACCGATGACGAGGGCAACGAATGCTGCGCCGATCCCGATGAGAACGGCGGCCACTTGGATCCACAGGGCGACTTGTGCTTCGGTCATGGGCAGAGCATGGTGAGTCTGCCGCCAGTCCGCAATAGCGTCACGAAATGGCCATGCTCGACAGGCCCGACATGAACCGCGCCCCGGGAATTACAGGGTACGCAGGGCCAATCGATCCCTGCAGACCTAGGGGCCAGGTTCCGGCTCAGCGTGCAGGGTGCTCGCCCGGACGCGCGGGCCTCGCTGTGGTCGGCACCGCTCGCTCAACCAGCACCGGCGGTGCAGCTAGCCTTTCACCATGCGCATTCTCACCGTATGCAACTTCGTCACGGTCGATGGCCGCTACGAGGACGACGACCACGAAATCGCCTCATTCTTCGAGCATCAGCACCCCCATTACCGCCGATCCGACTCATTCGATCACTACAACGCCGGGCTTCTCCGCGAGGCGGATACACTGCTGCTCTCCGGCCGCCGCTCGGCCCTCGGCAACTCGGCTACTGGGCCGGCGTGCGCGACGACCCCAACGCGACCGCGATCCGCCGCGAGTTCGCCGAGCTCTTCGACCGCGTCGAGAAGGTCGTGGTCTCCGACACGATCACCGAGGCCGATCTCGCCCCGTACCCGAACACGCGCATCGTGGCGGTGGTGGATGCTCGCGCCGAGGTCGCCCGCCTGAAGCGGACGGACAGCCGCGGCATCCTGATCCTGCTCGGCCGCGTGCTATGGAACGACCTCATGCAGGCCGGCCTCGTCGACGAGCTGCACCTGGTGACCTTCCCACTCATCGCAGGTGGCGGAGTGCCGCTCTTCGACAACCGGCCGCCCGTCGCCCTGAAGCTTCTCGAGTCACGTGCGTGGCCGGAGTCGGGCTCTGTGCTCATGCGCTGGCGCGTCAACCCGGTCGATGACTGAGCCCTGCGTCGCCCTCCCCCGCGCCGTCAACCTCGGCGCGCGCAACAAGGTGCCGCAGCGTCCGCTCGCTGAGGCGCTCGAGACCGAGCTCGGCGTGCCTATGCGCCACTACCTGCAGCCCAGGCAACGTGGCGGATCCGGTGCGCGTGCCCGTCTCGGTCTGAGACGACGAGGCCGACGCGATCGCGAAGGCCGCGACGCGTGATGCCGTATTGGGGCGGCGACGAGATCCGCTGCGGTGTCCCACCTCGAGCGCCAGGATCACGAGCTCTGCATCCCGCAGCTCGCACACCACGCTGTAGTCGCCGACGCGATACCGCCAGCTCCCTGCCCTATCGCCGACCAGTCCCTTGCCGCATGACCGAGGGTGATCGAGCGCGGCCACCTCGTCGAGGTGATCGAGGATGCGCCGAGCGGTCAGACGATCGAGCTTGCGCAACTGCCGGAGCGCGGTCGCCGAGTACTCGACTTCACAAGCCAAGTTCGCGCCTCACCTCACCGGCTGAGTGGCGGCGTTCGTCCCGTTCGAGGGCGGCGATCGCGAGCAGGTAGTCGGCACGGTCGGCGAGGAATTCGTCGAGAGCGCGCTTGACGTAGAAGCTCTTGCTTCGGCCGGTCTCCCGCGCCAGCCGCTCCAGCATCGCTTCCTGCTCAGCGTTCAACCGCACAGACAACATCGAGGCCCCCTGCGCCTCGGTGTGCGACATGTACTGCATGTATGACACCTTCCGTCTCGTCGCGCGCGGATGACCCAGAGCTATCCGATCGTGTACAGCACACCCTCCCCGCGCTCGAAGCGCTGATCGAGGAAGGCCACCATCGCCCTTCGGTGCATGATGAGACTCCGTCCGTACGATTCCGGTTCATCGCTGTAGCGCCCCGCTCCCGACTCGACGAACCGAACAATGTCGTGATCGGTGGTGGCGCGCACGTCATCTCGCACATCGCCGATGCGTTCGGGGTCGATGACGCCGTAGTAAGGCTTCCAGCCGCGATGCGTGTGGGTGACGTCTCCGCGAACGAGCTCGAACGCGGGTCTGTGCACCGGCAGTGACGGGTTCCAGAGCCGCTGGAAGTCGTTGAACGCTTTGTCGAGGTCCAGCGCGTGCCGCCCGCTTCCCCACTGCAGTCGTCCATCGGCGTCGTCCTCCATCAGGCTCCAGAGGTACTCGTCGTAATCGTCGTCGATGTGCAGCAGACGGGGGTTGACATGAGCTGTGGCGACGAGGTGCGCGGGCAACGGTTGAGCCCAGTATCGGATTCCCATGTGGAGCAGGATGGGCGTCTGCCACGCGCGATGGCGGCCCGCAGGAGAAATGGTGGACGGACACGTGGAACTCCCCTCAGGGGGAGGAGCGATGCTGCGCCTGGGCTGCAGACCTCCCTCAGACCGACCCCGAGGATTCGCGTGGCGGTGGCGATCGGGATTCCGCAGCACCGCATCGACGAGCACCTCGCACGGATCATGCCTGTGCAGTCTGCCTGAGTGAGCGGACGTGGGCCCTTAGGGCCGGATTCCCAACGGCGTCGGGGGTCCGGGATAGCCTGAGCGACACGCGCAGTCGGGTCGTGCCCAACGGACGCGTTCACGGCGGACAAGGTGAGGGGACGCATGCCGGAGGCACTGGGTGTCGAGCTGTATCGATCCGCGAGCGGCGACATCGAACTTGCCGTGCACACCGACGGCGAGTCTGTGTGGCTTTCGCGCGGTCAGCTTGCGACGTTGTTCGGCCGCGATGTGAAGACGATCGGCAAGCACGTCGCGAACGCCCGTAGTGAGGAGCTGGTGGGGCTCGCAGTTGTCGCAAAATTTGCGACAACTGCCGCTGACGGCAAGACCTACCAGGTCGAGCACTACAACCTCGACATGGTGCTGTCCGTCGGGTATCGCGTCAAGTCTGCGGAAGGCGTGCACTTCCGCCGATGGGCGAACGATGTGCTGAAGCGCTACGTTATCCAGGGCGTCGCGCTCAACGAGCGTCGACTGGAGCAACTCGGAACGATCGTGCAGGTGCTCTCACGATCGAGCGACGAACTCGTCTCGGGCGTTGCCGAGGTCGTTGCGAACTATCTCCCGAGCTTGCGAGCGCTGCGTGCGTACGACGAGGGCGAGATCGCGGCCGCGGCCGGCGACGCGCCCACGTGGACGCTCACGTACGACGAAGCCCGCGCGGTCATCGACGAAGTCGGTTCGGAGTTCCCTGCCGACGCCCTGTTCGGCGGCGAACGCGGTGACGGGCTGCGCAGCGTCGTCGCCACGATCTACCAGGGCTTCGAGGGAACGGATCTCTACCCGACGGTGCAGGCGAAGGCTGCGAACCTCCTCTACCTCGTGGTGAAGGACCACCCGCTGACCGATGGCAACAAGCGCAGTGCCGCGGCCTTGTTCGTGCACTTCCTCACCCGCAACGGCTCGCTCGACGATGTTCGCGGGGTGCCGCGCATCTCCAACAACGCGCTTGCGGCGATCACGCTCATGGTGGCGATGAGCGACCCGAAAGAGAAGGAGCTCATGATCGCCCTGCTCGTCAGCATGCTCGCAGCGGACGCATCCTGAGTCGGCCAATACTGTCATCGCGACCGGACCATCAAAGCATGCATCAAATGATGCTAAATTCGACACATGCGCACGACCGTGACCCTCGACGACGACCTCCTCGCGAAAGCCGCTGAGCTGAGCGGAACCGCCGAGCGAACGGCGCTGCTGCGCGAGGGATTGCAGGCGCTGATCGAACGTGAGAGCGCCCGTCGGCTCGCGCTGCTCGGCGGCGGCGATCCGGAGGCGAGCTCCGCACGGCGGCACCGCGATGCGGGGTAGTGCGTGATCCTCGTCGACACCTCGGTGTGGATCGATCACCTGCACCGAGCCGATCCGCACCTCGTCGATGCGCTCGGCCGCTCGCTCGTGGCGCAGCATCCCATGGTCATCGGCGAGTTGTCGCTCGGCACCCTGCGCGATCGGGTGACCGTGCTCAGCCTGCTCGCGAACCTCCACGCGGCCCCCGTCGCCAGCCACGCCGAGGTCGCCCGATTCGTCGAGTCGCAGACGCTCTGCGGCCGCGCTCTGAGCCTCGTCGATGAGCATCTGCTTGCCTCCGTCGTGCTCGCTCCCGGTATGACGCTCTGGACGCGGGACAAACGGCTGGCGGCCGAAGCACAGAGACTCGGCGTCGCTCACATGCCGCGTCGATCGAGCGGCGCGTCGAGCTGACGAGGCGCGAACCCGGCATGGTGGACGGCTCCCTCGCACGCCGGTAGCGTCACCCCCATGGTCCTCACCGAGCTCGACTGGCTGGGCGTGCTCGCCGGCTTCGTCGTCTACTTCGTCGCCGGCGCGATCTGGTTCGGGCCGAAGACCTTCTACCCCGCGTGGATGCGCGCCAAGGGCCTCGACCCCGCCGAGCCGCAGGGCAGCCACGGCATGGTGGTCGTCTTCGGCTCCACCGCCGTCGGCGCGCTCGTGCAGGTCATCGCCCTCGCGAGCGTGCTCTGGTTCGTCGCCGAGGCGACGGGCGACCCGGTCGGCCCCCTCGGCGGGGCGCTCGGCGGCCTCCTGCTCGGCATCGGCTTCGCGGCGGCCAGCTCGCTCTCGCACCGGCTCTTCGGCGGCGACGGCTTCCGCGTCTGGGCGATCGAGGTCGGCGGCGACGTCGTCGGCCTCACGCTCGCGGGCCTCGTCGTCGGTCTCATCGGCTGAGGCGCCCGCCGCCCGCCGTCTGGCGCCCGCCGCACACGGTTTCGGGCGTCGCACACCGCCGGAACCGTGTGCGGTGTTAGAAGGCGTGCGAGATGCGGGCGCTCGGTCGCGTCGGGCACGATAGGCCCGTGGATGCTCAGCGCGCGCTCGCCGAGGCCCGCGCCGCGCTCGCCGCCGCGGCCGAGCGCCTCGCCGCCACGGGCGTCGCTCCCGCGCAGCTCGCCGACTCCGTGCCGGCTCGCCGTTCGCTCGGCGTCATCCCGCGGCGTGCCACGATGCGCCGCATCGGCGAGGGCTGGCCTCTCGGGGTCATCCTCGTCAGCCGTGACGGCGGCGTCTTCGAGCTGCGCACGGTGGTCCGCGCGACGCGGCAGGTGCTGCCCGGTCAGCAGGCCGCCTCGGCCGTCGAGCGTCGAGCGCTGCGGCTCGCGGCCCTCGACGCAGGATTCGCGGAAGGCGCGGTGATCGCGCTCGATGCGCGGCGCATCCCTCTCGATGACGTCGAGGCGATGCGCGGCGAAGCCGGCCCGCTCGTGCTGCGCGACGGCCGCGTGCTCGTGCGCTGGATTCCGGATGCCCCCGATGACGCCCTCGCCCCGCTCGAGGCCTACCTGCACGAGCGACTCGAGCTCTCGCAGGGTTGCGCCGATCGCTGACGGTGCCGAGGAATAGTGAAGTCCGTGTCGCTGGAAGCGGCCGGAGCGCTATCGTGCAGGGATGATCGGAGACCAGGCTCCGGGCGCATGATCACTCTCGACGGCGCTGCGGGCAGACGCGGCACGAACCTTCCGGCGATGGGCGACTTCAACCAGTCGGTCATCCTCGAGGCGATCCGCCGCGCACCGGGAGGCCTGAGCCGCGTCGAGCTCGCCGAGACGACAGGGCTCTCGGCGCAGACGGTGTCGAACATCTGCCGACGGCTGCTCGACGCCGACCTCATCACCGAGGCGGGCAAGGAGGTGCTCGGCCCGGGCAAGCCGCGCACGATCCTGCGACTCAACCCGGGCGGGCGTTTCGCGCTCGGGGCGCACCTCGACCCCACCGTCACGACGATCGTGCTGCTCGACCTCGCGGGCACGGTCATCGCCCGCGAGCGCATCGGGACCCCGCTCGAGCAGCGCCCCGACGAGGTCATCGGCGCGATCGCCGCCTCGACCGATCGCCTGCTGAGGCAGTCGGGGGTGGATGCGCGCCGGGTCGCCGGCCTCGGGGTCGCCGCGCCCGGACCGATCGACCCCGTCGCCGGGGCGCTCGTCGACCCGCCCAACCTCCACGGCTGGCACCGGGTCCCGCTCCGCGACGAGCTCGCCGGCCGTGCCAGGATCGAGGTCGTCGTCGAGAAGGATGTCACGGCTGCGGCGATCGCCGAGATGTGGGCGGGGTCGCCCAGCACGGCGGGGGAGTCGTTCGTCTTCCTCTACCTGGGAACGGGCATCGGCGCGGGCCTCGCGGTCGATGGAGAGGTCGTGCTCGGCAGCGCCGGCAACGCCGGTGAGATCGGCCACATCGTCGTCGACCCCGACGGCCCCGAGTGCGGCTGCGGTGCGCGCGGCTGCGTCGCTGTCACGTGCACCCCCGAGTCGCTCGTGCGCGAGGCGTGGTCGGTCATCGACGGACCGGCGCCCGGGGAGGCCGCCGACACGGCGCGCGTCGACGCGGCCTTCACGCGGCTCGCCGACGTCGCGGAGCGGGGAGAGCCGCGCGCGGTCGAGGTGCTCGATCGCGCCGCCGTGCGCTTCGCGCGACTGCTCTCGGTCATCACGAACCTCCTCGACGTCGACCGCGTCGTGCTCGGGGGCCCGTTCTGGTCACGGCTGGATGCTCGACTCATGACCGTTCTGCCCGGCGAGATCGACCGCCTCCGTGCGGCCCGCGGCATCCATCCGATCGCGATCGAGGGCTCGCGACTCGGGGACGACGTCGCCGCGATCGGCGCCGCCGCGGTCATCCTCGATCGGAGCCTGTCGCCGCGCACGAAATCCTTGCTCCTGCCCGCCTTCTCTGCTTGACGCGCTTTACTCCATTCGTTTTACTTATGAACGGGGTAGACGACCCGTTGCATCCGCCCCGCACCACGCACGGCCCCGTCCTGCCGAGCAGAGGAGCACAGCATGCGACGCACGATCATGACGGCAGCGGGCTCGGCCCTTGCCGTCGGCTCGCTCCTCGCGATCGCGGGGTGCGGCGCGGCCGGTCAGGAGCCCGAGGGGCAGTCGCTCACGGTCTCGTACATCCGAACCGACGCCTTCACGGCGCTCGACACGCTCTTCCAGGCCGTGAAGGCCGACTTCGAGACCGAGCACCCCGACGTGACCGTCGACCTTCAGCCCGTCTCGGCAGCCGACGAGGACTACAAGACGCGGCTGGCTCTCTCGCACCGCTCGGCCGAGACCGCTCCCGATGTCTTCTACCAGGACACCACGACGATCCGGGCCGACGCCGAGGCCGGCTACCTGCTGCCGCTCGACGACTACGTCGCCGAGTGGGAGGACTGGAGCCAGTTCAGCGAAGCGGCCCAGGCGGCGGGTCTCGGCAACGACGGCAGCACCTACGCGATCTCGCTCGGCACCGACACGCGCGCCCTCTGGTACAGCATCCCCGTGCTCGAGACGGCGGGCGTCACGACGCCCTGGCAGCCGGAGACCTGGCAGGACGTGCTCGACATGGCCGAAGCGGTGCAGGCCTCCGACCCCGAGGCGGTGCCGTTCATGCTCTATGCGGGCACGGGCACGGGCGAGGGCTCGAACATGCAGGGCTTCTACCAGCTGCTCTACGGCACCGAGCTCGGCGGCGACGCCCTCTACGACTCGGAGTCGGGCAGGTGGGTGGTGCGGTCGCAGGGCTTCATCGACGCGCTCGAGTTCGTCGACACGGTGTACAGCGAGGGCTACTCGCTGCCCGCCGATCAGGCGCTCGACCCCAACGTGTGGCAGTCCGTCTTCGGCGAGCTCTTCCCCGAACGCCGGCTCGGCGCCACCATCGAAGGCTCATACACGCCGTCGTTCTGGGTCGAGGGCGGCTCGTTCGAGTGGCCCGAGTACGCCGACGAGATGGGGGCGGCCGCCTTCCCGACCCAGAACGGCGACGGACCGGGCGTGAGCATGTCGGGCGGCTGGACCCTCGCGATCGGCGCGAAGACCGAGCTGCCCGATCTGGCCTTCGAGTTCGTGTCGATGGCGCTGAACTTCGAGAACTCCCTGTCGTACGTGAAGGAGAACTCGCAGATCGCCGTGCGGGCCGACGTCGCCGCCGACGAGAGCTACCTCGAGGCGAACCCCTTCGTCGGTGCGGTGACCGCGCTCGTCGAGTTCACGAACTTCCGCCCCGCCACCTCGGAGTACAACCAGATCTCGGCCGCCGTGCAGAACGCGACCGAAGCCGTCATGACGGGGCAGGCGACGCCCGTCGAGGCGGCCGCCGCCTACGACCAGGAGGTGGAGGCGATCGTCGGCCCAGACGGCATCATCGAGAAGTGACCTCAGACCTCGACGCGGTTCCGCCCCACCGTCGTGACCGGGCAGTTGCACGGTGACGGCGACCACGTCGACGCCGCAGCGGTCGTCCGGTACCTTCGGCCGCCGCGGCACCCCGTTCGGGCGGCGGGCCTCCGGGCTCGTCGCCCGAACAGCACCGCTGATGCCCGCGCTGATCCTGCTCGGTCTCTTCCTCCTCGGCCCGATCGTGTGGTCGATCATCGGCTCGTTCACCGACGCGACGCTCACGGGCATCACGGCGACCTCGCCCGACTGGGTGGGGCTGGCCAACTACGAGCGCCTCCTCGCGGACCCCGACTTCCCGCTCTCCCTGTGGCTCACGATCGTATTCACGGTCCTCTCGGCGGTCGTCGGGCAGAACGTGCTCGGGTTCCTCATCGCTTTCGCGATGACGCGAGCCGATCGGCGGGCGGCGACGCTCGCAGGCGGCGTCGTCATCGTCGCCTGGGTGCTGCCCGAGATCGTCGCTGCGTTCGTCGCCTACGCCTTCTTCTCGACCGACGGCACGCTCAACCAGCTCCTCGCGACCGTCGGGCTCGAGGGCGGCAACTGGTTGTACACGGCCCCCATGATGGCGATCGTCCTCGCCAACGTGTGGCGCGGCACGGCCTTCTCGATGCTCGTCTATCGTGCGGCGCTCGGCGAGGTGCCGCCCGATCTGATCGAGGCCGCCGAGATCGACGGTGCAACCGGGTGGCAGCGGCTCACGCTCGTCACGATCCCCCTGCTGCGGGGCACCATCGGCACGACGCTCATGCTCGTCACGCTGCAGACCCTCTCGGTGTTCACGCTCATCTACGTGATGACGGCGGGCGGCCCGGGCAATGCGAGCGCGACGCTGCCGGTGTACGCCTACCAGGAGGCGTTCCGGTTCGGGAGCATCGCCTTCGGCACCGCGATCGCGACCGTCATGCTCGTGATCGGCGCCGTGTTCTCGGTGCTGTACATCCGCATCCTCAGCCGGGCGGAGGCCGACCGGTGACGGCCGTCGCACGACCGACCGAGCCCGCCGCCCGCCGCACGACCGACCGCGCCCGCCGCTCGCCGGCGCGCCCGTCGGTCGCCTCGCCGCGCGGCGCCGTCTCGCGCCGCCTCGCGACCGCGGCCCTCGTCGTCGTCGGTCTCGCCTTCCTGCTGCCGCTCGCCTGGCTGCTGCTCGCGGCCTTCGACGGCGAGGCGAGCTACCAGACGCGGCTCCCCGCGCGGCTGACGCTCGACAACTTCACCGCCGTGCTCACCCCGCAGACGACCTTTCAGCCGCTCGCCAACAGCCTGCTGCTCTCGACGGCGACGGCCGCGATCACGGTCGCCGCGGCCCTGCTCGCCGCGTATCCGCTGTCGCGCTATCGCTCGCGCTTCCACCGCGGCGTCATGTACGGGGTGCTGTTCGGAACCTGCCTGCCGATCACGGCGATCATGGTGCCCGTCTACGGTCTTTTCGTCGCGCTCGGCCTGCTCGACTCGATGCCCGGCACGATCCTCTTCCTCGCCGCCTCGTCGCTGCCGATGGCCGTGTTCATGACCAAGGGCTTCATGGATTCCGTGCCCCTCAGCCTCGAGGAGGCCGCCTGGATCGACGGCGCCTCGGCGATGCGCGCGCTGCGCAGCGTCGTCGTGCCCCTCATGCGCCCGGGCATCGCCGTGGTGTTCGTCTTCGTGTTCCTGCAGGCCTGGGGCAACTTCTTCGCGCCCTTCGTGCTGCTGCTCTCGCCGAGCAAGCAGCCCGCGGCGACGAGCATCTACACCTTCTTCGGCCAGTACGGGTCGATCGCCTATGGCCAGCTCGCGGCGTTCTCGCTGCTCTACTCGATCCCCGTCGTCATGCTCTACATCGTCGCCTCGAGGCTGATCGGCGGGTCGTTCGCGCTCGCCGGCTCGGTCAAGGGCTGAACGCCGATCTCGGAAGGACCCCTCGTGCACGACCATCGCCGCACCACGGAATCGCGCATCGAGCGCTTCCTGCGCGACGTCCTGGGGCCGCAGCGCATCGTCGCACGAGCGCCGCTCGCCGTCGGGTCGACGGCGCTCGGCGGCGAGCCGATCCCGTTCGCCCAGGCCGTGCAGCGCCGATTCGACCCCTTCGAGGTCGGCTCGGCCTGGGGGCGGGCGTGGGATACCGTGTGGTTCCGCCTCACGGGCGAGGCGCCGGCCGAGTGGGTGATCGAGGGCGCCGGTCGCGAGCTCGAGCTCGAGGTCGATCTCGGCTATTCCGATCGGCTGCCCGGGTTCCAGGCCGAGGGGATCGTCTACGACGCACGAGGGCGGATCCTCAAGGGGCTCGAGCCGCTCAATCGCTTCGTCCCGCTCGATCTCGACCGCACCGAGGGCGGCACCATCGAGCTCTACGTCGAAGCGGCCGCGAACCCGAACATCGCCGACGACTTCTCCTTCCGCGCCACGCCGCTCGGTCACCGTACGACGGCCGGGGACGCGCCGCTCTACACGCTGCGCGCCGTCGACCTCGTGCTGCGCGACGTCGAGTCGACCGAGCTCTGGTACGACGCCACCACGCTGTGGGATCTGGCGCGCGAGCTGCCCGAGGAGCTGCCCCGGCGGCACCGCATCGTCGACGCGCTCGCGCGCATGATCGATCTCGTCGACCCGGGCGATGTCGCCGGCAGTGCGAGCGCTGCGCGCGAGCTGCTCGCCGTCGAGCTCGAGCGCCCCGCATACGACAGCGCGCACCGCGTGCTCGCGGTCGGCCACGCGCACATCGATTCGGCCTGGCTGTGGCCGACGCGCGAGACGGTGCGCAAGTTCGCGCGCACGGTCTCGAACGTGCTCGACCTGCTCGACCGCGACGACGAGTTCACCTTCGTCGCCTCCTCGGCCCAGCAGTATGCGTGGATCCAGCAGCACTACCCGGAGCTGTTCGAGCGCGTGCGCGCGGCGGTCGTCGCAGGGCGCTTCGTGCCCGTCGGCGGCATGTGGGTCGAGTCCGACGCGACCATGATCGGCGGCGAGTCGATCGTGCGGCAGTTCCTGCTCGGCACGCGGTACTTCCGCGACGCCTTCGGCGTCGAGAGCGAGGTCGTCTGGCTGCCCGACTCGTTCGGGTTCTCGGCTGCCCTGCCGCAGATCTTCCGCGGCGTCGGCGCGACCGGATTCGTGACGCAGAAGATCTCGTGGAACGACACCAATCGGATGCCGCACCACACCTTCGCCTGGGAGGGCATCGACGGCTCGCGGATCCTCACGCACTTCCCGCCGGTCGACAGCTACATGAGCGACCTCGGCGCCGCCGACCTCGCCACGGCCGAGCGCCAGTATGCCGAGAAGGCGGTGGCATCCAGCTCGATCGTGCCCTTCGGCTGGGGCGACGGCGGAGGAGGGCCGACGCGCGAGATGGTCGCGACGGGGCGCCGCAAGCGCGACCTCGAGGGCTCGCCGCGCGTCGAGTTCTCGACGCCGCAGGCGTTCTTCGACTCCGCTCGCGCCGAACTGCCCCACCCGCCGGTGTGGTCGGGGGAGCTCTACCTCGAGCTGCACCGCGGCGTGTTCACCTCGCAGGCGCGGACCAAACAGGGCAACCGGCGCAGCGAGGGCCTGCTGCACGAGGCTGAGCTGTGGGCGGCGACGGCGGCCGTGCGCGGCCTGCTCGACTATCCCGCCGACGAGGTCGACGAGGCGTGGCGCACCGTGCTGCTGCAGCAGTTCCACGACATCCTGCCGGGCACCTCGATCGCCTGGGTGCACGAGGAGGCCGAGGAACGGTACGCGGCGGTGCGCACGGTGCTCGAGGCGATCATCGACCGCTCGCTCGCCGCGCTCGCCGGAGCGGGCGACCTGCCGCTCGTGGCCTCGGCCTCGCCGCGGGGCGGCTCCGCCCTCGCGATCGCGGCGGCCGAGCAGCCCGCCGACCGAGGCGCGACCCGGCGGGACGACGGCACGATCGCGCTCGAGAGCGCGCGTCTGCGCGTCGCGATCGACACGGGCGGCCGCATCCTCTCGTTCGTCGACCGCGACAGCGGGCGCGAGCTGATCGTGCCCGGCGAGCCGGCCAATCGCTTCCAGCTCTTCCGCGACCGCCCCGCGCAGTGGGATGCGTGGGACATCGACGAGCACTACCGCCGCACCGGGCTCGAGCTCGACGAGGTCGAGAGCGTCGAGCTCGATGGCGACGTCGTGGTCGTGCGGCTTCGCTTCGGCGAGTCGTCGATCGAGCAGCGGCTCGCGCTCTCGCCCGATGGCGCCGCGCTCGACCTCGACGTGCACGTCGACTGGCGCGAAGACCGCCAGCTGCTCAAGCTCGCCCTGCCCGTCGCGGTGCTCGCCGACCGCGCGGCCTCCGAGACGCAGTTCGGCCACGTGCAGCGACCCACCCACGCCAACACCTCGTGGGACGCCGCGCGGTTCGAGACCGTCGCGCACCGCTGGGTGCACGTCGAGGAGCCGGGGCAGGGCTTCGTCGTCGCGAACGCGAGCGCCTACGGCTGGGACATCCAGCGGCTCGAGGTCGGCGGTCGCGGGGTCGGCACGATGCTGCGGGCCTCCCTGCTGCGCGCCACGACCTTCCCCGACCCCGGGGCCGACCGCGGCGAGCACGATTTCGCGCTCTCGCTCCGGCCGACGCGCGGCGTCGTCGACGCCGTCGACGAGGGCTACCGGCGCAGCCACCCGCCGCGCACGCTCACGGGCGCGCACACCGTCGCCGCCCTCGTCTCGCTCGCCTCGGTCGAGGGAGGCGCGGCGATCGTCGAGACCGTCAAGCTCGCCGACGACCGCTCGGGCGACCTCGTCGTCCGGCTCTACGAGGCCGTCGGCGCACGCACCCGCGTCGAGCTCGCGATCGATGCCGAGTGGTGCGGGGCGCGCTGCGTCGACCTCCTCGAGCGCGATCGCGGCGAGCGCCGGGATGGCTTCTCGCCGGGCGAGACGCTGCGCCTCGAGCTGCGCCCCTTCGAGATCGTGACCCTGCGCGTCGAGCTCGACGCGACCTGAGCTCCGCGGCGCTCGGTAGGGTCGACGAATGCCCATCCTCCACAAGGACATGCAGGTCTGCATCTCGCTCTCGGGCCGCCCGAGCAACCTCGGAACGCGATTCCACAACTACCTCTACGACGAGCTCGGCCTGCCCTTCCTCTACAAGGCCTTCACGACCGACGACCTCGAGGGCGCCGTGCGCGGCATCCGTGCCCTCGGCCTCCGCGGCTGCTCGGTGTCGATGCCGTTCAAAGAGGCGATCATCCCGCTCGTCGATCACCTCGAGCCGTCGGCCGCCGCGATCGCCTCGGTGAACACGGTCGTCAACGACGATGGGGTGCTGACGGCCGCGAACACCGATTACGACGCGGTGGCGGCGCTCCTGCGCTCCCATGAGGTGGATGCCCGTGCTCGCGTTCTCGTACGCGGTTCCGGGGGCATGGCCAAGGCCGTCGTCGCCGCCTTCCGCGGTGCCGGCTTCGACGAGGTGACGGTGCTCGCCCGCAACGCCCGCGCCGGCGCCGAGCTCGCCGCGACGTACGGCTATGCGCACCTCCTCGATGCGCCGCACGTCGGCGCCGACGTGCTCGTGAACGTCACCCCGCTCGGCATGCACGGTGCCGACTCCGAAGCGCTCGCGTTCGACGAGCGGCTCATCGAGGCGGCGAGCACGGTGTTCGACGTCGTGGCCGTCCCCGCCGAGACGCCGCTGATCCGGGCGGCGCGAGATCGGGGCATCCCTGTGATCACGGGGGCCGAGGTCATCGCGCTGCAGGCGGCCCTGCAGTTCGAGCGCTACACGGGCGTGCGCCTCACCGACGACCAGGTGCGCCGCGCCGCGGAGTTCTCGCGGGTCGAGGCCTGAACTCCTCCGCGCCGAGGCCAGAGCGCGCGTGCGCCGAGGGCTGAGCGGGCGATCGACCTGTGGCGTGACGCGCGGTGACGCGGCGCGGCCCGCCCCCTCGCGCGCTGTCGGGGCTTCGACATAGTCTCGATTCCGTGCTTCTCGAGACCCGCGTCCTGCAAGACTCCGACCCCGACCTCGCCGGGCTGCTCGCCGAGGGCTTCGAGGTGGTCGGCGAGTCGTGGGGGGCGGTGCTGACCGTCGACCGGGGGTCGGGGTCGGCCGAGCTGCCCGCGCGGCTGCGCCGGTTCGTCGACGATGCGCGTTCTCGCGGCGTCGAGGTGCGCGAGCTCGACGAGAGCGACGCCGCGGCGATCGTCGCCCTCGAGCTCGCGAGCGAGAGCGACTTCCCGTACACCCCGGCGATGGCGCATCGGGCGACGACGGCCGACGAGGTGCGCGAGTGGCCGGCGCGCGGCAGGCGGGCGTTCGGCGCGATCGCGAGCGGCGAGCTCGTCGCGCTGTGCGTCGGCCGGGGCGGCGACAACGACTTCGTCACCGTCGCCCGGCCGCACCGCCGGGCGGGCATCGGCACGGCCGTCGTCGCGGCATGGATGCTCGCGGCGATCGAGGCGGGGGAGAGTGCGTTCACGGCCGGGGGCGCTGCGCAGAATGCTGGCAGCCTCGGCATGATCAGAGCCATCGGTTTCACGGTCGACGAGCGCTGGCTCAGTCTGCAGCGCCGCTGACCGGCGTGCGCGAGCCGACGACGGCGCTCGCGCGGAGCATCCGCCCTGTCGTTCCGAATCCATGTCAGCAAAGCCGCTCGCCGTCAACCCCCTAGGCCACCGCTGCGCGACGCGGATAGCGTCAGCCCATACGACAGGCCGTCGGGGGTCACCGGCACGGGTCGGGGCACGATCCGCGGCCGGAAGGAGGCACCACCGTGGCAACTCTTCTCTGGATCATCGCGGCCATCCTCGTCATCGCCGGCATCGTCACGCTCGTCCGCGGCCAGGTGCTGTGGGGCATCGTGCTGATCGTCGTCGGCCTGCTCGTCGGCCCCGGCGGCGTGAGCATCTTCACCTGATCCCCCGGCGACGACGCACGTCGCGCTCAACGAGGTGGGGCGACCGCGCAGGCGGTTGCGCCACCTCGTCGCGGTTCCGGGGCGGTCAGTTCACGCGTCCGACGGCGTCCGTCCGCTCGAAGGAGAGCAGGAGCTCGCGCCCTCGAACCGGTCGGCGCAACGCGATCGCGATCGGGCACAGATCCGCGGCGCCGCCGACGAGCATGAGAACGCCGGGGACGAGCAGCAGCAGCCACCACCCGCCCGCGAGCACCGCGGTCGCGAGGACGGCAATGCCGCCGAGCGCGCGCGCCCATCGGCCCGCGGGGGAGTTGATGAAGCGAAGGAACGCCATGATCAGGACCTTTCTGTCGTAATCGGAGTGAGGATGCCTGCCGCAGCCGGGTCGACGCGGTGGCGGTCGCCCCGTGCCGGCGGCGTGTAGCGGCAGCTGTCGCCGCCGCACAGTTCGGGTTTGTCCTTCAGCACTCGGCGAGCGATGGAGCACCCGATGCAGAGCCCGAACGCCGTCTCGGCGAACAGGAGCGTCATGCACAGGGCGCAGATCACGAGCGTGATCGCCGCCGGCAGACCCAGCAGACCGAGCGAGAGGCACGAGACGAGCGCCATTCCGAGCCCGAGCGCCCACGCGAACTGCTTCGATCGCGCATCGACCCATTCGGGCCGCTGTCGTCGCGTGACGAGCGCGCCGAGGGCGAGCACCGGCGCGAAGCGGGAGGAGACGAACAGTCGGATGTTCATCTCGAGCAGGAAGGCCGCGCCGAAGGCGCGAAGGGGCGTGAGGTCGCCGCTCGAGAGGGCGTAGAGCCATGCGACGAAGCCGAACAGGAACAGCAGCCCCGCGGAGGCGCGCGCCGCGCGCTCGTTGACCACGGCGCGCTCGATGCCCTCGACGATCTCGCCGACGATCGGGGTCTCGGCGCGGTCGGTTGGCCGGGTCGGGGCGGGCGTCACTGCCCAAAAATACCCCAGGGGGTATTCATGCGCAAGTCCTCCGTATGATCCGGCCCTGGTCTCCGATGAGGAACAGGCGTACCGTGAGCGCCATGAACGACTCCGCGAGCACCGAACGGCCGCGCGCCGGCGAGCGGCTCGTACGCTTCGTCGACTGGCTCGAGGACAGGCTGTCGCCGGCCATCGGCTCGCCTCCCCTCGGCCCGTACGACGCGGTCGTCGAGCGGGTCGCCGTCGCGACCTGCCCCGTGTGCCGGCGGCCCATGGCCGAGCACATCATCGACCACCAGACCGCGAACGCGATCCTGCACTGCCCCGCCGATCCGATCCCCGAGCACGAGAGCACCGAACGGCTCAACGAACTGGGCATGCCGCGCCGCTGAACCGGCAGCGGCGCGGCGGTACGCCGTGCCGCGCATCCTCAGGCTCGACTGGCACGCTGGCGGTATGACGGTGATCCCCATGTTCCCGCTGGGGTCGGTGCTGTTCCCGGCCATGCCGACGGCCTTGCGCATCTTCGAGGAGCGCTACATCGTCATGCTCTCGACCGTGCTCCAGGCCGAGCCGGCACAGTTCGGCGTCGTGCTCATCGAACGCGGCTCTGAGGTCGGGGGCGGTGAGCAGCGGTTCCCGATCGGCACGATCGCTCAGGTCACGCACGTGCAGGCGGGCGAGGGATTCATCGGGCTCACCGCCCAGGGCACGCGGCGCATCGAGATCGTCGAATGGCTCGACGACGACCCCTACCCGCAGGCACGCGTGCGCGAACTGCCCGATCTCGAGTGGCACGACGCGCTCGGGCCGCTGTTCGACGAAGCGGAATCGACCGTGCGCCGGGCGCTCGCCCAGGCGAGCGAGTTCGTCGAGCAGCAGTGGGGCGCCGACGTCGCGCTGAGCGACGACCGCGTCGAAGCCATGTGGCAGCTCGCCGGCATCGCCCCGGTCGGCCCGCTCGACCAGGTGCGACTGCTGGGTTCGACCGACGCGGAGGCCCTGTTGCGCGAACTCATCGAGGTCGCCGACGACGCGACCGAGATGCTCGCCGTCACGTGGGACGACATCGACGACTTCCCGCTCCCCGACGACTTCCGCGACGACGGGGATGCGCCGGGCGACGATGCGCGGGATGATGGCGGGCGATGATCGAACTGCTCGCCTTCCCGATCCCGACCGACCCCGGCACGGCGGCCGCGGCCGGCCCGCTCTTCATCGCCATGGGGCTCGCGACGCTCGGCGTGCTCATCTGGCAGACGGTGCGCTACTTCCGCGACCACCGCGACGACGACTGACGACCGGGTCCCGGCACGGGGTCACCCCCGAGCGCGCGCGAGCCACGCCTCGACCTCGTCGGCCGTGCGCGGGATCCCCGCCGACAGGTTCTCGCACCCGCTCGCCGTGACGAGCACATCATCTTCGATGCGCACGCCGATACCGCGGAACTCCTCCGGCACGGTCAGGTCATCTGGCTGGAAGTACAGCCCGGGCTCGATCGTGAACACCATGCCCTCCTCGAGCACGCCGTCGAGGTAGAGGTCGCGTCGCGCCTGGGCGCAGTCATGCACGTCGAGACCGAGGTGGTGCGAGGTGCCGTGCACCATGTATCGACGGTGCTGCCCGCCCTCCGGCTGCAGGGCCTCGTCGGCCGTGACGGGAAGCAGCCCCCACTCGGCCGTCCTCGCCGCGATGACCTGCATCGCGGCGGCGTGCACCTCGCGGAACCGGATGCCCGGGCGCACGATCGCGAAGGCCGCGTCCGCCGCCTCGAGCACGGTCTCGTAGACCCGGCGCTGGATGGCCGTGAAGGCGCCGCTCACGGGCAGCGTGCGCGTGATGTCGGCGGTGTAGTACGACTCGAGCTCGACGCCGGCGTCGATGAGGATCAGGTCGCCCCGCAGCACCGGGCCGTCGTTGCGGGTCCAGTGCAGAATGCACGCGTGCGGGCCGCTCGCCGCGATCGTGTCGTACCCGACGGTGTTGCCCTCGGCGCGCGCACGTCGGTCGAAGGTGCCCGCGACGAGGCGCTCGCCGCGCGGGTGGGCGACGATCTCGGGCAGGTCGGCGATGACGTCGTCGAACCCTTGCTTCGTCGCGGCGACCGCGAGGCGCAGCTGCTCGATCTCGAAGGCGTCCTTCACGAGCCGCAGTTCGCTGACGTCGCACGCGAGCTGCGCATCGCGTTCGGCGTCGAGATCGGCGGGGCCGTCGTCGTCGCCGGCGAGCAGCAGGCGCTGAGCATCCACGCGATCGGTCAGCTCCCGGTCCGCCTCGCGGATCAGGACGGTGTCGGCATCGACGGCCTCGATGACGTGCTCGAGAGCGCCGAGACCCCGCGTCGTCAGGGCGAGGTCGACCGAGACGTCGAGGGCGTTCGGCCGGGGGCCCGTCCAGAACTCGCCGACCTCGGGGTTGGCATAGAACTCGTCGGAGTCGCGACCGGCGGCCTCGCGGAAGTACAGCACCGCGTCGTGCCCGGCGGGTTCGGCGTCGACGGCGTCGGCCGCGCGCGGTTCGAGCACGAGCACGCTGCCGGGCACGGTGTCGGCGCCCCAGCCGGTCAGGTGGGCGAAGGCGGAGTGAGCGCGATAGGGGTAGTCGGTGTCGTTCGAGCGCTGGCGAGCGGGCCCGGCCGGGATCACGATCCGCGCCCCCGGGTACAGAGCGGACAGGCGGGCGCGGCGCTCGACGGCGAACGCGGCCTGCGGACGAGGCTCGCCGACGCCGCTCGGGCGCCCGGCCCAGCCCTGCGAGATGTACGCCGCGAAGGCCTCCGAGCTCGGGGTGGTCGAGCGGTTCGCGGTCGCGCGCGGGGCATCCTTCTGATCCGAGTCAGCCATGAGACCATCCTCCCACCGCGCGTGCGACCGTCGGGGTGGATGCTCTCACGCGCGTGTGGTCAGGGCCGCAGGCGCGCGACGATGGGCCTGTGGTCGCTCCCGGCATCGTCGACCGACTGGATGACGCGGAAGCCCGTGAGCGTCAGATCCGGGGTCGCGAGCACGTGATCGATGGGGGCGCCGAGCAGGGCTGGCAGGCGTGTGGGCCAGGTGCCGACGGCGCCGTTGCCCGTCGCGAGGCCCGCATCGACGCACGACCCCATTCCGGGTCCGTCGTCGGTCGCCGTGAAGTGATCGGCGGTCGCGTTGAGGTCGCCGGCCATGATGACCTGCTCGCCTCGGCACACCTCGTCGAGCCAGGCGAGGTCGGCGCGCCAGTTGGCGAGCTCGTTCGGGATCGGCGCGACCGGGTGCACCCCGATGATCGTGGGGCCGTCGCCGTCGACGGGGCGCAGCACGATGCTCGGCAGGACGGTCGTGTTGCCGACCTGGTCGTCCCGGGCGTACTCGCCCAGCTCGATCGAGACGAGCACGCTCGTCGACCGCGCCTTGAGCTCGAGCTCCTCGTCGAAGGCGATCGTGTGCACCCACATCGGCCGGCCGCCCTCGCGCATCAGCTCGGCTACGGCGACCGCCGTCTCCTCCGTCGTCTCGGGCAGCGCGACGATGTCGGCCCGCTCGGCGAGGGCGAGGTCGGCGACCGACCGGGCGCCGGTGGCGTCGCCCCGGGTGTTCCAGGCCAGCACGGTGATCTCGCCGTCGCCGGGCGGCGCGAGCGACTCGGCGCCGAAGCCCCTCGCCGAGAGCACCGCGAGGTTGATCGCGGTGAAGCCGAGCGCGATGATCGCGAGCGCGGCGAAGAAGCGTCTCGCGGCCGGCCACAGCCCGGCGATGATCGCGAAGGCTCCGGCGCCGACCACGGCGACGAGTGAGCTGAGCGCGCGCAACGACACCAGCTGCGCGATGACGGGGGCGCCGGCGAGCCCGAACAGGCTCGGCCAGGCGATGACGAGCAGGGTCGCCGCGACGCCGACGAGGAGCACGGCGGCCAGGAAACGGAGGATCATGACCCCGTGAGCCTATCGGGGCGCACCCGGGCCAGGGCGGGCCGCCCGCTCAGCCACCGCGCCGTAGCATGGGCGGCATGCCGCGTCCGTCGATCGACCTGCACACCCATAGCAGCGTCTCGGACGGCACCGAGACCCCGACGCAGCTCGTGCGCGCCGCGATCGCCGAGGGTCTCGACACGATCGCCATCACCGATCACGACTCGACCGCGGGGTGGGACGAGGCGGTCGCGGCGGCGGCGGGGAGCGACCTGCAGATCATCCGCGGCATCGAGCTGTCGACGCGCTTCGAGTGGCGCAGCGTGCACGTGCTCGGCTACCTCTTCGACCCCCACGACGCAGAACTCGTCGCCGAGACCGGGCGCATCCGCGACGATCGCCTGACGCGCGCCGAGCGCATGGTCAACCGCCTCGCGGAGGACTACGACGTCTCCTGGGACGACGTGCTCGCGCAGTCCGGCGGCGTCTCGATCGGTCGCCCGCACATCGCCGACGCCCTCGTCGCGCGCGGCATCGTCACGACGCGCAGCGAGGCCTTCGAATCGATCCTGCATTTCCGTGGCGGGTACTACCTGCCGCACGCGGCCCCGACCGTGCTCGACGGCGTGCGCATGATCGCGGCGGCGGGAGGGGCGCCCGTCATCGCTCATCCGGCCACGCGCGGTCGCGAGGCCGTCATCGACGAGCGGATGCTCGAGGCGCTCATCGACGCCGGTCTCGTCGGCCTCGAGGTTCGTCACCGCGAGAACACGGGCCTCGGTCGGCAGACGCTGGAGGAATGGGCGCGACGCTTCGACCTCGTCGTGACCGGCTCGAGCGACTACCACGGCGACGGCAAGCCCAACCGCCTCGCCGAGAACACCACCGAGCCGGCCGCGCTCGAGCGCCTCATCGCGCGCACCCGCGGCGTCGAGCCCGTGCGGGCCTGACGCCGCTCACCGAACGCCGTCGTGGGCCCGAGGACGGCGCTCGAGCGCTTCGGCGCGGTGTCGGGCGAGGGCCACGGCCTCCACGGTCGGCCCTACGTGATCGACACCATGAGCGGATCCGCCGTCATCGAGGAGGAGGTCGCGGGATTCCTCGAGTTCGCGGCGGAGCATCCGGAGCTTCGGTTCGTGCTGACCCCGATCGGCACGGGGATCGCCGGCTACGGGCCGGAGGAGATCGCGTCGCTGTTCGGTCGACGCTGTGCGCCGCCGGCAGCACCTCGGCGCCCGGTGCGGGCCTCGCGCTGACGGTGCCGAGCGAGAAGAGGCTCATCGCCGCGAGGAACGTCCCCCGCGTCATGAAGCGCAGCATGAGGCACCCCGTGGTCGAACTCAGCCGGCCCCTGGCTCGAGCCGCTCGACCGCGTGGACGGGACCGTCACTCCGAGCTGCTGCTGCTGCTGCCGCCGCCCTGACCCGCGCCGCCGGAGCGGCGTCTGCGCCGACGGCGCTTGGCCGCGGGCGGGGAGACCTCGGCGGAATCGGAGGCTGCGGGAGCATCCTGAACGGGGCCGGAATCGGCCGATTCGGAACGCCGGGTCCGCTCGCGAGGCGGGCGCGAGGAGTCGCCGCTCATGGCCGAGCCCGACCGTGACCGCGATCGTTCACGGGGCGGGTGCGAGGCGTCTTTCTCGGCCTTCGGGATCGGCGTGGCCTTGAGACGCCCCTTCGACCCTGCCGGGATGTCGAGGTCGCTGAAGAGGTGCGGCGACGAGGAGTACGTCTCGACCGGCTCGGGGATGTTCATCTCGAGCGCCCGGTTGATGAGCGCCCACTTGTGCATGTCGGCCCAGTCGACGAAGGTCACCGCGATGCCCGTCTTGCCCGCGCGGCCCGTGCGGCCCACGCGGTGCAGGTAGGCGTCGTGATCGTCGGGAACCGTGTGATTGATGACGTGCGTGACGTCGTTGACGTCGATGCCGCGCGCGGCGACGTCGGTCGCGATCAGGATGTCCTTCTTGCCGGCCTTGAAGGCGGCCATCGAGCGCTCGCGCGCCTCTTGCGTCATGTCGCCGTGCACGGCGCCGGCGCTGTAGCCGCGGTCGTTGAGCTCTTCGACGAGCTTCGCCGCCGCGCGCTTGGTGCGCGTGAAGATGACGGTCTTGCCGCGGCCCTCGGCCTGCAGGATGCGCCCGATCACCTCGTCCTTGTCGAGGGCGTGCGCGCGGTAGACGATGTGCTCGATGTTGGCCTGCGTGAGCCCCTCGTCGGGGTCGGTGGCGCGGATGTGGATCGGCTTGTTCATGAAGCGCCGTGCGAGCGCGACGATCGGCCCGGGCATGGTCGCCGAGAACAGCATCGTGTGGCGCGTGGGCTTCGTCTGGGCGAAGAGCTTCTCGATGTCGGAGAGGAAGCCCAGGTCGAGCATCTTGTCCGCCTCGTCGAGCACCATGACCTCGACGTTGGCGAGCGAGAGCAGGCGCTGGCTCGCGAGGTCGAGCAGGCGGCCCGGGGTGCCGACGACGATCTGCGCGCCGGCCTTGAGCTGGTCGATCTGACCCTCATAGGCCTTGCCGCCGTAGATCGAGACGATCTTCGTCGGGCGGTTCCTGGCCGCGAGGTCGAGGTCTTCGGTCACCTGCACGCACAGCTCGCGCGTCGGTACGACGACGAGCGCCTTGACCCCGGGACCGGGGTCGGTGCCGAGGGCCTGGATGAGGGGCAGGCCGAAGCCGAAGGTCTTGCCGGTGCCGGTCTTGGCCTGGCCGATGATGTCCTGGCCCGTGAGGGCGAGGGGGATGGTCTGCTGCTGGATCGGGAAGGGCTCGATGATGCCCTGGCTTGCGAGGGCATCGACCAGGTCGGTCTCGATGCCCAGATCGGTGAAAGTCACGTAAAGGTTCGCCTTGTCTGGTATTGGTATCGCCCCAGTTTAGCCGCCGGGTGCCCCGCTCGGCCCGCCCGCCGCCGGCGACCGCCCTCCGCGGCCTCGGAGTCGAGGGCGCATCGCCTAGGCTGAGGGCGTGGCCCCGTGGTTCCGACGCTCTCGACCGCGCCCGCCGGCGCCGACGCTGGCGTCGCGCGACACGGCTGTCGCGGCCACGCGCGTCGACCTCCACGAGTTGACGCCGGCCACCGAGATCTTCCTCGGGCACTGCGCCGCCCTGCACCTGACCTTCTTCGAGCAGGTGAGCCACGCGGTCGCCAACGCGCCGCGCGTCGCCGAGAAGGATGCGCTCTCGGCGGTCGCGGCGACCGCCCTCGAGCGCTACCGCGGGCTCGTCGCCGAGATCGAGCGCCTCAAGCTCGATCGCTCAAGCGTCATGGAACCGCACTTGCGCGGCGTGCAGGAGTTCGAGCGCCGCACGATGGGCGCCGACTGGCACGAGCAGGTCGCGAGCGCCCACGTCACGATCGGGTTCCTGACCGACTTCTGGATGCGCCTCGCGGCCGGCCTCCCGCGCGAGGCGCGCGATCGGGTCGAGGCCGCTCTCGCCGTCGGTGATCTCGAGGGCCCGCTGCACGCCATCCTCGAGCGCGCGATCGCCGCGAACCCGCGGCTTTCGTCACGCCTCGCGCTGTGGTGCCGCCGGCTCGTCGGCGACACGATGCTGCAGGCGCGCTCGGCGCTCACGCTGCGGGCCGGGTCCGCGCGCGACGAGGAGCAGATCGAGCCGGTGTTCACCGAGTTGATCGCCGAGCACACCCGGCGGCTCGACCGTCTGGGTCTCACCGCCTGAGCGGTCGGGTCAGGCCACGCCGGGCTTCGCCGGGCCGGGGGCCATGAGTTGCGCGAGCAGCGCCTCGTCGGCGGCGCGGCGGCGCGGGGGCAGCAGCCGCGCGAACGCGAAGGCGACGGCGGGCCCGATGATCAGGCTGAACGCCCAGATCCACCCGCCGTCGAAGGTGAAGCCGAGCCAGAGGAGCAGGACCCATGTGACGGCCGTCGCGGAGGCGCCGATCGAGGGGATGAGCAGCAGTCCGTGCGTGTCGCGGCCGGGCACCGCGTAGCGCACCCCGAGGGCGATCGCGGCGCCGACGACCGTGACGAACAGCAGCTCCACGGCTAACCGACGAAGCCGATGCGGCGAGCCGACTCGGAGCCGATCTCGACGTAGCCGATCGCGACGGCGGGCACGACGTACTGCTTGCCCTTGTCATCGGAGAGCGAGAGGACCGCGCCGGCGGCGAGCGCCTCGGTCACCGCCTTCTCGATCTCCGCGGCGGTCTTCGAGGTCTCGAACGCGAGCTCACGGGGGCTGTTGAGGATGCCGATGCGAATGTCCACGAAGGTCACTGTACCCCGGCGCGAGGGGCCGTCCGGCGGCGTTCACCGAGAGCGGAGCGCCTGAGCCGTGCGGCGCGCTCGCTCGGCGGGGCCGCGCTGTCGGAGGCCCCCGATACCGTGTGGGCATGCCCTCGCTCGACGCCTCGCAGCTCGCTGCCGTCGAGGCGCGGCACGGCCGCGGTGCCGTCGTGCTCGGCGCCCCGGGCACGGGCAAGACGACGGTCGCCATCGAGCTCGTCGCGCGAGCCGTGCTCGACGACGGGCTCGCCCCCGACGAGGTGCTCGTGCTCACCCCGTCCCGCCGCTCGGCGACGGCCCTCCGCGATCGGATCGCGCTGCGTCTCGCGGAGCCCGACGAGGCGAGCGCCCCGGTGCTGCCCGGCCCGCTCGCGCGCTCAATCGCCTCCTACGCGCACGCGATCGTCACGGCCGAGGCGCGACTCTCGGGCGCACCCGACCCGCGGCTGCTCTCCGGCGCGGATCAGGACGCCGACATCGCCGAGCTCCTCGACGGGCACCTCGCCGGCAACGCGGGCCCTCGGTGGCCCGAGCATCTCGGCCCCGACGTCCGCGCGCTCGGGGCGTTCCGCACCGAGCTGCGCGACGTCATCGCGCGACTGTCGGAGCACGCCTGGTCGACCGACGACCTGCGTGCGGCGGCGGCGAGACGGTCGCGCGCGGAATGGGCGGCGATCGCCGACTTCGTCGACGAGTATCGCGCCGTCCTCGGCGGCGCCCGGGCCGATCAGATCGACCCCGCCGAGCTCGTGCGCGCCGCGATCGGGCTCGTGCGGGATCCGCTCCCGGCCGCGCCTCCGGTTCCGCGCCTCGTCGTGCTCGACGACGCTCAGGACGCGACGCCGAGCGGCTTCGACCTGCTCGCCGCTCTCGCATCGCGCGGCGCGAGGGTCATCGTGCTGGGCGACCCCGACGTCGCCACCAACACCTTCCGCGGGGCCGAGCCCGACGCGGTCGCACGGTTCGCGGCGCTCGTGGAGCGCGCGGCGCCCGGCGTCGGGGCGGCGCTGCCCACGCTCGTGCTCGGCACGGCGCACCGGCACGGGCCGGGCATCCGCGCTCTGACCGCCTCCCTCGCCTCGCGCATCGGCACCGCCGCCGCGGGCATCCAGCGGCGCGCGGTCGCCCGGCGCGAGCGCGATGCGGGAGACGGGGCGGCCGACGTCGCGGGCGACGACGCAGCCCTCGAGCTGCCCCTGCTCGCCCTCACGGCCCCGAGCGGCGTTCGCGAGCGTGCCCTCGTCGCCGACCTGCTGCGCGAGCGGCACGTGCTCGATCGGGTGCCCTGGTCGCGCATGGCGGTCGTGGTGCGCAGCGGCGCCCAGGTCCCGCTGATCGCGCGGGCTCTCGCCGTCGCCGACGTCCCCGTGCGGACGACCGCCGCCGGCCGGCCGATGCGCGAGCACCCTGCGGCGCGCGCGCTCATCCGCTTCGTCGACGTCGGCGTCGGGCAGAGCCCGCTGGACGCCGCAGCCGCCACCGAGCTCCTGCTCGGGCCCCTCGGCGGCCTCGACCGCATCGGGCTGCGCCGGCTCCGCCGCGCGCTGCGGGCCGAGGAGCTCGCCGGCGACGGCGACCGTCCGGCCGATGAGCTGCTGGTCGAGGCGCTCGCCGCCCCCGACCGCCTCGAGACGATCGACCATCTCGTGGCCCGCCGCGCCGCGCGCGTTGCGCGGACACTCGCGGGCATCCGCACCCGTCACGAGGAGGGGGCGACGGTCGACGAACTGCTGTGGGCGGCGTGGAGCGACGCGCGCATCGCCGACGACTGGGCGCGCCAGTCCACCGGGTCGGGCGTCGTCGCCGCCGAGGCCGATCGCGCGCTCGACGCCGTCGTCGCGGTGTTCACGGCCGCGACGACGATCGTCGACAACGTGCCCGAGGCCACCGTGGAGGCCTTCCTCGCGCGCGTGCTCGACAGCGACGTCGCCGACGACCTGCTCGCCCCGGTGCGCGTGGCAGAGTCGGTGCTCGTCACGACGCCCGCCTCGGCGACCGGGCTCGAGGTCGACGTCATCGTCGTCGCCGGGCTCACGGAGGGGGTGTGGCCGAACCTGCGGATCCGCGGCTCGCTGCTGCACGCCCCCGCGATCAGTCGGCTCGCGAGCGGGCTGCCCGTCGACGACATCGACGAGCGCCGCCTCGTGCTCGACGATGAGCTGCGGATGGCCGTGCTCGCGTTCTCGCGCGCCCGGCACCAGCTCATCGTGACGGCGACCGCCGGCGACGACGAGCAGCCCAGCGCCCTCTGGCAGGTAGTTGCCGACGCGGCGGCCGAGCTGGACGGCGGCAGGTCCGGTGCGGACAGCGGCGGGGCTTCGGGCGGCGCGGGCGCGGGGGTCGCGGCGGCCGAGCGGCGGCGCGGCCGGCCGCGCTCGCTGCGGCGCCTCGTCGGCCACCTGCGGCGTATCCTCGCGGATCCGGCGGCGGGCGAGACGGCCCGCGCCGATGCCGCGGTCGCCCTGCGCCGACTCGCCGACGCCGAGGTCGCCGGCGCCGACCCGGTCGAGTGGTGGGGGCTCATCGATCCGTCGACGACCGAGCCGCTCTTCGCCGAGTCCGAGAGCGTCGCGCTGTCGCCCTCGAAGCTTGACTCGATCAAGAAGAGCCCGCTCGACTGGTTCCTCGACTGGATCGCGCCAGAGGAGTCGAATTCCAGTATGGCCATCGGCTCTATAGTGCACGCGGCGATGGAGACCGCGACCGATCCGAGCGTCGACGCCGTGTGGGCGGCGATCGAGGCGCGCTGGAGCGAGCTCGTCTTCGAGTCGCCTTGGCTCGCCGACCAGCAGCGGCGGATCGCGCGCCGCTACGCCGTGGGCGTCGCCGCGTACCTGCAGGACGCCGCGAGCGCCGGCCGTACGCTCGTCGCGGCCGAGCGCCGCTTCGAGGTCGAGGTCGACCGGGCGCGACTGCGCGGCACCGTCGACCGCATCGAGCGCGGCGACGACGGCGCGGTGCGCATCATCGACCTCAAGACCGGCCGCCCCGTGACGGATGCGCAGGCAGCCGAGAACGCGCAGCTCGGCGCATACCAGCTCGCGTACGCCGACGGCGCGTTCGACGAACTGCTCGAGGCGCTCGGGCCGCACCATGCGGAGGGCGCCCAACTGCTCTTCGTGCGCGAAGGGGTGCGGGGCAAGCCGTACCGAGAGGCGAGCCAGCCGGCGCTCGACGAGGCGGGGCTCGAGGCGTTCCGCGCGCGGTTGCGGCAGGCGGTCGCGGCCATCGCGGTCGCCGAGCTCACCGGCTCGCGCACGGTCGGTCGCTACGACTACGGAGCGCTGCGGCACCGCATCCACCGGGTCCCGCCCGTGACGGGGGAGTCATGACGAGCTGGATCGCCTCTGTGCCCGGCGCCCGCGTGAGCGCCGACGAGATCGCCGACGCCATCGGGCAGCACCGGCCCACCGCCGAGCAGCGCGCCGTCATCGAGTCGCCCCTCGGGCCCGCGCTCGTCGTCGCGGGCGCCGGCTCGGGCAAGACCGAGACGATGTCGGCGCGCGTGCTCTGGCTCGTCGCCAACGGTTTCGTCGCGCCCGCGCAGGTGCTCGGGCTCACCTTCACGCGCAAGGCAGCGGGCGAGCTTTCCCACCGCATCCGCGAGCGTCTCACCGCGCTCGGTCGCACACTGCTCATGAGCCGCGGGGCCGACGCGGCGCCGCTCGTCGACGCGTTCACGCAGCCGGCCGTGTCGACCTACAACGCCTTCGCCTCGACGCTGTACCGCGACCACGCGGTGCTCATCGGTCGAGACCCGGAGGGGGCGGTGCTCGGCGAGGCGAGCGCGTGGCAACTCGCGCGCCAGCTCGTCACGAGCTCGGACGACGCGCGGCTCGCCGAGCTCGACCAGCCCGTCGACCGCATCACCGCCGCCGTGCTGCAGCTGGCCCACGCGGTCGCCGAGCACGATGCCGACATCGTCGACGTGCGCTCCCTCATCACCGAGTTCCTCGGCGTCGCCGACCTGCCCTGGGGCGACCGCTACGAGCGGAAGCAGGGCATGGAGTCGCTCCTGAGGCTCGGCGCGACCCTCCCGATCGTCGACCTCGTCGAGCGGTTCCAGGCGCTCAAGGCGCGCGAGGGCCTCGTCGAGTTCAGCGACCAGGTGAGCCTCGCGCTGCGGATCGTCGCCCGCCACGCGGAGGTCGCCGTCGGCGTGCGCGACCGCTACCGCGTCGTGCTGCTCGACGAGTACCAAGACACGAACGTGGCCCAGTCGCGCCTGCTCGCCTCCCTCTTCGCCGGTTTGCCGGTCATGGCGGTCGGCGACCCGCACCAGTCGATCTACGGCTGGCGCGGGGCGAGCGCGTCGAACCTCGACGACTTCGCGCGCCGCTTCACGCTCGACGAGGATGCCGGCGTCGCCCGCTACTCGCTCAGCACGTCCTGGCGGAACGGCCACCGCATCCTCGACGTCGCCAATGCACTCGTCGAACCGCTCACCGCGCGCGGCGGAGTGCCCGTCGAGCGGCTGCGCCCGGGGCCTTCCGCGAGTGCAGAGCCCGTCGAGCTCGCGCACCTCGAGACGGTGACGGAGGAAGCGGACGCCATCGCGCGCTGGCTCGCCGCCCGCCTCGCCGAGCCGCCGCACAGCGCCGCGCCGGGCGCGCTCGACGAGGCGGGGCGCCCGCTGCGGCCGAGCGCGGCGCTGCTCATGCGCAACCGCACCCTGCAGCCCGCCTTCCTCTTCGCCCTGCGCGAGCACGGCGTGCCCTTCCACGTGCTCGGCATCGGCGGGCTGCTCGCCGAGCCCGAGATCGCCGACCTCCAGAGCGCGCTCGCCGTGGTCGACGACCCCGCGGCCGGCACCGAGCTCGTGCGCCTGCTCGCCGGCCCGCGCTGGCGCATCGGGCTCGCCGACCTCGAAGCGCTGCGCGGCATCGCCTCCTGGCTGCGCGAGCGCGACCTCGCGCAGCGCGCCTTCCCGCCGGAGGTCATCGAGCGCATGCGGGCATCCGTCGCCGCGACCGACGGGGTCTCGCTCGTCGACGCGCTCGACTTCGTCGCGACCGCTCCCGAGACGCACGGCCAGCTCGCCCGGCTCAGCGAGGTCGGGCGTGAGCGGCTGCGCGAGGCGGGGAGACTGTTCGCGCGGCTCCGGTCGCGTACCGCGCTCGACCTGCCCGACCTCGTCGCGGCCGTCGAGCATGAGCTGCAGCTCGACATCGAGGTCATCGCGAACCCCGCGCGCGTGCTGCGCGATGCTCCGCGCGAGGCGTTCCTCGACGCGCTCGACGGCTACCTCGCGCTCGCCGACCACGCGACGCTCGGCGGATTCCTCTCCTGGCTGCGCGAGGCTGAGTGGCGCGACAACCTCTCCCCGCGCAGCGAGGACCCGGAGCCCGGAACCGTGCAGGTGCTCACGATCCACGGCGCGAAGGGCCTGGAATGGGATCACGTCGTGGTCCCGCGCCTCGTCTCCGACGAGCTGCCGTCGAAGCCGCGCGACGGCACGACCGGGTGGCTGAGCCTCGGCGTCCTGCCGTACGAACTGCGCGGCGACGCCGCCGAACTGCCCGTGTTCGCGTGGCGCGGCGCCGAGACCCGCAAAGAGCTCCTCGAGCGGCGCGATGCCTTCTCGACCGAGGTCGCCGCGCACCTCGAGCGCGAGGAGCGCCGACTCGCCTACGTCGCCGTCACGCGCGCACGGCATCGACTGCTGCTCACGGGCTCGTTCTGGGCGGGTCAGGCGAGGCCCCGATCGGTGAGCCCGTTCCTCGTTCCGCTCATCGACAGGGGCATCCTGCCCCGCGTGCCGGCGGCGAGCACTCACGACGAGAACCCGCTCGTGCTCGACGACGATCCGGCGCCCTGGTGGCCGGGCGACCCGCTCGGCGCCCGACGCTCCGCGCTCGAGCGCGCGGCGGCTCGCGTGCGCGCGGCGAGCCCCGGGGCACCGAGCGCGTGGAACGACGACGTCGAGCTCCTGCTCGCCGAGCGGGCCGAGCGACTCGCGGGCGCCCGACGAGCGCCCGTTCCGCTGCGTGTCGCCGCCTCCGCCCTCAAGGACTTCGTCACCGACCCCGAGGGCATCGCCGAGCGACTGCGGCGGCCGATGCCGCAGCGGCCCTACCGGGCGACGCGTCTCGGCACGGTCTTCCACCGGTGGGTCGAGCAGCGCTACGGCCTCGCCACGATGGAGGACACGGTCGACGGCCTCGTGCTCGAAGCGGGATCCGGCGGCGAGCTCGGCGGGGAGGAGATCGAGCGCGAGCGGCTCGGCGCCCTCCAGCAGACGTTCGCCCGCTCGCCCTGGGCCGACCGCAAGCCGCTCGACGTCGAGCGCGAGCTCCACCTGCCGATCGAGGGGCGCATCCTCGTCTGCAAGATCGACGCCGTCTACGCCCTCGAGCCCGGCCCCGACGGCGCCGAGCGCGTCGAGATCGTCGACTGGAAGACCGGCCGCGCCCCGCGTGGCCCCGCCGACCGTGCCGCGAAGGAGCTGCAACTCGCCGTCTACCGGCTCGCCTACGCGCGCTGGCGCGGACTGCCTCTCGCGAACATCGACGCGGTGTTCTACTTCGTCGCCGACGACGAGGTGCTGCGCCCCGGGCGACTGCCCGACGAGGCCGAGCTGCGCGCGCTGTGGCGCGGTGCCATAGGCCCGGCCTGACCCGCCCGGCCTGACCCGCGCGGCTCGGCTCTGCCGCGCGGGAGTTGAACTACTCACACCGATTCGGGCGCCTCACACGGTCAAGGCGGGGTGAAGTGCCCGAATCGGTGTGAGGCAAGGAATGAATGCGGGCGCGCACGGCGGGACGCGATGGGGCGAGCGGGGCCGGTCGGGGGCCGGCCTCCGCGCTCGGTCGCCAGGCGCAGGGCGCCGGTCGGGGGCGGCTCCGCGGCGCTGGCGGGCGCCGCGGC
>SCPB01000016.1 GCA_005502445.1 Microbacteriaceae bacterium X2B
GGGCGGGGCGGCGAGCCGCCGCCCGAGCCTACCCGCGGATGAGCGCGAGCACCTCGTCGCGCACGAGCGCCATCGTCGCGGGTGTCGCGGCCTCGGCGTTGAGGCGCAGCAGCGGCTCGGTGTTCGAGGGCCGCACGTTGAACCACCAGAATCCGTCGTCCGCGGCGCCCGACACGGTGAGGCCGTCGAGCTCGTCGAACTCCCCGCGCCCGGCGAATGCCTCGACGATGCGCGTGTAGGCGGCCGGAACGTCGGTGACGGTCGAGTTGAGCTCACCGCTCGAGCTGTACGGGGTGAACTCCGCGGCCAGGCGCGAGAGCGGGCCGTCGTACTCGCCGAACTGCGAGATCAGGTGCATCGCCGCGAGCATGCCGTTGTCGGCGCCCCAGAAGTCGCGGAAGTAGTAGTGCGCCGAGTGCTCGCCGCCGAAGATGGCGCCCGTCTCGCGCATGCGGTCTTTGATGAGCGAGTGCCCGACCTGCGTGCGCACGGGGATGCCGCCGGCCGCCTCGATCGTCTCGGGCACCGACCGCGAGGTGATGAGGTTGTGAATGACGTGGATGTCGCCGATCGCGCCGTTCGCGCGTGCCCGCTCGATCTCGCGCTTCGCCACGATCGCGGCCACCGCGCTCGGCGTGACGGGCTGCCCGAGCTCGTCGATGACGAAGCAGCGGTCGGCGTCGCCGTCGAAGGCGAGCCCGAGGTCGGCTCGGTGCTCGAGCACGGCCGCCTGGAGGTCGACGAGGTTGGCGGGCTCGAGCGGGTTGGCCTCGTGGTTGGGGAAGGCTCCGTCGAGCTCGAAGTAGAGGGGGACGATCGTGAGCGGCAGCGGGGCGAGACCAGCGGCCGTCCCGAGCACGGCGGGCACGGTCATCCCGCCCATTCCGTTGCCGGCGTCGACGACGACGCGCAGCGGGCGCACAGCCGAGAGGTCGACGAGCGAGCGCAGGTAGGCGGCGTAGTCGGCGAGCACGTCGCGGTCGGAGTACCCGCCGGGCGCGGCGACCGCGGGCACGACGCCGGCCTCGAGGTAGGCCTGGGCGCGGTCGCGGATGCCGGCGAGTCCGGTCGCGAGGCTGATGCCCTGCGCGCCCGCGCGGGAGAACTTGATGCCGTTGTAGGCGGCGGGGTTGTGGCTCGCCGTGAACATCGCGGCGGGGGCCTCGAAGCGGCCGGAGGCGAAGTACGACTCGTCGGTCGAGCACAGCCCCAGGTTCACGACGTGCGCCCCGCGCGCCTGCGCACCGCGCGCGAAGGCGGCGACGAACCCGGGCGAGGAGTCGCGCATGTCGTGGCCGACCATGACCTCGAGCCCCGCGGCGCCGATCTCGTCGACGAACCCGGCGCCGAGCGCCTCGACGACCTCGTCGGTCAGCTGCGAGCCGACGAGCCCCCGCACGTCGTAGGCCTTGATGAACTGACTGAGGTCGGGTGCGCTGCTCACCGCACCACCGTAGCGGGCGCGCGCGCCGACTGAGCAAGCCGCGCGACGCGCTCAGCCGGCGCGGGCCGAAGCGCTCAGCCGACCTCGCCGAGCGCCGAGTAGCGCACGATCTGCCAGCCCTGGGGCGCCGAGAGCCGCTGCGAGTGGCGGTCGCACAGGTCGTAGCTGTGCGGCTCGGGCCGCGCGCTCAGGGGGCCGAGCACGGCCATCGAGTCGGCGTACACGTAGGTGAGCGTGCTCACCGCCTGCTCGCCGCACGCCACCTTGCTGCACCCTCGACCGCTCATCATGCTCAGCATACGGCGGCGATACGCTGGAGCCATGCCGTTCGCCTCGCGTCGCCCGCGCCCTCTCGCGACGGGTCGCGCGCTGCCGAGCGCTCGCGCCCGCGCGCGCCACGGCCGCAGCGGCCGCTCCCCGGTCACCGGGCCCGACCTGCCGCTCGTGCACACGCGACTCGACGCCTTCGAGGCGACGGTGCAGGCGACGGCCGACTACCTGCAGGATCTCTGGCCGAACGAGCTCGCGAACCTGCGCATCGAGGTGCTGCCGATGCCGGATCAGCCGGTGGGCGTCAAGGGCGTCGCGCGCTGGCGCGTGGTGGCCGAGCAGAGCCTCGTCGTGCTGTACCGGATCCCGATCGAGCGCATGAGCCGGCTGCACCGCGACGACGACTGGCATCGCCGGCTCATGGTCGAGTCGTGCGTGTTCCGCGCGGTCGGCGAGCTCATCGGCAAGGACCCGTGGGATCTCGCGCCCGACCGCTTCCGGCACTGGTAGTCGCGGCGCCCCGGCGCGAGCTCACGCATCCGTGACGGATGTCCGTGAACATTCGCGCGCACTCGTCACGGATGCGCGCACTCGAGGTGGGGGCCGCCCGTACGCGGGCGGGCTACGGGCTGCGGGCTACGGGCCACGGGCTACGGGTAGACGGTGATCGGGCGCGGGGCGCCGACCGGCGGCAGGATGCGCGCGGACGCGAGCCCCGCATCCCCCCGATACGTCACGGCGGCCCGCACCTCTCCGCTCACGGTGAGCAGGGGTGACGTGCTGCCCGCGAGCGGCACGCTCACGCTCGTTCCCGCGGGCACCTCGACCGCCGCGCCGTCGATCGTGACGCTCGCGTCGCCGTCGGGGGCGACCAGGTGCAGGCGCGCTCCGGCCCCGGGCGCGACGGCGACGAGGATCTCGCCGTCGGCGTCGGTGAGCGCGGGCGCCGCGCTGAACCAGGCGGAGTCGACGCCGTCGTCGGTCGCAGTGGAGGCGCGTGCCGCCCCGACGACGGGCCGGGTCGAGTCGACGACGACGCTGTAGTCGCCGTCGGCGAGCTCGGCGAACGAGAGGTCGATGACGGCGCCCGGCTCGATCGTCGCGCTGAGGGAGGTGCCCTCGCCACCCTCGGCGGGCACGAAGGTCGCGGTGACGTCGGCGGCCTCGTCGCCCGGCACGAGGAGTCGCAGCACGGGCACGAGGTCGTCGGCGCCGAGCTCGGTCGACGCCCGGGCGACGCGCTCGAAGTCGATGATCGGCAGAGCGGGGATCACGATGCGCTCGGCGGGGGCGGCGACGGGGGTGACGACATCGACGCCGGCGGGCTCGAGTCCGATGATCGTCGACTGCTGCAGGGTCGCGGCGACGGTGCCGCCGCGACTGGTGACGCCGACGACGGGCGATGCCTGGTCGGGCGCGATGCCCGAGAGCGGCACGATGCGCTGCGCTCCGGGGGCGACGACGAGGCCGGTCGTGCCGGGCGCATCGATGATGCCGTCGGCGCCCCACACGGTCAGGTCGACGGTCGCGGCGACGTCTCCGGGGTTGCCGAGCACGATGAGGCTCGAGCGGCCCGTCGTCGTGCCGCCGCCGACGAGCCACGCGGTCGGGGCGGGGGCGAGGCACTCGGCGACGGCGAGCCCGCGCAGCTCGTCGGCGTCGAGCGATTGGCGCTCGGTCGCCGCGACCTGCGTCGACGGCGCCTCGGTCGGCAGCTCGACGATCGCGGCCGAGCCGTCGACGGCGTCGCTCTCGGTGATCGATCTCTCGGTGAGGCCCGCACCCGCCCGGTGCCGTTGCGGCTCGCCGACGGCGACGAGCTGCGGGTTCTCGCCGCGCGACAGGCCCAGCACGGGCCCGCCGCACACGAGCGACTGGGTCGCGCGCACGGGGGTGACGGTGATGCCCTGCGGCTGAACGCTCAGGGTCGGGCCGGGTGCGAGCACGACGCCGAGGGCGAGCGCGGTGGCCGCGGCGGCACCGAGCAGGGCGAGCCCGGCGCGGCCGCCGAGGGCGAGCAGGCGGCGGTCAGTCATCCTCGTCCTCCGCGAAGGTCGTGGCGGGGTCGTCGATCGTGCCCTCTTCGGCACGGACGCGGCGCGGGCGGTACCCGGTCGGCACGGCGAGCAGCAGCGTCAGCGCGAGGATGCCCAGCTGGCCGACGAGGACGGCCCACGCGGTCGCGGGGGGCGCCGCGATCGCGGCCCGAGCCTCGTCGTCGGCGACGACGCGCCAGAGCCGCCCGGCATCGGTGTCGCCGACGGCGACGAGCTGCGCCGTGCTGTCGAGCGCGGCCGCCACGCCCGCGGCAGCGGCGGGCGGGGTCTGGGCTCCGGTCGCGCGCGAGCGGTCGGCGAGCAGCACGAAGCGCACGTCGGCCTCGTCGAGCAGCGGGCCGACATCGAGCCCGCTGCGCACGGCGAGGTTGGCGGCGAGCTCGGCGATGAGGGCGGATGCGTCGTCGGCCGGCGCCTCCTGCTCCGGCCCCGCGAGAGCCGCGCCGACCGTGACCGGGTAGCTGCGGGCGTCGATGAGCATCGAGCCCGCTCCGCGCTCCACCCGGGCCGCAAGAGCGTCGCCCCCCTCCAGCGGGGTGAGCACGAGCGTGCCGATGCGCTCGTCGGCGACGGCGTCGGCGGCCACGATCGCGGGCAGGGTGCGATCGGGGGCAGGGTGCACGACGGTGCCGCCGGCGACGGCCGCGATGAGCGCGGGGCTCACGGCGAGGGCGGCGCCCAGCACGGCGACGAGGCCCGGGATCGTTCCGGCGCGTCGCAGCCCGTCGAGCGCGACTCCCGCGGCAAGGGCGAGGCCGAGCCAGTAGAGCCCCAGCGCGGGGGCCGTATCGATGCGGATCGCGGTGCCGTCGGCGGCGACGACGGCGATGCCCGAGACGAGCACGGCGAGTGCGAGTCCGGCTCCCGCCATGACGAACGGCAGCACGACCCGGCGCGCGGAGCGCTGCGCGAGCCCGAGCAGCGCGAGGAGGGGCAGGGGCGCGACGAGCACCGCGAGCGCGACGGCGAGAACGGTCGGCTCGGTTCCGGCGGGCAGCAGGGCGGTGACGGGCTCGAGCACGAGCGCGAGGTCGGGCCAGCCGAGCAGCAGCCCGGTGGGCGCGGTCTCGGCGGGCTGCGCGGGCAGCCCGGGGTCGGCGAGCAGCCCGAGCGGCGTGCCGCGCTGCAGCTGGGCGACGACGAGCGGCGCGAAGAGCGCCGCGGTCGGCACCGCGAGGGTCAGCAACCGGCCGATGCGCCGCGGGGTGGCGGCCATCCACGCGATCCAGACGACGGCGAGAGCGATGAGCAGCGATGGCGAGGATGCCGCGATCACCGCCACGAGCAGCCCCGCGACCGCGGTCGCGCTCCACGATCGCGGCGCGCGCGCGGCGGAGGCGACGAGCCAGGGCAGGGCGAGCAGGGCGACGAGAGCGGGCAGGCGTCCGTCGAGGAGGGCGACGGTGACAGCCGGGGCGAGGGCGACGACCACGGCGACCGCGGCGGCCGGGCCGCGGCGCTGCACCAGGCCGGCGGCGGCCCACCAGGCACCGAGGGCGGCGAGCGGCAGGGCGGCGATCCAGAGGAGGACGACCGCGAGCGATGGCTGCCAGAAGGTGAGCGAGCCGAGGCCGGCGAGCACGAAGGCGAAGGGGTCGGCGGGGCCCTCGGAGGTCGCGAGCACGCCCGACCACAGCGCGCCGGCGTCGGGGGCGAGCGGCGCGAGGGCCCCGCCCGCGAGCGCCTGCGCGGTGAGCAGCGGCGACAGCAGCAGTGCGGCGAGCAGCGCGATGCCGAACACGACCAGCCCGCCGCCGGGGAAGAAGTCGGGGCGCGGCGGGGCGAGCTGCTCGCCCTCGCCGAGAATTCCGTCTCGCGCGATCGCCCGCCGTCGACGCACGTCCTCCGGGGGCATCCGCAGCGGGTCGATGGCGGCCCAGCCGACCTTCTTCGCGCGAGCGATGCGGCGTCGAGCAGCGGGCACGGCGGTGCCCGAGAACGCGACGGCGAGGGCGGCGCCGAACTCGCCGAGCACGCGCGTGGGGCGTTTCGCGAGCAGGTGCGCGAGGGAGCGCAGCACGGCGAGCGGCACGAGGCTCAGCCAGTGCAGGGGCACCGCGGGGGCGGGCGCGTAGGCGAGCCGACGGTGCAGCTGCGCCGCGCGGCGCCAGCGGGCTTCGGCGCGCGGGCTGATGCCGGGCCGCGCGAACTCGGCGATCGAGCCGTGCACGAAGACGCGGGCGAGGGGCACGCCGACGACCCGGTGCCCGGCGAGGCGCGCCCGCACGCACAGGTCGAGGGCGCCGTCGATCGTGGGCAGCGCCGGGTCGATGCCGCCGAGCGCCTGCCACACGGCGCGTCGCACGAGCAGCGCGGCGTCGCCCATCGCGAGCACGTCCTGCAGGCGGTCGTGCTGGGCCTGGTCGAGCTCGCGCTCGGCGATCGCGATCGAGGCGCCGGTGCGCGTCATCGTCTCGCCGTACTCGGCGATCATCGTGGGATGCGCGGCGTCCATCTGCTTGGCGCCCGCGACGGCGACCGACGGCGCGATCTCGACGGCCCCGAGCAGCCGCTCGAGGGCGCGGTGGTCGGGGGTCGTGTCGTGGCGGAGCAGCCACAGCCACTCCTCGACGCCGCCGTAGGGCGAGCTCGTCGACTCCGGCTCGGGCAGCGCGGCCACGGCGCGGGCGATGGCCTCGCCGAGGCTCACGCCGTGCGGGGCGGTCACGAAGTGCGTCGGGGCGATGGCGGCGAGTGCGGCGGTGGCCGCGGCATCCTCGGTGGCGTCGACGACCACGAAGCGGTCGGGCCTCCGGGACTGCTCCGCGAGCGCATCCAGCGTCTGCTGCAGCACCTCGCCGCCCCGGCGGGCGACGAGCACAGCGGTCACACGGGCTTGCATCGTGCCGAGCCTACGGGGCGAGCGGGCGCCTCAGGGCAGACACGCGCGACCTCGGCGAGGGTGACGGATGCTCGCTCGCGCCGTTCGGCGGCGCGGCGTGCGCGGTGCGGCGAGGGTGCGACGGGCTCAGGCCCGGCGGCGGAGCTTGCGGCGCTCGCGCTCGGAGAGCCCGCCCCAGATGCCGAAGCGCTCGTCGTTCTGCAGGGCGTAGTCGAGGCATTCGCCCCGCACCTCGCACGTTCCGCAGATCTTCTTGGCGTCTCGCGTCGAGCCGCCCTTCTCGGGGAAAAACGCCTCGGGGTCGGTCTGCGCGCAGAGCGCGTCAGCCTGCCAGGCGAGCGTGTCGTCGTCGTCGACGCTGCGCACGCGGCGGACCCCGGGAACACCGAGCCGGACGGGATCGACGAACCAGTTCTCGGGAACGGTGTTCCGGTACTCGCTCATTCGTGACTCCCCTTCCCCCGGTCGCTGCCCCCGCCGTGCCGGGATGCCCCTAATTACACTCGTGTGATTCGCTCGCGTCAAGTCGCGAATCGTAAAAGGGTCGACCCCGGGTTCAGAGTTGCGACGCGCCGACGAAAGGGCTACGGATGCGGAGTGTCGAGCAAGGCTCGCGCGAGCCCCCGTTCGGGGGGCGGCTCTGCGCTCAGGCGGCGGATGCCCTCCGCGCCTCCCACGCCGAAGCCACCATCTCGGCGAGGGAGTGGCGCATGCGCCAGCCGAGGTCGCGTGCCGCGAGCTCGCCGCTCGCCACGATGCGCGGGGGGTCCCCGGGCCGGCGGGCCCCGATCTCGGGGTCGAAGGCGATGCCGGTGACGGAGGCCATCGCATCCATGATCTGGCGCACCGAGACGCCGTCGCCGCTGCCGAGGTTGTACGCGGGCTCGAGGGGCTCGCCCGCCTCGAGCCGGCGGGCCGCCGCGACGTGGGCGAGCGCGAGGTCGGCGACGTGGAGGTAGTCGCGCACGCATGTGCCGTCGGGCGTCGGATAGTCGACGCCGTTGATGCACGGCGTGCGGCCCTCGATGAGCGCCTCGAACACGAGCGGGAAGAGATTGTGCGGGCTCGTGTCGTAGAGCTCGGGCGCGCCGGAGCCGACGACGTTGAAGTAGCGCAGGCTCGTGTGCCGCAGGCCCGCCGCGACCTCCTGGTCGGCGAGCAGCCACTCGCCGATGAGCTTCGACTCGCCGTAGGGCGACTCAGGGCTCTTCGGGGTGCTCTCGGTGACGAGGTCGACGTCGACGGTGCCGTAGACGGCCGCCGACGACGAGAAGACGCACTGATCGACGCCGTGCGCCTGCATCGCCTCGAGCAGGGTCACCATGCCCGTGACGTTCTGCTGGTACGTGTGCAGGGGCCGCTGCACGCTCACGCCCGCGTACTTGAAGCCGGCGACGTGGATGACGCCCGTGACGCCGTTCTCGGCGATCGTGCGACTCACCGCGTCGGCATCGAGGATGCTCGCCCGCGTGAACGGGACGCCCTCCGGCACGAAGGCGGCGTGCCCGCTGGAGAGGTCGTCGAGGACGACGGGCTCGAGCCCTTCGTCGAGGAGGGCGCGCACGACGTGCGCGCCGATGTATCCGGCGCCGCCGGTCACCAGCCAGGTCATGGGGTCAACGGTAGCGGGCGGGCGACAGCACCTGGCTGCTCAGTACTTCGTCGCGACCGTCGAGTGGTGCAGCCACACCCATTTGCCGTTGTATCCGACGCGGTAGTAGACGCGGCTGCTCGAGTCGGCCACGAGGCGGGTGCCCGCGGGGATCGTTCCGATGCGCGTGCGGCCGGCGTCGCTGTAGATGGTGGCCGTCGACGTCGTGATGAGATTCGTCGACCCCCATCTGGCAGGGGTGATGGCCGCTCCCGCGAGGTGCTCGTACGCGGTTCTGGAGAGTCGGGCGATCGCCCAGTTGGCCGCGTTCCGATCGCCCAGGACGGCGATCGAGTACGTGCCGCTGGGGGCTCGGACCACACCGGCATCGCCCTCGACGAGCCCCGACGTGATCCACAGCTGGCCGGTCTTGTTGCCGAACGTGGTCGCCGACGGCACCCCCGAGGGGATCTTCGACCTCCACAGCTGGTCGGTCATCAGCGACGTCAGGAGGGCGGAGGACTGCGGCGTGAGCAGGATTCCCCTCTCGAGCTTCTCGATCAGCAGCGCGAGGTCGTCGGTCGAGCTCTTCTTCGCCGACTGCCACCTGCCGGTGCCGTCGTACCCGACGTAGAAGGTGTTGCGGAAGCCCGAGAGGTAGAGCTGCCGGTTGATCTCGGTGTTGCCGACGAGGGCGAGCAGGTCGGCGTGGCAGAGGTTGTCGGAGATCTGGATCATCACTCGGAGGCAGTTGCGCACGCTGATGCCCGACCGGGTGACGGTGTCGAGGCTGAGCCTGCCCTGATCGACGCGGAAGAGGATGACGTAGGCGGCGAAGAGCTTGATGACGCTCGCCGGCTCCTTGCGCGCCGCGCCGTCGATGGAGACCTGACGGGCCTGGCCGCCGAACTCGCGGATCGAGATGGAGTATTCGCCGGGCAGCGACGCCGCCTGCGTCGAGAGTTTTCTGACCAGTTCGCGCTCGCTGATCGAGAGACCGGCGCACTCCGTGAGGCTCGCGACCCCGCGACCGAGAACACCCTCGCCTCCGAGCAGAGTCACGCGCGAGACCCCGAGCCGCGAGACGACGTCGTAACGGATGGACGCGTCGATGCAGGCGGGTGAGACCGAGTACAGCGGAGCCCCCGCCGCGCCCGCCAGCGCCGAGCCCGCGAGAGCGTCCGGGAAGTCTGCTCCCGATGCCAGGAACGCGCGCGTCGCCGTGGGGAAGAATGCCTTGTCGATCGCGAGGGACGTGCCGAACCGGTCGTCACCGCTGTGACGTGCGGCCGAGATGCCCATGCCGCTGAGCGAGGTGGCGATCCCCGCCGACATCACGGCGGTGCCGCCGACGAGGTGCGCCGCCGTCACGCCGAGCGCCGTCAGAAGGTCGCGGGTCGCTGCGTCGAGGCTCGACGCCGACCCGTCGACGAGGAGCACCGGGATCCGTTTCGACCCGGCCGCGGCGGACGCGGCGAGTGCATCGGGGTAGTCGCGGCCGGTGGCCAGGATCGCCGTGCTCGCGCTCGTGAAGGCGCCGCCGACAACCCTCCGAGCCGTCTCGTAGCGGTCCGCTCCGGCCTGCCTCTCGACGACGAAGCCGCGAGCGGCCAGGTCGACCGTGATCGCCTCGCTCACCGCGGCGTCGCCGCCGACGATGATGACCTTCGCGGGGGCGAGCCGCTCGATCTCGGCGACGACGTCGTCGCGCAGCGCATCCTGCGCCGTGAGCAGAAGCGGACCGCCCGCCGCGACCGAGGCCGGCGCGGCCGCGAGTGCGTCGGGGAAGTCGTACCCGTTGGCGAGGTAGACGACCGGGGCCGTGGCGGGGTAGGCGGCCTGGGCGATCGCGATCGCGGTCACGAACCGATCGGCACCCGCCAGGCGATCGACCGAGATCGAGCCGACGGCTACGGCTTCCGCTTGCGGCAGCATCGGCGCCGGCTCGGGCTCCGGCTCGGGGTCAGGGACAGGCTCGGCCGTCGGCGCCGGCTCAGCGGTCGCCGTGGGCTCTGGTGACGGCGTCGGCTCTGCGGTGGGCGCAGCCGTGGGCTCCGGCGACGGCGTCGGCTCCGCGGTCGGCGTCGGCTCCGCGGTCGGCGTGGGCTCCGCGGTCGGCGTCGGCGCGGGTTCGACGGTGCTCGCGAGAGCGGTCTGCATCGGCAGCATCAGCGCGATGGCTACGGCGCCGGCGACGACGGCGATGCGCCTGCGTGCTCGTGTGACTGTGTTCCCCAAGACGTTCCCCCCGGTATCCGTCTCGGCAAGGGTACCTCAGGTCAGGGCCGATGTCCCGAGGCGATGAACACGCGGCCGCTGCCGGCGACCCGCACGGCGGGCGCGTCGAGCAGCGCGGCCTCGCCTCGGCCCAGGTCGAACTCGTCGTCGATTCGCACGCCGCCGTCGGTGCACAGCGCGATCGCGAGTCCTTCGGTGCGCACCTCCACGGCCTCGGCGAGCGCCGACCCCTCGATGACGGTCAGCACGAAGTCGGGCACCTCGGGGCGGAACACCGCGACCCCTTCGGCGGGATGCTCCGGCTCGAGGTACGGCGCCGGCAGAGGCCGGGCGTCGAGCACGCGCATGAGCTCCGGCACGTCGATGTGCTTGCCGGTCAGGCCGCCGCGCAGCACGTTGTCGCTCGCCGCCATGAGCTCGATGCCGAGGCCGTCGACGTAGGCGTGGATGTTGCCCGCCGGCAGGTAGAGCGCCTCTCCGGGCCGCAGCTGCACCGTGTGCATGAGGGTTGAGATCGCGATGCCCGCGTCACCGGGGAAATGCTCGGCGAGCCTGGCGACGGTGCCGAGCCATGCTCCGCGCTCGTCACTGTGCGCGGCGGCGTGTTCGCTCAGCGCGGCGACGACGGCATCCACTCCGGGGCCGCGCGTGATGAGCCACTCGAACACGCTCGGCAGGGCGTCGTCGTCGGCGAGCCGGTCGATGAGCGGGGCGACTCGCTCGTCGCCGAGCGGGGCGAGGTCGGCCCGCGCCTCCGCGACGGGGCGGAACCCGCACAGAGCGCGGAACGGGTCGCTCAGCGCATACAGCAGCTCGGGCTTGTGGAAGGCGTCCTTGTAGTTGCGCTCGGGGGCGTCGATGGGCACGCCGGCGGCGTTCTCACGCGCGAAGCCGTCTTGCGCCTGTTCCATGGTCGGGTGCGCCTGCAGCGACAGCGGTGTGGATGCGGCGAGCACCTTGAGAAGGAACGGCAGCCGGCCCCCGGGCGCGTGCGTCGCGGCCCACGCCGCGAGGTCGGGCTCGGGCGCCCCGTCCACGATCCGCGCGGGCGACCCCGGGTGAGCGCCGAGCCACAGCTCGGCCTCGGGCTCGCCGGAGGGCTCGGTGCCCAGAAGGCCGGCGATCGCGGTCGTCGAGCCCCACGCGTAGGGCCTCGGCGTGTTGGTGATGCGCACGAACACCGATCAACCTCTCGATTGCAGGGTCACGACAACCGAGCCCGCAGGCTCGTCGTCCTCGTGTAGAACATGGTTCCAATCGCGGCGACGCGCGACCGCATCGAATCTAGCCTGGGGTCATGACCGACTTCCCCACCCTCGCCAGCGACTTCCTCGGATTCGAAGCCGAGCTGGCCGACCACGAGCGCTCCGCGCTGCTCGCGCTGCGCGAGCACGCCGCGTCGAGCATCAAGCCGCTCGTGACCGAGGCGTGGGAGAAGGCGGAGTTCCCGCACGAGATCCTGCCGGGCCTCCACGCGCATCCGATCTTCGGCCAGTCGTGGGCCGAGACCCGCGCGGGCGAGTACTCGGCCCTCTACGGCGGCTGGGTCGCGCTCGAGCTCGCGCGCGTCGATGCGAGCATCGCCACCTACGTCGGCGTGCAGAACGGCCTCGCGATGGGCTCGATCGGCGTCAACGGCTCGGCCGAGCAGCGAGCAACGTGGTTGCCGAAGCTCGCGAGCGGCGAGGTCATCGGGGCGTTCGGCCTCACCGAGCCGCTCTCCGGCAGCGACGCCGCGCAGGGGCTGCGCACGACGGCGACGCCTGACGGCGAGGGCTGGGTGCTCAACGGTTCCAAGCGCTGGATCGGCAATGCGACCTTCAGCGACATCACGATCATCTGGGCGAAGAGCACGGAGGACGGCCAGGTGAGGGGCTTCATCGTGCCGACCTCGACCCCCGGCTACACGGCGACGAAGATCGAGCGCAAGCAGAGCCTGCGCATCGTGCAGAACGCCGACATCGTGCTGGAGGATGTGCGGCTCGGGCCGGAGCTCAAGCTCGAGAAGGCCAACTCGTTCCGCGACGCCGCCGCCGTGCTGCGCCTGACCCGGGCGGATGTCGCGTGGGCCGCCGTCGGGACGGCGATCGGCGCGTACGAGGCCGCCGTCGCCTACACGGCGGAGCGCGTGCAGTTCGGCAAGACGATCGCGCACCACCAGCTCGTGCAGGATCTGCTCAGCCGCAGCCTCATGAACATCACCGCCTCGATCGCGCTGTGCACGCGTGTCTCGCGCATGCAGGACGCCGGCACGCAGCGCGACGAGCACGCCTCGATGGCGAAGGCCTTCAGCACCACCGCGATGCGCGAGACGGTCGCGCTGTGCCGCGAGGCGCTCGGCGGCAACGGCATCGTGCTCGACTACGACGTCGCGCGGTTCCACGCCGACGCCGAAGCCCTCTACAGCTACGAGGGAACGCGCGAGATGAACAGCCTCATCGTCGGGCGCGCGATCACGGGGGTCGGCGCCTTCGTCTGAGCCGCGTCGACCACGGCGCCGGTAGGCTGAGCGGCATGTCCTGGCTCCGCGAGCGCCGCGTCGCGCTCGCCGCCGTGACCCTGTTCACGCTCCTCGCCGGCGACTTCTGGCGGTACGCGCTCAGCTGGTACGGCTGGGGCGCGATCGCCGCCCTCCTCGCCGCCTGCTGGATCGCCCTCGCGGTACGCGAGCGGCTGTCGCTGCGCGGCGTGCCGATCGCGCTGGGCGTCTTCCTCGGCCTCGTCGTGCTGAGCCTCGCGTGGTCGCACTACCCCGCACCGACCGCCATCGGCGCGGCGCTCACCGTGCTGACGGCGCTCACCGGCATCACGATGGCCCGCACGCTGACGCTCGCTCAGGTGCTGCGCGCTCTCGGCGTCGCCCTGCGCTGGATCATCGGCCTCTCGCTCCTCTTCGAGCTGTTCGTGGCGGCGGTCATCCGGCAGCCGGTGCTGCCGTGGTGGACCGACTACGAGGGGCGGATCCCGCGCGCGTTCTACTGGTCGCGCAACGAGCTGTTCGCCGTGCTCGACGGCGGGCGCATCCAGGGCATCGTCGGCAACGCGAATCTGCTCGGGTTCGCCGCGCTGCTGGCGATCATCGTCTTCTCGATCCAGCTCGCCGATCGCCGCGTCGGTCAGGCGGCCGGCTACGGCAGGCTCGCGGCGGCCGCGGTCACCTACGCCCTGGCGAGCTCGTCGACGATCACCATCGCGGCGGTCGGCGCGATCGTCGCGCTGAGCATTGTGCTCGCCGCGCGGCGGCTCGACGCTCGGGGCCGCGTGCGCCTGTACGCGGCGAGCGCGGTCGGCCTCGTCACCGTGATCGCTCTCGCCGTCGCCTTCCGCGACGCGGTACTGGGTCTGCTCGGGCGCTCGGGCGACCTCACCAACCGCGTCGACATCTGGCAGGCGGTCATCGAGCTCGCGGCGCAGCGTCCCGTGCTCGGCTGGGGCTGGGTGAGCTACTGGGCGCCCTGGGTCGAGCCCTTCGACGGCCTCGCCGTCATCAAGGGAGTCGAGTACCTGCAGGCCCACAGCGCCTGGCTGGATGTCTGGCTGCAGCTCGGCGTCGTCGGCGTGCTCGCCTTCGCGGCGCTCGTCGTCACGACGGCCGTGCGGTGCGTGCAGTGGGCGGTGGATACCCCGCTCGGCGACATCGTCGACTCGCCCGCCCTGCGCCTCCTGCCCGTCCTCATCGCCACGGTGCTGATCGTGCAGAGCCTCGCCGAGTCGCGCCTGCTCATCGAGGGCGGGCTGCTGCTGCTGGTCTGGCTCGCCGTCGCGAGCCGCACCCATGGCCGCTCGCTCGCCGGGATCGGCCGATGATCGACCCCGCGCACCCCGGCCTCGATCTCGCCCGCCGGGCGCTCGCCTCGCCGCGGTTCACGCAGGCGCTCACCGAGGTGACCATCGCCGTCGCGCTGTGCATGCACGCGCTGCGCGCCGTGATCGGCTGGCCGGGGGCGCTCGCGGTGCTCGCGGCCCTGGTCGTGCTCGCGGGCCTTTCCCTCGCGGGCCAGCCGGAGCGCGTGGAGTGGAGGGGCATCCTGCCCATCTCGCTGCTCGCGCTCGTCGGGCTCATGGTCGTGAGCATCGTCTGGAGCCAGTACCCGCTCGCCTCGCTCGGCGGCGTCGCCTACTCGCTCGCCTTCGCCTTCCTCGGGCTGTACATCGCGCTCGTGCGCGACACCATCCAGGTCGTGCGGGGCGTCGGCAACGCTCTGCGGTTCGTGCTGACGGCGTCGTTCGCGCTCGAGATCCTCAGCGGCCTGCTCATCGACACCCCGCTGACCTTCCTCGGCATCGCGGGCAACCTCGCGCAGGGCGGCCCCGTGCAGGGCCTCGCCGGCACGCGCAACTACTTCGCCTTCATGGGAGGCCTCGCCGCGCTGAGCTTCTGGATCGAGTACCGCACCCGCTCGGTGCCGCGCGGCCTGACGGCGTTCTCGCTCGCGCTCGCCGCCGCGACGATCGTCTTCGCCCGCTCACCCGTCACGGGTCTCGTGCTGGCCGCCGTACTCGTCGCCGGCCTCGTGCTCGTCGTGCTGCGCCGACTCGACGCGGCCCCGCGCCGGGCGGTGCAGAGCGTGCTGCTGATCTCGGCGGGGGTCGCCGCCCTGCTCGGCTGGCTCCTGCGGCAGCAGCTGCTCGCCCTCGCCGGCGCGACCGCCGATGTGACGATCCGCACGAGCGTCTGGGCCGACCTCGAGAGCTTCATCGGCCAGTACCCGATGCAGGGCTGGGGCTGGCTCGGTGCGTGGCAGCGCGACCTCTACCCCTACCTCGTGGTGCGCGATGCCGTCGGCCGCCAGCCCGCCTCGGCCCTCAACGCCTACGTGGATGTCACGGTGCAGCTCGGATTCATCGGCCTCGGCCTGCTGCTGGTCGCCCTCGGCCTCGCCTTCGTGCGCTCGTGGCTCGTGGCGACCGAGCGGCGCTCGACCGTGCACGTGTGGCCCGCGCTGACCCTGGTACTGCTCGCGACGACGAGCATGACCGAGAGCTACCTGCTCGTCGAGGCCGGCTTCATGCTGTTCGTCATCGCCGCGTTCACGGCCGCACGCGAGCGGTCGTGGCGCGGGCGGCTCGGCTGACACTCGGCGGGCAGAGCTGCGGCGACACGGGCCGCCGACCGTTCATCGGGCGGAAACCGAGGTGTTGCCCGCCAGGAGCACTGTTGCGGGGAAGGTTCCCCCCATCTGACAGGAGATTCCCCCTCATGACACGAGTAACTCTCACGCGCTGGACGGCGGCGGTCGCGGCATCCGTCGTCGTACTCGGCGCTCTCGGCACGATGCCCCGCGTCGACGCGCTCGCCGCCGAGGGCGCCCCGGCTCTGGCCGCCGGCTCCGCGTTCCAACGGACCGCGACCTACCCCGTCTTCCAGAACGCGCCGGTCGACGTCGACCCGTCAGCCGCGACGGTCGCGGAGATCTCGGCCGTGAGCGGCGACGGCCAGACCCTCGTCTACTCCGACGCTCTCGGAAATCGCATCGGCTTCCTGGACATCAGCGACCCCAGCGCTCCCGCCGGGCTCGGCACGGTGAGCCTCGCAGCGCTGGGCCACGCCGACGACCAGCCGACGTCGGTGTCGATCGTCGGCGACTTCGTGCTCGTCGTGGTCGACGAGACCGGCGACGACCTCGCGAACCCGAAGGGTCGCCTCGACGTGCTGCGCCTCGGCGACCGCAGCCGGGTCGCGTCGATCGACCTCGGCGGTCAGCCCGACTCCATCGCGATCTCCCCCGACGGCAAGTACGCGGCGATCGCCATCGAGAACCAGCGCGATGAGGCTCTGGTCGTCGGCGGCGTCGAGGGCGGGCTTCCGCAGGCTCCCGCGGGCTTCGTGCAGCTCGTGAAGCTGACGGCCTCGAAGCCTTCGAGCTGGAAGGCGCAGCCCGTCTCTCTCACCGACGCGAAATCCGCCCCGGTTCTCGCCTCTGCGGGGATCTTCGCGGCCGCTGACCCCGAGCCCGAGTACGTCGCCTTCTCGCCGGACGGGGTTCTCGCAGTGAGCCTTCAGGAGAACAACGGCATCGTGCTCATCGACGTGCGCAACCGCAAGGTCACCGGCGCGTTCTCGACGGGCGCGGTGACCGCGAGCGGATTCGACACCACGAAGGACAAGACCATCGACGCCAGCGGCTCACTCACCGAGGTGCCGCGCGAACCCGACTCCATCGCCTGGGTCGACGCGAACCGCATCGCGACGGCGAACGAGGGCGACTACGTCGGCGGCACGCGAGGCTGGTCCGTCTTCGACGCGCGCACCGGCGCCGTCGTCTGGGACGCCGGCAACTCCTTCGAGCAGCTCGCCATCGCGCACGGCGTCTACAACGATGCCCGTGCGGCGAAGAAGGGCCCCGAGCCCGAGGGCCTCGCCATCGCCGAGTTCGACGGCACCCGTTACGCGTTCGTCGCGAGCGAGCGCTCGAACTTCGTCGCGGTCTACGACCTCGACGACCCGGCGAATCCCCGGTTCGTACAGACGCTCTTCGCCACGAACGGCCCGGAGGGGATTCTGCTGATTCCGTCGCGCAACCTCCTCGTCGTATCCAGCGAGGTCGACAAGGCCTCGGTCGGCGTGCGTTCGACCGTCAGCATCTACGAGCTCGGGCTCGCACGGCCTTCGCAGGAGGGCGTCGTGAGCGACACCGTCGACGGCTCGGCGATCGGGTGGCTCGCTCTCAGCGCCCTGTCGGCAGACCCGGCCGACCCCGGCACGATCTACACGACGAGCGACAGCGCTCTGAAGCCCTCGACGATCTTCACCGTCGACGTGACGGACGACCGCTCACGGATCACCGAGAAGCTCGTGGTCACGAAGAACGGCGCGGCGCAGAGCCTCGACATCGAGGGCCTCTTCGCCCGTCCTGACGGCGGCTTCTGGCTCGCGAACGAGGGGACGACGGGCGCCGCGAACACACTCGTACGCACGGACGTCGGCGGCGCCGTCGTCGAGACGGTCTCGCTGCCCAGCGATGTCACCGCCCACATCGGAAAGTGGGGTCTCGAAGGCGTCACGGCGACCAGGGATGCCGCCGGCACCGAGATCGTGTGGGTCGCCATTCAGCGCCCGCTGTGGGCTGAGCCCTCCACCGCCACCGGCCCTCTCGACGGCGAGGGCGTGACGCGCATCGGTCGCTACGACACGGCCAGTGGAACCTGGAGCTGGTTCGGCTACCAGCTCGAGTCGACCTCGGTCGAGGGCGACTGGCTCGGGCTCTCGGAGATCGTCGCGGTCGACGACGACACCCTGGCCGTGATCGAGCGCGACAAGCTCAACGGCCCCGACGCGGCGGTCAAGCGGGTGTACACGGTGGAGCTGCCGGGCGGCGCCGGTGTCAGCGGACTCGACACGCCTACGGTGCTCGCCAAGTCGCTCGCGATCGACGTGCTGCCCGGGTTGCGGTCGGTGAACGGCTGGACGCAGGAGAAGCTCGAGGGTCTGACGATCGGGGTCGACGGCCAGGTCTACGCGGTCACCGACAACGACGGCCTGAACGACTCCACCGGCGAGACGGTGTTCCTCCGGCTCGGGGCGGCGGCCGATCTGTTCTAGGTGCCACATCGGCTGCTGACCGCCCTGCCCGCGGGCAGGGCGGTCAGCAGCCCGTCGGCGGGGTGACGCGGGCGCGGGGGGCTCGGTCTGCACTTCCATGCACTTCAGCGACGGGGCCTGCCCCTGCCTCCGAAATCTCCGGGGGTTCGGACACAGCGGAACGTGTGCCATGCTCGTGAGCGTGGCCGCTCTCGAGAACCGGACTGGTGTGTCATCCGCGTCGACGACCAGGCGCCGATCTTGACTGAATCTCCGAGTCCACTCGTGCACCCGGTAGTGCGCAGATACCGTGGCCTGCTTGGCGCCACCAGTGCGGTCGCGGCGGCGCGAATGTTTTCACTTCTTAGCGCCGCCGTGCAGCTCCCCCTGTTGACGGCCTATCTGCAGCCGAGCGAGTATTCCGTGGTCGCCGTGGCGATCGCTATCGCTGCCTACTTCAGCCTGCTGAGCGCCGAGCCGGTGATCCTCGCGTTCGAGAGGTTTCCTGGGGCAACCAACGACCGAGCGAGCTACCGATACGCCCTATCCAGGACCGGGGCGTACCTCGCCCTGGCGGCGCTGCTCGTCGTCGCGGGCGCCCACCTTCTCGGCTACACCTCCATCGCCATCGGCTTCGTCGGATGGGCGATCGGCATCTCCGTCAATCGACTGATCTCGCTCGCCTGGCTGATGTGGGAACAGCCATGGCAGTACGCGTGGAATCTCATGGCGGGCACGGGCACGAGGACTGCGGTTCTCGTCGGTCTGATCCTGGCGGGCTGGGATCCCTTGATAAGTCTGGGAATCGCCGGCATGGCATCGGCGGCGGCGGCGCTGCTCCTCAGCCCACGCGCCTACCGCGCCGCTCACGCCGATCGCAAGGTCGGGCGACCGTGGGCGTTTGGCTTCGGTGTGAACTTGGCGCTCGCTCAGTTTGCCTACACCGTTCTGACAAATGGAAGCCTTCTGGTCCTGACTGCGTTCGTGCCGAGCGACCGGGTGGGCAGCTACGCCGTCATGATGCAGGTGTCGACCCTGACTTCCGGGGCGGTGCTCGGTCTAGCGCTCGCGGTGAGCTATCCGCCGCTCCGGCGGGCCTGGGACGACGGCTCACGCGCTACCGTGCAGACCAGGCTCGTCGTGCTGCAGCAGTTATGTCTGGTGGTCGCCGCCGCCTTCGTGTTCGCCTCCTACATCGGAGACTCCTTCCTGTTGAGAATCGTCCTCCCCGACGAGTTCCTCGATCAAGCGGTGCTTGCTCCCCTTATCGTGGCGACCGCGGTGGCGGCGATGGGCGGCATGGCGAGCTGGCATCATCAGCTCGAACTCCGAGCAGCTCGAGTTGCGAGTCGAACCATCATCGCGAGCCTTATCGGTCTTGGACTGACCGTGGCGCTGGCGGCCCTCTTCCAGGAGTCGGGGGCCGGCCTGGGCGCGGCGGGAGCGTTCTTGATCTATCTCGTGATCATGCAATCGGGCACTCGGCTGCCCGCGTCCGCTGTCGGCTTGGCGGCAGCGTTGACGGCAGTGATGTCGATCTCGATCGGCGTGCCGACGATCTCCGCCGACGTAGTCGCCTACCTCGCCCTGGCCGCCGCGATCGCCATCACCGTGGTGATCGTTGTGAAGCATCGCTCGATTCGCGCCGCGGCCGATCACTGAGGATCCGCGAATGCGCGTCGCTTGAGTCCTCGTTCTGTCACTATGGGAGGGCAAGACAGGCGGCTCAGCAAACCACGCTCGATTCTGCTGCGACCTCCGAGAAGAGAAAGATCGTGTTCGACGTGATATTGACGGTTCCGATGAACGACCTCTCCCGCGGTATCGAACGAGACCGGTCCCTCCTGCAGTCGGTCGTCGACAGTGTTTTCGATTCCGGTCACGTCGTCATGGGTCCGCAACATGACGCGTTCCAGGTCGAATTGGCTCGCTATCTAGGGGTGACGTCCGCAGTGGGAGTCGCCTCGGGCACTGACGCGCTCGAACTCGCGATCAAGGCTGCGATGCCAGCGGGCAGAGGCACCGTGCTTACGGCTGCCAATGCTGGCGGCTACAGCTCCATCGCTGCGCGGCGCGCCGGATATCACGTGCGTTATGCCGACGTGGACAAAGATACCCTGTGCGTCAACGAAGACACGATCACGAGGGGACTGGCTGACGATGTCGGAGTGGTCGTCGTGACCCATCTCTACGGTCACCTCACAGATATTCGCCAGCTCGTCGAAGTCTGCCATTCTCGTGGGGTGCGCGTCGTGGAGGATTGCGCCCAGGCGATAGGTGCGCGTCGCGATTCTCAGGCGGCGGGTTCCTTCGGCGATCTTGGAGCGATAAGTTTTTATCCGACCAAGAATCTCGGCGCCCTCGGGGACGGCGGGGCGATTGTGACGAACGACCAGGAATTCGCCGCAAGAGTCGCGCAGTTGCGGCAGTACGGGTGGGAATCGAAATACCGAGTCACCGTTCCGGGAGGCGTGAACTCCAGGCTCGACGAACTTCAAGCCGGATTCCTGCGCGCTAAGCTCCCCTCGTTGGATCTCGTGAATGACCGACGTCGCGCCATCATCCAACGGTACGCGGAGGCCGCGGCTGGGGGGCCGATGACGATTCTTCCTGCGGACGGCGAGCACCATGTCGGCCACCTCGCGGTTGCTCGTATGGCCGACCGCTCGCGCGGCCGTGCAGAATTGTCCAAGCGTGGAGTGGCGACGGATGTTCATTTCCCCGTGCTGGATTACCAGCAGCCAGGTCTCAAGGGCGACGAATGTTTCCTGCCCGTCAGCGAGAAGGCAACGGAGGAAGTTTTTTCTCTCCCGTGCTTTGCTGAGCTCACGGACGACGAAATAGAGTTCGTCTGCGACGCCATCCGATCCCTCGCCTCGTAGTTCGAGCAAGTCTCCTCGGATGATGACGGCGATGGGTTCCTGACCTAGTCTCCTGCTCTCCGCCGGCCGCTCAAAGAAAGGAAGATGAATCGATGGCGCGTCCTTTTATCCACCCGCAGGGCATCTGCGAATCCCCGACAGTCGGTGAGGGGACCACAATCTGGGCGTTCGCGCACGTGCTTCCCGGAGCGGTGATCGGAAAAAACGTGAATATTAACGATCAGGTTTTTGTCGAGAACGATGTCATCGTTGGGGACCGGGTCACCGTGAAGTCCGGCGTACAGCTCTGGGACGGCATCGAGCTGCATGACGATGTCTTCGTCGGCCCCAACGTGACGTTCACCAATGACCGATTCCCGCGAAGCAAGCAGTATCCGGAAAGCTTCCCGCGCACAGTGGTCGAGCGGGGAGCCTCCATCGGCGGCGGGGCCGTGATCCTGCCCGGCATCAGGATCGGACGAAGCGCCATGGTTGGCGCCGGTGCAGTGGTCACGCGAGATGTTCCTCCATACGCAATCGTCGCCGGAAACCCTGCCCGCGTGAAGGGATATACGGACGATGAGGGAAACAGGTTAGGAGCGCCCGAGCCCGCTTCCACTCGCGCTGATGGTTCGTCGCACGGAGAAGGCGCGCTATCGCTATTGAATCGCGCGGTCGACATGCGGGGCAGTCTCGTTGCCCTCGAGTTGATGCGTGATCTGCCGTTCGAACCGAAGCGGTTCTTCTTCGTCTATGATGTCCCGTCTCGGGACGTTCGCGGCGAACACGCGCACTACGAGTGCGAACAATTCTTGATCTGCCTCCGGGGATCCGTTCGAGCGATCACGGACGACGGGGTGACTCGCACCGAGTACACACTGGATTCGCCGACAATCGGCCTCCACATGCCCGCGATGACGTGGGGAACCCAGTACGCATACTCGCCTGATGCCGTCCTCGCTGTGTTCGCATCGCACGCCTATGATCCGGATGACTACATCCGCGACTACTCCGAATTCCGTGCGGCAATCCTGAAAGGTCGTGAGTAACGGAACATTGTGGTACTACACGTATCGCTTGAGAAGAGCTTTCGCTTTTCTGAATGCGAGGCTGACACCCGGCATGCGAGTGATTGCCATGACGAGAAGCGCGAGCGCTCGAGATGAGTAATCGGGTAGTCGTGAAGCGTACCTGCGCGCCAAGTCCGGCCGCCCCAACTCGATCGCCCGGTACACGATGCCCAGGAGGAACCGAGTTCCCCCTTTGCGCACAGCTTTCGCGACGCCGGGCCGATCACCGTAGTCCGCGCCAGTCAGTTGCAACGTCTGCAGGAAATCTTCGCTGTAGTCGAAATAACGTTGCCCGACATTCCCGTCGTGTAGCCGATAGATGGCGAGCGCCTGATCGAGTCGCTCGACTTCGCCCTGTGCGCTCACGTCGATGAAGAACATCCAGTCGCTGGCGGTCTCGACCTCCGACCGGAAGCCCGCCTGCGGGATCGCCGAAGACCTCACCATCGTCGCCGGGCCGGGAAGTTGCGCCCCGAACTTCGCAACCATGTCGACGAGGCCTTCCACGCGGTCCTTGCGCCGGTCACCCACTACTCCGGTCACGACTCCGCGTGTCATCAACTTGCACGGGTGATAGCTCAAAGAAAGCAGCGGGTTCGCCTGGAACGCAGCGACTTGCGCCGCAAGTTTCTCCGGTAGCAGCAAGTCATCGCCGCCCATGAGAGCGACGAACTCCCCGGAGCACTTTTCGAGTCCTGCGTTGCAGTTGGCCGTGATGCCACGATTGACGTCGCTCAGAACCAGACAGATCTTCCCGGGATTCCTGCCCTGCAACTCCTTGAGTATGTCGGGCGTATCGTCCGCCGACCCATCGTCCGCGATCACGATCTCGAAGTTCTCGTATGTCTGGCCGAGGCAGGACGCAACAGTCTCTCGTACGAGGTGCGCCTGGTTGTAGGTGATTATCAGGATGCTGACCAGTGGCGAACTCGCCTCCGTACCCGCCACGACCGGTTCGGTCTCGCCTGCACGATCTGATGACCGGCGGCCGTCGATCGGCGTAAAGATTCGTTTCAACACGCGACGCCACGGAGAGTCCGGCGATACAGCACTTCCCCTCGTCCCGCTGTCCTCCGGCTCGGTGCGGAACAGCGCTGTAGTCGCGGTGAAGAGTGCCAGGTAGAAGAACGACGCGGAGGCCGGCTGGTAGAGCGTGCCGTTCGCGAAGAGGGAATTCACCATCAGTAAGACATAGGCGAGAAAAACCGCGACCAGCACCGGCGCGGCGGTGAGCTTCGCCCGCTGTGCCAGAAGATAGCCCACTCGGAGAAGGATGAGAATCGCCAGGCCGCCGACCAGCGGGCCGAACATCGTGAGGATCTCCGCGAATTGATTGTGGGCCATCGGGGCAAGCGAATCCTCATCAGGCACCAGAGCCGTACTCGCCATGCCGAATCCGCCGCCCGTGAGATACACGAGCGGGCGGTCGAGATCGGCGAGCGCGCCGAAATTGGCTCCCGGGAGAACCACCAATCGATCCCAGACGCTCGTCCAGATTCCCACGTCATCGCGGAAGATGTCGGCATCAGGATCAGCGTCAACGCCGAACCCCAGCAGTGACGCTGATATGCGGTCGCGGATCACGGGCACGAAAGCATAAGCGAGGGCGGTCCCTCCCGCGGCGGCGGCGACTCCTACCAGGAGCCGCTTCCACGAGCGCCTGTTGAGAATGGTCAGAATAAGCAGGCCGAGAGCGATGTTCACGATCGCAGACTTCTGCAAAGAGAGCACGGCAGGGACGATCATGAGAACCACCCACAGCCACCGCTGCCGCCCTGGCGCGGCCTGCGACAGAACGATGTAGATGCCGACGACGATCCCCACCGACGTCAAGTTCCCTACGAGTGACGAGAACCTGTCCAGTCCGGCTCTTTCGGAGGAGTCCGCGAACCACGAGATCGGGCCGGTGAAGAGCTGCAGCGGGATCGACAGGCTCGCGATCGCAAAAAACGCGACGGCCGTGACTAGATGTCGCCTAAGGTCTTCTTCGTTTTCGGTGTAGAGCACCAAAGCCAGATAGATGGGCGCGCTAAACAGATACCGAACGAGTCCTTGCGCCGATCCGCCTGGGGAGATCAAGGCCAAGGACACCGCGAAGCCGAACAATCCAACGATGGCCCAGACCCAAAAGAGGCCGGCCGAAACGGGTGGCTTGCCGTCCTTGTACCGGAAGTAGTATTGCAGGATCACGACCGCAACAGTTGGAACGTACATTGCGAGATAGAGCGGAAGGGAGAAATCGCTCAACGTGTGCAGATTGACGACCACAAAAACGATCGCGAACTTCACCGTATTGCTGAACGACATTTGATCGCTATTCCTGCTCTTGCATGGAGGTTGGCACACGAAGGTTGTTTCGCGCATGGTGAGTACCGGCCGTGGAGCGAATGAAATTGACCACACGTCGCGAGGTGTCGGTGATCAAATAGTCAGCCGGAGGTGTCGGCGGGCCGTCCTCCGCCCACTGGGCCAGAACCATGGCGGAGGCGTCCAGCACCGACTCGAACTCCACGCCCGCCGTGATCGTTCCGCCCGTATCGATGGCCTCCGGCCGCTCGATGGCGTCCCGAAGTGAGACAGCAGGGAACCCGAGAGCGGCGGACTCTTCGCTTATGGTGCCGCTGTCGGAGAGCACGAGTTTCGAGTTAATCTGCAAATTGACGTAGTCATTGAAGCCGAAGGGCGCATGGAATATTAGTCCCTGCTTGAGTTCGGCAACTTGGCCCTCGAGCCTCGCCCGAGTCCGGGGATGGGTCGACACGAGCACCGGGAGACCGTATGCGTCGCGTAGAAGCTTGAGAGCGGTGAGAGCCGATTCCAAGCGCTCCGGGTTATCGACGTTCTCCTCGCGGTGAAGGCTCACGAGAAAATATTCGCTCTTCTGGAGGCCTTGGCGTTCAAGGATGTCGCTTGACTGGATCGCAGCCTCATTCCCCTTGAGCACCTCTAGCATCGGAGACCCCGTGAGGAGGATCCTGCTCGGGTGGATGCCCTCGCCCAATAGATTCCGTCTGGCGTGCTCGGTGTATACGAGGTTGTAGTCGGCCACGTGATCGACGAGTCGGCGGTTGGTCTCCTCCGGCACGTTCTCGTCGAAGGATCGATTGCCTGCTTCCATGTGATAGACCGGGATCTTCATCCGCTTGGCCATGACGGCAGAGATGCAGCTGTTGGTGTCTCCGAGAATCACCATCGCGTCGGGCCGTTCGGTGAGCAGTACCCGCTCCACCTTCTGCAGAATGGTGCCGAGTACCGCTCCCAGTGAATTGGTATCTGCCTCGAGAAAATGGTCTGGCCGACGCAATCCGAGGTCCTCGAAGAAGACTTCGTTGAGCTCGTAGTCGTAGTTCTGGCCGGTGTGCACGAGGACGTGCCGGGTGTACCGGTCGAGTCGTTTGATCGTGGGGGCCAGGCGAATGATCTCGGGCCGCGTTCCGACGACGGTCATCACTTTCAGGCGATCGTTCATGGCTTCACGCTCTCAGGGAAGGTGTCGGGGTTGCCTGGGTCGAAGATGTCGTCGGTCCAGAACACCGTGTGGAGAGTGGAATCTCCGGTGTTCGTGATGTTGTGCGCCCACATCGTCGGCATGTCGATGCTGACGGGGCGATCGCCGTCGACATCGAACTCCATGGTCTCATCGGTCAGCACACGGCGAAGGGAGATCCGCGCGCGCCCCTCGATGACCGTGAACCTCTCGACCTTCCGACGATGGAAGTGCTCGCCGCGCGTGATTCCCGGCGCCGTCGTCGAGTGAGAGGACTGACCGGTGCCGCCATGGGTGCGAATCAGCTCGACGAACGCTCCACGGGCATCCTCATGCCGCGTGTGGGCGATCGGAAGGTGGGAGTCGACGGTGAAAGATCGATAGGTGTTGAACAGCTTGCGGTCGAGCGCCTCGGAGACGTCGGGAATCTCCCCCCTCCGGTAGACCTCGGCCATGCTGCGCAGCCGTTCGAGGAGCCCGGAGACGGTGAGGGTGTCGCTCACCGCATCGAGGTCATGCGTCTCGGTTGCGATCAGCAGGTCGGCGGCATCCTGAGCGTGCAGCACGGTCAGCTCGCGATCGACGTCGATGCGCGGTTCGTCACCCGCGGCGAGCTGATGGCAGAAGGTCGCGGTCACCGAATTGTAGAAGGGGCGCCCGTGCTCGCCGTAGATGTTGGGCAGGTGCACGTCGAAGAAGGTCGCGCCGTTCCGGTCGCACCAGGCGCTGAGTGCCTCTGCGGCGGCGGCCTTCGCCGTGCCGTAGACACTGCCGTTGCCCGCCTGAGTCGAGTCGGCGTAGACGACGGCGTCCGGCGACTCCGCGGCGGCGTCGAGCGCGCGGATCAGCTGGTCGGCGAAGATCGCGTTGCCGGTCTCGATCGTCTCGTCGGAGCCCCGATTGACCCCGGCGAGGTGGATGACGGTGTCGGCGCCGCTCACCGCGCTCGATGCATCCGCGAACCGGTAGCCGTCGCCGAGCGCGATCGCCCGGGTGTCGATTCCACCGGCACGCGCCGCGACCCGCGTATGCCAGCCGAGGAATCCGCCGGCGCCGGTGAGCGCGATCACGAGCGGGAGTCGGCCGACGCCGGAATCGGGCGCCCCGCCGCGTGGAGCTCTGCGCGCACCTCGGGAAGACCGAGCAGCATCTGCTCGACCTCGGCGATCGACAGCCGGGGAACGGTGTGCGAGTCGTAGTCGGCGAAGTCGGCCATCGTCACGTCGCCCTCATCGACGTAGATGCTGTAGTTCAGGTCGCGGTTGTCGGCCTGGATGCGGAAGTACTCGCCCATGTCGACGGCCCGCGCGAGCTCCTCCCTGCTCGCGAGCGCCTCGCTGAGCTTCTCGGCGTGCCGCGTGCCGATCACCTCGATGCGGGCGCCGGGGCTGAAGAGGTTGATGACCGCCTGCGCGAGGTCGCCGATCGTGCACGCCGGCGCCTTCTTGATGAAAAGGTCGCCCTGCTTGGCGTGGTGGAACGCGAATTCGACGAGATCGACCGAGTCTGAGAGCGACATCATGAAGCGGGTCATCGCCGCGTTCGTGACGGTGAGGTTCTTGCCCGCCTTGAGCTGGCTGATGAAGAGCGGGATGACCGAGCCGCGGGAGTACATGACGTTGCCGTACCGCACGCAGGAGACGATCGTGTCTGCGGCACGGTTGTTGAGGCCGAACGACTGGGCGACCTTCTCCATGAGCGCCTTGCTCATGCCCATCGCGTTGACCGGGTACACGGCCTTGTCGGTACTGAGGCAGACGACCGACGACACCCCTGCGTGGTCGGATGCCCGCACGACGTTCTCGGTGCCGACGACATTCGTTCTGACGGCCTCCATCGGGAAGAACTCGCACGACGGCACCTGCTTCAGCGCGGCGGCGTGGAACACGTAGTCGACGCTCTTGACGGCGCGTTCGACGCTGCCCTCGTCGCGGATGTCTCCGACGTAGAAGCGCAGTCGCGAATCGCCGAAGGCGTGCCGCATGGTGTCCTGCTTCTCCTCGTCCCTGCTCAGGATCCGGATCTCGCCGACGTCACGCTGCAGGAGCGAGCGAGCGACGGTGTTCCCGAAGGACCCCGTTCCTCCGGTGATCAGGACGGTCTTGCCGCCATAGGCGTTCTCGTTCATCGGCCCTACCACGCTCCACGTCTCTTGCTTCGGCTGACTGATCGGAGGATCCGTTCGATTCGCTCTACCGCGAGTTCTCGGTCCATGTTGGCCTCGTAGTAGCTTCTGGCCCGGTCGCTCAGGTCACGTCGTTGTTCCTGCGACATCGAAGCCGCGGTGCGGAGAGCTGCAGCGAGCTGGTCGGGGTCGCTCGGTTCGCATGCAATGCCGACTCCGTTGTCCTCGACGATGGTGCGGACGTCTCCGGCGACGGCGGTGATGACGGGCTTACCCACGCTCAGGGCCGCCTGGAGCTTCGACGGTATCGTGCCGCGGAAGATGTCCAGGTCTCTCAACGTCACCAGTTGAAAGTCGGACTCTCGATGGATCTCGGCCATGTGCTCCAGCGGAACCCGCCCGATGAACTCGACGTTCTCCAGTTCGAGTTCCGCAGCGAGTGCCCTCAACGCAGGCTCCGCGACTCCGGACCCGACGAGCCGGATCGTCAGATTCGGCACATCGCTCACGAGCTTGGCAGCGTGGAGCACCGTCGGAAGATCCTGATGGTCGCCGAAATTCCCGGCATAGGTCACGACGGTCGACGACGTGTCCGCGCGGGATGCCGCAGGCTCATCCTCGAGTGGGTCGCTGGTGGACCAGTTGTACACGGTCACGATCCGGTCCGCCGGCACACCTCGCTCGACCAGCATCGCAGACATCGTCGGCGCGATGGCGATCGTCGCGGCGGCGTTCCGATAGAGGAATCGAAGCCAGGGCTGCAGGGCGAGCGAGATCGCTCGCTTGGCGAACGAGTTGCCGACCATGCTCGACCCTGTGACCGATTCGGGCCACAGATCCTGGATGTGAAGGACGAACGGCAGTCGGTACAGCCACCGCCAGATCGACGGGCCGAAGGCCGGCGTCATCTGCGTCGCATAGACGTACACCACGTCAGCGTTGCGAACCCAGTGTCCGGCCAGTGCAGACGAGAGTGCGAACGTCGCGTAATTGATGAGTCGAGCGACGGGATTGTACGAATGGCTGATGTACAGCGGAACCCTGCGAACGGTCACCCCGGCTTCCCTCGCGACGCTCCGTAAAGACATCGCGTAGCCGTCGAAGAGCCGGCCATTCGGGTAGTTCGGGAATCCGGTGATCACTCTGACATCGTGCCCGCGCGACCCCAAAGTGGTGGCTAGCGAGTCGGGAATGCGAATCGACTCCGGCGCGTAGTACTGCGAGACGATCGCGATCCTCATGGCGACGCCTCCGCTCGGGGGCGCTGGGCACCGGGCGCCGACCCCGACACGGTCCATTCGAGACCCTGAGCGGTCGAATACGGCGGCGCCCACTGCCACTGCGAACTGGTCGTTCCGGGAACGACTTCGAGAGAGTCGGTCAACCTGTCGACGAACGACGCGCGCGCCGTAAAGCGGCCGAACAGCCGCAGAAGTCGAACGGGGAAAGGGATGACGCCGGCACGTCGGTGAAGGGCCTTTCTCAACGCGGCGACCACCTCACCGGTCGAGGTCGAAGTCGCGTCGGCGGCCACGAGGATCGACGCCCGCTCCGGCGGAGCGACCAGCGCGGATGCGATCGCGTCGGCGAGATTCCACACCGAGGTCATGGTGCGACGGTTGCGGATCGACCCCACCGGGATGGGCACGGGAGTCTTCGCGATCGTCAGCATCGAGCGGAAGTTGCCGCCCACGCCTGGCCCGTACACGAGGGGGGTTCGCACAATGACCACGTCGATGCCTCCGCGATCCGCCGCCTGCAGAAGCAGTTCTTCCGCCTGAGCCTTCGACCGAGCGTACGGATCGACAGGTCGTCGGGGCGAGTGAGCATCGAAGGGGTGGTCGGTCGTCTTCTCGCCGTTCACCTTGATCGTGCTCAGGAAGACGAACCTCTTGACGCCTCGTTCGAGCGCGGCATCCAGCAATCGGGATGTTCCGGCCGTGTTGACTCGGCGGAATTCCGTCAGCGGGTCGGAGGCATCGTCGCGCATGACGTGCACGCGGGCGGCGAGGTGCACCACGGCATCGATTCCGTCGAGTGCCGCTCCCCACTCGGTTTCGCCGTCGATCGTGCCGACGACCGACTCCGCTGCACGAGGGGGTGCCGAGCCCGCCCGTCTAACGGCCGCCACGACATCGTGCCCTCGGTCGACGAGAGCAGGCACGAGGTGGGAGCCGACGAATCCGCTGGCGCCCGTCACCAGCACTCTCACGATGCTGCGGCCTCGCGCGAATCGTGGTCCGCCGAGGCCAGCCGACGTTCGGAGGCGAGGAAGAACCCCGCGATCAGAGCGGCTTGCGCCACGATGAGCGCGGCGAGTGCGTCCGGTGCGACGAGCACGATCCCGCCCACGATCGCCAGCACCGCGGTCATCGCTCCGTAGATCACTGCGACCATGACATGACCCAGCCCGGGCAAAGCCGCCAGCCGTTGGTACACGTGCTCACGGTGAGCCTCGTACCACCGCTTCCGCGAGCCCAAGCGCCGAAGCAGCGTGTACGCCGAATCGCTGATGTAGAGCAGCAGCGGACTCACCAGGGCCCAGAGTGGCACGCCGACGGAGTAGGCGGCGATCACGGTCGCCGCGACGATGCCGCCGAGCAGATAACTGCCGACGTCGCCGAGGAACCGCAGTTCCGATCCGACATTCCAGACGATGAACGCACCGAAGACACCGGCGATGAGCACCCCGAGCATCACGAGCCAGCCCACATCTTCGAACAATCCCACGGCCGCGAAGCTGATGCCGACGACCACACCATGAATCCCCGAGATGCCGTTGATGCCGTCCATGAAATTGGTCACATTCACATAGGCGACGAAGAACACCCCGAACACCAGCACGGCGAGAATCCCTCCGTTCTGGAGCAGGCCGACGGCCGCGGATAGCGCCACGCCGACGAGCAATTGCAGGCCCGCCCGCACCCGGATCGAGAGCCCGACAAGATCCTCCGTGAACCCGACCAACCCGATGGCGAGCGCCGCACCCATGGCGAAGACGGGGTGCCAGGACGTCGGCGAGACGAAAACAAGAGTCGCCACCAATGCGATCGCGACGCCGCCCCACGGGGCTACGCCCAGTCCGCGCAGCGCTACTCCATGATGCGATGACCGCTCGGTCTGGACATCGACGACCTGGATTCTGCGAAGGGCCGGGATGGCGAGGAACGGAAGGAGCGCGCTGACGAGCACACCGGCAACAGCGCTGGCCAGGAGGGTAAAGGTCATGCGCGGACTCCCGGCGCATAGTCCGCTGACTGCGATTGCAAGCGGGCCATCCATCCTGCCCTGTCGAGCAGATCGGGGCTGAGCGGGTTCATGCGAGTGTGGGAGATCTTCGGGTGAATCGGCCGCGCGTCTTCTTCCCCGTGCGCCACGAGTTCCTCGTGGAGCTTCTCCCCCGGGCGCAGCCCCGTGAATACGATGGCGATGTCTTTACCCGACATGTCGATCATGCGGTGGGCGATGTCGAGGATCTTCACGGGCTCGCCCATGTCGAGGATGAGCACCTCGCCAGCCTGTCCGATGCCTCCTGCCTGGATCACGAGCTGGCACGCCTCGGGAATGGTCATGAAGAATCGCGTCACCTCGGGGTGGGTGATCGTGAGCGGGCCGCCGGCCTCGATCATCGTCGCGAACACCGGCAGCATCGACCCGCGACTGCCGAGCACGTTGCCGAACCGCACCGAGAGGTACGGTCGACCCGAGTGCTCGGCCGCCCACGACGTGAGCTTCTCGGCGACGCGCTTCGAGTGGCCGAGCACGCTCGTCGGGTTCGCCGCCTTATCGGTCGAGATGTTGACGAACGTCGAGACGGCGACCTCGAGCGAGGCCTGCAGCACATTGAGGGTTCCGAGCACGTTCGTCTTCCACGCCTCTTCGGGGTACTGCTCGAGCATCGGCAGGTGCTTGAGGGCGGCGGCGTGGAAGACCACCTCGGGTCGGCGCTCGGCGAAGATCGCCGCCAGGGCATCCGGGTCTCTGATGTCGGCGAGCACGACGTCGCGGGTGTCGAGAAGGCCGTGGCCCGAGATCGATAGCTGCACCCCCTGCAGGGCCGTCTCGTCGCGATCGAGCATGATGAGCTCGGCCGGCTCGAACTTGCCCAACTGTCGGCACAGCTCGGCGCCGATCGAGCCGCCGGCGCCCGTGACGAGCACGCGCTTGCCGCGCAGATACCCGGCGATCGACTCGACCGAGGTATCGACCGGGTGGCGGCCGATGATGTCTTCGATCGAGATGTCGCGAATATCGGCCAGCCGTGACTTGCCCTCGAGGATGTCTTCGAACGGCGGCAGCACCTTGACCCGCAGCTCGGCGAGGGCGGCGGCATCTGAAACCGCGCTGAGCAGATCAGCGTCGGCGCGGGCGATCGTGACGATCAGGTGCGTCGCCCCCGTACGGCGCGCCACCTCGGCGAGATCGGCGAGCGTGCCCTGCACCCGCACCCCGTCGAGCTCGACGTGCCGCTTGCCGGGGTCGTCGTCGATGAGCCCGACGGGGATGTACGGCGAGTGGCGGTCGGTGCGCATCCGCCGCACGATCACCGAGCCGAGATACCCGGCGCCGTAGATGAGTGCTCGCTCCACACCGTCGCCGTACTCGATGGCACGCTCGACCACGAGCCGCTTGGTGTAGCGGGCACCGCCCATCATGACGAACGCGATCGGCATGGCCAGGAAGACCGTGCCTCGCGGGATCGACCATTCCAGGCCGAAAACAGCGATCGGAATGCCGACTGCTGCGGTGACCGTCAGCAGCGTCCACATGAGGGCGCGAACCTCGCCGAAGCTGCCGTACGGGTGGCGGCCGCGATAGAGGTAGAAGCCCCAGCCGACGACGAACTGAAGAACGGCGGTGACGAGACCGGCGATGGCGAGCGGCCCGAGGGTGACCCGCGTGATGTCGAGGTCGAAGCGCAGCAACTCGGCGATCGCGAGGGCCAAAACCCATGCGACGGCGTCGAAGGCGTATTGCGAGCCGAATCGCGAGAGCGGGCCGCGCGCGTACACGGCCTGCATCTTGCGCGCTATCGCGTCGGCGGCGGTCATCGGGCCTTCGGTGCTCCTCATCGTGTCGTCTCGGCTATGGCGGTTCGATCGCTCACGCAGCCGGCGGAGGCTCGTACGATTCGAGCGAGTCGTCGCGGAACGCCTTCGACAGTTCGGCGATGTCGTCGGGGTTCAGTGGGAGAACCGCCTGGTCGCCGACGAAGGTTCCCCTCCCGACCGGCATCGTGAAGAACCGCACGTCGTCGGCGCGGATGTTCGGCATCTCGACCGCGAGCCCCGCCAGGTAGCCGGGCGAGAGCCCCGCGTCGACGGCGAGGAAGGGCGAGACCTGCTGCACGAGCGCGAGCAAAGTGCCCGGATCGGTGAGAGTCTCAGCCGTGAGCGTTTTCGCGAGCACAGCTCGAATGTACTCCTGCTGCTGTTTGACTCGCGCCAGATCTCCGCCCGTGAGTTGACGCTCGCGGACGAAGATCAAGGCACGCTCGCCGTCGAGCTCGACCGGGCCGATCCCGAAGTACTCGCCCCTGCGCTGCCACTCGACCGTGTTGTTGACCGTCACGCCTCCGAGGGCATCGGTCAGACCCTTGAAGCTCTCGAAGTCGATCGCGGCGACGTGGTCGATGCGGAGGTCGAGCATGGTCTCGACCGTCTGCACGAGGCCGGCCGCTCCGCCGCTGCTGAAGGACCAGTTGATCTTGCCCATCGAGCCGTTCGGCTGCTGCACCCAGCTGTCGCGGGGGATCGACATGATGTGGATGCTTTCGCGATCGCTCGAGACGCGGGCGACCATGATGACGTCAGCGAGAGAGCCTTGGACATCGTCGATGTTGTTGGAGCCCAGTTCGCCGCGTGTGTCGGAGCCGATCAGGAGGATCGTCTGCGCCTTCGCCGCCTCACCCGTCGCCTCCGCAGGCCGTCGGTCGTCGTCGCGGAAGACATCGGGCAGAACGGTGACGTTCTGCTGGTAGGTCGTGCTGAGCACGAGAGCGAAAGTCACCGCTACGCCGATCAGCGCGGCGAACAGGGAGCCTGCGACGATGAGGATGCGTCGGCGGCGTCGCCGGGCGGCGAGCGCCTTGCTGCGCGTCAACCGCCGCGAATATCTCGGTTCGTGCTGCACTCTGATTCGTCGCCCCCTAAAGCCCCCGACCAGGATAAGGCACCCGAGCCGCACTCACCGGTCAGGCGCGTCGGCGCGAGCTCCATGCCGCGTCGAGAATGTCGTCGAGCGTGAACCGAGCGCGCCAGCCGAGCTCCTCGTCGATGCGTCGCACGTCGGCGACCACCGAGGCGGGATCTCCGACGCGTCGAGGCCGCACGACAGCGTCGGGAGCGTCGCTCGACCGTCGTCGGATTCCCTCGACGACCTCACGCACGCTCGCCCCTGTTCCGGTGCCGACGTTGTAGACCCGATGCAGAGCGTGCTGAGAAGGAAGCGCCGCGAGGGCGACGAGGTGCGCTTCGGCGACGTCCAGCACGTGCACGAAGTCGCGCACGCACGTGCCGTCGGGAGTGCCGTAGTCATCGCCGAAGATCTCGGGGCCCTCGTCGGCGTCGAGTCGCTCGAATACCATCGGAACGAGGTTGAGCACGGCGCGGTCGGCGAGGTCGGGCCACCCGCTGCCTGCGACGTTGAAGTACCGCAGGCTGATGGCGCGCAGCTCGCTCGCCCGGGCGACGTCGGCGACGAGCCATTCGCCCGCGAGCTTCGACTGGCCGTAGGGGTTGACCGGATCAGTGGGGGCGTCTTCGCCGACAACGCCGTCGGCGTCGCCGTAGACGGCCGCCGAACTCGAGAATACGATCGATCGCACGTTCACCCTCGACATAGCGTCGAGCACCGTCGCGAGGCCTCCGATGTTCTGCGAGAAATACCACAAGGGTTTCTGTACCGACTCCGCCACCTGCTTGCGGGCGGCGAAGTGGATGACCGCCTCGATGCGCTCGGAGCGCATGATCGCCTCGAGATGGCCAGCCGCCTCCGCTGACGAGAGGTCGAGGTCGTACGACGGCACGCCCGCGAGACGCGCGCGGTCGCCCGTGACGAAGTCGTCCACGACGACGGGCGCGTCGCCGCGCTGCACGAGAAGTCGGCAGACGTGCGAACCGATATAACCGGAACCCCCGGTGATGAGAACGCGCACGGCGACCAGTCTACGAGCGCGGCAGCCCCTGCCCGACGGCTACACGGGGGTGATGACCGCGATCGCTTCAACAGCGCTGCAGTCGCTCGACGCTCGAGCCGAGCGCGCCGCCGCCGCCGAGCAGCATGATCTGCTGGACGCTCAGATCGACGATGTGCTCGACGGTCGCCGCTGGGACGCACGTCGACGGCGAGATGTACATGGGCGAACCCCGTTTGCCGGCGAGCACGCTGCCGCCCAGGGCGTCGGGGAAGTTGAGGCCCGACACGATGAGCGCCGCAGGCGCACTGGCGAAGATGTCGGCGTTGATCGCGAGCGAGGTGCCGTACCGGTCGGCGCCCGCGAGCCTCCTGACCGTCGGCACCACCGCGTCGATCGATGTGGCCATGGCCGCGCTGACGACGGCCGTGCCGCCGGCGATGCGGGCCTCGGTGACCGCGAGTTCGCGCAGGAGGGACTCAGTCGCACCATCGATCGAGGATTCCGAACCGGGGACGAGGATGACCGGCGCCCCGATGTTCGCTCCCGCGGCCCCCGCCGAGAGCGCGTCGGCGAAGCCGGCCCCCGTCGCGACGTAGGCAACAGGCGCCGAGGAGGCGCCGAAAGCGCGGCGTGCGATCTCGCGGGAGGTCGCATAGCGGTCGGCGCCGAACCAGCGCTCGACCGGAGCGTACGAGGCCAAGGCGGTCGCGACGCCTGCCGACACCGCGCCCGTGCCGCCCACGACGACGATGCGCACGGGCTTGAGCGCCTGCAGAGCGTTCCTCGCAGCGTCAGGCAGCGTGGCGGCGGCGGTCAGCAGCACGGGCGCGTCGAGTGCGGCCGCTGCCGGCCCGGCGCTGAGAGCGTCGGGGAAGACCTCCCCGTTGGCGACGAAGACCGTGCGTGCTCCGGCCGGGAACGCCTTCGTGGCGATGTTCGCCGCCGTCGCGTACCTGTCAGTGCCCGAGACGCGCGTCGCCGAGGCATCGAGCCACCGGCCGGTCAGCGTGCTCGACGACGAGACCTGCCCCCAGCGGGAGAGGATCGAGAACCGGTGAGTGCCGCGCGGCAGATCGCTGATGTCGACCGACCAGGTGCCGTCGCCCGCGAGAACTGCGGTGCGCGTGGTGCCGCCGTCGATCGCGACCTCGATCCGGTGGCGGGGTCCGCCGCCCGCCACCGACCCCGTCAGAGTCTCGCCCGTGAAGACAGCGGCCCGAGCAGTCACGGAGGGCGCCGCTGGTCGGTCGATCGCCACGAGGGGCTCCCACGCGGCGCCGTACAGTGTGTTCGCGCCGTCGCTGTCCGGGAAGGAGTTGTAGAGGGGGGTGAACAGCCCCAGGTAGGAGGGGGCGCTGCCGCACCGCGCATCGTCGACGACTCCGGTCGCCGAGGTTACCCCGATCGCCGACGACCCGATGATCGCCGAGCCGCCGCTGTCGCCCTGGCGCACGGTGATGCACGCGACGATCGCGTCGATCGTGTAGGTGTCGGGCGACCCGGCCTTGCCGATGGGCTGGTCGTTGACGAAGCCGATGACGGTGCCGCACGTCCAGCCCGTTGTACTGCCCGACTTGCAGAGCGTCGCGCCCGCTGTCGACAAGCCGTAGGCGTCGCGAAGGACGAGCGGCGGTGTCGCCAGCGGCGCGCTCTGACCCCCGCCCCAGGTGAGCACGCCGGGGCGCGCGACGACGCTCGAGTTCGTCACCCCGACGAGCCCGAAATCCCAGCCGCCGCCGGCCACGTAGCTGCCGGCGACGGGCAGTCCAATCTTCTCCCCGAGTAACCCAGTCTGGTTCGGTGCGGCCATCGTAATGATCTGACGCTCTGAAGCAGAGTTGCCCAGGCAGTGTCCAGCGGTGATGATCTGTCGGGCGCCGTTCGCGGTGGCCGCCCCGGAAAAACCCGTCGAGCAACGGGAGGCTCCGGTCGAGGAACTCGGGTCGAGGTAGTAGTAGGGAGTGCCGCCGTACAAGTCGGCGGCCGGCTCGAGAGCGGCGCCGTCGAGGTCGACGGTCGGCCGCTCGCCGACCTCGGCGGTGGCTCCGAGCCGCTGAGCCCGTGCCGCGTCGACCGCCGTCGCGACGATGACGCTCAGCCGTCCGTCGTCCAGCCTCGTGCCCTCGACGGAGATTCCTGCATCGTCGAGCTCGGCGACGAGGTCGGCGGCACGGGCGGTGAGCTCGCCCTCAGCGAGGTACTCGGCGCCCGACATGCCCAGATCGCGCTCGAGCGCCGCGGTGAGACCGGCCGGAAGGGTTTTCGCCTCCTCCGCGAACTCGGCCGGCTCGACGGTCAGGTCGGGCAGGCGGGGAGCACGATCGTCGGCGGCCGCGGCGACGGCGGGGGATGCGACAGGGGACAGCAGTGCCGCCATGACGAGCGCGACCGCGGACAAAGCGATCGGCGCCGTGCCCCGTGTTGATGGGCGGAGACGCTCAGGGCGCTGGCGCGTCATCCGCACTGCTGGAACTCGTACACGGCCGAATTGAGAACGCCCGTGCCGCCGGTGAAGGAGACGGAGGCGACTCGGGCCTCGACCATGTACCGCACCGAGACGACGGGGATGCACCTGTCGCTCGAGAGCACGAGCGGCGCGCGCGCCGCCCCAGCCGCCGCCGCGGCGCTCAGCGCGTCGGGGAAGTCGAGGCCGCTCGCCACGAACGCCCTCGTCGCGGTCGGGAAGGCGTACTCGTTGATGAGGGCGGCCGTCTCGTAGCGGTCGGCGCCGCCCAGACGAGGGGTCGTGCCGATGCCCAGCTGGTCGCGGATGGACTGCACGTACGCGTTCGAGATCGCCGCCGTGCCGCCGGCGACGACGACCGCGGTCGTGCCGAGCTGCCGCAGGAGCTCGGCGGTCGCCGCATCGACACTGCTGGCGCCGGCGGGTACGAGCAGCACCGGACCCCCGAGGGCCGCGGCGGCCGCGCTCACGGCGAGCGCGTCGGGGAAGTCGTTGCCGCTCGCCAGGAACACGCGCTGCGCGCCCTCGGGGAAGTTCGCGCGCGCGACCTGACGCGCGGTGTCGAACCTGTCAGCACCCGCGTCGCGCCGGATGCTCCCGGTCGGCTGGACCTCCTGCTGGATCGCCTGCAACTGGGCGTAGACGTTCGTGCTGACGACACCCTCACCGCCGACGACGACGATCGACGCCGGAGCGAGCCGACGGATCTCGTCGGCGACGGCCGGCGGCAGCGAGTCGGCCGCGGTGAGCAGCAGAGGCGCGCCCGCCTTCGCTGCGGCCGGGGCGGCCGCGAGCCCGTCGGCGTACATCGAGCCGACCGCGACGAAGACGCTCGCCGCACCCGTCGGATACGAGGCCTTCGAGACGGCGATCGAGGTCGCATAGCGGTCATCGCCCGCGACTCTCGCTCGCTCGACGCCGACCGGCATGAGGCCGGTCGGGTTGCCGAACCAGTCGGTGTAGTACCGCCAGAAGTTGCGGTTGCCGTAGGAGGCGCACGAGTCGCCCGTGCCGTAGAGGTTGCTGAGCGCGGACGCGTTCGGCGTATACGGAGTGTAGTTGTAGAGGCCGGCGGTCGCGGCGTTCTTGATGTCGACGTTCTTGTTGCCGCAGGTCGGCGGGTTCACGACCCACGAGTTCGGGTGGTAGTAGACCGACTCGACGCCGATCTGGTGCTTGTACCCGCCCGGGTTGAGACGGTAGCGCTGGAACTGCGATGCGGCGGAATAGACCTGATTGAAGAAGCCGTAGTAGAGCGAATCGCACGCAGCGGTGTCAGGGCACCCGTAGCCCATGGCCGAGCGGATGGCTCGGTCGCTCGGCGCCGAGGAGGTGATGAGCCCCTGCTCCTTCTGCAGCGTCACGAGGATCGCCTTCGCGCTGATGCCACAGGCCGCCTGCACCTTGTAGATGATGCGCGCGGCCGACTCGCCGGCCTCGCCGACGTACTGCGTGCAGCGCGGCGTCGCCTCGCGCGTCGTCGTCGACTGCTTGTACACGTCGAGGCAGTTCGCGTTCGTGCACGGCTTGCCCTTCGACTCGAGGAACGCCTGGATCTCGGCCTGCGTCATCGCGTCGGAGCTGTAGAACGCGTAGTCGCTGATCAGATACCCGGGGTCGAAGTCGCGGATGTCGGCGGCGCGCGCCGGTGCCGCAGGTGCGATCACGCTCAAGAGCGAGGCGGCGAGCGCCACGACAGCGAGTACGCCGACAGCCGACAGCATCGGGCGTCGTGATCGCACGACAGGACGACGGTAGAAGATGTGCACGAGCACGAGTAAACCCCCCCTGGGGCGCGAACCCCCCGGTCACACGCCACGTTCAGGGTAACCCGACTCGCCCTCGGCGCCTACACCCCAACAGTGGGCACGCAACGCTCTACTCGGCAGAACGAAGAAGTTGCCGATCGATCACGTCGGCCGTGACACGCCCGTCGTGGACGGTACGGGCGAATTCCGGACCTGCCGCAGCGGTCGAGGTGAAGCAGGAAGGATCGGCAGCGACGGCCCGCAACCGCTGCTCGAGGGTTGCCGGTGTCACCGGAACGATCGGGAGCTCGAGCCCCGAGATCGCGCGGGCGGTGGCGATCGTGTGCTCGTGCAGGTGCGCCATCACGAGGCGCCCCGCGGCCATCGCCTCGACTGAGACGGCCGAGTAGATTCCCATGCGGAACTGGTCGAGCACGATGTCGGCGCGGGCGAACTCCGCAGGCAGCTGGGAGGAGGGCACCCCCTCGAATTGGCGGTACTCGATGAGCCCCTCGCGCTCGAGCGCGCGCAACGTCGGCTCGATGAGGTCGGTGCCTTTGATCACGCGGCTCGTGGGGGCGTGCGCGACGACGAGTCGGTCGCCCGCGAGCACGGGCGTTGTCGTCGCCCACCGATCGACCTCGACGACGAGCGGAGCCCACCAGGCGTCGGGCCAGTCGAGCAGCAGATCGGGCGTCGTCACGAAGACCGGGGCATCGGTCGCGCGCAGCAGCTCGCGGTAGGCGAGCGCCTGCCGCTCGAGCGCGGGAACGACATCCCACTCTTCAGCGCGAAGCGGCGACCACTCGTCGAGCGCACGATGCCTACTCGGCAGACGCAGGTCGCTGCCGTGCGCCAGGTGAGCGACCTGCAGACCGCGGGAGCGGAAGGCGTCGATCTCGCGGCGGACATCGGCGCCGAAGAGCGGCCCGAGCATCGGACGGCCCGATTCGACGATGACGTGCGTGAATCCGTCGACGATCGCCTCGAATTCACGGCGGCACCACGGGGCCGCGAGCCGCAACAGACCCCCGGAGATCGACGTGTCGGCCGGGAAGCCGTAACCGCTCGTCGCCGGCACGAGGTGCAGATTGCGCGCACCGGTCTCGGGCAGGCGGTCGAGGGCGCGAGCGAAACGGTAGCCCTGCGCCGCGTAGTTCGTGGCCCCGATCAGCACCCGCCGCGAGCCGGACGGCGCGGCCGTCACCGGCGGGAGGCTTCTCGCGTCGTACCGATACGCCCGCGGTCGCAGCCGCGAGCCCCACCGCTCGGGCAGCCGATCGACGACCGCGAGCACGGCACGACGCAGGAGGGCGAGTACGCCGCTCATCGCCCCGCCCCGCCGACCCGGGCGACCGACCACGACGCCGCCATGAATCGCAACGGCGCCTCCCGATGGAGCAGTCGGAGCGGCGAATGCGTGACGAGCGTGCGGGGGCGCCCGAAGGCGCGCCGGGCTCGAGCCAGCGCGAGCAGGCGCGCAGCATCCACGCCCGAATCGGCGGGGAGCGCGTCGAGGAGGCGGCGGTCCGCGAACGGGAAGACCTCGAGCACCGAGGGCGCGGCGTCGAGGATGGACCTCACGAGCCGTGCCAGGTCGTCGCGCTCATCGGGAGTCCAATCGTCGACGCGGGGGCGGTTGACGAACTCACCGAGCACGTTGACCCGCAGCAGCTTGGCAGCCAGCGCAAATCGCACGCGCTCCGGCCCGGTTCTGAACCACCGGTCGTCGAGCACCTCCTCGACGAACGCGAGCGTCTGACCCACGGGCCTCGGCGCCATGGTCACCCGATCCCCCGCATCGTCGTGCACGAGATAGGCGGGGCCGGGCGCGAGCGCGATCAGCTGCCCCGCGAACCACAGTCGCGCGCTGAACAGCACGTCTTCGCCCTGCGACAGCGCGCCGCCGAACCGCAGCTCGCCGACGAGGTCACGGCGCAAGAGGCCCAGCGGGGCGCTGCGATACGCCAGTCGATCCAGCACCCCGTCCAGTCGGTCGCGTCGGCCCGCACGCACGGGAGGCGTCGCGACGACCGTGTCGCGAACGCCACGGCGGACGATGCGCGGAAGAACGGCTGCAGAACCGGTCCGCCGAGCCCGGTCGAGCCAGGCGGCGACCGCACCCGGCTCGAGCTCGTCGTCGGAACCCATGATCGCGAGCCACTCCGCCTCCGCCGCGTCCAGCCCGGCGTTGAACGGCCCGGAAGGCGAGCGGATGCCGTCGCGGTGCTCGATGAGCCGGAGCCGGGCATCCGGCATCATCGCGCCCAGCCGATCGGCGACCGCCGCCGCGTCGAGATCGTGGCAGACGACCGTGACCCGCACCTCGTCGCCCGAACCGTCGAGAACGGAGCGCACCGCCCGAGCGATCGGCCGCTCGAGGCTGTGGACGGCGATGATCAGATCGACGGCGGGATGCTCGCCCGAAGTGGCCATGCCCTCGACCTTATAGAATCCGGGCTCGTGCGAATCCTCAGCGTCGTCGGCGCCCGCCCCCAGTTCGTGAAGCTCGCCCCGATCGCCCGTGCAGCCGCCCAGGCCGGCGTCGAGCACGTCATCGTGCACACCGGCCAGCACTACGACCCGATCATGAGCGACGTCTTCTTCGACGACCTCGGCATCCCCTCCCCCGACGTTCACCTCGGCATCGGCTCCGGCAGCCACGGCCACCAGACGGGCGCCATGATGGGCCCGCTCGAAGACGCCTTCCTCACGCAGAAGCCCGACTGGGTGCTCGTCTACGGCGACACCAACTCGACGCTCGCGGCGGCGGTCGCGGCGGTGAAGATCCACGTGCCGCTCGCCCACCTCGAGGCGGGGCTGCGCTCGTTCAACCGCCGCATGCCCGAAGAGCACAACCGCGTGCTCACCGACCACGCCGCCGACCTCTGCCTCGCCCCCACCGAGCAGGCGATGAGCCACCTCGCCTCGGAGGGCCTCGCCGACCGCTCGGTGCTCGTCGGCGACGTCATGACCGACGTGCTCTTCCAGGTGCGGGACGCCGCCGCCGACCGCGGCCCATCACCGATCGCGCATGCGCCGGGCTCGTACTCGATCGCGACGATCCACCGCGCGGAGACCACCGACGACCGCGAGCGACTGGCGACGGTGCTGGATGCCCTCCGCTCGCTCGACCACCCGGTCGTGCTGCTCGCCCACCCCCGGCTGGTCGCCCGCGCCGCCGAGTTCGGCCTCGCGCTCGACGGCGGGTCGCTCGAATCGCGCGCGCCGCTCGCCTACCCCGACCTCGTCACCGCCGTGCAGAGAAGCCGCGGCGTGATCACCGACTCGGGCGGGCTGCAGAAGGAGGCCTTCCTGCTGCGAGTGCCGTGCACCACCGTGCGCACCGAGACGGAGTGGGTCGAGACCGTCGCGCTCGGCTGGAACGTGCTCGCGCTGACGGGCGAAGAGATCCGCGCCGCGGCGCAGCGGCCGAAGCCCGCCGCGACCGACCAGGCGCCCTACGGCGACGGCTTCGCCGCTGGTCGAGTCATCGAGGCGCTGCGGGGCTGACCGGACGCGCCGGGGTCACCGACCCCGGTCGGTGAGGGTCCCGATGGCTCGAGCCCACTGCTCGACCTCGCCCTCCGACGACAGGGGGTGCGCCGCACGGTCGGCCGCACGCTTCCACTCGTCCACGGTGCCGGCCTCGAGCTCATCGAGCACCCTCTGAAGCGCCGCCGCCGTGAAGTCCGCCGTCACCGCTCCGAGGCTGTGGCCGGAGACGATCGCCGCCATCTCCGGCGAGGGGCCCGTGATGATGCCGAGTCGAGCCTGGACGAAGTCGAAGAGCTTGTTCGGCAAGGCCCAGAGGTAGTTGAAGTTCACGGGAGGAAGGACGAACACACCGACGTCGTAGGCGCTCAAGGTCTCGATGAGTTCGTCATAAGGAACCGGATCGTGCAGAGTGCACCGCGAGGAGGCGGAGCAGCGGCGGCGCAGCTCGTCCATGTACCGCGGGTCGTTGCGGGTCAGATAGAGGTCGAGGGTCACCTCCGCCGTCGAGGATTCGACGGCGTCGATCATGCGGTGGATCCCGCGGTTGGCGAGCCCGGCGCCGCTGTGCACGAGTCGGATCGGGGATCCGGTCGACCTCGGGGGCAGGTCGATGAAGGGCGAGGCGTTCGTCACGACCGAGGCGGGCAGACCGAACTCGTCGCGGTACGCGCGGGCGAGACCGCCCGAGACCGTCGTGACGCTCGCGGCCTGGCTCACGAACCGGCGGACCATCCACCGCACGAATGGCGCCAACGCGATGCGCCACCGCCGCAGCTCCTCGCGCTGGCGAGGTGCGTACTCGTGAAGATCCGCGTGCAGTCGGCTGCCCGGTACGGCCTCCAGCGCGACACCCGCCGCCTCGACATCGTTCGCCAGAGCCACCTCGAATCGTCGGCCGCGCAGCGCATCGCGGGCGGCGGCGATGGCCGCATTGCCCCAGTAGGCGCCCGCGTAGTCCCGCATCAGCACTCGCGCCTTCGGGTACCGGTAGATGGGGTGACGGGCGGGGATCTCGATGTGGTCGACGACTCCCGTCGGCGGCGGGCCGTAGCCGACGGTCGTCACGGCGTACTCGTCGCGGAACCGCGCGATCTGCTTGAGCACGCGCGCATCTGACACCAGCGTCGAGAACGAGACGATGAGCAGTCGAGGGCGATTCGTGCGGGGCCCTCCCAGAATCCGTGCGAGGGCATCGCGCCACGGGCCGACGGCCTCCTCGGCGGAGAGGGCGCGCGCGGACGCGTGCACGGCGCGCTTCCACTCGTCGACCCGCGCAGGAGCGAGCGCGTCGAGCACGGCGCGGAGAGCCTCGGCGGTGAAGGCGCCGGCGACGGCGCCCATCCCCCGCTCGGTGACGATCGCCGCCATCTCGGGGGACGGACCGACGACGATGCCCAGGCGGGCCTGCACGAAGTCGAACAGCTTGTTCGGCAGCGCGTTGGCGTTGTTGAAGTTCACCGGCGGCAGGAAGTGCACGCCGACGTCGTACCGGCGCAGCGTCGCCCCGAGCTCGGCGTATGGCACGGGGTCGTGCAGCGTGACGCGGGTCGAGTCGGCGACCCGCGCGCGGATGCTGTCGAGGTAGGCGGGGTCGTTCGGCGTGAGGTACAGATCGAGCGTCAGCGCCGCGCTCGACGACTCGACCGCGGTGATGATCTCGTCGATGCCGCGATCGGCGAGGCACGCCCCGCTGTGCACGAGGCGGATCGTCGGCCCCGTCGGCGTCGGCTCGCACTCGGCGTAGGGCGCGGCGTTCGTCACGACGGTCGGCGTGAACCCGAACCGTGCGGCGTACTCGCGGGCGATGCGCTGGCCCACGGTCGAATGCGAGCCCGCGCGGGCGACGAAGGTGCGCACCTGCCACGTGACGAACGGCTGGACGAAGATGCGCCAGCGGGGCACGTCCTCCTTCTGCCGCGGCGCGTACTCGTGCAGGTCGGAGTGGAGGCGCTCGCCCGGCACGATCTCGAGGGCGAGGCCCGCCGCCTCGACGTCGTTGGCGAGAACGGCGTCGGCCGCGACGTCGCTCAGAGCCCGCCGCGCGAACGCGATCGCCGGGTTGCTCCAATAGGCGCGGCGGTACTGCTTGAGGATGAGCGGGATGCGGGGCCAGCGCCACAGGGGCAGCTCGTCGGGAATGGCGATGTGCCGGGCCGCGCCGTCGGGCGCCGGGCCGTACCCGATCGTGGCGACCGCGTACCGGTCTCGGAAGAGCGCGATCTGCTTGAGCACGCGCGCGTCACCGACGAGACGCGAGAAGGAGATGATGAGCAGGCGGGGAGTCTCTTTGAGCGTCATTGGTGGCCCACGCCGACCATCCGGACGATCGCAGCTCGCCACGCCCCGATCGCCTCTTCCGCAGACAGCTCGCGTGCAACCCGATGAGCCTCGTTCTTGAGCGATCGCACGGTGTCGGGAGTGAGAGCGTCGAGCGCTGCGGTGAGATTCTCCGCCCCGAACCCGTCAGCCACGATGCCGAAGCCGTACTCGTGCGCATAGCGAGCCATCTCGGGTGAGGGGCCGACGATCACTCCGAGCCTCGCCTGAACGTAATCGAAGATCTTATTGGGCAGGGCCCACACGTTGTTGATCGTCACGGGAGGCAGAACGTGGATGCCGACGTCGAACTCGTTCAGCCTCGCGATCAGCTCGGGGTACGGAACCGGGTCGTGGATCGTCACGGTCTTCAGGCCCTCGGCGAGCGAGCGGAGCTCGGCGAGATGGCTCGGACTGTTCGGCATGAGGAAGAGGTCGAGGGTCACCGGAGATCGCGAATCCTCGACGGCTTGGATCAGTTCCGCGAGCCCGCGGTTGCGCAAGCAGGCACCGCTGTGCACCAGACGAATGACATTGCCGACGGGCCCGGGCGGGATGTCGGCGAATGGTGCCGCATTCACCACCACACCCGGACGCACTCCGCTCAATCGCTCGTACTGCTCCGCGATGAGCTCGCCGACCGTCGTCGCCGACCGCGCGCGACGCAGAGAGCGCCGAGCCACGTCCTCGAACAACGGTTGCATGTGCCGACGCCATCCGGCGACGTCGTCGTGCAGTCGCGGCGTGTACTCGTGGAGGTCGATGTGATGGCCGCGGGTCGACGGGATCGAGAGTCCCACCGATGCCGCGTCGAGGTCATTGATGATCACGGCGTCGAACCTTCTGCGTCGCAGCGCCCGGCGAACCCAAGCGATCCCCGGTGCGCGGTGCAGCGCCAGACGCCCGAGGCGCAGCACGAGCAGCTTGGGTGAGAGCGGATAGATGCCCAGTTCGTCGGGGATGCGCACGTGCTCGACGACGCCCTCCGAGGCGGGCCCGTACCCGCACGTGACGACGTCGCCGTACTCGCGCGCGAGCGCGATCTGCTTGAGCACCCGCGCATCGGTCGCGATCGGCGAGAAGGACAGAATGAGGATCGTCGGTCGCGCGGGCACCGATCCATTCTCGCGCAGTGCTGACGTCACGCGGTGCCTTCGGAGTCCGATGCGAGCCCCAGTGCCTCGGCGATCACCGCGGCCGCCCGTCGCCCGTCGTGCACCTCGGAGGCAAAACGCGGGCCCTCGGTCGCGAGCGCGAGCGCTCCGGCGGGGTCGGCGGCCATTCGCCGGAGGAGATCGGCGAGCTCGCTCGGGCGGGCGGAGAGGATGGGAAGTGCGGCGCCGGTCGCGTCGCTCACCCGGTCACGCACCCGGTCGTCGACGTCACCGATGACGATGCGGCCGGCGGCGAGCGCCTCGACGGCCGCGACGCCATAGCTGCCCAGGCGGAACTGGTCGAGCACGACGTCCGCCTGCCGGTACAGCGCCGGCATCTGGGAATGCGCTACGCCCTCGATACGGCGGTACTCGATCACGCCCTCCGCGGCGAGCTCCCGCAGCGCGGGCTCGATGAGCGCGGTCCCCTTGACGACTCCGCGGCTGGGTGCGTGAACGACCCGCGGTCGACCGCCGTGCGCGAGGGGCGGTGCGCTCGCCGCCCAGGATGCGCCGTCGACGACGAGCGGCAGCCACGCCGCGCTCGGCACGTCGTCGAGCAGGTCGGGCGTCGAGACGAGCGACGGCAGGTCGCTCTCGGCGGCGCGGGCGCGGTTGGTCGCCGAGGAGGTGCGCAGCGCCGAGACCGACGCCCACGACGGATCCGCGTAGGGCGACAGCGGATGCTGCGCGGCATGCCGATCGGGATCGCGCACGTCGCTGCCGTGCCAGACGAGGGCGATGCCGACGCCCCGGTCGCGCAGCCAGCTCAGCTCGCGCTCGATGTCGCCGCGCACCCCGCCGGCGAGGATCGGCCTCCCGCTCTCGATCAGCACGTGGGTGACCTGGGCGGCGATCGCCGCCCGATGCGCCGACTGCCAGCGTCGCGACCAGGCGAAGACGGGCGGGGGCACAGCGAAACCCGACGCGTGCCGGAACACCTCGTCGCGGGCGACGACGAACGACTCGGCGGCCGCTCCGGGAACGTGCGCGGCGACCGCTCGAGCCCACGCCCCGCCCTGACCCGCCGAGTTCTCGGGGCCGACCAGCAGCCGCACTCGCGCGCCGCCGGGCAGGGTCACCGTCGCGAGGGGGGCTGCCGGGTCGAACGAGCGGCCCGGAGGGAGCATCCGTGCCATCAGCGGGTCGGGTACCAGCCGCGAGATCGCGCCCAGCGCGCTCACCCGGCCCCCCAGCGGTCGAAACGGTAGAGCAGGAAGCGCCGCAGGGTTCCCTCGCGATCGAGTGCGCGCGTCAGGTCGGCGGGAAGCACGCGCTCACGCCACGCGGCGCGGTCCGCGAGCTCGACCGCGTTCAGGATGTCGGTGAGACCGCTATCGGCTGCCACGACGGTCTCGAGAATGCGCCGCTCCGCGCGCGCGAATGGCTCGAGAGCTCGCGGAGCCAGGGCGAGAACCGCGCGCGTCACCGAGACGACGGACTCCAGATCGTCCGGCGCCCAGTGACCGCCGTCGCGCCGAGCCCGTAGTGCCCCGAGAACGTGGATGCGCAGAAGCTTCACCCCGAGGGAGTGGCGCGTCGCAGGCGCGAGTGCCACCACCCAGTCCGCTTCGAGCAGGCGGCGCAACGGCTCCATGGCCACGTGCGCCGAGTGCGCGGCGAGGGTGATGCGATCGTCGGCATCGGCGCCGATGACATAAGCGGGGGCATCCACCGGGAAGTCGATGCGCACCGGCTGCGCCCACAGCCAGGAGCTGAGCTCGAGATCCTCCCCCGAGACGAGCGATGTCGTGAACGGCTCGTCGCGACCGTCGAGCAGCGACCGGTGGATGAGCGCGAGCGGCGCCGTGCGGTAGAAGAGACGATCGCGCACGGGGTCGAGCCGTCGTCGGCGGCGCCACCGCACCAGCGGATTGCGAAGCAGCTCGCCGTTCTGGTGCCGTAGCGGAACGATCAGCACGTCGGGATGCTCGCTCTCGACCTCGTCGAGGTAGGCGGCGATCGCGCCGGGTTCGAAGAAGTCGTCGGAGCCCATGACGGCGACGTACTCGGCGGTCGCCGCCGCGAGCCCCGCGTTGAGCGGGCCGGCGGGGCTGCGCACGCCGTCCGAGAAGGGCAGCAACCGGATCCGCTCTCGAGGCAGGCCCGCGAGAAGGTCGTCGATCGCGCCGACCTCGACCTCGTGGCAGACGACGGTCACCCGGAGCCGCGGCTCGGGAGCGACCCCGACGACCGAGGCGACGGCCCGCCGAATGGGTCGCTCGACCGTGTGCACGGGGATCACGACATCGAGCACCGGGGGAGACCGATGATCGATCACGACGGCGAGATCCCCGCGAGCGCAGCCTGTGTCGCGAAGTCGGGCACCTGCGCCACGAGTTCGTCGAAGGTGCCCTGCGCGACGATGCGGCCGCCCGCCATGAAGCACACCTGGTCGTTGTCGCGGATCGTCGACAGTCGATGGGCGACGGCGACGACGGTCACCTCGCCGCGCAGCTCCCGGATCGCCGCGGCGACGTCGGACTCGGTCTTGTTGTCGAGCGCGCTCGTCGCCTCGTCGAGCACGAGCACGAGCGGATCGTCGAAGAGGGCCCGTGCGATGCCGAGCCGCTGCCGTTGCCCGCCCGAGAGGGCCATGCCCCGATCGCCCACGCGCGCATGGATGCCGCCGGGCCGCGCCGCGACGACATCCCACAGCTGCGCGCGTCGCAGCGCCTGCTCGACGCGGTGCTCATCGATCGGCCCCTCCCACGTGAGGGCGACGTTCTGCGCCACGGTGCCGTCGAAGAGCGCGACATCCTGCGGAACGTAGCCGACGCGCGCCCGCCACGCCGCGAGCACGTCGTCGAGTCGCTGCCCGTCGACCATCGCGACGCCCGCCGACGGCACGAGCAGACCGAGGATGAGGTCGACGAGCGTCGACTTGCCGGCGCCGGACGCGCCGACGAGGCCCAGCGTCGAGCCCATGGGAATCCGCAGCGACACGCCCTCCAGGGCAGGCACGTCCGAGCCGGGATACGTGAACGAGACGTCACGCAGCTCGAGCGCTCGCGGCTCGTGATCGAGCGGATCGTGACCGATCGACTCGGCGTGCGCGATGTAGTCGCGGGCCTGCTCGATGTCTTCGACGACCGCGTGCACCTGCGGCACGTTCGCGTGCGTCTGGGTGATGATCGACTGGAAGCCCGTCAGCGAGGGCACGAGCCGGAACCCCGCCACCCCGAAC
>SCPB01000096.1 GCA_005502445.1 Microbacteriaceae bacterium X2B
GCGACCGGCACATCCAGTTGCGCCAGCCGCCACAAAAGTGATGAGCTGACACGAGTTTGTCTGACTGAAGTTCGAATATCTACTGACATTCGTTTCAATCCAAAGGAATCTCAACCGGCCGACACAATGTCGACCGACGAGGATAATTTGGCATTGACTTAGTGCACGCTGTTGAGTTCTCAAGGATCGGACGCACCTGACCTCGCGCTTCGCAGCGCTCGCAACAGGGCACTTCCTTCCGGCGCATCCCACTCGTCCCGGCGCTTCACAGCGCTCGGGCCTCACGGAGAGGCACCGCTTCCCGCTCCCCTGCGCATCGGAACGGCGAGCCGTTCTGGCTGAAGAGGAGGGGGTTAGTTTCCGCTTGGGGCACGAGAGGCTTGAGGCGCTCCCGCCCGCTTGGGGCAACAGGTAGATACATTACGGCGAGGCGGGGCTTCGGGCAAATCCGGGCCGCGTCGGGCGTGTCGCGCTCGCGCGCGCCCCGCGAGCGAGCGCCCGGAGACCGGAACGGGCCCGGTGCATCGCACCGGGCCCGCATCCTCGCCGCCGTCAGTAGCGGTAGTGGTCGACCTTGAACGGGCCTGCCGGGTCCACCCCGATGTACGCCGCCTGCCGCGGCGTGAGCTCGGTCAGGCGCACCCCCAGGGCGTCGAGGTGCAGGCGCGCGACCTTCTCGTCGAGCAGCTTCGGCAGCACGTGCACACCGAGCGGGTAGGCGTCGCGGTTCGTGTGCAGCTCGAGCTGCGCGAGCACCTGGTTGGTGAACGAGGCGCTCATCACGAAACTCGGGTGGCCCGTCGCGTTGCCGAGGTTCATCAGGCGCCCCTCGCTCAGCACGAGGATGCTGCGGCCGGTCGGCAGGCGCCACTCGTGCACCTGCGGCTTGATCTCGATGCGCTCGGCCCCGGGGAGCGACTCGAGCCCGGCCATGTCGACCTCGTTGTCGAAGTGGCCGACGTTCGCCACGATCGCGAGGTGCTTGAGGAGCTGCAGCTGCTCGACCGTGACGACCGACTCGTTTCCCGTCGCCGTCACGAGGATGTCGATGTCGCCGATGACGTCGTCGAGCCGGGCGACCTGGAAGCCGTCCATGGCCGCCTGCAGGGCGTTGATGGGGTCGATCTCGGAGACGATGACGCGCGCGCCCTGGCCGCGCAGGGCATCCGCGCTGCCCTTGCCCACGTCGCCGTAACCGCACACGAAGACGGTCTTGCCGCCCATGAGCACGTCGGTCGCGCGGTTGAGGCCGTCGGGCAGCGAGTGACGGATGCCGTACTTGTTGTCGAACTTGCTCTTCGTCACCGAGTCGTTGACGTTGATCGCCGGGAAGAGCAGCTTTCCGTCGCGGTGCAGCTCGTACAGGCGGTGGACGCCCGTCGTGGTCTCCTCCGTGACCCCGAGGATGCCCCGGCCGATGCGCGTCCAGCGCTGCGAGTCGCTCGCGAGGGAGTCGCGGAGCACGCCGAGGATGACGCGCCATTCCTGGCTGTCGGCGGGCGAGGCATCCGGAACCGTACCGGCCGCCTCGAACTCGGTGCCCTTGTGCACCAGGAGGGTCGCGTCGCCGCCGTCGTCGAGGATCATCGTCGGGCCCTCGTGGCCCGTCGACGACCAGTCGAAGATCTGCTGGGTGGCCCACCAGTACTCGTCGAGGGTCTCGCCCTTCCAGGCGAAGACGGGAGTGCCCGCGGGCCTCTCTGGCGTGCCGGTGGGGCCGACGACGACCGCGGCCGCCGCCTCGTCTTGCGTCGAGAAGATGTTGCAGCTGGCCCAGCGCACCTCGGCGCCGAGGGCCACGAGGGTCTCGATGAGCACCGCGGTCTGCACGGTCATGTGCAGCGAGCCGGCGATGCGGGCGCCCTTCAGCGGCTGGTGGGGGCCGAACTCGTCGCGCAGGGCCATGAGGCCGGGCATCTCGTGCTCGGCGAGGCGCAGCTGGTGGCGGCCTGCCTCGGCGAGGGCGAGGTCGCGGACCTTGTACTGCACGCCACCTCGCTCGTCGACGGCGAGGGGTGGGGTGGAGGCGAGAGCGGGGG
>SCPB01000017.1 GCA_005502445.1 Microbacteriaceae bacterium X2B
CGCCGCGCCGCCCCGCGCCGCCCGGCCCCGGGGCCGGCCTCTGCCGCGCCGAGTTCACGCATTCATGGCGGATGTACGTTAACGTTCGCGCACGCCCGTCACGAATGCGTGCACTCGCCCTCGCGCAGAGCCGCCACGGTGCTGTCGTGCGTCCAGTCCGCGGCATCGCCGCTCGTCAACAGGCGGAGGTCGCACTCGGTTCCATCACCATTCCGTCGGCAGCAGTCATTCCGGAGTTGTCGCGTGGCACGGTCGGGCCATGCAGATCGAACAGCCCCCGAACGTGCTCGCCCTGCCCGACGGGGTCATGCGTCCGTCGATGCTCGTCGACCTCAGCGAGAGGGGCGCGCTGTACCGTGAGGCCGCACGGGGCCGGCTCGAGCGCCTCGCGCCCGATGTGTACGTCGAGCGAGCGGCGTTGGCCGTGCTGGCCCCCGAGGCTCGCCATCGTCGCCACGTCGAGGCGGTCTGGTCGCGCGCGAGGGCCGATGAGGTGCTGTCGCACCGTTCCGCCGCCGCGTGGTGGGGGCTTCCCCTCTACGGCGGGCTTCCGAACCGGCCGGAGACCGTGATGCGCTCCTCCGACCGGCGGAGTACGTCGCGCACCTTCCTCCGGCACTCCACGACCCGCGATGTCGAGCCCACGATGCTCCGCGGCGTGCCGGTGACACCCCTGGCCCGAACCGTCATCGACGTGGCCGCCGTGTCGCCCTTCGTCTCCGGTGTCGTCGTGGCCGACGCAGCCCTGCGGCTCAATCTTCTCGCGGAAAGCTCGGGTGCCCCTCGGCCTCTCGACCTCGACGAGCTCGAGTTCGAGCTCGTTCGGCTCGGCTCCGGTCGCGGTGCGGCGCGCGCCCGGCGCGTGACCGCCTTCGCCGATGGTCGCGCCCAGTTGCCCGGCGAGTCGGTGAGCCGCTGCACGATGCTCGCGATCGGGTGCCCGATACCCGACCTGCAGTACGAGTTGCGCGGGTCACGAGGTCAGGTGTACCACCTCGACTTCCACTGGGCCGATCAGCGCATCGGCGCGGAGTTCGACGGTCGAGTCAAATACGACGACCCCCGATACCTCCGCGGGCGCTCGCCGGTCGACGTGGTGATCGAGGAGAAGGAGCGCGAGGACGAGATCCGACCTCAACTCGCCGGGTTCGGGAGGTGGGGCTTCGAGGTGGCGCGGCAGCCCCGCGAGCTCGCGAACAAGCTTCACCGCATCGGTTTGCGGTGGTAGAGGTTCGCGGCGACGAGTTCACGCATCTCTCACGACTGCACGTGGAGTTTCAGGTGCACTCGACACAAACACGTGCACTCGGCGGAGGTTACGGGCGCGGGCTCGGGAGTGGGCGCGGGAGTGCGCCCGGCCGGCGCGGTGCGCAGCTAGTCGGCGATCGTGAGCAGCACGTGGCCGGCCGCGACGGTCTCGCCGACCGCGGCGTTGACCCCGGCGACGGTGCCGTCCTTGTGCGCGGTCATCGGCTGCTCCATCTTCATCGCCTCGAGCACGACGACGAGGTCGCCGGCGACCACCCGGTCGCCCTCGGCGACGGCGAGCTTGACGACCGTCGCCTGCATCGGGCTCTTCACCGCATCGCCCGAGGCGCCCACGGCGACCGCCGACCCGCCGCGGCGCCGGGGGGCGACAGAGAGCGCGGTCGAGGCGCGGGATGCTCCGCTCGGCATGAGCGTCTCGGGCAGCGACACCTCCAGGCGCTTTCCGCCGACCTCCACGACCACGGTGTGCCGCTGGGCGGTGGCCGGCACCGCATCGGTGAGGGTGCCGCTCCAGGGCTCGAGCCGGTTATCGAACTCGGTCTCGATCCACCGGGTGAAGACGGTGAACGGGGCGCCGTCGGCGGGCGCGAACGCGGGGTCGTCGACGATGGCGCGGTGGAACGGGAGCACGGTGGGAAGGCCCGCCACCTCGAATTCGGCGAGGGCGCGGCGCGAGCGCTCGAGGGCATCCTCGCGGGTCTTGCCCGTGACGATGAGCTTCGCCAGCAGCGAGTCGAAGGCGCCCGAGATGACGTCGCCGGTCGTGACGCCCGAGTCGACGCGCACGCCGGGGCCGCCGGGGAAGCGAAGGGCGTGCACGGGGCCGGGCATGGGCATGAAGTTCAGGCCCGGGTCTTCGCCGTTGATGCGGAACTCGATCGAGTGGCCGTGGGCCACGGGGTCGTCGTAGCCGAGCGCCTCGCCCTCCGCCAGGCGGAACTGCTCGCGCACGAGGTCGATGCCCGTGACCTCCTCCGAGACCGGGTGCTCGACCTGGAGGCGGGTGTTCACCTCGAGGAAGGATACGGTGCCGTCGGCGCCGATGAGGAACTCGCAGGTGCCCGCGCCGACGTAGCCGACCTCGCGGAGGATCGCCTTCGACGACTCGTACAGCAGCGAGGTCTGCGCCTCCGTCAGGAACGGCGCGGGCGCCTCCTCGACGAGCTTCTGGTGGCGGCGCTGCAGCGAGCAGTCGCGCGTGGAGATGACGACGACGTTCCCGTGCGCGTCGGCGAGGCACTGCGTCTCGACGTGGCGGGGCTTGTCGAGGTACTTCTCGACGAAGCACTCGCCGCGGCCGAACGCCGCGACCGCCTCGCGCGTGGCCGAGTCGAAGAGCTCGGGCACCTCCTCGCGCGTGCGGGCGACCTTGAGCCCGCGGCCGCCGCCGCCGAAGGCCGCCTTGATGGCGACGGGCAGGCCGTGGATGTCGACGAAGTCGAGCACCTCGGCAGCGCCCGACACGGGGTCGAGGGTTCCCGGCGCGAGCGGGGCGCCGACCTTCTCGGCGATGTGACGGGCGCGCACCTTGTCGCCGAGCGCCTCGATGGCCTCGGGCGAGGGGCCGATCCAGATGAGGCCCGCGTCGATGACGGCGCGCGCGAAGTCGGGGTTCTCGGCGAGGAAGCCGTAGCCGGGATGCACGGCGTCGGCACCCGAGCGGCGGGCGACGGAGAGCAGCTTCTCGATGACGAGGTAGGTCTCGGCGCTCGTCGAGCCGCCGAGGGCGTAGGCCTCGTCGGCGAGCTTCACGTGCCGCGCATCGCGATCCTGGTCGGCGTAGACGGCGACGGTGCCGAGACGCGCGTCGCGCGCCGCGCGGATGACGCGGACGGCGATCTCGCCGCGATTCGCGATGAGTACCTTCGAGATGCGAGCCATGGTTCTCTACCCTAGGGGCGTTCGCGCACCCCCCCGTTTGTCTCGTCCGCACAAAAGCGCCGGGGTTCCCTTGCAGAGAGCCACAGAAGGCGGATGCCCGGGGCGCGTCGCGCGCGCCGCCGCCATCATGCGGGCGGTCAGCCCGCATCATGGCAGAGGGCGTCCGGCGCTCGACCCCCACCCGGAGCGGCCCTACCGGTTCCAGAGCTCCGTCCAACGCCCGCCGAGCTCGTGCACGAGCTTGCGCAGCAGCGGCACCGAGAGCCCGACGACGGTGTGCGGGTCGCCCTCGATGCGGTCGATGAAGCCGGCGCCCTTCGAGTCGATCGTGAACGCGCCCGCGACTGAGAGCGGCTCGCCCGTGGCGATGTATGCGTCGATCTCGGTCTCCTCGATATCGTCGGCGAAGTGCACGACGGCGTTCGAGGCGCGCCCGACGGCGCCGCGCATCCTGCCGCCGCGGTGGTCGATGAGCCAGTGCCCCGAGTGCAGCACGCCGCTGCGCCCGCGCTGGGCGAGCCAGCGCTCGCGCGCGATCGCGGGCTCGTGCGGCTTGCCGAACACGGTGCCGTCGAGCTCGAAGGCGGAGTCGCCGCCGAGGACGAAGCCGTCGAGGTCGGCGGGCGCGAGGCCGGCGGCTCCGCACACGGCCGGGTCGAGCACGGCCTCGGCCTTGAGACGCGCGAGCAGCTGCACCATCCCGGCGGCGGCCAGCGGGCCTGCGGCGGCGACCGCGGCATCCTCGTCGACGCCGGGAGCGATCGCGACCGGTTCGATGCCGACGGCGCGCAGGGTCGCGAGGCGTGCGGGCGAGGTGGAGGCGAGGTAGAGGCGCACGTCTCGATGCTAGGCGGCGGGTGCGGCGGCCGACCGCCCGCGCGCCGACCGGCCCGTGCATACCGGCCCGTAGTCTGGGGCGTATGGGTGAGAACGCCGGCCGCGAGGTCGAACTGACGGTCGACCGCATCGCTCACGGCGGCATCGCCGTCGGCCGGCTCGACGGGCGCGTGGTCTTCGTGACCGACGCGATCCCCGGCGAGACGGTGCGGGTGCGCATCACCGACGACCGCAAGAAGTCGTTCTGGCGCGCCGACACCCTCGAGGTGCTGCAGCCGAGCGAGCACCGGCGCGAGCACGTGTGGGCGGCGGCGGGCGTCGATCGCGACCCCCGGCAGCGGGCCGGCGGCGCCGAGTTCGGGCACATCGCCCTGAGCCACCAGCGCGAGCTCAAGCGCCGGGTGCTCGCCGAGGCGCTGCAGCGCATGGCGGGCATCGTCAGCGAGGTGCGGGTCGAGCAGCTGCCCGGCGATCACGCCGCGAACGGCCTGGGCTGGCGCACGCGCATCCGCCTGCACGTCGACGGCGAGGGGCGCATCGGCCCGATGGCGAGCCGCTCGCACACGGTCATCCCGGTGCCGGATGCCCCCCTCGCGAGCCCCGCGGTGCAGGCCGCGACCCCCTTCGCCGAGCGGTTCCTCGGCCTCGGCACGGTCGATGTGCTCGCGCCCACGGTCGGCCAGCCGCGGCTCGTGCTGGGCGAGCAGAAGCCGACGGTCGTCTCCGAGCGCGTCGGCGATCGGGAGTTCCGCCTCGACGACACGGGCTTCTGGCAGGTGCACCGCGAGGCGCCGGCGGCGCTCACGGCGGCCGTGCAGCAGGCGATCGACGACGCGCTCGTCGACCCGCGTGCCGCGAATCTCGACCTGTACGGGGGCGTCGGCCTGCTCGCCGCGGCCGTCGGCGACCGCTTCGGCCAGGCGACGCGCATCACGAGCGTCGAGTCCGATGAGCGCGCGACCGAGCACGCCGCCGAGAATCTCGCCGAGTGGGTGGGAGCGGCGGCGCTCACCGGGCGCGTCGATCGGTTCCTGCGCGAGCTCGAGCAGTCGGCGAGCGCGATCGAGCGGGCCCGGCTGCGCGATGCGACGGTCGTGCTCGACCCGCCGCGCTCGGGCGCCGGTGTCGAGGTCATGGGTGCGCTCGGCCGGCTCGCTCCGGCGCAGCTCGTGTACGTCGCGTGCGACCCCGTCGCACTGGCGAGGGATGTCGCGCTCGCCGCCCAGCACGGCTACCGGCTGGCGGGGCTGCGGGCCTTCGATCTCTTCCCCCACACCCACCACGTCGAAGCCGTCGCGTCGCTCATCCGCGACTGACGGCGGCACCGGGCGAGCCGCGCCGGGCCAGCGACACGGGTGTCGACCTGAGGAAAGAACGGGTCCTGCTCCGCGCGCGCCGCACCGGCTCCCCGCCCGGTCGGGGCGGCTACGATGGCCTCATCGCGCCCGACCCGACGGCGCTCTCGGTTCTGCACAGGGGGAACTCGCTCACGTGGTCGCAACGCAGGGCAGGACGGTGCGGATCGCCGTGGTCGACGACCACGAGTCCGTCCGGCTCGGGTTGCAGGCGGCCTTCGCGAACGCGGGCTTCGACTTCGTCGTCGCCGCAGCGACGGTGCCCGAGCTCGTCGACAGCCTCGGCGGCGCGGAGGTCGACGTCGTCGTGCTCGACCTCTCGCTCGGCGACGGCTCGAGCGTGACCGAGAACGTCAAGGCCGTGCAGGCGACGGGCTCGGCGGTGCTCGTCCATTCGATCGCCGACCGCGTCGCGAGCGTGCGCGAGGCGCTCGCCGCCGGCGCCGCCGGCGTGATCCCGAAGTCCTCGGCGACGAAGACCGTCATCGCCGCGGCCGAGACCGTCGCGCGCGGCGAGGTGCTCAACAATCTCGAGTGGGCGAGCGCCATCGACGCCGACCGCGACTTCGCGAAAGCGCAGCTCGGCCGTCGCGAGCGCGAGATCCTGCACCTGTACGCGTCCGGGCTGCCGCTCAAGCTCGCCGCGCAGCAGCTCGGCATCGGCTACTCGACAGCGCGCGAGTACCTCGATCGCATCCGGGCGAAGTACGTCGAGGTCGGCCGCCCGGCGCCGACCAAGGTCGACCTGCTGCGACGTGCCGTCGAAGACGGCATCCTCCCGGGTCTCGATCCCGACGGCGATGAGCCGGCCTGAATCGGCCTCGAGCGCGGCCACGCAGCCACGACAGCCGATCAGCAGAAGAAGGGTCGATACCGTCCTCTCCCGCTCGGTCGCGGGGTTCGGCGTCGTCTTCGGTCTGCAGGCGCTCCTGCTCGTGCTGCCCCAGTACGGGCTCGGCCAGCCCGTGTGGTCGGCGCTCGCCGTCGGCGCGGTCTACGGCTCGCTCCTGCTGTCGCTCCTGTGCTCGACGATCCGCCGCTTCGTCATCGGGGCGCACCGCCTCGTCGCAGGCGTCTACCTCATGGCCCTCGTCACGTGGCCGTTCTTCCTCGCCGACCCCACGACGCCCCAGCAGGGCGACCACTGGCTCTACCTCCTGACGACCGTCGCGACGGCGAGCGCGGCGATCGGCCTGAGCGTTCGGGGCGCTCTCGTGTACCTGCTCGTCGTGCCCTTCATCTACGGCATCATCCGGGCCACTCCCGCCGGGGGAGGCGGCCCCTGGGAGCTCGGCCTCTTCAACGCGGTGTACGCCGTGATCCTCGGCGGCGCCGTGCTCGTGATCATCACGATGACGCGCGCGGCGTCGAGCTCGGTCGACGACGCGCAGGGCACGGCGCTCGACCGCTACTCGCATGCCGTCCGCCAGCACGCGACCGAGGTCGAGCGCGTGCAGGTCGACTCGATCGTGCACGACAGCGTGCTCACGACCTTCCTCTCGGCGGCGCGAGCCGAGTCGCCGCAAGAGAAGCAGCTCGCTGCCGCGATGGCCACCAACGCCATGCGCCACCTGGAGGAGGCGGCGCTCGCGACGCCCGATGACGGCAGCACCGTGCGCTTCCGCCAGGTCGCCGAGCGCATCGTCGGTGCCGCTCGCGGCATGGCCGTGCCGTTCACGGTACGGGTTCGATCGCTCGACACCCGCATCGTCCCTTCCCCGCAGGCCGAGGCGCTGTACTCCGCCGCGGTGCAGGCGATGATCAACTCGATGCAGCACGCCGGGGGCCCGGAGGTGCGCCGGTGGCTGCGCGTGTCGGGCGTGCAGGGTGGGGCGATCGAGATCGAGGTCGGCGATGCGGGCACCGGTTTCGACCTCGAGCAGGTGCCGGGCGAGCGCCTGGGCGTTCGCCGCTCGATCGTCGAGCGCATGGCGAATGCGGGGGGCCGAGCCGATGTGCGCAGCGCTCCGGGGCGGGGAACGGTCGTCCACCTGCACTGGCCGGTGGTCTCGATGATCGGCGGAAGCGCGAGCGGCGCTCCCGTTGAGGAGCGGAAGGCGGAATCGTGAGGATCGGTGTGCCCCGTGCCCTCATCGTCACGATGGCTGCGCTGTTCTCCGGCTACCACATCGTGCTGGGGCTCTACACGATCGACATCCCCGCGAATCCTCTCGCCGTTCTCGCCGCCATGGTCCTCTACGCGAGTGCGACCACCATCAGCCTGCTTCCTCATCAACCCGAGCGCATGCCCGTCTGGCTCGCCGCGCTCAACGTCGCCGTGTGCGTGAGCATGACGCTGCTCGTCACGCCCCAGCTCGACCCGGACAGCGAAGGCGGGCTCGGCTATGCGACCTGGTACGTCGCCGCCGTCGGGACGCTCCTGACGATCACCTCGACCCGCAAGCGGCACATGTTCGCCTGGGTCGGTGTCGGGCTCCTCGTCGTGCAGACGGTCTGGTGGGGCGGCCCGGGGCTCCTGCTGAGCACGGGCGTCCTCGGCTCGGTGTCGTGGGTGGCGATCTCGCACATCCTCAGCCGGGCGCTCGCGAAGGCCTCGCTCGACGCGCAGCGGTTCGCCCAGGCAGAGCGCGAGGCGACCGACTGGCAGGCCGCGCAGGAGGCGCATCTCTACGAGCGCCAGTTCCGTCTCGGCCAGACCAGCACCATGGCCGTTCCCATGCTGCGCGTCATCGCTCAGGCCCGCGGAGAGCTCACCGACGAGCAGCGGCGCGAATGCGTGTATCTCGAAGCCGCCATCCGCGATGAGATCCGCGGTCGCGAGCTGCTCAATGACGCCGTGCGCGCCCAGGTGATGGCGGCGCGGCGGCGCGGCGCGACCGTCACCCTCTTCGACGAGGGCGGCCTGGACGGCATGGAGGGCGAGCAGCGCGACGTCGTCCTCAATGCGCTCGCGAACGCCATCCGGTCGACGGGTGCCCGCCGCATCATCGCTCGCACGGCCCCCGCCGACTCGGATATCGCGGTCACGGTCGTGGGGATCACGCCGACGGGCGACGGCTCGGCTCGCGATCTCGGTTCGGCCGAGGAGGATGACGAGGACGACGAGGTCGACCTCTGGCTCGAGATCCAGCGGCCTGGCGCCCCCGGCTGACCACAGCGCCCCCGGCTGACCACAGCGCCCCCGGCTGACCACCGTCACTGCAACGGCTCGGTCGGCGGGCCGAAACGATCGAAGGGCCGGAGTACCCATCTCCGGCCCTTCGCAACGTATCGAGTTAGATCCACAACCCGAATATGGGTCTAACTCGCCCCCCAAGCGCCCGGCCGCTTACCCTAATCAGCCGAGGAAGGGCGGTGCGCTCCGATGGAGTCGCACCGTGCACTCCCTATAGTGCCTGCGCGTCACCTGTCGGCATAGTCGTCATTTTGGGGGACATCGGGGGGACAAACCGCGTACCCCGGGAGGCCGGATGCTGGAGAATCCGGGGCTGCGGAACAACAGTCTGCGGTTTACCGGGGTACATCCCCCGAAATGGGGGCGTGATGGCGCGGCGCGGGGCGAGAAACTCGACTGATTCCGAAGCGGATCGCGTCGGAGCCAGGGCCCCTGGCGGGCGCACGCCCGCGATCCCGGGCGATTCTCCGCCTGCGGAATCCGTCGTTCCTCGGTGCGGCAGGCGCGCGGAACGTCAGCAGCCGCGCTGGCCCCGCGAGGCGCTCCAGGCGCCCGTGCCGGCCCGGATCGCCGCTCGCGGCGCCCGCGCTGCGAACCGCCACAGGTCGACCGGCGGATCCTTGCGCGCCGCTCCGAGCGCGGCCTGCTCGGCGAGCACGGCGCCGAGAACGGCCTGCACCGCCGCGAGCTCCTCGTCGGTCGGGGCGCCCGAGACGAAGCGCACGACGGCCTCGGGTGCGGAACCCTCGTCCCGGTCGTCCGGCGCGGCGCCCGCGGCGGGGGATCCGGCCACGGCGCTCACAGCGGGATGTTCCCGTGCTTCTTCGGCGGCAGGCTCGCGCGCTTGCCCTTGAGCGCGCGCAGGGCCTTGATCACGGCGACGCGCGTCGCCGCCGGCTCGATGATGCCGTCGATCTCGCCGCGCTCCGCGGCCAGGAAGGGGCTCGCGACGTTGTACGTGTACTCGTTGGCCAGTCTCGTGCGCACGGCCGCGACATCCTCGCCGGCCGCCTCGGCCGCCTTGATCTCGTTGCGATACAGGATGTTCACCGCGCCCTGCCCGCCCATGACGGCGATCTCGGCCGTGGGCCAGGCGAGGTTGATGTCGGCGCCGAGCTGCTTGGAGCCCATGACGATGTACGCGCCTCCGTAGGCCTTGCGCGTGATGACCGTCACGAGGGGCACGGTCGCCTCGGCGTATGCGTACAGCAGTTTCGCTCCACGACGGATGACGCCCGTCCACTCCTGGTCGGTGCCGGGCAGGTAGCCGGGCACGTCGACGAGCGTGAGGATCGGGATCGAGAACGCGTCGCAGAAGCGCACGAAGCGCGCGGCCTTCTCGCCCGCGTCGATGTTGAGGGTGCCCGCCATGGCCTTCGGCTGGTTGGCGATGACGCCGACGCTGCGGCCCTCGACGCGCGCGAAGCCGATGACGATGTTCGGGGCGAAGAGCGGCTGCACCTCCAGGAACGAGCCGGCGTCGACGACGTGGTCGATGATGTCGAGCACGTCGTAGGGCTGGTTCGGGCTGTCCGGCACCATCGCGTTGAGCCGGCGGTCGTCGTCGGTGACCTCGAGCTCGGCGTCGGAGGCGTACTCGGGCAGCTCGGCCAGGTTGTTGTCGGGCAGGTAGCTCAGCAGCGAGCGCGCGAAGTCGAAGGCGTCGGGCTCGTCCTGCGCGAGGTAGTGCGAGACGCCCGAGGTGCGGTTGTGGGTGAGCGCGCCGCCGAGCTCCTCCATGCCGACGTCCTCGCCCGTGACGGTCTTGATGACGTCGGGGCCCGTGACGAACATCTGGCTCGTCTTGTCGACCATGATGACGAAGTCGGTGAGGGCGGGGGAGTACACGGCGCCGCCGGCCGCGGGCCCGCAGATGATCGAGATCTGGGGGATGACCCCGGACGCCGCGGTGTTGCGCCGGAAGATCTCGCCGTACTTGCCGAGGGCGACGACGCCCTCCTGGATGCGCGCGCCGCCGGAGTCGAGGATGCCGATGATCGGCACGCCCGTCTTGATCGCGAGCTCCATGACCTTGATGATCTTCTCGCCCGCGACCTCGCCGAGCGAGCCGCCGAAGATCGTGAAGTCCTGGCTGTAGACGGCGACCTGGCGGCCGTGGATCGTGCCCGTTCCGGTCACGACGGAGTCGCCGTACGGCCGCTTGGCATCCATGCCGAAGGCGTGCGTGCGGTGGCGCACGAACTCGTCGAGCTCGACGAACGAGCCGTGGTCCAGCAGCGCGTCGATGCGCTCGCGGGCGGTGAGCTTGCCCTTGGCGTGCTGCTTCTCGATCGCCGCCTCGCCCGCGGCGGTCACGGCCTCGTGATAGCGCGTGCGCAGATCGGCGATCTTGCCGGCGGTCGTCGACAGGTCGGGAGCGGGGGTCTCGTCGGTCACCGGCTCAGCCTATCGACCAGCCACCGGCCCGCACCGTTGGCGGAATGCGACAAATTGCGGCGGGGAGGGTGTGCGGCCCGCGACGGCGGGCGGACATCCGCCGGTTCCCGCGCGTTCATCGGGATGCCCGCCCCCGGCAACCCTCCGCTCGTAGCGTCGGGCGGACGACCACGGACGAAGAGGGGGCCGCGTGCTGCAGCCGTGCACGACCGCGTGGGTCGAATCGCCCCTGCAGCTGCTCGGCGCGATCGAGCACGCCGCCCTCACCGCCGACGATGGCCGGCGGCGGATCGCCGTGCTGCCGCGGGCGGGCGAGGCCCAGCTCGAGCGCACCGCGGCGATCGTGCACGAGCGGGGCCTGCCCGCCGGCATCGCCATCGGCATCGAGCGCCGCCTGCTGCCCTGGGTCCGCTTCGCGCCGAGCGCCGAATGGCTGGTCGGCGACCCGTTCTCGGGCCAGGTGCAGGCTCGGCTCGCCCGGGCCGTGCCGCGACGACTGACCCTCGTCGACGACGGCGCGATCACGCGCCGTCTCGCCGCCCTCCTCGCCGACGGCCACCCGCTGCTGCGCCCGTCCCGGCGGACGGGTGATCGTGTCCCCGCCCTCCGACGAACGCTCGCGGCGACCACGACGCGCACGCTGCGCGAGCTCGCCGGCGAGGGCCGACTCGACGTCACGACCTACCTCGCCCCCGACGACCCCGCCGTGCTCGCGCTCACCGCGCTCGGAGCGCTCGTGCGGCACCACGACTTCGCGTGGACCCGGGCGAACGGATTCGCCGCCGCCGACGTGCCGCCCAGCAGACGCATCGTGCTCGGTACAGCGGCCGTGGCCGACGGCGCCGTTCCAGCCGATGAGCACCTCGCGATGGTCGTGGCGCTCGCGCGCTCGGGCCCGCTGGCGTACCTGCCGCATCGCCGCGAGCCGGAGTGGCTGCTGCGGGTGCTCGAGCGCGAGCGGCACGTCTCGGTCGTCCCGGCCCGCGTGCCGGTCGAGTTCGCGCTCGGCGGCGCCACGCGCCCGCTCGAGATCGTGAGCCGGCCATCGAGCGCCCTCGAGACCCTCGAGCGCGTCCTGGCCGGAACGGGCTCGCGCATCCTGCTCGCCGACCCGCAGGCGGTCGGCTCGTGAGCGTGCTCGCGGTGATCCCGGCCCGCGGCGGCTCGAAAGGGGTCCCGGGCAAGAACCTGCGCTCGGTCGGCGGGCGCAGCCTCGTGGCCCGCGCCGTCGGCGCCGCCCTCGCCGCGGCATCCGTCGACCGCGTCGTGGTGAGCACCGACGATCCCGCGATCGCGCGCGAGGCCGAGGCGGCCGGCGCGACGGTCGTCGTGCGCCCCGCGCCGCTCGCGACCGACGACGCGCCGTCGGAGGCCGCTCTGCTGCACGCGCTCGACCTCGTCGGCGACGGCGTCGAGGTTCTCGTCTTCATGCAGGCGACCTCGCCCTTCATCGATCCGGTCGATGTGGATGCCGCGATCGCGCGCGTCCGCTCCGGCGCGGCCGACGTCGCCTTCGCCGCGATCGCGACCCCCGTCTTCCTGTGGGCTCCGAGCGTCGAGCAGGGCGGCGGCTGGGCCGGCGTCAACCACGACGCCGCGCGCCGCCCCCGCCGGCAGGAACTGCCGCCGCAGGTCGCCGAGACGGGCGCCTTCTACGTGCTCGACGTCGGGGGGTTCCGCGCCGCCGGGCACCGCTTCTTCGGCCGCGTCGAGCCGGCCCTCGTGGCCGAGCGCACGGCGATCGAGATCGACACCGAGCAGCAGCTGCAGCTCGCCGACGCCCTCGCGGGCACTATCGAAGGAGTACGCGCGTGAGCATCGCGATCGCCGGCCGGCCCATCGGGCCCGGCCACCCCGCCTACGTCATCGCCGAGATCGGCCTCAACCACAACGGCGACGTCGACCTCGCCACGCGGCTCATCGACGTCGCCGCCGACGCCGGCGCCGACGCGGTGAAGTTCCAGAAGCGCACGCCCGACATCGCGACGCCCGTGCACATGCGCGACGTCGAGCGCGAGACGCCCTGGGGCACGATGACCTACCTCGAGTACCGTCACCGCGTCGAGTTCGATCGCGAGCAGTACATCGCGATCGGCGACCACGCGACGCTGCGCGGGCTCGCCTGGTTCGCCTCGCCGTGGGACGAGCCCTCGGTCGCCTTCCTCGAGGAGCTCAACGTCGCGGCGTACAAGGTCGCCTCGGCCTCGGTGACCGATCTGAAGCTGCTGCGCGCGATCGGCGCCACGGGTCGGCCCGTGATCCTGTCGACGGGCATGTCGACGATGGAGCAGATCGACATCGCCGTCGAGACCCTCGACTGCCTCGAGCGCCTCGTGGTGCTGCACGCGACCTCGACCTACCCGATGCCTCCGGAGGAGGCGAACCTGCGGATGATCCCGGTGCTCGCCGAGCGCTACCCCGGGGTGCCGATCGGCTACTCGGGGCACGAGCGCGGCCTGCAGATCAGCCTCGCCGCCGCGGCCCTCGGCGCGACCGTCATCGAGCGGCATCTGACGCTCGACCGCACGATGTGGGGCAGCGACCACGCCGCCTCGCTCGAGCCGCAGGGCTTCGAGCACCTCGTGCGCGACGTGCGCATCATCGAGGAGGCGCTCGGCGACGGCGTCAAGCGCGTGCAGCCCGGCGAGCACGCACCGATGGCCAAGCTGCGACGGGTGACGGCGTGAGGCTCATCGCCGTCGCCGACTCCGACTCCTACCTCAAATGGGCGGCGGGCACCGCGGAACGGCTCGCCGCCCGCGACGAGGACGTCGCCGTGCAGCTCCTGGCGAGCCCCGTGCTGCCGAGTGAGCCGCAGCGCCGCGCAGCGCTCGAGCTGACTCGCTGGCGCAGCAGGGATCTCGCGGTACTGGGCCTCGACGACCTCGTCGAGCAGGTGCGCCATCGGCGGCCGGAGGCGGTGCTCGTCGCCATGCGCGGGCCGACCGCCGCGGTCGTGCTGCGCGAGCTCGCCGCCCTGCCCGATCGCCCGGTGCTCGTCACGGGCCTCCCGGGGGTCGCGATCCCCGCGACGCGCAAGGCCCTCTACTACCGCGCGCAGGCCGACCTCTTCCTCGTGCACTCGCAGCGCGAGCGTCGCGCGTTCGAGGCACGGGCGCAGCAGCTCGGCTGGCCGCAGCGCTTCGCCCTCTCGACCCTGCCGTTCCTCGAACGGCATGCCTCGGCGGGCGACGACATCGTGTTCGCCGCGCAGGCGATCGTGCCGGCGGGCCTCGACGAGCGACGCTGGCTCGTGCGCCAGCTCGACGCCCTCGCCCGGAGCGCGCCCGACCGCCGCGTCGTGCTCAAGGTGCGCGCGAGCGCGGGTGAGCAGCAGACGCATCAGGAGCGCTGGGCGCTCGCCGAGCTGCTCGCCGAGCTGCCCGACCGCGCCCCCAACCTCGTCGTGCGCGGCGGCTCGATGCTGCAGTGCCTCGACACGGCCGGCGCGCTCGCGACCGTCAGCTCGACGGCGCTCATCGAGGCCGCCGCGCGCGGCATCCCCGGCATCGCGCTCGATCATTTCGGCGTCGGCGACGCCCTCATCAACACGGTCTTCCGCGACTCGGGCCTGCTGGGCTCGGTCGACGAGCTGCTGGCCGGTCGGTTCCGGATGCCCGCCCCCGGGTGGGCCGCCGACAACTACCTGCACGACCCCGGCGCCGACGACGCGCGGCTCGAGCTCGATGGGCTCGTCGTCGCGCGCGCCGAGGGTGAACTGCGTACGCGGCGCCCGGTGCGCTCGACGCTCGGCGGACCGCTGCGCCGCGCCTGGGATCGCCGTGCCGCACTCGGCGAGTTCGACCGCACCTTCTCGGGCGCGCTCGCCTTCGCGCTCGGGGTGCCGATCCGCGGCGCCCTGCGGCTCCGCAACCGGCTGAGGTTCGCCACCGCCCGTTGACCCGCATCATCGCCGTCGATACGCTCGCGGCAGGCGGAGCCCACGGGGGCGCCGCACGGGTGCAGCACTGCGGAGGCATCTCATGGCCACGGCGATCGGAAACGGCGGCGCCGCGGCGCTCGCCGTCGAGCAGAACGGCATCAACGTCATCCACGAGTCGGAGCGCAAGGGCGTTCCGCGCGACCTGTTCTGGCCCTGGGCGGCCGCGAACATCTCGGTGTTCGGCATCGCCTACGGCGCCTTCCTGCTCTACTTCGGCGTCTCGTTCTGGCAGGCGGTCGTCGTCGGCGCCATCGGCATCGCCGTCTCGTTCCTCTTCGTCGGCGTCATCGCCCTGGCGGGCAAGCGGGGCTCGGCGCCGACCCTCGTGCTGAGCCGGGCGATCTTCGGCGTCGAGGGCAACCGCGTGCCGAGCATCCTGTCATGGGTGCTCACGGTCGGATGGGAGACCGTGCTGGTCTCGCTCGCCGTGCTCGCGACCGCGACCGTGTTCGGCGCGCTCGGCTTCGACGGCGGCCTCGCGACCCAGGTCGTCGCCCTCGTGGTCGTCGGGGCGCTCGTGATCGGCGCGGGCGTCATCGGCTTCGACCTCATCATGCGGTTGCAGAAGTGGATCACGATCGCCACGGGCGTGCTGACGGTCGTCTACGTCGTGCTCGTGGTGCCGCAGCTCGACCTCGGCGCGGTCGCGGCGCTGCCCGCGGGCGGGGCGGCGGCCGTCATCGGCGGGCTCGTGTTCATGCTCACCGGCTTCGGCCTCGGCTGGGTCAACGCCGCGGCCGACTACTCGCGCTACCTGCCGCGCTCGGCGTCGAGCCGCGGAGTCGTCGGCTGGACGACCTTCGGCGCCTCCTGGGCGCCCGCGCTCCTGCTGCTCGTGGGCCTCCTGCTCGCGGGCTCCTCGACCGCGCTGCTCGACGCGATCGGCGCCGACCCGGTCGGGGCGCTCTCGACGATCCTGCCGACGTGGTTCCTCGTGCCGTTCGCGATCGTCGCCGTGCTCGGCTTCGTCGGGGGCGCCGTGCTCGACATCTACTCATCCGGCCTCTCGCTGCTCGCCGCGGGCCTGCGGCTGCCCCGCGCGGCGGCGGTCGGCATCGACGGCGTCATCATGGTGCTCGGCACGATCTTCGTCGTGTTCGTCGCGCAGGACTTCTTCGGCCCCTTCCAGGGCTTCCTCATCACCCTCGGCGTGCCGATCGCGGCGTGGGCGGGAATGTTCATCGCCGACATCATCCTGCGCAAGCAGCCGTACGCCGACGTCGAGCTCTACGACCGCCGGGGCCGCTACGGCGCCGTGCGGTGGGAGTCGATCGGCCTGCTCGTCGTCGGCACGGCGATCGGCTGGGGCTTCGTGTCGAACGCCTTCTTCAGCGAGGCCTTCGCCTGGCAGGGGTACTTCCTCGGTGCGACGCCCGGGTTCGAGGGCGCCAACCTCGGTGTGCTCATCGCTCTGCTCATCGGGTTCCTCGGCTACCTCGCGCTCGGCCGCGCGGCCGTGCGTCGGCAGGACGCCGGGGGCGCGGCGGCGCCGCTCGCGTGATGGCGGCCGCTCGGCCGGCGGGCCCCGCGGCCGGCCGCGCGCATCCCTGGCTCGTCGTCATCGACATGCAGCGCGTCTTCGGCGAGGCCGGCAGCCCGTGGTTCGCGCCGGGCGCCCCGGCGATCGAGCCCGTCGTCGCGCGGCTCATCGCGGCCTTCGGCGAGCGGGTCGCCCTGACCCGATTCGTCGCCCCAGGCAAGCCCCACGGCGCGTGGGTGCCGTACTACGAGCAGTGGCCGTTCGCGCTCGTGCCGCCGGGCGACGCGATCTGGGATCTGCTGCCGGGCATTCCCGCGGGCGGGCACCCGGTGATCACGCGCACGACGTTCTCGAAATGGGATGCCGAGCTCGCCGGCCTCGTCGGCGACGACCTCGTCCTCGCCGGAGTCTCGACCGACTGCTGCGTGCTCTCGACGGCACTCGCCGCGGCGGATTCCGGAGTGCGGGTGCGAGTCGTCGCCGACGCCTGCGCCGGGGTCTCGACCGCCGATCACGAGCGCGCCCTCGCCGCCATGGCGCTCTACGCCCCGCTCATCACCATCACCTCCAGCGACGCCGTGCTCGCGGAGCTCGCGGGCGCGTCATGACCCGCGGGGCGCGCGCCCGCGCCCTCGGCGCCCTGCACGGCCTCGCGATCGGCGACGCGCTCGGCATGCCGTTCCAGCTGCTGCCTCGGCGCGCGGTCGTCGATCGGGTCGGCGCTCGCGTCGAGGGGTTCCTCGAGGCCGACGGCGGGCATCCGATCGCCGCGGGGCTGCCCGCGGGATCGATCACCGACGACACCGAGCAGGCGCTGCTCGTCGCCCGGCTGCTCGTCGACGGGCGGGGGGCCATCGCGCCCCGAGCGCTCGCCGACGCCCTCGTCGAATGGGAGGCCGGAATGCGCCGCCGGGGCTCGCGCGACCTGCTCGGGCCCTCCACCGCGCGCGCGATCGAGGCCCTGCTGCGCGGCGATCCCGTCGAGACGGCCGGGCGGTTCGGAGCGACGAACGGCGCCGCGATGCGCATCGCCCCGGTCGGCATCGCGACCCGCAGCGACGATCTCGACGCCCTCGTCGACGCCGTCGAGGCCGCGAGCGCGGTGACCCACTCGACCTCGCTCGCCCTCGCCGCGGCCGCGGCCGTCGCCGCCGCCGTGAGCGCGGGCATCGACGGGGCGAGCGTGCCCGAGGCGACCGCGCTCGCGATCGAGGCGGCGACGCGGTGCCGCGATCGGGGTCACTTCGTGGCGGGCGCGGACGTCGCGGCCCGCATCGCGTGGGCGGTCTCGGTCGCGCGAGAGGGCGACGGGGGCGCCCTCGATCGCATCGAGCGGCTCGTCGGCACGAGCCTCGCCGCGCAGGAGTCGGTGCCCGCGGCCTTCGCGGCGCTCGCCCTCGAGCCGGATGACGCGTGGGCAGCCGCCTGCTCCGGAGCCTCCCTCGGCGGCGACGCCGACACGATCGCGGCCATCGCCGGCGCGATCGCGGGCGCCGTCCACGGCGACGCCGCCTGGCCCGAGGCCGCCGTGCGGATGGTCGACGACGTCAACACCCTCGAGCTGCGCCCGGTCGCCGACGCCCTGCTCGCCCTGCGCCGCCGGGGGGCGAGCGGATGACCGCCCGCCTCCTCAGCGTCGGCACCGCGATCGTCGACGCGGCCCTCACCGTTCCCCACCTGCCGGAGCGCGGCGGCGACGTGCTCGGCCGCTCCCGCGGCCTGCACCCCGGCGGCGCCGTGAACGTGCTGCTCGCCGCACGCCGTCAGGGGCTGCCCGCCGCCTACGCCGGTGCTCACGGCACGGGTCCGCTCGGCGATCTGGTGCGCGCGGCGCTCGCCGCCGAGGGGGTCGAGGTGCTGCTCGCCGCCGACCCCGACGGCGACACGGGCTTCGACGTGGCTCTCACCGAGTCGGGCGGCGAGCGCAGCTTCGTCACGGCCTTCGGCGCCGAGGCGCGGCTCACCGCCGAGGCGCTCGCGGGCGTGGCGGTCGGTGAGGGCGACGTCGTGCACGTCTCGGGCTACGCCCTGCTCGCGGCGACGAACGGGGCCGTGCTCGCGCCGTGGCTCGAAGCCCTGCCCGCGCGCGTCACGGTGCTGCTCGACCCCGGGCCGCTCGCGGCGCGCGAGCGCCCGCCGGCCCTCGCCGCCGCCCTCGCCCGGGCCGACTGGGTGAGCGCCTCGCTCAGCGAGGCCCGCGCGATCTCGGGTCAGTCGGCGCCGGCGGCGGCGGCCCGCGCGCTCGCGGTCGACGGGCGCGGCGCGATCGTGCGCCTCGGTGCCGAGGGCTGCCTGCTCGCGGTGTGCGGCGCCGTCGAGCCGATCGCGGGCTTCTCCGTCGAGCAGGTCGACGCGAACGGGGCGGGCGACGCCCACCTCGGCGCCTTCGCCGCGGCGCTCGCGCGCGGCGAGGCCCCCGCCCGCGCGGCACGGCTCGCGAACGCGGCCGCCGCGATCGCCGTGACGCGCTCGGGGCCGGCCACCGCGCCGACCCTCGCCGAGGCGCGCGCGCTCGCGGGCGACTGAGGCGCCGCGCCGCCGCGCCCCGGCCCGCGGTCCCGGCCCGCGGTCCCGTGAACCCGCCGTCCCGCTGTTCGCGGTTCAGGAGATCCGCGACCGATCAAGCCGATGCATCCCCTTTCGGCGGCGTGTCGCTTCTTTCGGGACGCTGCGTCCTGAACGGCGAACACCGGCGAGAAGGGTGCCGCCGCGGAGCACTGTCCGCGCCCGGTCCGGGGCATCCTCGATCGAGAGCCCCGTCGGCCCGTTCGCGGTTCAGGAGACGCGGCGGCGAGAGGATGCCCGTGGTCGTCGACGCCGGCGTGTCGGGTGTCGAGGCGCTCCGTTTCCTGATCCGCGAACACACACCCCGCGAACACACGCCCCGCGAACACGCGCCCCGCGAACACACGCCCCGCGAACACGCGCCCCGCGCCCCGCCCGCGGCGCCGCGCTCTACGCTCGAGGCCATGGATCTCGCACTCAGCCGCTCGGTCGCACCCGGCCTCGAGTGGCGCGCCTCGTGCCCCTCGACGAACTCCGACCTCGTCGCGCGCGCCGCGAGCCTGCCCGATCTCGCGGTGCTCGCGACCGACGATCAGACGGCCGGCCGGGGCCGCCTCGATCGCGTGTGGAGCGCGCCGGCGGGCGCATCCCTCGCCGTCTCGGTCTTCGTGCGCGTCGAGCCGCGCGCCGCCGACCCGCAGCGGCTCGGCTGGCTGCCGCTCGTCGCGGGCGTCGCGATGACGCGGGCCGTGCGCGGCCTCGGGGTCGCCGCCGCGGCGGTCAAGTGGCCCAACGACGTGCTCGTCGGCGACCGCAAGCTGTGCGGCGTGCTGACCGAGCTCACCGCGCACGGCGTCATCATCGGGGCGGGGCTCAACCTGACGATGACGGACGAGCAGTTGCCCGTGCCGACCGCGACCTCCCTCGTGCTCGAGGGCGTCGGCCCTGGTCCGGCCGGGGGCAGTCCGGCCGGCCGCGCTCCGGCCGAGGGCGGCGCGGCCGCGGGGGATGCCCCCCTCGCCGACCGCGCCCTCGCCGCCTACCTGCGCGAACTCTTCGATCTCGTCGCCGAGTGGCGCGCGGTGTCGACCGCTTCGGCCCTGCGCCCGATCGTCGAGCCCGTCGTGCGCACTCTCGGCTCCGCGGTGCGCGTCGACCAGCCCGGACTGCCACCGCTTCGGGGCGTCGCCGAGGCCCTCGACGACGACGGGCGGCTGCTCGTGCGCCCGTCGGGCTCCGGCGCGGAGGTCGTCGCCGTGTCGGCGGGAGACGTCACGCACCTGCGCTATGAATAGGGCATGACCGGCGAGGCCCGCGAGCCCGAGCGCATCATCGCGCTGCTGCGCCCCCACGCGCGCGCCCTCGTGCTGCCCTCGCTCGTGCTCGTCGGCGCGAGCGGCGGCACGGTCTACGGGGCGACGGTTCTCGACGAGCTCTGGCAGCGCATCGGCGTCGCGATCGCCGGGCTCGTCGCGATCGTCGGGCTGTGGCTCGTCCCCTACGTGCGCTGGCTGGGCAGCCACGTGCTCATCACGACCCGGCGCATCGTGATCCGCCGCGGTCTCGCGGTGCGTACGCGGCAGGAGCTGCTGCACGGTCGCAGCTACGACGTCGTCGTGCGGCAGTCGGGCCTGCAGCGGCTGCTGCGCTCGGGCGACATCCTCGTCAACACGGGGCTCGACCGGCCCGTGGTGCTGCACGACCTGCCGCGAGCGGCGCTCGTGCAGGAGGCGCTCGCCGACCTCATGGAGGCGAGCCGCAATCCGGTCGCGGAGGCCCGTCGATCCGAATGATCGGTGAACGCCGGTAGAACGGCGCACGCCGGTCGGCGCCGGCTCGCGACGCGATCCCGCGCGGGCGGCATACTCGCACTGTGCGGATCTCGGTGATCGGATGCGGCTACCTCGGCGCGGTGCACTCGGCGTGCTTGGCCCGCCTCGGGCACGAGGTGGTCGGCGTGGACGTCGACGAATCGAAGGTGGCAGCCCTCGGTGCCGGTCGCGCGACCTTCCACGAGCCCGGCCTCGATGACCTGCTGGCGGCGTCGGGCGACCGTCTGCGGTTCTCGACATCGGTCGGCGACGCGGCGGATGCGCGAGTCCATTTCATCGCCGTCGGCACGCCTCAGTCGCGTGACGGCGCCGCCGCCGATCTGAGCCATGTCGAGGCTGCCGTCGACGGGCTCCTGCCGGTGCTCGGCCCCGGGCACCTGGTCGTCGGCAAGTCGACTGTGCCGGTCGGAACCGCGCAGCGCTTGGCCGAGCGCGTCGAGTCGCGGGGGGCGCGGTTGGCGTGGAACCCCGAGTTCCTGCGGGAGGGGTTCGCCGTCGCCGACACTCTTCGCCCGGATCGCCTGGTCTACGGAGTGCGCGGGGGCGACGACGAGAGTGTCGCCCTGCTCGACGAGGTGCACGCCTCGGCGCTCGCCGCCGGCACTCCGCGCATCGTCACCGATTTCGCCACCGCCGAGCTCGTGAAGACGGCGGCGAACGCCTTCCTGGCCACGAAGATCTCGTTCATCAACGCGATGGCGGAGATCGCCGAGGTCACGGGCGCGGATGTCGCGACGCTCGCCGACGCGATCGGCCTCGATGAGCGCATCGGCCGTCGGTTCCTCAACGCCGGCATCGGATTCGGCGGCGGCTGCCTGCCGAAAGACATCCGGGCCTTCCGGGCCCGCGCCGTCGAGCTGGGCGTCGGCGAGAGCCTCGCCTTCCTCGACCACGTCGACCAGATCAACCGTCGTCGCCGCCAGCGTGTCGTCGACCTTCTGGATTTCGAGCTGGGCGGACTCCGAGGACGGCGGATCGCCGTGCTGGGTCTCGCGTTCAAGCCGGATTCCGACGACGTGCGCGACTCGCCGGCGCTCGAGGTCGCCCGCCGCCTGACGGATGCGGGAGCGTTCGTCTCGGCGACCGACCCGGAAGCCGTCCCCACGGCACGGCGCCTCCTGCCGCAGCTCGACTACACCGAGTCGGTGCGAGAGGCGGTCGCGGGCGCTGACGCGATCGTCGTGGTCACGGAGTGGAAAGCGTTCCGCGAACTCGATCCGCGCGAGGTCGCCTCATGGACGGATGCTCGCGTCATCGTCGACGCCCGCAACTGCCTCGATCCGGCGCCTTGGCGCGCCGCCGGCTTCACCTACCGCGGTCTCGGCCGGCACTGACCGACGCGGGTGGAACACCCACCAGCGGTACAGCGCGAAGCGGAAGAGGCTGCCGAGCCCGAGCCCCACGACGTTGGAGGCGATGTTGTCGGCGAGCAGGCTCGTGAGCCCGAGCACCTCGCGCGACACCACGAGGCATCCGACGGCGATGACGAGGCCGCCGACGCTCACCACCGCGAACTCGACCGCCTCGCGCGTCGCCGGTCGCCGACGCCGCAGCCGGAAGCTCCAGTAGCGGCTGCCGATCCAGTTCACGGCGATCGCGATCGAGGTCGAGACGACCTTCGCGACGATCGGCCCTTCGGCCACGACCTCGGGCGCGAGCACGGTCACGCGCAGCAGGTTGAACAGCGCGACGTCGACCACGAGCCCGACGAGCCCGACCGCGCCGAAGCGGGCGAACTGGGCGAGCAGGTGGGGCATGCGATCTCCGAGGTGCACCACAATGGTGGGGAAGCCCCCAATCTAGAGGAGGAGCCCCCATGCCCGTCGTCGGCGTCATCGGTGGTGGACAGCTGGCCCGCATGATGATCCCCGCGGCCGTCGCGCTCGGGGTCGAGATCCGGGTGCTCGCCGAGGTGGAGGACGTCTCGGCCAGGCTCGCCGCGACCGCCGTGGGCGACTACCGCGATCTCTCGACGGTTCTCGACTTCGCGCGCGACTGCGATGTGATCACCTTCGACCACGAGCACGTGCCGCAGGAGGTTCTGCGCGCACTCGTGGCCGAGGGCATCGCGGTGCGGCCCGGCCCCGACGCCCTGCTCTTCGCGCAGGACAAGCTGCTCATGCGCGAACGCCTCGCGGGCCTCGGCGTGCCGATGCCCGACTGGGCCCGCATCGAGTCGAGCGCCGACCTCGGGGCCTTCCTCGCCGACCACGGCGGGCGCGCTGTCGTGAAGACTCCGCGCGGCGGCTACGACGGCAAGGGGGTGCGCGTCGTCGACGTCGCCGGGGCGGCCGACGACTGGCTCGCCGAGGGGCCCGTGCTCGCCGAGGAGCTCGTCGTGTTCCGGCACGAGCTCGCGCAGCTCGTGGCCCGCCGCCCGAGCGGCGAGGTACGGCTGTGGCAGCTCGTCGAGACCGTGCAGCGCGGGGGGGTCTGCGTCGAGGTCATCGCTCCCGCGCCCCGGGCGGGCGACGCCGTCGAACGCGCTGCCGCCGAGATCGCGACGACGATCGCGCGCGGTCTCGACGTCACGGGCGTGCTCGCCGTCGAGCTCTTCCACGCATCCGACGGCCGCCTGCTCGTCAACGAGCTCGCGATGCGCCCGCACAACTCCGGTCACTTCTCCATCGACGGCGCGACCACGAGCCAGTTCGAGCAGCACCTGCGCGCCGTGCTCGACTGGCCGCTCGGCGACACCACCTCGCTCGCCGAGTGGAGCGTCATGATCAACGTCTTCGGCGCCCTGCCCGCCGACCGCATCGCGGCAGCCCTCGGCCACCAGCCGGCGGTGAAGGTTCACGCCTACGGCAAGGGCCCGCGCGCGGGTCGCAAGGCCGGGCACGTCACCGCGATCGGCGACGACCTCGACGATGTCGCCTACCGCGCGCGTGCCGCGGCCGCGCACTTCGAGGCATGACGCCTAGCATGGCAGTCGTGCCAGAACCCCTCATCGCCGTCGTCATGGGCTCCGACTCCGACTGGTCGGTCATGCGGCTCGCGGTCGAGGCCCTCGACGAGTTCGGCATCGCCTGCGAGGTCGAGGTGCTCAGTGCCCACCGCACGCCCGACGCGATGATCGCCTACGGCCGCGCGGCAGCGAGTCGGGGCATCCGCGCCATCATCGCCGGGGCCGGCGGCGCCGCCCACCTGCCGGGCATGATCGCCTCGGTGACGACGCTGCCCGTCATCGGCGTGCCCGTGCCGCTGAAGACTCTGGACGGGCTCGACTCGCTGCTCAGCATCGTGCAGATGCCCGCGGGCATCCCCGTCGCGACCGTCGCGATCGGCGGTGCGCGCAATGCGGGCATCCTCGCCGCGCGCATCATCGGGGCGTCGGATGCCGCGGTCGCCGAGAAGCTGGCCGCCTTCGCGACCGGCCTCGAGCAGGCCGTCGCCGCCAAGAACGAGGCGCTCAAGACCGCGGTCGCCTCGCGACCCCGGTGAGCCTCACCTCGCCCCTGCGGCACCCCGACACGCGCGACCCCGGGCTCATGGCCAAGCGCGCCTGGTGGCTGCTCGGGCTCAACCTGCTGATCCCCGGCTCGGCGCAGCTGCTCGCGGGCGACCGCCGCTGGGGGCGCTTCGCGGTCGGTGCGACGTTCTGGCTGTGGGGCATCGGCCTCGGCGCCGTGCTGCTCATGCTGCTGGCCCGCCCGGTGGCGCTCACGATCGCGACGAACGTCGTGACCCTGTGGGTGCTGCAGCTCGGGCTCGTCTTCTACGCGGTGCTGTGGCTTGCGACGACGCTCAACACGCTCTCCCTGACCAGGATCGTGCGGGCGGCCCCGAATGCGCGGGGCCCGCTCGCGGCCTTCGTCGCACTGTCGCTCGTGCTCACCGTGGGCGGCGCCGGCTGGGCGGCCTGGATCACCGGCATCGGCCGCAGCACGCTCGGCAGCGTCTTCGCGAGCGGCTTCATCGAGGCACCCATCGACGGCCGCTACACGGTGCTGCTGCTCGGCGGCGACGCCGGCCCCGACCGCATCGGCCTGCGCCCCGACAGCATCAGCCTCGCGAGCATCGACGCATCGACGGGCGCCGTGACGATGATCGGCATCCCCCGCAACCTCTACAACACGCCCTTCTCCGACGACTCGCCCCTGTGGCAGGAGTGGCCGAACGGCTACGACTGCGGCGACGAGTGCCTCGTCAGCTACCTGTACCCGTGGGCGGAGGAGCACCCCGAGCTCTACCCCGACGCCGAGGCAGAGGGCAGCACCCCCGGCATCGAGGCCATGCGCGACGCCGTCGAGGGCATCACGGGCCTGCCGGTGCAGTACACCGTGCTCATCGACATGCAGGGCTTCGCACAGCTCATCGACGCGCTCGGCGGGGTCACCGTGACGGTCGCCGAGGGCATGGACCTCGGCATCAACGGCGGCCCCGTCGTCGGTCGCATCGAGGCCGGTGAGCAGCGAATGGATGGCGCCACGGCGCTCTGGTACGCCCGCAACCGCTACAACCTGACCGACTTCGACCGCATGGAGCATCAGAGGCAGATCCAGGAGGCGATCCTGCGCCAGATCGAGCCGGCGACGGTGCTCACCCGCTTCCAGGCGATCGCCGACGCCGGTCAGCAGGTCGTGCGCACGGACATCCCGCAATCGATGCTCGGCGTGCTGAGCGATCTCGCGGTGAAGGCGCGCGAGCTGCCGATCACCGACGTCGAGCTCGTGCCCCCGACGATCGACAATGTCGAGCCCGACTTCGAGCTCGTCCGATCGCTCGTCGCCGAGGGCGTCGCCCCGCGCGAACAGGAGCAGTAGGCCGCGTTACAGGTCGGCGTGCAGCTGCCAGGTCTTCTCGGCGGCGTCGCGCCAGCTGAAGGCGTGCACACGGTCGTGGCCGCGCACGGCGAGCTCGTCGGCGAGCAGCGGTTCCTCCAGCACGCGGCGGATCGCCTCGGCGAGTCGACGCGGATAGCCGGCGAAGTCGTCCCGCTCGACGACGAGGCCGGCGTCGGCAGCGAGCTCGAGCAGCGCCGGCGCATCCGAGTGGATCACGGGGGTGCCGAGGCTCATCGCCTCGAGCACGGGCAGCGCGAAGCCCTCGGCGAGGCTCGGCACGACCACGGCGGCGGCGCGGTCGTAGACGACGGCTAGGTCGGCGTCGTGGAGGGCGCCGAGGGCGGTCACGCTGTCGGGGGAGAGCCGGGCGCCCTTGCGCACCTCGTCGAGATCGACATCGGCGTGACTCGGGGGGCCGGCGAGCACGAGCGGGATCGCCGGGGCCGTCGGATCGGCGAGGGCCCAGATCAGTTCGCTGATGCCCTTGCGGGCCTCGAAGGGGCCCATCGCGAGCACGTAGCGCGAGGGCAGCCCGAGTCTCGCGGCTCGCTCTTCGGCGTCATCGGGTAGCGCGAGCGTGCTGCTGACGGCGCCCGCGATGACGCGGATCCGGTCGCCGAGGTCGAGGGCCTCGGTCAACTGCTCGGCGACCGCGTGGGTCGGCACGACGATCGCGTCGGCGTAGCGCTGCGCGCGCTTGGCCATGGCCCGGCTCCAGGCGACCGCGCTCGCCGGCAGGGTCTCGGGGTGCGTCCACGGCACGGCGTCGTGGATCGTCACGACGATCTGCTCGCCGGGGTTGTTGAGCCGGTCGTGCCGGTAGAGGGGGGCGAAGAGGCTCGGGGCATGAACCATGCCCGAGCCGGGGAGGCGCGAGAATCCGTGCTGCCAGGCGGCGGCGAGCTGTCGCCGGTCGAGGGCGCTCTTGAACAGCCGGCTGAGGCCCGGCAGTTCGGCCTCGATGCGGTCGTACTCCTCTTGCGGAGACGAGGGCACGATTCCCATGACATCGCAGCCGCGTGGAGCCGTCCCAATGAGCTGGCGCGTGAGCTCGAGCGCGTAGCGCCCGACGCCCGAGGGCGTCTCGCCGCCGACCTGGTCGAGGATCACACGGAGGGTCGTCGTGGTCATGATCGGCGCTCGTCCTCCTGCTGATGGGGCCTCCGGGCCACCCCGCGCCCCGACCCTACCAGCGCGAACTGTCGACCCCCGAACGGGGGTGGTTCCTGATCCGACGGCTCGACGCCCGCCATAGACTTCACGCATGCAGATCCGTGAACTGTCCATCGGCGGTGCCTTCGAGATCACCCCGCGGCAGTTCCCCGATGACCGCGGCACGTTCTGGGAGTGGTACCGCTTCGGCGCGCTCGCCGAGGCGGTCGGGCACCCTCTCGACCTGCGGCAGGGCAACGGCTCCGTCTCGAGGCGCGGCGTCGTCCGCGGCATCCACTTCGCCGACGTTCCGCCCAGCCAGGCGAAGTACGTCACGGTGACCTCCGGCGCCGTCATCGACTACGTCATCGACATCCGCGTCGGGTCGCCGACCTTCGGCGAGTGGGAGGCTGTACGCCTGGACGCCGTCGACCGCCGGGCGGTCTACATCGGCGAGGGGCTCGGCCACGCCTTCGTCTCGCTCGAGGACGACTCGACGGTCACCTACCTCGTGAGCGAGGTGTTCAATCCCGGCCGCGAGCACGGCGTGACGCCTCTCGACGCGACCGTCGCCCTCGAGTTCCCCGATGAAATCGGTGAACCGCTGCTCTCGCCGAAGGATCTCGACGCGCCGACGCTGCTCGAGGCGGAGGCCGCGGGCCTGCTGCCGACGTGGCGGAGCGCGCGGGACTTCACCGACTCGCTCGACGCCCGCTGGAGCGCCCGCGGTTAGCGGCGGCCGCCGAGCGATCGGCTCATGATCGCCGATCGCACGGCGAGGCCCGCGGTCAGCACGGCGCGTACCGGCCAGAGGTACCAGGCCCGGTACTTGCCGCGCAGGAACCGCTTGGCGCTGTCGTGATGCGCCCGCACCATGCGGGCGGAATCGGCACCGGTCGCGTGCGCCCCCGTGTGCAGGGCGCGGGCCGCGGGATCGTAGACGCTGCGGTACCCCGCTCGACCGAGACGGTGACCGAGATCGACGTCCTCGAAGTACATGAAGTAACCCTCGTCGAACCCGCCGACCTCGTCGAAGGCGCTGCGGCGCACCACGAGGCACGACCCCGAGAGCCAGCCGACGTCGCGCTGCTCGCCCGACACCGCGGCGCCGTCGCGGTAGGCGGCCGTCCACGGGTTCGACTTCCAGATGTTCGCGAAGAGGGCGTGCCCGATCCCGGTGCGCAGCGACGGGATGGCGCGGGCCGAGGGGTACAGGGTGCCGTCGATGTTCTCGACCGCGGGGCCGACCGCGCCGATGCGCTCGTCGCCCTCGGCCGTCGCGATGAGCCTCGCGATCGCACCGGAGTGGAAGACGACGTCGGGGTTGCTGATGACGATCCACCGGATCGCATCGGGGAGGGTCGCGATCGCCGCGTTGGACGCGCCCCCGTAGCCCGGATTCGACGGCAGCGGCAGGTACTCCGCGCCGTGCTCGGCAGCCAGTTCGGCGGCGATCGAGCCTTCCCCCGGGCGGTTGTCGGCGACGACGGTCGCGAACGGCTCCCCGATCGCCGCGGGCAGCGAGCGCAGGAAGCCGGGCAGGACGTGGTTCGAGCGGTACACGACCGTCACGACGCCGATGCGCGGGGCGGGGGCGCTCGCATCCGACGACATGGTGCTGCCATCGTACTGGCCGCCCCGCTTCTAGGCTGGTCGGGTGAACCCGTCGCGCAGGTCGTCGAACAGCCCGGTCGAGGCGGCCGTCGTCGACGTCTCGGTCGCGCTGTGCACGCGGAACGGCGCCGCCTTCGTCCGGGAGCAGGTGCGCAGCATCCTCGACCAGCGGCCCGCGCCGCGGGAGATCGTCATCGGCGACGACGCGTCGAGCGATGAGACCCTCGCGATCATCGAGGCGGTCGTCGCACGGTATCGCGCGGAGCATCCGGAGTTCGCGATCGTCCTGAGGATCCTGCGACGGGATGCCCCCCTCGGCGTCACCCGCAACTTCGAGCAGACCATCGCCGCGTGCACGGGTTCGATCGTGGCGCTCTGCGATCAGGACGACGTCTGGCCCGCCGGGAGGCTCGCGCGCCTCGTGCCGCTGTTCGACGACGCGGCCGTGCAGCTCGTGCACACCGACGCGCGCCTCGTCGACGCCGCGGGCGCCGACACGGGGCAGCGGCTGCTCGCCGCCCTCGAGGCCTCGCCGCGCGAGGTCGCATCGCTCGAGACGGGGGATGCGCTGCGCGTGCTGCTGCGCCGCAACCTCGTGACCGGGGCGACGACGCTCGTGCGTCGCGAGCTCGCCGAGCGGGCCATGCCGTTCCCCGACTCCTGGGTGCATGACGAGTGGCTCGCGGTCGTCGCGGCGATAGGGGGCGGGCTGAGGCTCGTCGCCGAGCCGTGGCTCGACTACCGCCAGCATGGCGGGAACGAGATCGGCGCGAGCGCCCCGACCTGGAGCCGGCGCTGGGAGCGACTGCGCGAACCGCGCGATGAGCGCACTCCGCGGCTCGTCGCGCGCAGCCGAGCGCTTCTCGAACGACTGGACGAGCTCGGCGCATCACCCGGGCAGCGCGCGGCGGTGTCGCGGAAGGCCGCGCACGAGGGGCATCGCGCCGGCCTGCCCGCGTGGCAGCCGTTGCGGATCCCCGGCATCGTCGCCGGAGTGGTGAGCGGCCGGTACACCCGCTACAGCCGCGGCGCGATCGACGTGCTGCGCGACCTCGTGCAGCCCGCTACGCGCCCGGGCCGACGATAGCGCCCGCGGCCCACGCGGCCGACAGCCCTTCGCGCCAGTCGCGCAGCGGGGCGAGGCCCACGCCGCTCCAGGCGTCGTGGCCGAGCACCGAGTAGGCGGGGCGGGGCGCGGGCCGCGCGAACGACGAGGAGTCGGTCGGCTGCACGCGCTGGGGGTCGAGGCCGGCCTCCTCGAAGATCGCGCGGGCGAAGCCGAACCAGCTCGTCTCGCCGCTCGCGGTGCCGTGGAAGGCACCGGACCGAGCGCCGGTTTCCACGAGCGCGACGATCTGCGCCGCGAGATCGCCCGTCCAGGTGGGCTGGCCGCGCTGGTCGTCGACGACGGTGAGCGTCTCGCGCTCGGCGGCGAGGCGCAGCATCGTCGCGGCGAAGTTCGGGCCGTGCCGGCCGTAGAGCCACGCCGTCCGCACGATGAGCGTGCCCTCGGGGTGGGCGGCGAGCGCGCGGCGCTCTCCCTCGGCCTTGGTGCGGCCGTAGGCCGACACGGGGGCGAGCGGGGCGTCCTCCGCGTACGGCGTCGTGGCGCTGCCGTCGAAGACGTAGTCGGTCGACACCTGCACGAGCACCGCCCCCGCCGAGGCGGCGGCGACCGCGAGGTTCTCGGCGCCGAGGGCGTTGACGCGCAGCGCGTCCTCCTCGTGCGATTCCGCGTCGTCGACCTTCGTATACGCGGCGGCGTTGACGACGATGTCGTGGCCGACGACCGCCGCGGCGACCGCTGCGGCATCGGCGATGTCGAGCTCGCGCCGGGAGAGGGCGGTGACCGCCTCGTCGGCGAGGAGTTCCTGCAGGTCGCGCCCGAGCATCCCGGCCGCGCCCGTGATGAGATACCGCGTCACGGTCACTGGCCCTGCGCCTGGTAGCGGGCCTCGGTCGCCGCCTTCTGGGGCGCCCACCACGCCTCGTTGTCGCGGTACCAGGCGATGGTGGCCTCGAGGCCGGCCTCGAAGTCGGAGTACTGCGGGGCCCAGCCGAGCTCGGTGCGCAGCTTCGTCGAGTCGATCGCATAGCGCAGGTCGTGGCCGGGGCGGTCGGTGACGTGGTCGTAGGCGTCGGCGGGTTGACCGAGGTGCGTGAGGATGAGCTCGACGACCTCCTTGTTGTTCTTCTCGCCGTCGGCGCCGATGAGGTACGTCTCGCCGATGACCCCCTTGTCGAGGATCGTCATCACCGCGGAGGAGTGGTCGTTCGCGTGGATCCAGTCGCGGACGTTCTCGCCGGCGCCGTAGAGCTTCGGGCGCTCGCCGCGCAGCACGTTCGTGATCTGGCGGGGGATGAACTTCTCGACGTGCTGATAGGGGCCGTAGTTGTTCGAGCAGTTCGAGATCGTCGCCTGCACGCCGAACGAGCGCACCCAGGCGCGCACGAGGAGGTCGCTGCCCGCCTTGGTCGACGAGTAGGGGCTCGAGGGGTTGTACGGGGTCTGCTCGGTGAAGCGCTCGGGGTCGTCGAGCTCCAGGTCGCCGTAGACCTCGTCGGTCGAAATGTGGTGGAACCGGGTGCCGTGCTTCCGCGCCGCCTCGAGCAGCGTGTACGTGCCGATGATGTTGGTGTCGAGGAAGGGGCGCGGGTCGTCGAGGGAGTTGTCGTTGTGGCTCTCGGCCGCGTAGTGCACGACGGCGTCGTGGGTCGCGAACAGCTCGTCGACCGTGGCGGCGTCGCAGATGTCGCCGTGCACGAAGGCGAACCGGTCGTCGGGAAGGTCGTCGAGGGAGGCGCGGTTGCCGGCGTAGGTGAGCTTGTCGAGCACCGTGATCTCGTGATCGGTGCTGCCCAGGGCGAAGTGGACGAAGTTGCTGCCGATGAACCCGGCGCCGCCGGTCACGATGATCTTCACGTCGATGCTCTCTTCCCTGGCCGCGTCGAGGGGCGCCCTGCGCGATTCTACTGACGGCCCCGTTGCTAGACTCGCCCGGTTGCTGGTCGGCCGATCGCGCCGCTGAGGAAGGATGGGGCGATGAAGGGGATCATCCTCGCCGGGGGGTCGGGCACGCGGCTGTGGCCGATCACGAGGGGCATCTCCAAGCAGTTGATGCCGATCTACGACAAGCCGATGATCTACTACCCCCTGTCGACGCTCATGATGGCCGGCATCCGCGAGATCCTGATCATCACGACTCCCGAGTACAACGAGCAGTTCCGCGCCCTGCTGGGTGACGGCGGCGAGCTCGGCATCCGTCTGGAATACGCCGTCCAGGCCTCGCCGGACGGCCTCGCACAGGCCTTCATCATCGGGGAGGAGTTCATCGGTGACGACAGCGTGGCCCTCGTCCTCGGCGACAACATCTTCCACGGCACCGGTCTGGGCTCCTCGTTGCGGCAGAACAGCGAGATCGACGGCGGGCTCATCTTCGCCTACCAGGTCTCCAATCCGACCGCCTACGGCGTCGTCGAGTTCGATGCCTCGATGACGGCCGTGTCGATCGAGGAGAAGCCGACCAGGCCCAAGAGCAGCTACGCGATCCCCGGACTCTACTTCTACGACAACGACGTCGTCGAGATCGCGAAGTCGATCTCGCCGAGCGCGCGGGGCGAGCTCGAGATCTCGAGCGTCAACGAGCACTATCTGACGGCCGGGCGACTGCAGGTTCAGGTACTCGATCGGGGCACGGCCTGGCTCGACACCGGGACGTTCGAATCGATGATGCAGGCCTCGGAGTACGTGCGCGTGATCGAGGACCGACAGGGCTTCAAGATCGGGTGCATCGAGGAGGTCGCGTGGCGCGCCGGCTGGATCGACGACGAGCAGCTCGCCGCTCTCGCCGCCCCCCTCGCCAAGAGCGGCTACGGCACCTACCTCAGTGGACTCCTCCGGCCGCTGGACTGAGGCCTGAATAGACTGGCTGCGACGAGACGGCGTGAGCGCGTCGGTCGTCTCCGAACGATCCTGCCCCGATGACGCGACTCGGTTCGTTCCTCGGAAAGGACCTCCTCGATATGGCAAAGCCCAGACTGTTCAGAATCCTCCGCCCCTTCCGCGTCCTGCGCGACGAGGGGCCGCGAGAGTTCGCGGCTCGCGTCACCGCGAAGCTGCATGCCACGCTGCGTCGCGACCGGCCACAGCTGCTCGTCGACCTCGATGACGCCGCCGCCGTCGACTGGTCGGTCGACGCCCCTCACCACTCCGAGCCCGTGGTCGTCCGGGAGGGACCGGTCGACATCGCCTGGGTCATGTCGACGCCGGGCCAGGGCAGTGGGGGCCACCAGAACCTCTTCCGCTTCATCCGCTTCGCCGAGGAGGCGGGGCACCGGTGCACGATCTACCTGTACTCGGCGGGGGACGCTCCGGTGAGCCTCGCCGATGTCACCGCAATGGTGCGATCGTCGTCGGGGTACGCGAACGTCAGCGCCGCCATCCGCCCGTACCGGCGCGAGCTCGGGGTCGACGAGGGCACTCAGGCGATCGTCGCCACCGGGTGGGAGACCGCGTACCCGGTATTCCTCGATCCGACGAGGGCGCGCCGCTTCTACTTCGTGCAGGACTTCGAGCCGAGCTTCTACCCGCTGGGCTCGGAGTCGCTGCTCGCCGAGAACACCTACCGCTTCGGGTTCCACGGCATCACCGCGGGCGGCTGGCTCGCGCACAAGCTGCGCGCCGATTACGGCATGCGGACGGAGTCGTTCGACTTCGCCGTCGACAAGGCGCACTACTCGGTGACGAATCGCGAGCGGCGCACCGAGGTCTTCTTCTACGCGCGTCCGGTGACGCCGCGACGCGCGTTCGAGTTCGGGGTGCTGGCCCTGCAGGACTTCTCGCGGCTCATGCCGGATGCCACGATCAACATGGCCGGATGGGACGTCTCGAACTGGAATCTGCCCTTCTCGTATCGCAACGAGGCGATGCTTGAGGTCGACGAGCTCAACGCGCTGTACAACCGCTGCGCAGCCGGGCTCGTGATGTCGCTGTCGAACATGTCGCTCCTGCCGCTCGAACTCATGTCGAGCGGCGTCGCACCGGTCGTCAACGACGGACCCAACAACCGCATGGTGAGCGACAACCCCTACATCGAGTACGTTCCGACCTCGCCGATGGCGATCGCGCGTCGAATGGTCGAGGTCATCGATCGACCTGATCAGGTCGAGCGCTCCATCGCGATGTCGCAGTCCGTCGTCGACGTCAACTGGGCCGACTCGGGCCGCCAGTTCATCGAGGCGTTCGAACGGGGCATGCGTGGCTGAGGTCCTGGTCGTCGGTGGGAACGGATTCATCGGATCCCATCTCGTCGATGCGCTCAGCGAAGCGGGTCACGCTGTGACCGCCTTCGACCGGTTCAGCGCCGGGACGGCCTCCTACCGCTCGACGACCGCCCGGATGCTCCCCGGGGACTTCCTCAGCCGCTCCGACCTGGAGGCCGCCGTCGTCGGGCAGGAGGTCGTGTTCCACTTCCTCGCCACGACCACGCCGGCGACGGCCGAAGCCGACCCGACCCTCGACATCCGCACCAACGTGATCCAGACGATCGAGCTGCTCTCGGCGTGCGCCGCCGCCGGGGTGCGCCAGGTCTACTTCGCGTCGACCGGCGGTGCCATCTACGGGCCGCAGCCGCTCTCCGATTTCTCCGAGACCGATGCGACCCTGCCGATCTCCCCGTACGGCATCGGCAAGCTCGCGATCGAGCACTACCTGCGCTACTTCGGCGCCACGCACGGTCTTCGATCGACGAGCCTTCGCATCTCGAACCCCTACGGCACGCGGCAGCATCCGAATCGCAAGCAGGGGCTCATCCCCATCGCGCTGCGGCAGATCCTCAAGGGCAAGCCCGTCGTGCGCTACGGCGACGGCTCGATGGTGCGCGACTACATCTACGTCGATGATCTGGTGCGCATGATCGCGCCCCTCGCCGAGGTCGAGCCCCTCCACGAGGTCTACAACCTCGGCAGCGGTCGCGGTTCGTCGGTGAGCGAGGTGCTCGAGTCGATCGCGCGGGTGACCGGGGCCGATTTCGAGATCCGTGAGATCCCGACGCCGGCCACCTTCGTCGATCGGGTGGTGCTCGATGTGGAGCGATTCGACGCGGAGTTCGGCATCCGCGTGCCGACCGCCCTGGATGACGGGATCGCGGCGACGTGGGCCGACATGACGGAGCGCGACGGTGACTGACGATGTGCGCGACGAGGTGCTCGCGACCGTCGCGATCCTGACCTACAACGGAGAGACGCACCTCCGCCGTATCCTCGATGCCCTGCGAGCGCAGACGGGTGTCGCCGGCGAGGTCGAGCTGCTCGTCATCGACTCGGGCTCGACCGATTCCACGCTCGACATCGTGCGATCGTTCCCCGAGGTGCGACTGCACGAGATCCCGAACTCCGAGTTCCAGCACGGCCGCACCCGGAATCTCGCGGCGCAGCTCGCCCGTGGCGAGTTCATGGTCTACCTCACCCATGACGCCGTGCCGATCGGCGAGCACTGGCTGAGCGGAATGCTCGCCCCGTTCGCGATCAGCGACGACATCGTCGCCGTGGTCGGCAAGCAGGTGCCGCGAGCCCGGTGCTTCCCACTGCTGAAGTACGAGATCCGCGGAGTGTTCGGCGGCCTCGGACCAGACGGCGGCGTGACGCTCTACCGGCGGCCGCCGGGCGAGCTCGACGAGGCGGCCGTCGCCGGTCTCGGCTTCTACTCCGACGTGAACTCGGCGGCACGCCGCCGCGTGCTCCTGTCCTCCCTCCCCTACCGCGAGGTTCCGTACGCGGAGGATCAGCTCTTCGGGCAGGACGTCATCCGGGCCGGTCTCATCAAGGCATACGCCCCGCTCGGTGCCGTCGAGCACTCGAACGACCTGTCGCTCGCCGAGTACGGCAAGCGCATCTTCGACGAGACGGTCGGCCTGCGCCGCATCGGATTCGCGATCCCCCGGATGTCGCGCGGCGTGCAGCTGCGGCTGACTCTGCGCGGCATCGTCGGCGACACCGTGCGCATCGTGCGGGACCCCGACTTCAGCGCGAAGCGCAAGCTCTACTGGCTCGCGGTCAACCCGGCCTTCCAGGTGCGCAAGTGGGCGAGCTACCGCCCGGCCACCGTCGTCGGACTCGAGGACGACGAGGCCATCGCGGCAGGATCGCTCGAGGCCAGCAGACGCTGAGGCGTGGGCTCAGCCGACGGTGAGGTCGGCGCTCGCCCGGAAGTGCACGACGCCGACGCTGCCCGGCTCGGTCGAGACCGAGAAGCTCGCTGCGGGCTGCCGCCTGTCGAGGTCGCGACCCTCCGGCGTCACGAGGCTCGCGTGCAGCTGGTACGACCCGGCGCCGAGAGCGTTGCCGCCCAGATCGATGCCGAGGGAGTACGAGCCCGGTCGCGCCGGCAGGCTCATGCCGAGCCCGTCGGTGTTGATGCGGTACACGCCCTGCCCGACGGGCGTCTCGATGTCGATGCCCGCGATCCAGCCGGCCGGAACGGAGCCGATCGTGTAGTCGATCTCGACGCGCAGATCGCCGCCGGGCAGGAAGTCGCCCGAGAGGTCGGTGGAGCTGCAGCTCACGCGCACGTCGTCGATCCGGGCGCCGCTCGTCAGGACCCCGTCGGGGCTTTCGACCCGCGGCGGCGGGCTGTGCGCCGCCTCGAAGCTCTCGCGGAGCACCTTGATGCCGTCGGCCGCCGAACCGTCGTGCACCATCGAACCGTGATCGAGGACGACCACCCGATCGCACAGCTGCCCGATCTGATCGGAGGAGTGGCTCACGAAGACGATCGTGCGGCCCTCGCGCTGGAACTCAGCGATCTTGGCCAGGCATTTGCGCTGGAACGGCTCGTCGCCGACCGCGAGCACCTCGTCGACGAGCAGCAGATCGGGGTCGACGTGCACCGAGACGGCGAAGGCGAGGCGCACGTACATCCCCGAGCTGTAGAACTTGACCTGCGTGTCGATGAAGCTCTCGATGCCCGAGAAGTCGACGATCGCATCGAAGTACCGGTCCGTCTCCGCCTTCGTCAGGCCGAGGATGGCGGCATTGAGGTAGACGTTCTCGCGCCCCGTCAGGTCGGGGTGGAACCCCGCCCCGAGCTCGAGAAGCGCAGCGAGGCGTCCGCGGCGCCGGACGGTTCCGCTCGAGGGCTGGATGATGCCGCCGATCACCTTGAGCAGCGTGCTCTTGCCCGACCCGTTGTGGCCGACGAGCCCCACGGTCGAACCTGTGGGGATCTCCAGCTCGATGTCGCGGAGCGCCCAGAAGTCCTGTCGGTGCTTGCGTGAGGTGGCGAATGCGACCATCCGCTCCTTCAGGGACTTGTCCTGGTGCATGACGAAGCGCTTCGAGACGCCCTGGACGGCGACGATGGTCGACAGTTCGGTCATCTCAGAGCTCCTGCGCGAAGTTGCCCTGGAGGCGGGAGAAGATGCGCTGGCCGATCCAGAGCACGGCGACGCTGGCGACGAACATCACGCCCATGCGCAGCGCGAGATCCGGTGGCCACGTGACGCCGCTGCCGGGTTCGGATCCGGCGATCCACAGCCCGCGCTGGAAGCCGAGCACAGCGACCGTGACCGGGTTGGCGAGGTAGATCTGCTCGAGCAGGGTGCCTCCGATGACCTCGCGCACGAAGGTGTACGAATAGACGATGGGCGATGCCCAGAAGAGCACTGCGAGCACGACCTCGACCAGGTGCTCGAGATCGCGGAAGTAGACCGTGAGCCCGGCGAGCAGCACACCGAGCGCCGTCGCGAAGGTGACGAGCATGATGAAGGCCGCCGCGGCGTAGAGCACGTCGACGGTGAGCGGGAACCGGCCGAGCGCCGTGACGGCGACGAGCAGGATGAGGAACTGCACGGCGAAGTTGAACAGTGAGCTGCCGACGCTCGCGAGCGGGAAGATCTCACGCGGCAGGTAGACCTTCTTGACCAGACCCTGGTTCGAGATGATCGAGGTGGTCGCGTTCGAGACGATCTCGGAGAACAGGGTCCACGCGGTGAGCCCGACGAAGACGAAGATCGCGAAGTCGGGGATCGCGCGGGCGAGCCCGATGATCTCGCCGACGGCGAAGTAGTAGATGAGCAGCTGGCTCAGGGGGCGCATGAGGCTCCACACGAGCCCCAGCGAGCTGTTCTTGTACCGCGCCTTGAGCTCGCGTCGCACGAGCAGGCCGAGCAGTTCGCGCCGGGACCACACGTCGCGAACCGAGTCGACGGTGCCCTCGAGCAGTCCCTTGTGCCGGCCGATCTCAGCGAGCGGCAGCGCCGCGATGCGCTCGGCGCGCCGCGTCGCCTCAGGATCGGCCAATTAGGTGCTCTCGTCGTCGGGTGAGTGTCGCTGCAGTCTACGCGACAGTGGCGATGGGCCGGCGTGCGCCGCGTCGTCCGGCGCGCGCACCGGCCCGGAGTACTCTGATCTGCGGCATGCAGACTCACACCGAGCGCCTTCGCGCGATGATCACCCGGGCCCGGGCGCTCCTCGTCATCCTGCCGCTGCTGGGGTTCCTGACGCTGGCGGGATGGGCGTACTCGTCCCCGGTCGGGTCGTCCCCCGATGACGACTACCACCTCGCGAGCATCTGGTGCGCCGCGGGGGAGCGCACGAGCCTGTGCGAGGAGACGGGCGATCCCTCCACTCGCATCGTCCCGAGGGCCTTCGCCGTCGATCCGTGCTTCGCACGATTCTCGACCGAGTCCGGCGCGTGCCAGATCGGCGAGTACACCGACCCAGAATTCGTCGAATCCGACCGCGGCAACTTCCTCGGCGCCTACCCGCCCGTCTTCTACGGCAGCATGTCGGTGCTCGCGACCGACGACGTGCAGTCCTCCGTGCTCGCGATGAGGCTGCTCAACGCCGCTCTGTTCGTCGGCATCGTCGTCGCGCTCGCCGTGCTCCTCCCCCCGGTTCACCGGGCCACCGCGGTGACGGCGTTCGTCATCACCCTCGTCCCGCTCGGCATGTTCTTGATCCCCTCGGTCAATCCGAGTTCGTGGACCATCATCGGAGTCGGGACCGCGTGGATCGCGCTGCTCGGCTATTTCGATTCGCACGGGCGACGCCGATGGTCGCTCGGTGTGCTCTTCGTCATCGGCGCCGTGATGGCCGCGGGAGCTCGAGCCGACGCGGGCGTCTACGTGGCTCTCGGCATCGCGGCCGTGATGCTCCTGCGATTCGCGCGCACGCGCGAGTTCGCCATCGCGAGCGTGCTGCCGGTGCTCGTCGGAGCGCTGTGCATCATCGCCGCCCTCGGCTCGGGGCAGATCGCGAGCGCGGCCGACGGATTCGGCGGTGTCGGCTCGCCACCCGCGGTGCAGGGCGCTGCGCCGACGATTCCCGGCGGCCCGGGCTCCGGCGCGGCTCCGGTTCCCCAGCTATCGCCGCTCGGGCTCGCCCTCACCAACGCCGTCAACGTCCCGTCGCTGTGGGCGGGGGCTCTCGGCTTCTGGAGCCTCGGCTGGTTCGACACGCCGCTGCCTGCCGTCGTCGCGTTCGGCGGGGTCGGCGCGTTCGTCGCGGTCGCCTTCGCCGGTCTCGCTCGGGTCGACTGGCGAAAGTCGGCGGTGTTCGCGGGCGCCGCCGCCGCTCTCTGGTTCATCCCCACCTGGACGCTCACGCGCGGCGGCGACCAGGTGGGCATGGAGGTGCAGCCGCGCTACCTGCTGCCGCTGATCGTCATGCTCGCCGGCTTCGCGCTGCTGTCCGTGCGCGACTGGTCGCCGCGACTCTCGCTCGCCCAGCGTGTCGTCGTGGGCCTCACGCTCGCGGCGACGCAGTCGCTCTCGCTCTTCGTCAATCTGCGCCGGTACGTGACCGGGGATGACGTCCGCGCCGTCGACTTGAACGACGGCATCGAATGGTGGTGGCCGGGGGCGCCGGCGCCGATGCTCATCTGGATCCTCGCCTCCCTCGCGTGGGCGGGTCTGGTCGCCGCGCTCGTGCTGCTGGGCGATCGCCGTGCCGTCAGGGTGCTGCAGGGCGTCGCAGATCCCGGTAGTGATCGCGCAGTGCTCGCACGCTGAGATCGAGGCTCCTGCTCTCCACGACGAACGACCGAGCCGCCGCGCTCATCCGCGCCCACTCGTCGTCGGGGGCCAGCAGGATGCGCTCCATCGCCACCGAGAGCGCGGCCCGATCGAACTCGTCCACGAGCAGGCCGGTCGTTCCGTCGTCGACCATCTCGGGGGTGCCCCCGCTGGCGTAGGCGATCACCGGCACGCCGCAGGCCTGCGCCTCGAGGAGCACGAGCCCCGCAGCCTCTCGCCGCCCCGCGCTCGCCTGGGTGGGGAGGACGAGGGCTCGCGCGGCGCGGAGCTCCGACAGCACTCCCGGTCTCGGGATCGAGCCGAGCGCATCGATGTGAGGATGCGCGAGCGCTGCCGATCGTACGCGCGCTTCGAGCGGCCCCGTCCCGATGATCCGCAAGCGGTGGGGAGCTCGCTCGACGCTCGCGATCGAGGCGGCGATCAGGTCGTCGATCCCTTTGCGCCGGGCGAGAGCGCCGATGAACACCACGGACGGCTCGGCCGCCGGGCCGTCGCCGGGGGTGAATACCTCGGTGTCGACGCCCTGGTAATGGACCTCCAGCCGCTCCGCCGGGAAGCCCGCGGCGATCGCGCGGTCGGCGAGGTACCGGCTGACGGCGAGCAGGCGATCGGCGCGCGCCGCCGTGTCGGCGACGCTGCGGCGGTGGAAGCGCTCAAGCGGGGTGCGGCCCGTGCCCTCGGCCGCGAACACGTCGTAGCCGTGCAGGGTCGCGACGAGCGGAGCCCCGGCGCGGGCCGCACCGTCGAGGGCGCCCCGCGACCACGTGGCGAAGTGCTGGTGCACGACGTCGGGCGCGAAGGCCGCGATGCGCCGGGCCTGCACGGCGGACGACAGCGGGGCGGTGGCGAAGGCCGCGGCGATGCGGGCCGGCCAGGGGCCGACCGAGGGGAGGGCCGCATCCACCTCGATCGACACCGCGGGGTCGCGGATATCGGCGGCGAGGGCGAACATGCGCACCTCGTGCTCGGCCTGCAGCCGCTCGCCGTGCTGCAGCGCGAAGTAGGTCGGCGGAACGGGCAGCAGCCCGGTCGCGAGAGCGATCCGCACGACGCGGCGCCTAGCTCTGCGCGATGCCGATGACGCGGTAGGCCGCGTTCGGCCAGCGGTCGGCGCTCGAGACCCGACGGCCGTCGATGACGGTGCGCACGCCCGGCAGATCGGCGGGCGCGAGCGCGCGGTACTCGGCGTGGTCGGCCTGCACGACGGCCGCGTCGATGCTCTCGCCGAGGCGGTACGGGGTCCAGCCGAAGCGGGCGAGCTCGTCGTCGGTGTAGAGCGGGTCGTGCACGAGCACCTCGGCGCCGCGGGCGCGCAGGGCTTCGACGGCGGGGAAGACGCCCGAGAACGCCGTCTCTTTCACACCGCCGCGGTAGGCGGCGCCGAGCACGACGACGCGCTGCCCCTCGAGGTCACCATGTACGCCCTCGAGCAGACCGACGGTGTAGTCGGGCATGCCTGCGTTCGCCTCGCGGGCGGCCCGCACGACGGTCGCGGCGGGGTCGTTCCAGAGGTACAGACGCGGGTAGACGGGAATGCAGTGGCCGCCGACGGCGATGCCCGGCTGGTGGATGTGGCTGTACGGCTGCGAGTTGCTCGCCTCGATCACCTGGTAGATGTCGATGCCGGCCGTGGCAGCGTACTGCGCGAACTGGTTGGCGAGGCCGATGTTGACGTCGCGGTAGGTCGTCTCGGCGAGTTTCGCCATCTCGGCCGCCTCGGCGCTGCCGAGATCCCAGACGCCGTTGCCGCGGGCCAGGTCCGGTCGCTCGTCGAAGTCGAGCACGGCCCCGTAGAACTCGATCGCGGCGGCGGCGCCCGCGGGGGAGAGCCCGCCGACGAGCTTCGGATACTTGCGCAGGTCGGCGAAGACGCGGCCGGTCAGCACGCGCTCGGGCGAGAACACGAGGTGGAAGTCGGTGCCCTCGGCCAGGCCCGAGCCCGCCTCGAGCATGGGCTTCCAGCGGGTGCGGGTCGTGCCGACGGGCAGGGTCGTCTCGTAGGCGACCAGGGTGCCGGGGGTGAGGTGCTCGGCGAGGCTCGCCGTCGCGGCGTCCATCCAGCCGAAGTCGGGCACGGCGTCATCGTCGACGAACAGCGGCACCACGAGCACCACCGCGTCGGCCCCGGGCACCGCATCGGCGTAGTCGGTCGTGGCGCGCAGGCGACCGGCGGGCACGAGCTCGGCGAGCTTCTGCTGCAGGTGAGCCTCGCCGGGGAACGGCTCCTGCCCCGCGTTGACGGCCTCGACCGTGGCCGGGTTCACGTCGACGCCGACGACCTCGTGACCCTTCGAAGCGAACTGCACGGCGAGCGGCAGGCCGATCTTGCCGAGGGCGACGACGGCGATCTTCATGCGGGGTCCTTTCGTTCGAGCTCGGCGATGCGGTCCGCCAGGCGGGCTTCGGCGAGGGCGAGTTCGCGGGCGAGCTGGGTGTTCGCGCGGGCGAGCTGCACCGATCGCTTGTACTCGTTGACGACGTAGATGAGCCCGGCGACGATCGCGAGGTAGAAGAGCAGGTCGGCGCCGCGGCCGATGCCGACGGCGTCGGCCACGCGCGTCAGCAGGCCGGGGGCGAGCACGACGATCACCCCGGCCGCGAGCCCGGCGAAGACGATGAGGCGGCGGATGGCGAGGTGCTTGGCATTCGGGGTGGCGCGCACGAGGTACACGGCCGTGCCCACGAGGGCGAGCACGAGGAGGATCTGGAACCACATGGTGTCGTCCCTTCCGCTCAATTGATGACGAGGTCGACGAGGATGTTGATGGAGTTCAGCAGCGACTGCCCTTTGGCCTTCGAGTAGTCCGTGTAGAGCACTTCGACGGGGAACTCCCGGTAGGGCAGGCCGCTGCGGCCGAGTTGCGCGACGATCTCGGTCGCGTGCGCCATGCGGTCTTGCTTGAGGTTCACCGCGTGAGCCGCGTCGATCCGCAGCACGCGCAGGCCGTTGTGGGCATCCGTCAGCTGGAGGCCGGTCGTGAGGTTCGTCACGGCCACCGCTGTCTTCAGGACGGTCTTCTTCAGCAGCCCGGGCTTGGTGCGGTCGTCGAGGAACCGCGAGCCGAAGACGATCGCGACGTCGTCGGCGCGAGCGAGCGCGACCATCGCGAGCGCATCGACGAGACGGTGCTGCCCGTCGGCATCGAAGGTCACGATGAACTCGACGCCCGGTTGCGCGCGGGCGTAGCTGATGCCCGTCTGCAGGGCGGCGCCCTGTCCGAGGTTGTAGGGGTGCCTGATCACCCGAGCCCCCGCGGCCTCGGCGACCTCGGCCGATCCGTCGGTGGAGCCGTCGTCGACGCACACCACGTGCTCGAAGGCGGTGAGCAGCTCGCCGACCACGCCGCCGACCACGCTCGCTTCGTTGAACAGGGGGATGACGATCCAGGTGGCGCCGTCGCGGCCCGTCGTCGCTGCGCCGTCGGGGGCGGGGGCGGGGCTGGAAGGCATACCGGTCATTCTGGCAGAAGGCGATAGCCTGGAGCCCGCGTGCGAGCGCCCGCACCGACCTCTGGGAGCCCTGCTGTGACCTCTTCGCCCGACGTGCGCGTCGTCGACTCCGCCGATGTCGCCCCCTCCGCGCGGATCGGCAAGGGCTCCTCGATCTGGCACCTCGCTCAGGTGCGCGAGCACGCGCAGCTCGGCGAGAACTGCGTCGTCGGCCGCGGCGCCTACATCGGAGCCGGAGTGGTGATGGGCGACAACTGCAAAGTGCAGAACTACGCCCTCGTCTACGAGCCGGCGCGGCTGGAGGCCGGGGTGTTCATCGGGCCCGCGGTCGTCCTCACGAACGACACCTACCCCCGCGCCGTCAACCCCGACGGCTCGCCGAAGTCGGCCCACGACTGGCAGCCAGTCGGGGTGACGATCCGCGAGGGCGCCGCGATCGGCGCCCGCGCCGTGTGCGTCGCGCCGGCGACGATCGGCCGCTGGGCGACGATCGCAGCAGGCAGCGTGGTCACGAAAGATGTGCCCGACTTCGCCCTCATGGCCGGCGTGCCCGCTCGACGGCTGGGGTGGGTGGGCCGCGCCGGCGTGCGACTGGTCGACCAGAACGGCGCATGGGTCTGCCCGCAGACGGGCGAGACCTACCGCGAGCATGACGGAGTACTGAGAGAGGACGCAACCGCGTGAGCAAGCCCCTGATCCCCGCCGCCAAGCCGATCATCGGGCGCCGCGAGCGCCGCGCCGTGATGCGGGTCATGAGGTCGGGCATGATCGCGCAGGGCCCCGAGGTCGCGGCCTTCGAGGAGGAGTTCGGGGCGCACTTCGTGCAGGGCCGCGCCTGCGTCGCCGTCAACAGCGGCACGGCGGGGCAGCACCTCGGGCAGCTCGCGGCGGGCGTCGGCCCGGGCGACGAGGTCATCGTGCCCTCCTTCACCTTCGCCGCGACCGGCAACTCGGTCGCGCTGACGGGTGCGACGCCCGTCTTCGCCGACATCGAGCCCGAGACCTTCGGCCTCGACCCGGCCGCGGTCGAGGCCGCGATCACGCCCCGCACGAAGGCGATCATGCCCGTGCACCTGTACGGCCACCCGGCCCGCATGAGCGAGCTCGAGGCCATCGCGCAGAAGCACGGCATCGAGATCTACGAGGATGCGGCCCAGGCGCACGGCGCTTCGCTCGACGACCGCCCCGTCGGCACCTGGGGCCGCTTCGCGATGTTCAGCCTCTACCCGACGAAGAACATGACCTCGGGCGAGGGCGGCATGGTCGCGTGCGACAGCCCCGAGCTCGTGCGCTCCGTGAAGCTGCTGCGCAATCAGGGCATGGAGAAGCAGTACGAGAACGAGGTCGTCGGCTTCAACGCGCGTATGACCGACATCCACGCCGCGATCGGCCGCGTGCAGCTGACGAAGGTCGGCCGCTGGACGGCGGCCCGCCAGCAGAACGCCGCCTTCCTCGACAAGCACCTGAAGAACGTGCAGACTCCCGTCGTCGCTCCCGGGGCCGTGCACGTCTACCACCAGTACACGATCCGCGTGCCGCACGACCGCAGCGGTTTCGTGGCGGCGCTGCGCGAGGAGCACGGCATCGGCTCGGGCGTCTACTACCCGATCCCCAACCACCGGTTGCCCTCGCTCGCGAGGTTCGCTCCGGGCCTCGACCTGCCCGAGACGGAGCGTGCGGCCGCCGAGGTGGTCTCGTTGCCGGTGCATCCCTCGCTCACGAGCCGTGATCTCGAGCGCATCGTCGCCGCGGTCAACGCGGTCGCGAAAGCGGGCGCCTGATGACCGCGCTGCGCGCCGGTCTGCTCGGCGTGGGCATGATGGGCCGCCACCACGCGCGCGTGCTGCGCGAGCTGCCGGGCGTCGACCTCGTCGCGATCGCCGACCCGGGCGGCGACCCGCACGGCGTCGCGGGCGAGCTGCCGATCCTGCCCGATATCGACGCGCTCATCGCGGCCGGCATCGACATCGCGGTCGTCGCGGTGCCGACGCGCTTTCATGAGGATGCCGCTCTCACGCTCGCCGAGGCCGGGGTGCACACCCTCGTCGAGAAGCCGATCGCCGACACCGTCGAGGCGGGCCAGCGCATGGTCGACGCCTTCGCGGCGAAGGGCCTCGTCGGCGCCGTAGGTCACATCGAGCGCTTCAATCCCGCCCTGCAGGAGCTGCGTCGTCGGCTCGAGGCGGGCGACCTCGGCGAGGTGCATCAGATCGCGACGCGTCGCCAGGGGCCGTTCCCCTCGCGCATCGCCGACGTCGGCGTCGGCAAAGACCTCGCGAGCCATGACATCGACCTCACGGCGTGGGTCGCGCAGAGCACCTATCGCACGGTCTTCGCGCAGACGGCGCACAAGAGCGGCCGCGAGTACGAAGACATGGTCTCGGCGACCGGCCGGCTCGCCAACGGCACCGTCGTGAACCACATCGTCAACTGGCTGAGCCCGATGAAGGAGCGCGTGACGATCGTCACGGGCGAGCGCGGCGCCTTCGTCGCCGACACCTCGACGGGCGACCTGACCTTCTACGCCAACGGCACGATCCCGTTGGAGTGGGAGTCGGTGTCGAGCTTCCGCGGCGTCAGCGAGGGCGACGTGATCCGCTTCTCGTTCGCCAAGCGCGAGCCGCTGCGCGTGGAGCACGAGAACTTCCGCGACGCGGTGCTCGGGCTCGAGACCGACGTCGTGACGATGGAGCAGGGCCTGCGCACTCTCGAGGTCGTCGAGGGCATGCTCGCCTCCGCGCGAACGGGCATCGCGGTCACGTTCTGATGTAGCCGGAGATCAGACTCTCGATCGGCCGGTGTTTCGGCTAGCGTGCGCGTATGAAGACCGTAGGGCTCAGCGAAGCGAAAGACCGGCTCTCGGCGCTCGTCGACGAAGTCGATCGCGAGCACGAGATCGTCCGGATCACCCGTCACGGCCGCGGCGCCGCCGTGCTGATGAGCGAAGACGACCTCGAGTCGTTGCACGAGACGCTGTTCTGGTTGTCGCAGCCGGGAGTGCGCGACGACATCGCCGAGGCCGAACGCGAGGACTCTACCCCTGGCGACGGGAGGACGGCGACGCCCATCGTGTTGTAACTGCTCGGTTGTCATGGTCGCGCCGCGAGGATAGCGGACACCTCGCTATGGGTTCTGAGGTGAGCAAGGGCGTCGGGGGACAACAGTTTGACAACGGAGACGATGCGACGACGTTCGTTCTCGGATCCCGTCAAGATGTGCTCGTGGTGGGCGACGCGATTGCGGAAGTCTCGGAGTGATGCGAGCGTCGCATTGAGCTGGTTCCGATCCGTACCGGCCGGAAATGCCCGGTGGAGGTACGGAACCCAGATCGTCTTCTCGTGGATATCTGAGAAGAGATAGGTCCAGAAGCCGAACATGATCTCCGCCACCGTTTTGCCGGGGGCAGGTCGACTGCTTCGCGTTGTCATTGCACTTTTCCGTGCCCGCAATACAGCATCCCGTGGGATCTTGTTGGCATCGCGACCTCGGCGCATGGCGATCGGGAACAAGTTCATGAGTGTGTTCGGGTCGGTCCAATGGACATCCCCGTGGACCACTCCGGCTGACAACTGTCGATCGCACGCATTTCGGAGGCCGACTTCGAGATGACTGAGGTCGTGAAGAAACGCGGCGCTCAATCGGGCGTTCCATTCGTAGAGCTCAAGCGCTCGACGACGGTCTGCGCCTGCTGCAGCGAGGTAGGTCGCGAAGCGGCTGGCGCTCAACCAGTCCTCGATCCAGCTATCGGTGGGTGGTACTGCTGTTGTCAATCGTCACCGTCCTCGATAGAATCGGCTACGCAAGCCTTCGTTGACCGCTGCTGCATGTTACGTAGGCCATGAACTGGAAGCTCCGGTATTCCGCGAATGCGGACCCGGAGTTTTTCCTTTTCGAGTTGCCGTCGCAGATCGGCGCCGAGCCCCGAGTCCTCGATGCTGCATCATCGGGATCGTTCTACAGTGTCGTGATACGAGCGGCGAGAACCTCGTCCACAGCGCGACTCCTCTCGTCGTCGATCCGTCCATTTCAGGCGATGCCCGCCCCATGACCCAGAGGACACCCCACCCATCCATGCGCGTCGTCATCGCGAGCCGCATCTTCTCGCCCGAGCCCGCGGCCGCGGCGTTCCGGCTGGAGGCGCTCGCGACGGCGCTCGCGGCGCGCGGCCACGAGGTCGAGGTGCTCACGAGCCGCCCGCCCGCCGCCCAGCCCATCGCCGATCCGCCCGGAGTGCGCGTGCGCCGGGCTCCCGTGCTGCGCGATGCGGGCGGCGCCGTGCGGGGCTATCTGCAGTACCTGAGCTTCGACGTGCCGCTCGTGCTGCGCCTGCTTCTCGTGCGCCGTCCGGATGCCGTCGTCGTCGAGCCTCCGCCGACGACCGGCGCCGTGGTGCGGGCGGTGTGCGCGCTGCGCCGCATCCCCTACGTGTACTATGCCGCGGACATCCTCGCCGATGCCGCGCGCAGCGCCGGCAGCCCGTCGTCGGTCGTCGCCGTCGTGCGCCTGCTCGAGCGCGGGTCGTGGCGCGGCGCCGCGCGCGTGCTCTCGGTCTCGCCGACCGTCACGGCGCGGCTGCGTGAGCTCGGGGTCGCCGCCGACCGCATCGCCGAGGTCGGCAACGGCATCGACACGAGCGTGTTCACCGACGCGGGCGAGGCCGTCGAGCGCGACGAACCCTACGCCCTCTACGCGGGCACGGCGAGCGAAGTGCACGGAGCCGGCGTCTTCGTCGAGGCGATCGCGAGGGTCACCGGGATGCGCCTGGTGTTCCTCGGCGCCGGGGTCGAGCGCGCAGCCCTGCGGCAGCGGGCCGAGTCGATCGCGCCGGGGCGGGTCGAGTTCCACGACACGGTCGGCGCCGCCGAGGTCGCCCGCTGGCTGCGCGGTGCGCGCGTCGCGGTTGCGAGCGTCAAGCCCGAGGGCGGCTACGGCTTCGCCTTCCCCACCAAGCTGTACGCGGCCGCCGCCAGCGGCACGCCGCTGCTCTACGCGGGGGAGGGGCCGGGTCGCGCCTTCGCGAGCGCCGCACCGCTCGCCGAGGCCGTCGCCCACGACCCCGCCGCGGTCGCCGAGGCGCTCATCCGCCTGCGCAACACGGCGCCGACGGCCGCGGAGCGCGCCGAGCTCGCCCGCTGGGCCCGCGGCGAGGTGTCGATCGACGCGGCGGCCGGGCGGGCGGCCGCCGCCGTCGAGGCGTGTGGGACGATGAACTCCATCCCCGACAGCAAGAGGTCCGAACACCCGTGAAGCTCATCGTCGTCACGCTGCGGCAGATCCTGCCGCTGCTGCCCGAGCGCGCCCGGTCGTTCCTCTGGGTGTATGTCGTCACGACCTCCGCCCTGACGATCCTCGACATCGCCGCTCTCGCGCTGCTGGCTCTCTCGCTGTCGGCGATGGTCGCGAGCGAGCCCGTCGAGCTGCCGCTCATCGGAACCGTGGACGTCGACGGCTACGTGTGGATCCTCGTCGGCGTCTCCGGGCTCATCATCATCAAGTCGGCGCTGTCGGTGGTGCTGCAGTGGGTCGCCACGCGCCGCTTCGCGTCGTTCGAGCTCGAGGTGGGCGACCGTCTGTTCGACGCGTACATCCGGGCACCGTGGACGGAACGGCTCAAGCGCAACACGGCCCAGCTCGTGCGGCTCGCCGACGTGGGGATCGCGAACGTCACCGCGGGCTTCCTCATCCCCGTGTCGACGCTCCCGAGCCTGCTGACGACCTTCGCGGCCGTGCTGGCGGTGCTCATCGTGGCGCAGCCGGTCACGGCGCTCGTGACCGTGCTCTATCTGGGCTCGATCGCGCTGCTGCTGTACTTCGTCGTCTCCCGCCGGTCGGTGCAGGCCGGTCGCGTGAACCGCGACTACTCGTTCCGGGTCGCGAGTCTCATGACCGACATGGTCGCCGCGCTCAAAGAGATCACGCTCGCGGGGAAGGCCGATCAGGTCGCGCGGGTCGTTCACGACAACCGCATCCACACGACGCGCGCTCGCGCCAACATCTCCTTTCTCGGCGCGGTGCCGAAGTTCGTGCTCGACGCCGCGCTCGTGGGCGGGTTCCTGCTGGTCGGCGGGGTCGCCTACCTGGGCGGGGGGCTGACGGAGGCCTTCGCCGCGGTCGCCCTGTTCGGGGT
>SCPB01000097.1 GCA_005502445.1 Microbacteriaceae bacterium X2B
CCTCGATCTCGACGCGGGCCCGGTCGAGATCGAGGTCGGCGGCGCGCGCGTCTCGGCGCTCGGCTACGGCGGCTCGGTGCCGGGCCCGACCCTGCGGGTCGCGGCGGGCGACCGCATCCGGCTCGCCCTGCGTAACGATCTCGGCGCCGCGACGAATCTGCATACGCACGGACTGCACGTCTCGCCGCGCGACAACGGCGACAACCCCTTCGTCAGCATCGGTGACGGCGAGTCGTTCGACTACGAGTTCGATGTGCCGGCCGACCACCCGCCCGGCGTGTACTGGTACCACCCGCACCTGCACGGTTCGGTCGCCGATCAGATCTTCGCCGGTCTGTACGGCGCCATCATCATCGACGATCCCAAGGCGGCCGAGGGGGTCCGCGAGCGCGTCATGATCGTCTCCGACCTCTCGATCGACGCGGCCGGCCGCATCCGCTCCGCGGGCGCCATGGACCGGATGATGGGCCGCGAGGGCGAGTTGGTGCTCCTGAACGGGATGCTCGCCCCCGTCATCGAGGCCAGGCCCGGCTCTCGCGAGCGCTGGCGCATCGTCAACGCCTGCGTGTCGCGCCATGTGCGACTGAGGGTCGACGGGCATCGGCTCGACCTCGTCGCCATCGACAGCGGCCGTCGCGCCGAGCCGGAACGGGTCGAGGCGATCGACCTCGCACCCGGCAACCGTGCGGACGTGCTCGTCACGATCGGGCCGAGCCGCGGTGCGGTCACGGCGCAGTCGCTCGATCGCGGCGGCATGGGCATGATGGGCGGGCCCGGACCGAGCTCGGGCTCCTACCGGCTCGCCTCGATCGAGCTCGCCGGCGAGCGGGTCTCCGCCGCCGACTCGACGGTGAGGTCGGCCCCCGTTGCCGACCTGCGCGAGGTCGCGGCCGACCGGAGCAGGGTCATCGAATTCGGCATGACGGGCATGATGGGCGGCTTCGTCTTCGACGGCCGATCGTTCGATGCGGCGCGCGTCGACATCAGCGCCGCGGCGGGCACGGTCGAGGAGTGGACCCTGCGCAACGGCACCGGGATGGATCACCCCTTCCACTTGCACGTCTGGCCCATGCAGGTGGTCGAGCGCGGCGGCACGGCGACGACCGTCGTCGACCAGCGGGAGGTCGTCGCGGTGCCCGCGCGCGGAGAGGTCGTCGTGCGCGTCGCCTTCACGGGATTCACCGGCAGGAGCGTCTACCACTGCCACATCCTCGACCACGAGGACGGCGGCATGATGGGCGTCATCGACGTGCGCTGAGCACGCGGGGGTCGGCCGGGGGCGTCAGAAGAAGTCGGGTGAGGGCGTCGAGGCGTATCGGATCGACACGTCGGCGTGCCGGTCGAAGCGGTAGCCGGCGCCGCGCACCGTGCGCACGATGTCCTCGTAGCCGCCGAGCTTCGAGCGCAGTCGCCGCACGTGCACGTCGATCGTGCGCTCGTTGGGCACATCGCCGTCGTCGTCGGCCCCGTCGGCCCACAGCGACGCGATGAGTTCGCTGCGATCGATCGTGCGGCCCTCGCGCAGCACGAGGTACTGCAGCAGCTCGAACTCCTTGTAGGTGAGGGGGGCCGTCTCGCCGTCGAGCACGACGCGCTTGCGCGAGATGTCGATCACGACGCCCTCGACGGCCTTCTCGACGGGCTCCTCGGAGCGGCGATAGCGGGCGAGCGCCGCCGGATCCTGCAGCGCGAGCCGCACGACGTCCACGTCCCGACCGCCCGCGCCCGAGGGGGCGAGGGCGACGGCCGCGTGCGTCTCGGAGCCGGGGGCGAGCTCGGCGGTGAGGAGCTTGAGCTCGCTCACGAGCCGGCCGAGGTCGATGCCCGCGGCGGCGGCCTTCTTCTCGTCGAAACCGACGTAGAGCACGAAGCCGCGCGCCTCGGTGCCCTCGGGCACGGCGCGCAGGCGGGCGGCTGAGCCGCCGTCGCCGGCGGCGGACGGATCCGGAGGGGTGGGGGATGCCGCGCGCGCAGCGCGCGCGGGGACCGAGCTGTCTC
>SCPB01000018.1 GCA_005502445.1 Microbacteriaceae bacterium X2B
GCCCATGGGCATGAGCACGACGATTCCGAGGGCGAGGCCGACGAGCGTCGCCGCGACGGCCTGCCAGAACGACAGCCCGAGCAGGATCGGGAACGTGCCGAGCAGCACGGTCGGGAAGGTGTTGGCGCCGCCGAACTGGATGCGCATGAGGTCGACCCACGTCGAGGTGCGGTCGGCGTCGGGCACCGTGTCGATGCCGCGCTGCTCGACCTCGGTCGCGCGCGGTCGCGGGTTGAGGGCCACGTCGGAGTGGTCGACAACGACTCTGTTGCCAGTCATGGGTGTGTCCTTCGACTTCGGGGGTGGAGGAACCGGTGGGCCGACTATAGACCGGGATATGCCTGATGTGCAAAGGTTCTTGACCATGAGGATAGAACGCGTCGTCGACCTCTCGGTGCCGCTGACCGGGACCACGCAGGTCTACCCCGGGGACCCCGTCGTGTCGTTCGCGCCGCACAGCTCGATCGCCGTCGACGGCTTCAACCTGCTCGAGGTGCGCATGGGCTCGCAGAGCGGAACCCACGTCGACGCCCCGTACCACTTCGACGACGCCACTCCCCGGATCGACGAGCTGCCCCTCGAGCGCTTCGTCGGCGAGGGCGTGATCGTGGATGCCCGTGATGCGGGAGAGCGCGGACGCATCACCACCGCGCACCTCGCCCCCGTACTCGACCGCCTGCAGCCCGGCCGCATCGTGCTCCTCCGCACCGGCTGGAGTGCGCATTACGGCACCGCCCGTTATTTCGACCACCCTTACCTCGATCGCGAGGCGTGCGCACTGCTGCTCGAGCGGGGCATCCGCACCATCGGCATCGACGCGATCAACCTCGACGAGACGCCCGATGACGACCACCCCGGCGAGGGGTTCCCCTGCCACCACCTCATCGCCGAGGTCGCGGGCGTCATCATCGAGAACCTGACCGGACTCGACGGCGTCCGCAGCGCGCATCCCCTCATCTCGGTGCTGCCGCTGGCCTTCGTCGGCGCCGACGGGGCGCCCGTGCGCGCGGTCGCCATCGAAGGCGACTAGTGGCGCGCGGTGTCGGTGACGTGCCGCAGGATAGAGGCATGACGAGCGACGTGAAGATCGGCGCGCGCCTGCGGGCCGCGCGGCTCGCCCGGGGCCTCACCCTCGAAGCGGTCGGCGCCGCCGCCGGGATCAGCCAGGGGTTCGTCAGCAAGCTCGAACGCGACCAGGTGTCGCCCTCGGTCGCCTCGCTCGTGGCGATCTGCGAGGCCGTGGGGCTCAAGGTCGGCGAGCTGTTCGAGCCGCCGCCCTCGCAGATCGTGCGCGCGGGGCACGGCGCCCCCATCAACTTCGGCGGCGAGGGTGCGGAGGAGTTTCTGCTCACGCCCGGCACGCAGAACGAGGTCGACGTGATCCACTCGATCATCGAGCCGGGCGGCACGGCCGGCGACGACCTCTACAGCCTCGATTGCGAGGTCGAGTTCGTCTACGTGCTCGACGGCCGCATCACCGTGATCCTCGGCGATGACGAGCACGAGCTCGCCACCGGCGACTCGATGACGTTCCGCGGCCGCGACCCCCACGCCTGGCGCAACACCTCGAACACCGAGAGCTGCGAAGTGCTGTGGGTGCTCGCACCGGCGACCTAGTCGCGGCGAGCATCCGCCGCATCATCGCCCCGCGGCAGCCCCGTCGACGGCGTCAGCGGCGCCGGAACGCCACCGGCTCCTCGACGTAGGGCGCCCACAGCTCGCGCTCGCGGTCGCTGATGCGGCGCGGGCGCCCCGTCTGCTCGTCGACCAGCACGAGCGTCGACATGGCCCGGGCGAAGACGATCGGCGGCTTGGCCGCCGCGGGCGAGCAGAGCTCGTAGCAGACGTCGAGGCTCGCCCCGCCGAGCGCGCCGATCCAGAGCTGCACGTCGAGCGGGTCGCGCAGGTGCGGGATCGGCGCGAGGTACTCCACCTCCTGGCGCGCGATGAGGCTCTGTGCCCCCTCGTCGATGTGCAGCTCGGGCAGCGGCGTCGCCGACGCGCCCCGGCCGCGCCAGAACACCTCGATGCGCGCCTCTTCCAGCAGAGTCAGCAGGCGGGCGTTGTTGACGTGCCCGTAGGCGTCGAGGTCGCTCCAGCGCAGCGCGATCGGCACGTGGATGCGCGTCATCGTCGCCTCCTTCCGATCGTCCGAGCGGGCGGGCTGCGTCTGCGGCCGGATCAGTCGCGCGTGAGCTTGCGGTACGTCGAGCGGTGCGGCTTCGCCGCGTCGGGCCCCAGTCGCTCGATCTTGTTCGCCTCGTAGGCCTCGAAGTTGCCCTCGAACCAGTGCCAGTAGCTCGGGTTCTCCTCCGTGCCCTCCCAGGCGAGGATGTGCGTGGCGATGCGGTCGAGGAACCACCGGTCGTGCGTGATGACCACGGCGCAGCCGGGGAACTCCAGCAGCGCGTTCTCGAGGCTGCCGAGGGTCTCGACGTCGAGGTCGTTCGTGGGCTCGTCGAGCAGCAGCAGGTTGCCGCCCTGCTTGAGGGTGAGCGCGAGGTTCAGCCGGTTGCGCTCTCCGCCGGAGAGCACACCCGCCTTCTTCTGCTGGTCGGGGCCCTTGAAGCCGAACTGCGAGACGTAGGCGCGCGAGGGGATCTCGGTCCTGCCGACCTGGATGTAGTCCAGGCCATCGCTCACGACCTCCCACAGCGTCTTGTTCGGGTCGATGCCGCCGCGGCTCTGGTCGACGTACGAGATGTCGACGGTGTCGCCGATCTTGAGCGTGCCGCCGTCGAGGGGCTCGAGGCCGACGATCGTCTTGAAGAGCGTGGTCTTGCCGACGCCGTTGGGGCCGATGATGCCGACGATGCCGTTGCGCGGCAGCGTGAACGACAGCCCGTCGATGAGCACGCGGTCGCCGAAGCCCTTCTTCAGCTTCGTCGCCTCGATGACCTGCGCGCCGAGGCGCGGTCCGACGGGGATCACGATCTCCTCGAAGTCGAGCTTGCGCGTCTTCTCGGCCTCCGCCGCCATCTCCTCGTAGCGGGCCAGTCGCGCCTTCGACTTCGCCTGGCGGCCCTTGGCGTTGCTGCGCACCCACTCGAGCTCGCTCTCGAGACGCTTGGCGAGCTTGGCGTCCTTCTTGCCCTGCACCTGCAGGCGCGCGGCCTTCTTCTCGAGGTAGGTGGAGTAGTTGCCCTCGTAGGGGTAGAGGCGCCCGCGGTCGACCTCGGCGATCCACTGCGCGACGTGGTCGAGGAAGTACCGGTCGTGCGTGATGGCGATGACGGCGCCGGGATACTTCTGCAGGTGCTGCTCGAGCCACTGCACGCTCTCGGCGTCGAGGTGGTTCGTGGGCTCGTCGAGCAGCAGCAGGTCGGGCTTCTCGAGCAGGAGCTTGCACAGCGCGACGCGGCGTTTCTCGCCGCCCGAGAGGTGGGTGATCAGCTCGTCGCCGGGCGGGCAGCGCAGGGCGTCCATCGCCTGCTCGAGCTGCGAGTCGAGATCCCAGCCGTTCGCCGCGTCGATCTCCTCCTGCAGTGCGCCCATCTCGGCCAGCAGGGCGTCGAAGTCGGCGTCGGGGTCGGCCATCGCGAGGGAGATCTCGTTGAACCGGGTGATCTTGTCGTGCAGCTCGCGCACGCCGTCCTGCACGTTCTCGAGCACCGTCTTCGACTCGTCGAGCTCGGGCTCCTGCATGAGGATGCCGACCGTGTAACCGGGGCTCAGCCGCGCCTCGCCGTTGGACGGCGTGTCGAGGCCGGCCATGATCTTGATGATCGTCGACTTGCCGGCGCCGTTGGGGCCCACCATGCCGATCTTGGCGCCCGGGAAGAACGACATCGTGACGTCATCGAGGATGAGCTTGTCGCCGACCGACTTGCGGGCGCGGACCATGGAGTAGATGAATTCGGCCATGCCCTCAGTCTAGGGAGGCGGTCGCCCCCACCAGGCACGCTCCCGAGGCGAGCACGGGCGCCGTCGTCGTCGCGAGGCCTTCGTCGTCGACCTGCCCGAGCAGGCAGCTCTCGCCGAGCCTGACCGAGAACAGGAGGGCGTCGACGGGCAGGCCGATCGCGGTCTCGTCGGGCGTGACCTGCATCGCCGCCCGGTCGAAGCCGGCGGCGGTGAGCGCGTCGACCACGACGCCACCGGTGGGCCGGGCGCCGCCCGCGACGAGCCGCTCGAGCGTCGCCGTGAAGTACTCCAGGTTCGCCTCGGCGTCGCCCCCGGGGTCGAGGGCCGGCCCGCTGGACTCGCTCGCCGTCGGCTGCGGCTCGGGCACAGCGGTGGCAGGCGGCCTGCTTGCCGTGGGCGAGACGGCCGGGCCGGGCGACGCCGCGCATCCGGCGACCATGGCCGCGATCGCGAGCGGGGCGACGAAGACGACGGATGCCCGCCTCGCGCTTGCGCGCATCCTCGACCGCCTCTCCGCCGCGTCGGGCGGCCGCTCGACCGCAGTCTACGGGCGGGGAGCTCACGCCGAGCAGCGCGGCGGCATCCGCGTCCGCTGAGCCGCCGCGCAACCGTGTTCGAGACGCGCTACCGACGCGGGGTCAGAACGGCGTCGAGGTCGCCGGGTCGGCGAGTTTCGACGCCGTGAGCGTCGAGGCGTCGTCGGGCACCTCGACCTCATCGGGCGCCTCCGGTTCGGACGCCGGAGACGAATCGGACTCGGCGCCCGCGTCGCTGCGCCCGATGATGACGCTGCGGGTGAAGCTCGACCGGCCCCACGTGAGGTCGTGACCCACGGCATCCGCATCGATCTCGATCGTCGTGCCGGTCTTCTCCCCGCTCGTCCAGTCCCGGATGCGCACGCGACCGGTCACGATGACGCGCTCGCCCTTCTGCACCGAGCTGGCGACGTGCGTGCCGAGCTGACGGAACGAGGTGATCGTGTACCAGTTGGTGTCGCCGTCGATCCATGAGCTCGAGGCTCGGTCGAACCGGCGCTGATTGCTCGCGAGCCGGAAGCTCGTGATGGCGAGCCCTTCGCTTGTCACGATGTGGCGCGGGCTCGTGGCGACGAGCCCGGTGAGGGTGATGGTGTCGGTCATGGCGTCCTCCTGTCGTGGATGGGAGGGGCGCCGGCCGGTCCGTGCCGGGAAAACGACCGGCGCCCCGCCCGAGAGTGTGGGCGGAGCGCCGGCGAACCAGTGCGGCGGGCGGCTCGATCGACAAGAACGGCCGCGACCGCGCGCCTGGGGAGGAGCCGCGGCTGGCGGGTCAGTGCTCCCGGAAGTCCGGGCGCTCGGCACCCGGGCCGAGGGCCGCGTGCAGCGCCCGCTTGGCCACATCGAGGCTGTCGAACGGGCCGCGCGCCTCAGCGTCGCCGCGCAGCCGCACGTGGAACGCCTCGCCGGTGCGGTGGATCGAGCCGACCGTTCCCGCCGGCCCGGCCGCAACCCAAGTCTGCTCCATCTCGGTGGACATGCTCATGATCGAGCTCCCTTCGTTCGTCGCACGAGTCGTGGTGCGCCGCCGACGCTACGCCCCTCGCGAGCGCGTGTCGAGCCCCGATGCGGGGTGCTCAGGCACTCTTCACGTACGGCGCGTACGAGGCCCGGATCTTGTTCACCTTGGGCAGAGCGACGGCGAGGCAGTAGCCCTGACCGGGGTTCTTGGCGAAGAAATCCTGGTGGTACTCCTCGGCGTCGAACCACTCCCCGAGCGGCGAGATCTCGGTGACGATGCCGCCCTCCCAGTAGCGGTCGGCGCGGTCGCGCGCGGCCTCGAACAGCGCCTTCTCCTCCTCATCGGCGTAGAACATCGCTGAGCGGTACTGCGTGCCGACGTCGGCGCCCTGGCGGTTGAGCTGCCGGGGGTCGTGCAGCGTGAAGAACACGTCGAGGATCACGTCGGCGGGGATCACCTCGGGGTCGAAGACGACCTCGACCGCTTCGGCGTGACCCGTCGATCCCGTGCAGACGAGTTCGTACGAGGGGTGTGCGACGTGGCCGCCGGTGTAGCCGGAGACGACGTCGTGGACGCCGTCGAGAACGCGGTAGACGGCGTCGAGGCACCAGAAGCAGCCGCCGGCGAGATGGAAGGTTCGCATGCCGTCATCGTACGCAGTCCGGCCGGGCGCGAGCCGAGCATCCGCCCCGTATCGAATCGATACGATCGGCCCCGACGCGGGGCTAAGGTTGAGGTCATGCCGTACCTCGCCGCCGATGACCGATACGACCAGCTCGAGTACGCCCGCGTGGGCCGCAGCGGGCTGAAACTGCCCCGCATCTCGCTGGGGCTCTGGAACAACTTCGGCGGCGACCGCCCGCTCGAGACGCAGCGGGCCATCCTGCGCCGCGCCTTCGACCGGGGCGTCACCCACTTCGACCTCGCCAACAACTACGGCCCGCCCGCCGGCAGCGCCGAGGAGAACTTCGGGCGGATCCTGCACCAGGACTTCCTGCCGTACCGCGACGAGCTGGTCATCTCGAGCAAGGCCGGCTACTTCATGTGGGACGGCCCCTACGGCGAGTGGGGCTCGCGCAAGAACCTGCTCGCCTCGCTCGACCAGAGCCTGCGCCGCCTGCAGCTCGACTACGTCGACATCTTCTACTCGCACCGGCCCGACCCCGAGACGCCGCTGGAGGAGACCATGGGGGCGCTCGCCACCGCGGTCACGAGCGGCAGGGCGCTCTACGCCGGAATCTCGAACTACGACGCGCAGCAGACGCGCGAGGCGCACCGCATCCTCGGCGAGATGGGAGTGCCGCTGCTCATCCACCAGCCGCGGTACAACATGTTCGACCGCCGCATGGAGCACGGTCTGCTGGATGCGCTCACCGAGACCGGCATCGGCAGCATCGTCTTCTCGCCCCTCGCGCAGGGGCTGCTCACCGACCGCTATCTCGACGGGATCCCCGCCGACTCGCGCGCCGCCGAGGGCCGCTGGATCAGCAGCGACAACATCGACACCACCTACCTGTCGCGGGCGCGCGCGCTCAGCGCGATCGCCGAGGCGCGCGGGCAGTCGCTCGCGCAGCTGGCGCTGCTGTGGGTGCTGCGGCACCCGCAGGTGACGAGCGCGCTCATCGGCGCGAGCAGCGTGCGGCAGCTCGACAACAGCCTCGACGCGCTCCACGGCGAGGCCCTGTCGGCCGAGGAGGTCGCGGCGATCGAGCCCCACGCGGTCGACGGCACGGGCACCGGCACCACCGCGAAGCCGTAGGTGGGCTACCTCCTCGCCCTCGCGGCCGCGGTTCTCTTCGGCGCGAACGGCAGCGTCACCAAGATCACGATGGAGGCGGGGCTGAGCCCCGCGCAGGTCACGCAGTTCCGCCTGATCGGCACCGCGATCGTCGCCGGTCTCGTGCTCCTCGCGATCGACCGGCGCGCGTTCCGCCTGCCCAGACGGCAATGGCCGATCATGCTCGTGCTCGGCGTCGTCGGCGTCGCGCTGCTGCAGGCGACCTACGCCGCCGCCGTGCAGCTGCTACCCGTGGGGATCGCTCTGCTGCTCGAGTACACCGCCGTGCTCATGGTGGCCCTCGTCGCCTACTTCTTCCTCAAAGAGCAGGTGAGGGCGCGGCTCTGGATCGCCATCGGCCTCGTGCTCGCGGGCCTCGCCGTCGTCGCGCGCGTCTGGGCGAGCACCCTCGACGCGCTCGGCGTCGTCCTCGCGATCGCCGCCGCCGTGTGCCTCGCCCTGTACTTCCTCATCGGCGAGCGCCAGGTCGCGGCGACCTCCGCCCTCGCGGTCTCGTTCTGGACGATGCTCATCGCGACCGTGTTCTGGTCGTTCGTGAGCGGCTGGTGGCTGCTCGACCCCGGCGTCTTCACGACGCCCGTCGACCTCGGCGGAGCGCACGGCTCGCTCGTCGTTCCGATGTGGCTGCCCCTGAGCTGGAACGTGGTGCTCGGCACCTTCGCGCCCTTCCTGCTGAGCCTCGCCGCCCTGCGCCATCTGCCGGCGACGGCGGCGGGCATCGTCGCCTCGTCGGAGGTCGTCTTCGCCTTCGCCGTCGCGTGGGCGTGGCTCGGCGAGACCCTCGACCTCGTGCAGATCATCGGGGCGGCGGTCGTGCTCGCGGGGATCATCCTGGCCCAGACGGCGCGCGCCGGGAAGATCGTCGATGCCGACCTCGCCCTCGCGACCGGGCCGACCCCGACGATTCGCTGACGAATCCCGGGATGCTCGCCGCGGGTGTGGCGAAAACCCCGCCCGCACGCCCGCAGCGGTACCCTGCGAGCATGCAATGGGGGAATGATCTTCTGGAATGGCTGGCCTCGGACGAGGGCTGGCGCGTGCTGTCGGGAGCGATAATCCCGGCCCTGGCGATCATCGTGGCCGGCATCATCGCCGGTCTCATCGGCCGCGGATCGACCAAGCGCGTCATCGCGCAGTACAACCGCGACGCTCTCACCGCTGCGGTGCAGGGCCTCGTGCTCGCGGGTCGCAAGGCGGCCGGCTGGAACGCGATCGGAACGGTCGAACGCGTGCAGGTCGACCACCTGATCGGTGAAGCCGAGACGCGGATCCGCCTGCTGCCCGTCGCGGGAGCGGCGCTCGCCGCGAACTGGGCGGCCCACCAGCTGGAGGACATGAAGCGCAATTCGGCCGGCTTCTCCTTCCAGGCCCAGCAGACGCTCGCCGAGTACCGCGACCGCCTCATCGCGTGGAGCGAGAAGCCGCGCAGCGCGAAGAAGCTCTTCGGCGCCGACCTCGAGCGCTGGAAGTACGAAGCCGACCCCGCCGAGCAGCAGCTCGTCGCCGAGCAGGCGCAGTGGGAGGCCCAGCGCACTCCCGACCGCGAGTCGGCGGCGGTGACCCCGGTGATCTCCACCACGACGGCGACCGCGGGCACGAGCGGTGCGGCAGGAGCAGCGTCGCCCACGACGCGCGCAGGCGACGAGCCTCCCGTCACTCCCCCGCACGCCGGTACGCCTCTCGTCGTCACGACGCCCTTCGCACCGAACCTCACCGGGGCGACCTCGAGCGCGGCGCCCGTCACCGAGCGCGATGCCGATCGCGGGGCCGTTCCGACACGGGCCTGGGTCACCGAGACCGGCGCCGGTCGCAGCCCGGCGACGACGGGCGACGACGATGCCCCAGCGCCGCGCCCCGCTCAATCGGTGCGCGACCGTTTCGATGAGGACGACGACCGCTAACCGGTCGGCACTGCCACCCCGTCATGCGTCGCCGCGTAGGCGCGCCGCGACCACATCGACACGTGGTGGTGCATCTCGGGGATGAGCGGCTCGTGCTCGGGCTTCATGAGCACGCTGCGCATGATGCGCGCCGCCGGAGCGTCGGCCGCGAGATCGATGCCGCGCATCCTCAGCTGCTCGGGTTTGACGACGTAGGTCGCCAGGTGCGTCTGCTGCGGCCGCGTCGTGTCGGCCGCCATCTCGAAGATGGCGTGGCTCACACGATCGAGCTCGGCCATCGTGCGCACGCGCGGCAGGTAGGTGATGATGTCGAGTTCCGGGCGCTGGTACGGCTGCAGGATGTCCGACTCGGCGATGAGACCGTGCCAGGTCTGCGCCGCACGGTAGCCGGGCAGCACGATGCCGCCGAGCCCCTGCTTCGTGAGCGGGAACACCCGCAGCGTCGCCCACAGCGCCGCCGCGCTCGCCCCCGCGCGCGAGCACTCGAGCTGGATCTCGCCGAAGTGCCGCTCGGTGCTCGCGAAGTACGTGTACGGCGACTCGTGGTGGTAGTACCGCAGGATCGACTGGTCGTTGAAGAGTACGGCACCGCAGCCGTAGGGCTGCAGGCCGTGCTTGTGCGGGTCGACGACGACCGAGTCGGCGTCCTTGATCGCGCGGAAGTGCCGGGCGGTCTCGGGGTCGAGCTCGTCGGCGATGATCGAGAAGAACCCGCCGTAGGCGGTGTCGACGTGGATGCGCGCGCCGTACCGGCGCGCGAGCGGGATGATGTCGGCGAGAGGGTCGACCGCTCCGAGGCCCGTCGTTCCAAGGGTCGCGACGACGACGCCGATGCGGCCCGTCGCGAGCTCGGCCTCGAGGGCGTCGAGGTCCATGCGCCCCGTCGCCGTGGTGGGGATGCCCATGGTGTCGATGCCGAGCACCTCGCCCATGCGCGAATGCGTGTAGTGGGCATCCTGGCTGTGCGCGATCGCCTTGCCGGGCGCGATCTCGCGACTGATCCACAGCGCCTCGAGGTTGGCGGTCGTGCCGCTCGAGGTCAGGTGACCCATGTACTCCCTCGGGTAGTCGAACATCGCCGCGAGCTGGTCGAGCACCTCGTGCTCCATGGCCGTGGTCGCGCGGCTCGCGTCGATCGAGTGGTTGTTGGGGTTGAGCTGCATCGTCGCGACGTACGCCGCCATCGCCACGGGGTGCGGCGGCTTGAGCATCTGGCCGGCGTACTGCGGGTGGAAGTACGGGAAGTCGGCGTCGAGCCGGTCGACGAGCTCGCCGAGAACGGCGTGCACCGTCTCGGGGTCGGCATGGGTCGAGGGATGCTGATCCCAGCTTCCGTAGGTCGCCTTCAGGTCGTCGATGCCGGTCGAGACCAGCGGCAGCAGTTCTGCCAGGGTCACCGGTCGCTTCTCGCTCACACCGCACTCCTTCGTGTGGATGGTGGCCCCCGGTCGGCCGGGTGGGCCTCGCGGGGATGTCGGTGCCGAGTCTACGGAGGGCGGAGGGTTGTTCGGTAGCGAACGAGTGGCGCCCTCGGCAGTGGTCGGGGCCACAGTGATCGGGGTCTTCCCGCACGTAGGTGATACCACAGTGGTGAGGTCAGGCCTCGCGCGCAGCAGCGATGTCGACGACACGTTGGACTAGAACGAGGCTGGCAGGCACACGGACGAATCCGAGCGATTCATACCAAGTGGCAACTTTCTCATTCACGGCATCGACCACGACGAGTCTGGCAGCTACCTGGTGACTGGCGGCGACGATCCGATCAAGCGCGTCTGCGAGCAAGAGGATTCCCAAGCCTTGACCTCGAAGGTCCATGCTGAGCGCGAGCTTGCCGATCAGCGTGGCGGGAATCTCGCGCGGGCCGCCGCGTCCGACCTTCGCTGGCACGGATTCGCGGGCGATCTTGTGCGCCGTGAGGGTGTAATAGCCGAGGACGCGACCACTCTCACCTACCCAGACCCAAGTGCGCGAGTGCCCTCGCCTGTCCTCCGTCTCAGCGTTATTCCGTAGCCAATCGTCAAGTGCCGGCTGGCCGCTCTCGAAAGTGCTGACGTCGTGCTTCTGAGGATCGAATCGTTGCGACGTGAAGAGTTCAGTCACGAGTCACGCGCTCGCGCATCCGGGCGAACGCGTCCGTGAGGGCTACGTTCGGCTGCGCCGGCGCGTCGAGAGCGTTGATGAGGTCATCAAAGAATTGCGAAGGCACAGTCGTCGTTGCCTCGTGCTCCCGGAGCACACGTTCAGCGCGCTCCTCCGCGGCGGCACGAGCGAAGGCTGTGGGCTGCTCACCGGCCAGTTCGGCGGCGCGCTCGATGAGCGCCTTCCGCGCAGGCGGTACACGGAACTCCAGCCGTGCTGTCGCAGTGGCCATCGGATGACCCCCCTTCTTGTACGGACAACTGTACGGCATTGCAGCGATCCGCGGTCGTCGTCGGCCAGAATTCCTCAAGGGCCGGTGCCTAGGCACCGGCCCTCATCCCTAGCAGGATCCGCACTCGTGGATCGTCGAGGCCGGGAGGCCGAGGTACTCGGCGTGGTCGCCACGTCCATGAGGGGCTCCAGGCTCCAGTCCTTGCCATGATCATGATCTTCGGGCCAAGATTCGAGCCTTGTGCGTTGGGCGCCCTCGGCAGGAATCGAACCTGCGACCAAGAGATTAGAAGGCTCCTGCTCTATCCGCTGAGCTACGAGGGCCGGCGCAGCCACGATACCGGACGGGTCGCGAAGGGCGATGCCCGCGGGGACGCCGAAGAGGACTACCGACCGGCCCGTGCGGTCATGTGCTCCCGGCCCGTGGACTTCTTCTCCTCCGGGTGGAGGGCGAGAAGCTCGAGACCTGCGCGCGTGGGGTGCCAGTAGTCCGGCTCCTGGTCGTGGGGCTCGATGAGGTGGAGGTCGCGGAGCCGGTCGAAGACGGCGGTGCGAACCGGAGTCTTCGTGTCGACGAAGGTTGCCGCCTCGGGCACCGGCGCGTAGAGCGGCTGGTGCAGAGTCATGGCGAGGGTGCGGAGTTGCGTGGGCGTGAGATCAGGCATGAGGAGAATGAGGAGGCTCCGGTCGTGGTAGCGACGGTCGAGCGAGCGACGGTCGGGGCGGCACGGGATCAACCCGAATGAGCCCGTGCCGCAATGAACTTTCTAGCAGAGAGGCACACTACCCGCCTCCGGGGCGGGATCCCCAGAAAGGGGGACGCGCCGTGGAGGGCACGGGCGTGTTCGCCCGGTGAATCGGCCACGGCGGTGGAACGATCGAATGCCGCGACGATGCTCGAGCGGTGGCAGGATGTATCGTCGCGATCCGCCGACCTGATACACCGGAGCTTCCGTGCCCGCAGCCCCTCACCCCGCCCTACCCGACGCTGTGCCGACCGCCGGCCGGCGCCGCGTGCCGACCACCCCGCTCGGGCGCTGGCTCATGAAGGACACCGTGCAGCCGCCTGGGCCGGAGGCGCCCGCCGGCCGCCACGACACGCATTCCTGGTGGAAGGTCATGTGCCTCACGGGCGTGGACTACTTCTCGACGCTCTCGTACCTGCCGGGCATCGCCGTGCTCGCCGCGGGGGCGCTGTCGCCGCTCGCGACGCTCCTCATCGTCGCCCTCACCCTCTTCGGCATGCTCCCGATGTACCGCCGCGTCGCGCACGAGAGCCCCGACGGCCAGGGCTCGGTCGCGATGCTCGAGAAGCTGCTGCCGTTCTGGCGGGGCAAGTTCTTCGTGCTCACCCTGCTCGGCTTCGTCGCCACCTCGTGGATCATCACGATCACGCTCTCCTCCGCCGATGCGACCGTGCACCTGCTCAAGAATCCGATCGTGCCCGAGTCGTGGAGCGGAGCCGCGGTCATCATCACCGTCGTGCTGCTGCTGATCCTCGGCGGGGTGTTCCTGCTCGGCTTCCGCGAGGCCGTCATCGTGGCGATCCCGGTCGTGATCGCCTTCCTCGCGCTCAACGCCGTCGTCATCGGGGTGGGTCTCTCGGTCATCGTCGCCGATCCCTCGATCGCCGCGAACTGGAGCGGCTCCCTCGCGATCGACGACGGCTGGAGCGACGTGATCCTGCCCGCCGTGCTCGCCTTCCCGCTGCTGGTCCTCGGCCTGTCGGGATTCGAGACCGGTGTGAGCATGATGCCGCTCGTGGCGGCGGACGGCGCGACGGTCGACCATCGACGGAGGGCGCGCATCCGCAACACCCGCAAGCTGCTGACCGCCGCCGCCGTGATCATGAGCGCGTACCTGCTCAGCAGCAGCATCGTCACGACCCTGCTCATCCCGATCGAGGCGTTCGAGCCGGGCGGCGAGGCGAACGGCCGCGCGCTCGCCTACCTCGCCCACGAGCTGCTCGGCGAGTGGTTCGGCACGGCCTACGACGTCAGCAGCATCGTGATCCTCTGGTTCGCCGGTGCCTCAGCGATGGCCGGCCTGATCAACATCGTGCCGCGGTATCTGCCCTCGTACGGCATGGCCCCGGAGTGGAGCAGGGCCGTGCGCCCGGTCGTGATCGTCTACACGCTCATCAGCATCGCCCTGACGATCGGCTTCCAGGCGGACGTCGATACCCAGGCGGGCGCGTACGCGACGGGGATCCTGGCGATGATGGTCTCGGGCGCGTTCGCCGTGGCCGTCTCTGCGGTGCGCAACCGCCAGAAGTGGCCGGCCGTCGGGTTCTGGACGCTGACGGCCGTGATGGGCTTCGCCCTCGCCGCCAACATCATCGAGAAGCCCGACGGCATCGTCATCTCGGCCTTCTTCATCATCGGGATCGTCATCGTGTCGCTCGTCTCGCGCGTCTTACGGACGACAGAACTGCGCGCCGAGTCGGTCGCCTTCGACGCTCGGGCCCGCGAGTACGTCGACGACTCGATCGCCTTCGACGGCGCCCTCACCATCATCGCCATCAAGCGTCGTCACGATGACGGGGATGCCTACGCCGAGAAGGAGAGTCGGCAGCGCGGACTCAATGCTGTCTCCGGGCACGCCGACGTGCTGTTCCTGGTGATCGAGGTGATCGACCCCTCCGAGTTCGGCGACGAGCTCGTGGTGCGCGGCGTGGAGGTCGATGGGCACCGGATCCTCCGCGCGAACAGCCCCGCCGTACCGAACGCGATCGCGGCGATCCTGCTCGCCCTGCGCGACGGCACGGGGGTGAGGCCGAGCATCCACTTCGACTGGTCGGAGGGCAATCCGCTCCGTCACCTCATGGACTACCTGATCCTCGGCCGGGGCGACACCGCACCGGTCGTGCGGGAGATCCTGCGCGAGGTCGAGCCCGACCCGGAGAAGCGACCGCGCGTGCACGTGGGCTGAGCCGGGAGCGCGACTGGGCGCCTCCGATCAGTCGGCGGCCTGCGCGAGCGCCGTCAGGAGCCGCGCGAGGGTCGGCACGCCGGCGGCCCGGACGACCTCGGTCCCGTCGGCGCGTCGGATGATCGTCGTCGGCGTGGTCGTGATCACGAGCTCCTCGGCGCGCACGGCGTGCGCCGCGACATCCCTCTCCTCCACGACGAGCACAGGAACGAGCCGCTGCGCCTCCGCGACGACCTCGCGGGCCCGGTGGCACGGCTCGCAGAACGCGGAGGTGTAGAGCTCGAGCAGCACCCCCACAGCGTAGGCCGTCGGAGGCGGCGGATAGACTCCCCGAGTGAGTGCAACGACCGATCGACTCGTCTGGATCGACTGCGAGATGACGGGCCTCGATCTGTCGACCGACGAGCTCGTCGAGGTCGCCGTCGTCATCACCGACTACGAGCTCGAGCCCGTGCACCCCGGCTTCGCGGTCGTCATGAGACCCTCGGAATCCGCGCTCGCGGGCATGGGCGACTTTGTCCGGCAGATGCACGAAACCTCGGGGCTGCTCGATGAGCTCGCGCACGGCGTGACCCTCGACGAGGCAGAGGATGCCGTGCTCGCCTACATCGCGGAGCACGTGCCCACGGCGGGCCAGGCTCCGCTCGCCGGCAACACGATCGGCACCGACCGGGCCTTCCTCGCCCGCGACATGCCCCGCGTCGACGCCCACTTGCACTACCGCTCGGTCGACGTCTCGTCGATCAAGGAGCTCGTGCGCCGCTGGTTCCCGCGCATCTACTTCAACGCCCCCGCCAAGAACGGCGGCCACCGGGCGCTCGCCGACATCCTTGAGTCGATCCGCGAGCTCGAGTACTACCGCCGCGTGGGTTTCGTCGCCGAGCCGGGGCCGACGAGCGACGAGGCGCAGTCCGCCGCCGCGAGCATCGTCGAGCGGTGGTCCGCTCGGCTCGGCTGAGCCCGCCCGCTCTCCCCGCACCCGTGACGCACGCACCCCGCGTGCTGTACTACCATTGAGCGGTCGCGCCTCGGCGCCGACGCCTGGTGGGTATAGCTCAGTCGGTAGAGCACCTGGTTGTGGTCCAGGGGGCCGCGGGTTCAAGTCCCGTTACTCACCCCACCTATCGACGAACCCCGGTCGGGCGACGCAGGTCTCGCCCACCGGGGTTCGTCGTTCCTCCGCGCGGGGCTCCCGACGAGTCCCCTCCCACCCGCGTGGCGACTCCGCCGAAGCGACGACGATCCCCCTCCGAGCGTCGGGAGGGCAGCTGCCATCGCCGGCCACCGCTACGGGTGTCGAGCGGCCGCCCTCCTCGCCCAGCCTGGAGCGGTGGGAGCGCTCGACCTCGGCCCGCTGAACCTCGACGTGCTGGGGCTCGTCGTGGACCTCAGCGCGATCGACCTCGACGTCAGGGGCGAGACGGGCCCGGGCAACCTGCTCGGCAACCTCGTGTGCGCGGTCGCCGGAATCTTCGACCGCGGCGGTCCGCTGACGCCAGTCGCGGGCCTGCTCGACCGACTGCTCTGAGCAGAACCGCATGAGGGGGCGCACCGTTCGACGGTGCGCCCCCTTTCTCGTTCGTCGGGCTCCGCGCGGCCGTGCGGGAGAATGGCAGCATGCCCGCCCTGCCGACCGTGCCGCTCGTCGACGAGTCGACTCGAGAGTCGACGCGCGAGGCCGTCGGCGTGCGCGAGCTGCACGCGAGCGAGGTTCCGTGGATCACGATCGTGTGGAACGACCCGGTGAACCTCATGAGCTACGTCGCCTGGGTGTTCCGCCGCCACTTCGGCATGGACGCCGCGACGGCGCAGCGGCGCATGATGCAGGTGCATACCGAGGGCCGCGCCGTCGTCGCCGAGGGCAATCGCGAAGCCATGGAGCGCCACGTCGAGGCGATGCACGAGTACGGCCTCTGGGCGACGCTCGAGCGGTCGCCCCGATGAGGGGCTTCATCGCGGTCGACGGCGGCTTCGAGGCCCTCGTCGAGCCGGAAGAGGCACGCGTCCTCACCTCGCTCGCAGCCCAGCTGCAGTCGCTGCTCGGCGAGGCCGCGGACGACGAGGCGCTGTCGGAGGAGGATGCCGCGGTCGCCCGCCTGCTGCCCGACGCCTACCGCGACGACGAGGATGCCGCCGCCGAATGGCGGCGGTTGAGCCGTCGGGCTCTCGCCGAGCGCAAGGCGGGCTTCGCCGCGCGCTTCGCGGCCGCCCTCGCCGAGGCGACGGCCGCGTCGGAGACGACGCGCATCCTCATCGATGAGGCGGGCGGGCTCGACTGGGTGCGCGCGATCGGCGACCTGCGCCTCGTGCTCGCCGAGCGCATGGGCCTGCACGACGAGGGCGACGAACCGAGCGAGGAGGACGAGGGCGCGGCAGAGCTCTACCACTGGCTCGCCTGGATGCAGGACGACCTCGTGGGCGTGCTCGATGCCGGGTGGGGCGAGTGAGCGCCGAGGAGGGGCCGCGCGCTCCGCTCGAGCTCGATGCCGAAGTCTTCGAGGCGCTCGTCGTCGACGAGCTCGACCGGTTGCCCGACGAGATGGTCGAGGGGCTCGAGAACCTGGTCTTCGTCGTCGAGGACCGGCCGGAGGACGGCTCGCTCGACTTGCTCGGCATCTACGAGGGCGTCGCGATCACCGAGCGCGGGCAGTACGGCTTCGGCGAACTGCCGGACCGCATCGTGCTCTACCGCGAGCCGCTGCTCGATGCCGCCGAGGGAGACCTCGACGAGCTGCGCGAGCAGATCCACGTCACGCTCGTGCACGAGATCGCGCACTACTACGGGATCGACGACGACGAGCTGCACCGCCTCGGCTGGGCCTGACCCTCGAGTCGCGGGCCGACTCGGCGCGCCCCCGACCGGCCGAGCGACACCGCCGCCTACCCTGACGGCATGGAACCGGCCAGGCGCATCGGAAGGATCATCAGCAGCTTCCTCGCGTTCGGCCTCGTGCTCGCGACCGTCTACGCGGCGGGGGCGCTGCTCAGCCCGATCCCGGCGCTCGAGGTCGTCGAGCGCGAACTCGACACCTCGGCTCTCGCGGAGGGCAGCTCGACGATCGCCCTGCCCGAGCAGGGCGCGAGCGCTGTCGCGCTCCCCGCCGGCGAGCCCCTCACCGCCGGAAGCCCCGACGCGCTGCCCATCGCCGGCATCGCCAAGCTCGTGCTCGCGCACGTCGCGGTCGCCGAAGCCGGGCTCGAACCCGGGCGCACGGGAGCCGCGATCACCATCGACCAGGACGACCTGCAGCGGCTGCGCGGCCTGCAGGCGAGCGGCGTGCGAACCGTTCCGGTCACGCTCGCCCAGACCTGGACGGTGCGCGACCTGCTCATCGCGACGCTCATCGGCTCGGGCAACAACACCGCCGAGCTGCTCGCCGACGCCGTATTCGGCGATCGCGATGCCTACCTCGCCGCGGCAGCCGAATGGCTCGCCGGCAGCGGTCTCGCCGACACCGTCGTCGTCGACGCCACCGGGCTCAACGGCGGCTCGGTCGCCACGGCGCGCGACGTGGGCGTGCTCGCGCAGCTCACGGCGGCGCAGCCCGTGCTCGCCGAGCTGCTGCGCGACCGCCCCACGAGCGCCAACGGCGTCGGCTTCGACGACAACGCCGCCTACGCGGGCGACCTCGGCGTCGTCGGCGTCACGAACAGCTACACAGACGCCGCGGGGGTGTGCCTCGTCATGCTCGTGCCCGTCGGCGACGTACTCGTCGGCGCCGCCGTGATCGGCCAGCCCGGCTACGACGCGGCGCGCGCGGCGGTCGAGGCGCTCGTGGCCTCGCTGCAGGAGGGAATCCGGCCCCTGCCGATCGTCGAGGTCGGCGACGTGGTGGGCGAGCTCGACGCCGACTGGGGCCGCACGGTCGAGCTCATCGCCGTCGAGCCGATCACCGTTCTCGCCTTCGACGCCGGCGACGTGACGACGCGGCTCGCCGTCGAGGATCGTCGCACCGTGCTGCGCGGCACGAGCGTCGGGCGCGTCGTCGTCGAGACGCCCGCGGGCGAGCAATCGGCGCGCATCGAGGCGGCCGGGGCGATCCCCGAACCCGGGATCGCCTGGCGCTTCGCCGACCCGTTCACGGTGCTCGACCGCTGGATCGATTAGCGCGATTCGTTCAGCGCCGCTCCGTCGACGATCTCGTCGGCCTGCCCCCGCGGGTCGTGCCGGAGTGCGTGCCACTCCTCCTGCCGCGCCCAGCGCCGCCACTCGCGCGCGAAGGCCGCGCCGTCGCGCGCGATCGCCCGCTCGCGCCGGAGGGTGTCGTCGAGCTCGATCCAGACGCCGTGGTGGGCGAGCGATCGCGAGACGGGGCTCAGCGCACCGCAGCCCTCGATGACGAGCGGCGCCGCGGCATCCGCTGATCGCCATTCGCCCGGGCGGGAGGCGGCCCAGTCCCACGTGCGGTAGCGGCCGTCGCGGCCCTCCGAGAGCGGCACGAGCACGTGGGCGATGACGTGCGCTTCGGCGGCCTCGAGGCCGTCCCAGCCGGGGTAGACCTCGTCGAGGCTCAGCAGCCGCGCGCCGGAGCGCTCGGCGAGCGCGGTCGCCCACGTCGTCTTGCCCGAGCCCGAGCGCCCGTCGACGAGCGTCACGCTCGGGCGGTCGTCAGCCGAGGACGGCATTGAACTGCCCGGTGAGGATGGCCGCCGCGAGCGCGGCGGCGGAGACGAGCAGCCCCACGACGACCGCGATCGAGTCGATCGCCCGCCACCGCGAGGGCCGCGTCCAGGTGCGGGCGATCGGAGCGCCGAATCCGCGGGCCTCCATCGCGATGGCGAGGCTCGACCCGCGTCGGATCGCGAGCACGAGCAGCGAGAGCACGAGGCCGCCGACGCGCCGCAGCACGCCGCGGTCGCCGATGCCGCGGGCGCGGCGCGCGCGATCGAGCAGTCGCGCATCGTCGCGCATGAGCGTCATCAGGCGCAGGGCCGCGACGCCGCCGAGCACGAAGCGCGCCGGCAGCCGCAGGTTCTGACCGAGGGCGTCGCCGAGCCGCGTCGCATCGGGGCGCGCGAACAGGGCGATGGCGGGCACGCCGATCGCGAGCACGCGCAGCGCCGTCGCGAGGGCGAGCTCGATCGAGCCGTCGGAGATGCGCACGAGCAGGAACGCGGCGTGGACGGTGCCGCTGGACTCGCCATACAGCAGGATCGTCAGCGCCGCGACGGGCGCGGCGATCCAGACCGGAGCGGTGCGGCGCAACAGCGTGCGGACGGGCACACCGAGCAGCGGCAGCAGGCTGAGCTGCAGCAGCACCGCGACCGAGGCCGAGACCACGTCGATCGTGACGACGAGCAGGAGGGCGGGCAGCAGCGCGGCCGCGATGCTCGCGACGGGGTTGAGGCGCTCGACGAGGGCCGCGCGGGGAGCTCGGGGCGGCGCCTCGCGCGCGGCGTCCGTCCCCTGCGACGCGGCGTCGGGCACCCTGTCGCGCATCTCCCAGATTCGGCGCTCGTCGTTCGAGCGGGAGGGAGGACCAGCAACAGCTGCCGAATCTGCGACGCGGGCGGACGTCGAGGGTGCCCGGGGCGCGGGCACGGCGAGGTGAGCTGGCGGCGCGGGCGCGACGAGGTGAGCAGGCGGCGCGGGCGCGACGGGCACCGGCCGCGGCAGCCGCAGCTCGCGCGCCCCGAGCGCGGCGATGAGCTCGCGGTCGTGGGTCGCCATGACGATCGCTCCCCCGGCGTCGCGGTGGGCGGCGAGCAGCGCGGCGAGCTCGGCCCAGGTGCGGGAGTCCTGCCCGAAGCTCGGCTCGTCGAGCACGAGCACGGGCGGCGCTGTCGCGAGCGCCGTCGCGACCGAGAGCCGCCGCTGCTCGCCGCCGCTGAGCGTGAAGGGGCTCGCGGCGGCGAGCGGTCGCAGCCGCAGCCGATCGAGCAGCGGTTCGACGATCTCCGCGACCTCCTCGTCGCGGCCGAGGGCGCGCGGCCCGACCCCGAGCTCGTCGCGCACGGTCGCCGCGACGAACTGGTGCTCGGGGTTCTGGAACACCACGCCGATGCGCGAGACGAGATCGCGCGAGCTCCAGCCCGCCGGCGCGGTGCCGGCCGTTCCGGGCGGCTCGCCCGCGATCACCGAGCCCGCCGCCGGCTCGAGCAGCCCCGCGAGGGTGAGCGCGAGCGTGCTCTTGCCGGCGCCGTTCGGCCCGGTAAGGGCGACGACCTCGCCCGCGCGCAGCTCGAGGTCGATGCCGGAGGCGACGATGTCGCCGCCGCCGGGCCGCACCGCCAGTCCTTCGGCGCGCAGCAGCACTGCTCCCGGCGGCGCCGCCGGGGGGGCGGGATGCTGCGGGGCGCGCCCGGGAACCCAGACTCCGCGCTCCGCGAGCGACCCTCCTTGCTCACGCAGCACGTCGGCGACGGGCCCGTCCGCCACCACCCGGCCCTCGTCGAGCACGATGACGCGGTCGACGAGCGGCGCCCACACGTCGACGCGGTGCTCGACGACGAGGAGCGTCATCGAGCGGTCGGCGACGAGTTCGGCGACGGCCGCGGCGACCTCGACGACCCCCTCGGGGTCGAGCTGCGCGGTCGGCTCGTCGAGCAGCAGGGCGCCGGGCTGCAGGGCGAGCACGCCCGCGAGGGCGAGCCGCTGCTTCTGCCCGCCCGAGAGGCGCGTCGTGTCGGCGTCGAGCGGCAGGTCGAGTCCGACCGCCGCAAGTGCCGCCGGCACCCGGCGCGCGATCTCGGCCACGGGGAGCCCGAGGTTCTCGGGCCCGAAGGCGATGTCGTCGCCGGCTTTCGCGAGCACGAGCTGGGCATCCGGATCCTGCAGCAGCAGCCCGACGCGCCCGCGCGCCGCACCCGGGTCGCGGCCGTCGACGCGCAGCGCGCCCGACTGCTCGCCCTCGTCGTCGCCGCCGAGAACGCCCGCGAAGGCCTGCAGCAGCGTCGACTTGCCGCTGCCCGAGGCGCCGAGCAGCAGCACCCGCTCCCCCGGCGCGATCGCCAGGTCGAGACCGTCGAGCACGGGGGTGCGGCGACCCGCGGGCCGCCAGCTCCACGACGCGGCGGCGAGGGACGCCGCTCCCGCGGAGAGCGCGAGAGCGGCATCCTCGTCGATGGAGGGAGCGGGGTCAGGAATCGGTGCGCTCCGCGAGTTCGCGACCCGCCGCGAATCGGCTGAGCGCACCGGTGCGGGCGAGGCCGCGCACGATGAGCCATGAGCCGCCGCCGGCGATGAGGGCGCCGCCGATCATCGCCGCGACGGCGTAGATCGCGGCGAACTCGGGGCGCGAGCCGGCGTACCAGAAGGTGAGGTCCATGACGGCCATGCCGGCGCCGGCGCCGACGCCCGCGAGGAGCGCGGGCACGAGACCCCAGGCGCGGTAGAGCAGGACGGCGAAGACGAGCTCGGCGCCGAGTCCCTGAACGGCGCCCCAGGCGATCGCCGTCCAGCCCCACATGCCGCCGACGAGGGCGGAGACCGCCGCGGCGACGAGCTCGCCGTAGAGTGCGGCACCGGGCTTGCGCACGACGAGGCCGACGAGCACGGCCGGGAAGAGCCAGACTGCGTAGAGCAGCGCCTGCAGGCCCGGGAGCGCTGCCTCGAGCGGGGCGGTGACGGGGCCGTAGCCGAGGTTCCACAGGGCGAACACGAGGCCGCCGGCGACGCCGAGCACGCTCGCGACGACGATGTCGACGACGCGCCAGCGCAGCGAGAGGCGCGGGCTCCGCGCCTGGACGGTGCCGGAGCTGGGGAACGAGGTGCTTGCCATGGTTCACGTGCCTTTCGAGGAGGGCGCCGAGACGACGCCGAACGGTTCGGCACGGGTGCGAGAAGTTCTCCCTGCGCCGGCATGATCCGGGTCAGGTTCGACGGTCGAAGCTTGGAGAAGCTTCCTCTCAGCCCGGCTCACCGGACTCCCGTGTACGAGCCACAGTCTACGCCTCGACGCGCCTAAGGTGGTGCGCATGCTCGACACCACCGGCGTGCGCCGCGCCTTCTCGGCCTACCTCGATCGCCTCATCGCCGCGCTCGAGTCGCGAGCCGAGGTCGTCGGGCTCGTGCTCGCGGGCTCGACCGCCGACCGCTCGCGCGTCGACGAGTGGAGCGACCACGACTTCCTCGTCGTCTGCTCGAGCCTCGAGGCGGCTGAGGCGATGCGCGCCGACGTCTCGTGGCTGCCCGACCACGCCGACCTCGTCATCGCCGTGCGCGACACCGCTCACGGGCTCAAGGGCGTCTACCGCGACGGGCACGTGCTCGAGTTCGCCGTCTTCGGCCCCGACGAGCTCTCGCTCGCGCACGCGAACGCCTTCGAGGTTCCTCTCGATCGCGGCGGCATCTACGCGACGATGCGAGATGTCGCGGCCAGGCCCAAGCCGGGCTCCGAGACGACTCCGCTGCAGCACGCCCAGCTGTTCCTCACGCTCGTGCTGATCGGCGTGGGCCGCGCCCGCCGCGGAGAGACCCTCACGGCCGGCCAGTTCGTCCGGACCCACGCCCTCGCCCACCTGCTCGCCCTGCACCGGAAGATCGTGCCGGGGGCGGATGACGCCCGCCTCGACGACCTGGACCCGTTCCGACGAGTCGAGCAGGTGCATCCCGAGTTCGCCGCCATCATCGAGCGCGCCCTCGAACGCGACCCGGAGACTGCCGCCCGCGGCCTGATGTACGTCGCCGAGGCATCGGCGATCGCTCGGTGGAGCGGCTGGCCGACCGAGGCCGCAGCGGTCGTCGCGCACCGGCTCGGCTGGCACGAAGCCGACGCATAGCCCGCGCTCACTAGGCTTCGGGCATGGAGATCGTCTTCTCGCCCGAACTGCTCATCGCCTTCGCCACGCTTCTCGTTCTCGAGATCGTGCTCGGCATCGACAATGTCGTGTTCATCTCGATCCTCGCCGGCAAGCTGCCGGCCGAGCAGCAGAACCGCGCGCGCGTGATCGGCCTCACCCTCGCGATGTTCATGCGCATCGCACTGCTGTTCGCGGCGAGCTGGGTCATCACCCTCACGGTCGATGTCTTCGAGTTGTTCGGGATGGGATTCTCGGGCAAGGATCTCATCCTCATCGCCGGAGGCCTGTTCCTGCTGTACAAGGCCGTCACCGAGATCCACGAACGCCTCGAGGGCGAGGAGGCCCATGCCTCGGCGGGGGGCAAGGCGGCGACCTTCGGGGGCGTGATCGTGCAGATCCTCCTCGTCGACGCCGTGTTCTCGATCGACTCGGTCATCACCGCCGTCGGCATGGTCGACGAGCTCTGGGTCATGATCGCAGCCGTCGTCATCGCGGTCGTCATCATGCTGTTCACGGCGAAGGCGGTCAGCGACTTCGTCAATCGCCACCCGACGGTCAAGATGCTCGCGCTCGCCTTCCTCGTGCTCATCGGGGTCATGCTCATCGCCGAGGGCTTCGACTACAAGATCGACAAGGCGCTCATCTACGGCCCGATCGCCTTCGCGATCGGCGTCGAGGTGCTCAACCTCATCGCCCGCGGCCGCGCGGCCAAGAAGCGCCAGCGGACGATCGAGCCCGTGCACCTGCGCCCGATCATGGTGAAGGAGTCGGGCCAGGCCGTCGACGGCCCGAAGTAGGTCGCCATGACCGAGGGCACGAACGATCAGGAACCGGGGGGCGGCGCCGCCGAGCCCGACCTGCGGGCCCTCGTCGCGCGCATCCTCGACCACACGGACGACGAAACAGGGCGCGACCGCATCACGCTGCTCCTCGAAGCGGCGCAGACGGTCACGCAAGAGCTCGACCTCACGCAGGCGCTGCAGCGCATCGTCGAGGTCGCGCGCGCCCTCGTCGGCGCCGACTACGGCGCGCTCGGCGTCATCGCGCCCGACGGTCGGCTCGAGCGTTTCCTGCACTCCGGCCTCACCGCCGAGCAGGCGGCCCGCATCGGCGACCTCCCGACGGGTCGCGGAATCCTCGGCGCCGTCATCACCGAGGCGCGCACGATCCGGCTGGATCGATTGGATGCCGACCCGCGCTCGGCCGGGTTCCCGCCGCACCATCCGCCGATGGGGTCGTTCCTCGGGGTTCCGATCCGCGTGGGCGGAGCGGTCTTCGGCAACCTGTACCTCACCGAAGGGGAGGGCGGGGCACCGTTCGACGACGTCGACGAGGCGATCATCACCACGCTCGCCGCGACGGCCGCGACGGCGATCGCGAACTCGCGCCTGTACGAGCGCTCGCAGGCGGAGAGCCGGTGGCTGGAGGCCTCCGAACGCGTGACGCATCGACTGCTCTCGGGCCGCATGGCACCCGACGACATCGCCGAGATCGCCGAGACGGCGCTCGCGGTGTCGGAGTCGCTCGGCGTCGTGCTCCGGCTCGGCTCGGGCACCGACGCACTCGTCGCGCGCGTAGGCGAGCTCGGCGACGGCGCCGACAGCGCACCGTCGCGCCTGACCGTGCCGCTGCTCGGTGCCGAGGATCGCGAGGTCGGCAGCATCGAGATCGTGCGGAGGCCGGGCGGTCACTCCGTCGAGCCCGTCGACCGCGAGACGGTCGAGCGGTTCGCGCGCTCGGTGGTCATCGCCCGTGAACTCGCCCTCGCGCGCCTCGACGAACAGCGTCTGGCGCTCGCCGACGAGCGCGAGCGCATCGCGCGCGACCTGCACGACCACGTCATCCAGAGCCTCTTCGCGATCGGGCTGACACTGCAGAGCGCCGTCGGCGACCCGTCGACTCCGACGGGGGCGAAGCTCGCGGCGCAGGTCGATGCGATCGACGCGACCATCCGGCAGATCCGGCAGGCGATCTACCGGCTGTCGACACCGCCCTCCGCGGACGCCTACAGCCTGCGGGCGCGGATCAACACGCTCGTCCGGCAGACGCTCGAGGGCGAGGGACTCGACTCGCGCCTGGAGTTCAGCGGGCCCGTCGACACGCTCGTCGACACCTCGCTCGGCGACGAGGTCGCCGCGGTCGTCCGCGAGGCGCTGTCGAATGCGGTGCGGCACGCGCAGGCGCGCGCCGTCGCCGTGAGCGTCGCCGTGCGCGGCGCGCAAGTCGTCATCTCGATCACCGACGATGGGCTGGGGATGCCCTCCGGCGGTCGGCGCAGCGGCCTCGAGAACCTGCGGGCGCGCGCCGTCGAGCTCGGCGGCACCTTCGCGGTCGGGCCTGCGTCGCCGCGCGGCACCCAGGTGCGCTGGGTCGTACCCTGGAAGGCGTCATGAGCGACCTCATCCGCGTGTTCCTGCTCGACGATCACGAGATCGTGCGGCGCGGGCTCGCCGACCTCCTCGCCGAGGAGGACGACATCGTCGTCGTCGGCGAGGCGGGCGAGGCGGCGGGTGCCGCCGAGGCGATCCTCGCGGCGGGGACGACGGTCGCCGTGCTCGACGGGCGGCTGCCCGATGGCAGCGGCATCGACGTCTGCCGCGACGTCAAGTCGGCCGATGCCGCCATCGCCTGCGTCATCCTCACCTCGTACGACGACGATGAGGCCGTCCTCGCCGCCGTGCTCGCGGGCGCCGACGGCTACCTGCTGAAGGAGGTGCGCGCGACTCGGCTCGTCGAGGGCCTGCGGCGTGTCGCGGCGGGCGAGTCGCTGCTCGACGCCGAGGTCGTCGACCGGGTCCGCGCCCGTATGAGAGGCTCCTCCGCCGAGGCCGGGCTCGCCGCCTCGCCGCTCGCCGCGCTGACGCCGCGCGAACGCGAGATCGTCGCCCTCATCGCCGAAGGCCTGTCGAACCGCGAGATCGGCGGCCGGCTGTTCCTGGCCGAGAAGACCGTGAAGAACTACGTCAGCGGCGTGCTGTCGAAGCTCGGCATGCAGCGCCGCACGCAGGCCGCGGTGCTCGCCACCGAGTGGTTGCGCAAGCCGCAGCGCTGAGCGCGGCCGCCGCGCCGACGGTCCGGCACGCCGTCAGTCGCGCGGCGCGACGAGTGCCGCGAGCAGCGCGACCGTCACCGTGCCGCCCTTCGTCGGCTGGCTGCCGAGCCGCCGGAACCCGATGCGGGAGTGGAAGGCGAGGCTGCCCGGGTTCGGCGGGTCGAGATTGACCTCGCACGTCACCTCGCCGGCGCCCCGCCGCCGCGCCTCGTCGAAGACGGCGTCGTAGAGCACGGAGCCGAGGCCGCGACCGCGCTGCGATGCGGCCACGACGATGCGGTCGACGTAGAGGTGCTCGACGCCGCGCGACTCGAACCAGCGGTAGTTCTCGCTCGCGTAGTCGGCTCCCGGCGCGATCGCGATGACGAAACCGACGAGCTCGCCCTCGACCTCGAGCCCCCTCGCGAACGCCGCGATCGCGATGAGCCCGCGCATCTCGTCGACGCTCGTGATCGGCACGGCGGGATGCGCCGCATCGTTGAGCGCCACGAGGGCGGGCGCGTCATCGAGTGCGAGCGGCCTCAGGTCGGAAGCGGTCTCGGTCTCGGTCTCGGTCGGCATGACCCCACTCTCACGTGGATGCGCCCGTCTCGCAACACGATCCGCCGGGCGTGGGTGCGGAGGGCGCCACTACAGAGGCTCGGACCGCACGTTCGCCGCGAGCCAGGCGACCGGGTCGACCGGCGCACCGCCGAGATGCACCTCGAAGTGCAGGTGAGCGCCCGTGCTCTGACCGGTCGAACCGACGGCTCCGACGACCTCCCCGACCGTCACGACATCGCCGATGCCGTGCAGCAACGAGCCCTCCCTCATGTGGGCCGAGAGGGTTCTGACGGTCTGGCCGTTCACGACGTGCTCGATCTCGATGTAGACCCCGAACGACCCGCCGGGGCCGCCGATGTCGGTCACGACGCCGTCGGCGATGCTCATGACGGGGGCGCCGGCTCCCGGGTTCCAGTCGACGCCGTTGTGGTCGCTCGAGCAGCCCGCGCACGGGGCGAGGCGGTAGCCGAAGCCGTCGCTCTGCGGCGCGTCCTCGCCGACGGGGTGCACGACGGGCGGCGTCCAGGTGACCGTGAACTCGTCGCGCGCGAACGGCGCGGCGGCGACCTGCCCGCTCACCGCGAAGGACTGCGGGCGTGGCAGCGCCGCCAGGGCGCTGGTCGAATACGGGCAGTGCACGTCGTTGCGCGTTCGCGCCCGCTCGCCATGAGCCGGCGTCAGGAGGTCTCGGCACCGCACCCGGTGGAAATAGGTCACACCGGGGATGCTCACCCCCACGGCTGTCGGAGCCGCTCTTCCAGAGTGCGGGCCGAAACCTGGCAAAAGCCTGTGCGCTGTCGAGAACGCGGAGTAATATCCGGTCAGATCAGGGTCGCGCCGAAGGCGAGACCGAGCAGGTAGGTGGCTGCAGCCGCTCCGTAGCCGATCGCCAGCTGCCGCAGCGCCCTCTTGAGCGGCGATGCGCCCGAGAGCACGCCCACGATCATGCCCGTCGCCAGCAGAGCGAGACCGACGAGGCTCGCTGCCGTCGCGATCGCCCCGAGACCCGAGGCGCCGAGCAGGTACGGCAGCACGGGGATGACGGCGCCGGAGGCGAAGAAGCCGAAGCTCGAGGCCGCCGCGCCCCAGGCCGAGCCGATCGCGGCGTGCTCATCGCGCTCGGCCGCGCGCGCTCGCGCCTCGACGGCGTTCGCCGTCGCGCGGGCCGGATCGTACTCGGCCGCGACCTCGCGGGCCCGCTCGAGGGCCTCCTCCTCGCTCATGCCGCGCGCGCGGTAGACGAGGGCGAGCTCGTTGGCGTCGACGTCGAGGTGGGGCACCGCGGTGTGCGCATCGGGGTCCGGCGTCGAGGCCTCGAGCAGTTCGCGCTGCGAACGCACCGAGACGTACTCGCCTGCGCCCATCGACAGGGCCCCGGAGAGCAGACCCGCGATACCGGTGAACAGCACCGTCGTCGCCGGCACGCCCGTCGCACCGATGCCGAGCACGAGCGCGAGGTTCGACACCAGACCGTCGTTGGCGCCGAAGACGGCAGCCCGGAAGCTTCCGGAGATGCGAGCGCGTCCGCGCGCGGCGAGTCCGCGCACGACCTCCTGGTGGATCCTCTCGTCGGCGGCCATCGCGGCGGTCGCGTGCGCGTCGCCCTCGTACGGCGATCGGCCCTCCGCGCTCTGCGCGAGCGCGAGCACGAAAACGCTGCCGAAGCGGCGGGCGAAGAACCCGAGGATGCGCGTGCGCAGCGAGACGGCGGGAACGCGAGCGGCCTCGGCACCCAGCAGAGACATCCAATGCGCCTCATGGCGACCCTCGGCGTCGGCGAGGGCGAGGAGGATCGCCCTCTCCTCGCCCGATCGCCGAGTGGCCAGATCGCGGTAGACCGCCGCTTCGGCGCGCTCGTCGGCGAGGTAGCGCCGCCAGCGGCGCACGTCGCCGCGGCTCGGCTCGGCGGTCGCGGGGGCCTCGGTCACGCGGTCAGTGTGCCAGGCGACCCCGCGCCCCCGCAGTTCGGCCGCCCGAAACCGGCGCCCGCTCGGCGGCGCCGACTCAGTCCTGCGGGTTCAGCACGGCGGGATCACCAGCCCCCCGTGCCGACCGCGCCCTTGAAGAGGCCGACGACGCTCGAGGTGATCCAGCCGCCGTAGAAGTCGCCCTCCTGCGCCCGCACGGTCTCGCCGTCGACCGTGCAACGGTCCATGCGACCGGGGTAGACCGAGACGAAGCCGGCGAGCTGCTCGAATCCTCGGCTCGGCTCGGGGTAGAACCAGGCGGCTCGCGGGGCGACGACGTCGCCGCTCACGACGTCCGCGTAGGCGGCGCGGCCCTTGAACTCGCAGTAGGTGGAGCCCTCGGCGGAGCGAAGGGCCCCGTCGACGAAGGCCTCGGGAGGGATGTAGTAGGCCGGCGGGTGACTCGTCTCGAGCACGCGCACGGCGCGCGTCGTCTCGGCGATGACGCGGCCGCCGAGGGCGATCGTGACGCGCGCGTGAACGGGCTCGACCCGCGGGGGACGCGGGTAGTCCCACACCGACTCCTGGCCGGGTCGAGGCTCGATGCGCTGAGGTCTCGGCACGTCAGAGACCGAAGTCGCCGAAACCGCCGCCGTCGAATCCTCCCGCGTCGAACGAGCCGCCGCCGTCGAGACCGCCGGAATCGGCGCCGGAGTCGGCGGCGCCCGCATCCTGACCGGCATCGCCGGTATCGGCGCCCGCCTCCGTGCCGCCCGCGTCCATCGGCGGGAGGAAGGCGCTCACGAGCGCCGAGCCGACGACGTAGCCGGCGACCGTGCCAAGCAGCGATGCGCCCAGCATGCTGCCGAACGATGGCCCGCCGAAGGAGCGCTCCATCGTGCCCGGCTGCCGGAGCTCGGAGCGCGTGGCGGCTTTCGCGAGGGTCGCCGGCTCATCGTTCTGCGGCGCTTCGCCCGCGGGTGCCTGGTCGGTCAGCCGGTCGAAGACGAGGCGCCGCTGCTCGGGGGTGAGCTTCGCGAAGGCCTCGGCGTGCACCTGCTCGATCGTCTCGGGCGGCGCGGTCTCGAGCAGGTAGCGGTAGCGCTCGACGGCACGTTCGTCGTCGCTGCGCGGCGCACGGGGCGGGGGCGAGTGTTCGGGCTCGGGGGTTCTGCTGCCGAAGATTCGGTCGAGAAAGCTCATGGTTCCTCCCGGGAGTTCGAGCCGGTGAGCGGCGCGTGACGGGTCGAGACTAGGCCAGCACGCTAGGGGTCGCCTGTGCGACGGGTCGGTAACAACTCGGTGACGATCGTGCCGAGTGGGTGCTCGTGCACTACTGTGAGCAGCGAAGTTGATACGCCTCGCTGTTCCGAACGCCCTGAAACACCATGCAGGTCGCTACTCCCCTATGGATGCGGTTCACGAGTTGGTTCGACTGGTGGTTTCGACAGTCGAAACTCCGTGAAGTAGGAATGAAGGAGTCAGCAATGACGACAGGCACCGTGAAGTGGTTCAACGCCGAAAAGGGCTTCGGATTCATCACCCCCGATGACGGAAGCGCCGACGTGTTCGCGCACTTCTCGGCCATCCAGAGCAACGGCTACCGTTCGCTCGATGAGAACCAGAAGGTCGAGTTCGACGTCGCCCAGGGCCCCAAGGGCCTCCAGGCCGAGAACATCCGCCCGCTCTAGTCCTCGCAGACTGCAGCGCCTCGCGTGATGCGTCACGCGATCTGAACGAGAGCCGCCTCCCGACGATGTGGGGCGGCTCTCGTCACGCTCGGGCGATCCCCGCCCGAGCGATCAGCGCCGCGGGCGGTCCTCCATCCGGTGGTGCTCTCAGCCCTCCGCGGTCACGAAGTCGATGAGCTCCTCGACACGACCGAGCAGCGCCGGGTCGAGGTCGCCGAAGTGCCGCACCGATCCGCGGATGCGCCGCCACGCGGCGGCCGTGTCGGCCTGCGTCGCATGCGGCCAGCCGAGCGAGCGCAGCACCCCGGTCTTCCAGTCCTGACCGCGCGGCACCTCGGGCCAGTGCTCGATGCCGAGCCGCTCGGGCTTCACCGCCTGCCACACGTCGACGTACGGATGGCCGACGACCAGCACGTGGCGCGCGTCGACGCCGCGCAGCGCCTCCGCGGCGAGCCGCTCCTCCTTCGAGCCGCGCACCCAGTGGTCGACGAGGACGCCGACGCGTCGTCCCCGTCCCGGAGCGAACTCGCGCAGCCGCTCGGCCAGGCGGTCGACGCCGTCGAGGTACTCGACGACGACGCCCTCGACGCGGAGGTCGTCGCCCCACACCTGCTCGACGAGTTCGGCGTCGTGCCGCCCCTCGACCCAGATGCGGCTGCCGCGCGCGACACGGGCGCGCTGCTGCTCCACCGCGAACGACCCGCTCGCGGTGCGCCGGCGACCGACCGGCGCCGCCGCGACGGGCGCCGCGAGGATGACCGGGGCGCCCTCGACGAGGAACCCCGGCCCCAGCGGGAAGACCCGCACCCTCCCCCGACGATCCTCGAGGTGCACCGTGCCGAGCCCGACGCGCAGGACGGCGCCGACGAAGCCCGAGTCGGGCAGCTCGACGACGAGGTCGCGCTCGGCGGGAACCTCGGGCACGGCCGAGCGCCCGCGGGGGCGCCACTCGCCGCCGAGCTCGTCCGAGCCGTATCGATCAGAGCCGTATCGATCGGAGCTCAATCCGTCGGGGGGCGAGGCAGTCACCCCCCGACGCTATCGATCAGATGCGCCGGGCCCGCTGCTCCACGCCGAGCTCGCCATACGGGTAGTCGGGTGTGCGCGGCGCGCTCGCCGCATCGAGCCGCTCGAGCTGCTCGGGCGTCAGCTCGAGCTCGCTCGCGGCGAGATTGTCGTGCAGCTGCACGACCGTGCGCGCGCCGAGGATCACCGAGGTCATGCCGGGCCGCGACTGCAGCCAGGCGAGAGCGACGCGCGAGGGCGGAACGCCGTGGCCCTCGGCGACCTCGTGCAGCGCGTCGAGCACGACCCACGTGCGCTCCTCCGCCGAGCGGCGACCGTAAGCCTCGACGCCCCGGTCCGGGTCTTCGCCGAGCCTGGTAGCGCCGCTGGGGGCGACATCCCGGCGGTACTTGCCGGTGAGCCAGCCGCCCGCGAGCGGCCCCCAGGGCAGGAGGCCGATGCTCGCGTCGAGCGCGGCCGGCACGATCTCGAACTCGATCTCGCGAGAGAGCAGACTGTACTGCGGCTGCAGCGTGACGGGAGCATCCATGCCGCGGGCGATCGCCCGGTGCACGGCCTTCGTGAGCTGCCAGCCGGTGAAATTGGAGACGCCCCAGTACGACACGAGCCCTGAGCGGATCGCGTCGTCGAGAAAGCTCAGAGTCTCGTCGAGCGGCGTGATCGGGTCCCAGGCGTGCAGCTGGTACAGGTCGACGTGGTCGACGCCGAGCCGCCGCAGCGAGGCCTCGAGGGCGCGACGCAGGTGGCGGCGCGAGGTGCCGAGGTCGTTCGCGTCGGCGCCCATCGGGAACCGGCCCTTCGTCGCGATGACCATGCGGTCGGCGACGTCGGGGTTCGCGGCGAGCCAGCGACCGATGATCTGCTCGCTGAGGCCGGCGCTGTAGACATCGGCGGCATCGATGAGCGTGCCGCCCGCGGCGGCGAAGGCGTCGAGCATCGCGTGACTGGCGCGCTCGTCCGACTCCGCGCCGAAGGTCATGGTGCCGAGGGCGTAGTCGCTCACGATGGTGCCGGAATTGCCGAGGGTTCGCAGGGTCATGCGCGCCACTGTAATCGAATCGCCGGGCCGTCTCGAATCGATTCGAGGATGCGCCGGCGCGGGCGGTCGGGCGGTCGCTCGCGCGACCTCGCTAGGGTAGGCGGCAATTGATCAGGAGGTCGACCCGTGCTCGCCACCGCCCTGTTCCGCTGGGGGCTCACCTGTCTGCTGCTCGCCCCCCTCGCCTTCCTCTCCTGGCTGCTGTCGTCGGGGGGCGGCGCGGCGATGCAGCCGTCGACTCCCGAGCCCATGGCGGCCCTCGCCACGGCGTGGGGCGTGCTCGCGCCGATCGTCGCCGTTCTGCTCGTCGTCGCGGGCGGAGTGCTCAACGCGCTCGCGATCCGGCGCGGCGTGCGCGGCGTCGAGCGGGTCGCGAACGGCGACTGGGATGCGCCCGCCCCGCCGCGCGGACCCCGCATCATCTTCCCCGCCGGGTGGGAAGAACGCCATCCCGCCCCCGCGCGGAGTCGGCGCCTCCCGCGCCGCACCCTCGGCGCGATCCTCGCCGCCGCGCTGCTGGTGTGGGCCGGCGTCATCGCCTGGATGCTCGTCGTGGAGCATCCGCTCGCGCTCGCCGGCGGCACGCTCGGCCTCGACGAGGTGTACGCGGTGTGGAACCCGGCGAGCCGCTCCGGGTTCGTCGTCGCCGTCATCGTCTGGGCCGTCATCGCTCTCGTCGCTGCGCTCGCCCTCGCGCTGCTGGGCCGACTGCCGACCCCGGGCCTCGACCTGCTGCTCGCCCCGCGGCGCTTCATCGCCTTCGCCGCGATCGCCGGCAGCGCGCTCGTCGTCGCGGCGATGCCGGCCTACGTCTCGCTCGGAATCGGCCTCGTCGACGACATCGGCGACGAACTGGGTCACCTCGTCAGCGGCGGACCGAGCGCGGGATCCTGGGCCGTGCTGCAGGGCGGCGTCGCGCTCAGCGCGCTCGCGATCCTCCTCACGGTGCCGTCGTGGCGCCGCGCACCGCGCTCCGAGCCGAGCGGCGGGCTCAGCACGCGAGGCTGAGGAACCCCGTCACGATCAGCTCGCGCACGCGCGGCAGCAGATCGGCGGCGAGCAGTCGCTCGTCGACCTCGAGCAGCTCGGCCAGTGCGCTCACGAGCCGACCCACTGAGAGCTCGCCGTCGCTCGCGCCGACGAGCCCCGCGAGTGCGGCATCCGCGTCGACGACGCGCCCGAAGCCGCCGCCCTGCCGCAGCCTGATGACCGTCGGGCCCTCGGCCCCCGGCCACTGGTGGCGCTCCTCGGTGACGTCGGGGGCGACGCGCAATCGCAGGCGCGCGAGGTTCGCGTCGTCGAGGTCCGAGATCGCGTCGTGCGCGTGGAATCCGGCCATGAGGTGGTCGCCGATGCCCGTCGGTGACGAGCCGAGCGCGTCGAGCAGGCGCTCGGTGCGGATGAGGCGCGGGGCGCGCTCGTCGAGCGGGCGACGCAGCACGAGATAGCCGAAGCCGACGCCCGTGACGCCGCGTGCCTCGAAGTCGGCGAGCCACTGCTCGGCGAGCCGCTCGAAGGCCGGGTCGCCGATGCGGATGCCGCCGTCGCGGATCCAGGTCTCGGCGTAGCGTGCGGGGCTCTGCCGCTCGCGTTCGACGATCCAGCCGTCGAGCCCCGACTCTACGACCCAGCTGCGCACGCGGGCGAGACCGTCGCCGCCGTGGGCGCAGGGAGCATCGGCGGCCCGGTACTCCCAATTGCCGAGCAGGTGAGCGGTGCCGCCCGGCTCGAGGTGCTCGGCGGCGCCGCGCACGACCTCCTCGACGATGCCGTCGCCGACGCGACCGCCGTCGCGGTACTCGTAGACCGGCACGCCCTCCGCTCGCGGGGTGATGACGAAGGGAGGGTTCGACACGATGCGATCGAAGCGCTCGCCGGCGACCGGGGCGTAGAGGTCGCCGTGCCGCAGCTCGACGCCGCCCGCCCCGACGTCGATGCCGTTGAGCCGCAGGGTCAGCGCGGCGAGGTCGAGCGCGCGGCGCGAGATGTCGGTCGCGACGACGGATGCGGCGTGGCGGGACGCGTGCAGCGACTGGACGCCGCATCCGGTGCCGAGATCGAGCACGCGGCCCGTCGCGGTCGTCGGAACGAGCGAGGCGAGCGTCGTCGAGGCGCCGCCGATGCCGAGCACGTGGTCGGGGCCGAGCTCGCGGCCGAGGGCGAGCTCGCCGAGATCGGAGACGACCCACCAGGAGACGGCCCCGGTGGCGTCGATCGCGGCATACGGGCGCAGGTCGAGCCGCGCGCGCCAGTGCCCCGCGCCCTCCTCCGGCCCGGCGATGCCGAGCTCGAGCGCCCCCTCGAGGCCGAGGCGCGGGAGCGCGGCGGCGAGCGCACCCGGCTCGACGGGGTCGGCGACGAGGAACAGCCGGGCGAGGGCGACGAGCGGCGTGGCAGGCGCGACGCGCAGAGCACGACGAGCGACGACGCGATCGCCTCGACGCAGCGCGGCATCGGCCTCGTTGCCCCAGAGTCGACTCACCGCGTCGACGCTGTAATCGGCGGCGGAGAGATCGGCGCGCAGGGCGGAGACGAGCGGGGCACGATCGGGCACGAGTTCATTCAAGCCTGCCCGAAGGTTTCTGCGGAATTCGCCGACGTCGGGAATAGACCGGCAACTCCATTCAGTTGCATTGACTTGTGCGCCACCGCGCCGCTCGATGCACACGAAGGAGAGACCATGACCATCACCGCAGAGACCATTCCCGGGTACGTCGCCGGCACCTGGAAGATCGACCCCGCCCACACCGAGATCGGCTTCTCGGTGCGCCACCTCGCCATCAGCAAGGTACGCGGCACGTTCGAATCGTTCGACGCCACCGTGCACGCCGCGGAGAACCCCGCCGAGTCGACCGTCGAGGTCACCGTCGACGTCGCCTCGATCACCACCGGCAACGCCGACCGCGACGCGCACCTGCGGAGCAACGACTTCTTCGACCCCGAGCAGTACCCGACCATGACCTTCGTATCGACGGGAATCCGCATCGAGGGCGAGAAAGTGCTGCTCGACGGCGACCTCACGCTGCGCGGCGTGACGAAGCCGATCACCCTCACAGGCGAGTTCGGCGGCATCGCGAAGGACCCGTGGGGCAACCTCAAGGCCGCCGCGAGCGGCTCGACCGTCATCAACCGCCACGACTTCGGTGTGAGCTGGAACGCCCCGCTCGAGACCGGGGGCTTCCTCCTCGGGGAACAGGTCACGATCACGATCGACGCGCAGTTCTCGCTCCAGGGCTAGAAGCGCACGGGCACGAGCGAGGGGCGGCCCGGCCCGGGTCGCCCCTCGCCATCCCCGCTCGCGCAGGCGGGTGTCGTACCCTGGCCGGGATGAAGCCGCTCACCGCCGACCAGATCGTGGAATCGATGATCAACGCCGCTCCGGCCGAGATCGAGCGCATGCAGCTTCCGGGCCTGCACGAGGTCGTCTGGGAGGAGCGGGAGTTCCTCGGCTGGCGCGACCCGCAGGGCTCGCTGCGCGGCTACCTCGTGCACTGGGTCGGCGATCGGCCGGTCGGCATCCTGCTGCGCGCCGCCTCCAGCTCGCTGCGGCCCGGCATCGGCGCGATGTGCTCGCTGTGCCACACGCCGCAGCCGGCGACGCAAGTGCGCATGTTCAGCGCCCCCCGAGGGGGTGCCGCCGGTCTCGCCGGCAACTCGATCGGCACCTACATCTGCGCCGACCTCGCGTGCTCGATCATGATCCGCATCCTCCCCGGTATGAGCGAGATGCGACTCATGCGCGACGAGCTCGTCGAGCGTCGCAGCGCCGGCCTCGCCGAGCGCGTCGGAGCCTTCACCGCGCGGATTCTCGAGACCGCCTAGTCGCGTCGGCCGAGGATGTGGAAAGGGATCGCCAGGGCGAGCGACGCCGACATGATGCCGGTGAAGAACGTGATCGCCGCCCACTCCTCCGGAACCCAGAAGGCGTAGGCGAAGAGCGGGAACGAGGCGAGGAAGAGCGCGAGCGACGCGACGACGGCGATGATCTTCATGGTGCCTCCATTGTGCCAGGTCGCCTGCCGATCGCCCGCTCAGGGTTGACGGAACGTTCCGAACTGTCCGGATGGTGCAATAAATCAGCACCACCCCCCTCCGGGGGGCAGGAAGTCGTTACCCTGGCGAACGAGCGGTTTCGGATATTCACTTTCTTGCACGCCCACCCGGCACCCCGCTCTCACACCTTAGGGGGCCCCTCATGGGAGCACTGATCTACGGATCACCGTCCATCGAGATCCAGTTCGACGACCGCCTGCTCGCCCACGTGCAGATCGTCATGTCGGCGAAGCTGCGCCGCGGCGAGAACTTCTTCTTCAGCTGGCGCGACGCGCCCGCCGTCGGCGACGGCCGCAGCGCCATCTGGATCGACCCGTCGATCCCGATGTACTTCCGGTACAGCGGCAGCCGGCACCCCGAGATCGACCGCGAGTGGCTCGAGCAGATGGCGATCGCCGCTGCGAGCACGCACGGCCTCGACCTCACCGAGGATTCCCGCCTGGCCGGCGCCCACCATCACGCCCGCTACTCGAGCGTCAAGCGCAAAGACCGCCCGCTCGACGACTGAGGGTCACGACCGTTCGCCGTCGATCCGGCGACGAGGATGCGCAGGGCGCAGCCCCGCCGGGGCTGCGCCCTGCGTGGCGTGCGCGCGCCCCTAGAGCATGCTCGGGCGGTCGGGATCGATGTCGCCCGGGCGCACGCTGCTCGAGCGCCCGTCGCGCACGTCACCGCGCCAGGCCCCGGTCTCGACCCCGCGCTCCTCGATCATGTGCTTGAAGTCGCGCAGGTCGCTGCCGACCTGCGCCTCATCGATGTTGAGCGCGGCGCCGACCTTCTCGACGAAGCCCTGGGGCTCCCACGCCATCTCGACCTCGATGTGGGTCGATTCTGGGCTCTTCGGGGTGAAGACGACGCGGCCGGAGTGCAACTCGCCCTCCGTGCTGCGCCACGCGATCACCTCGTCGGGGCGCTGCTCGGTGATGATCGCATCGAACTCGCGCTCGACGCCGCCGACCGAGACGACCCAGTGCAGCCGGGTGTCGTCGAGCTGCGTGACGCTCTCGACTCCGCTGAGGAAGTCGGGGAACGACTCGAACTGCGTCCACTGGTCGTAGGCGACATCGATGGGAACGTCGACGTCGACATCGGCATGGATGGTGCTCGTCATGGTGACCTCCCTGTTTCGCCCGTGAGGCGCGGTCGCGCCAGCCGGGCGGTTGATTCGCGAGCCACGTTAGGCATCGGCGTACGGTCGCCACAGGGGGTTGACACCGCCGCGAGCGCGGGACGTCTCGGGCTACGCGGCGGTGATCGCCGCCGCGAGAGCGGGTTCCGAGGTGAGCGTCGGGAGCGAGGAGCCCGCGACCGACTTCGCGATCGGGGAGCGGAACGTGGTGACGCTGTTCTGCGCGAGCGCCCAGGCCACGCTCTCGCGCGCGAGCCCCGTGACTATCGCGAGCTCTGCCTCGTCGCGCGGGCCGAACACGATCAACTCGGTACCGTGCACGGCGAGGGGGCACGGGCGGGCCCAGCCGTGGGCGACGGCGATCGCCGCCCGAGCGGGTGGCAGCACCAGGTGGATGCTCGTGTCTGCGGGGCCGTGGAGGTGGGCCGGTTCGAGCGGCAGGCCAGTTCGGGCGAACGAGGTGCCCGCCACCGGGTTGACAACCGAGGGCACGAGCACGGCTCGCGAGCCACCCTCCCGCATCGCCGACGGGCCGGCGATCACTCCGGGGAACGAACGGAGGGAATCCCAGACGGCAACCCACATGGTGGGCACCGAGCGCTGATCGCGCTGCCAGCCGCCGACGCAGGACTCATCGATCACGGGAGGCGTGCCGGATCGAGGGGGCAGGAGGGATGCTGCGATCACGAGCCGGCTGGCTCTCGGTGATCGGCGCGGACGCCGAGGATCGTCGGCGTGCAGCCGACCGGTGATTCTGCGCTGCGCATGCTGGCCTCGTGCTCTGTGACTCTCGGAGGTGGTGACGCCGAGAACGGTACAGAGCGATCGTCGGACTCGCGAGAGGGTTGCCGCGAGCCCGCGTTTGTGCTCGACTGCGCAGTGGTGCGCCGCCGCAGGCGAGCGCCACGTGAGTTTCAGCCCGTGAGTTCAGTCCGGGCAACTACCCCTCGGTTAAGTCGCCGTGGGCGAGCCCCTGTCGCCGAGCCGCGCGTGGCAGAGTGGTCTCATGACGATCAGCCCGAGGTCGACGCGCAGCGGCGTCATCTCGCGCTGGAACGACGACCGCGGCTTCGGCTTCATCAAACCGGACGACGGTGGCGAGAAGCTCTTCGTGCACGTCTCGGCGTTCGGCCCCCTCGAGCGCCGACCGCTCGCGGGCGACCGCGTGCACTTCACCGCAGCGACCGACGACCGCGGCCGAACCCAGGCGGTCGCCGCCGACATCGAGGGTGTCGCGCGCGCCGCCGCGATGCCGCGCAGTGACGGCCTGGCCCGGGCCGAGGAGGGCCGCCGGGGCCCGCAGGCCTGGACGGTGCTCGACGTGCTCAGCATCGGCACGCTCCTGACGGTGCTCGCGCTCGGACTGCTCGCCTGGGAGATGCCCTACTGGGTGATGGTGCTCTACGGCGGCATGAGCGCCGCTGCCGGGCTGCTGTACTGGAGCGACAAGCGCAACGCCGCCACCGGCGGCTGGCGCACGCCCGAATCGACGCTGCACGTCGTCGCTCTCGCCGGCGGCTGGCCGGGGGCGATCATCGCCCAGCGCTGGTTGCGGCACAAGACGCTCAAGTCGAGCTTCCGCGTCGTGTTCTGGTCGACCGTCGCGCTCAACCTGCTCGCGCTCGGGCTCGCCGTCGTACCGGCGGGGCGCGGCCTGCTCGCGGGCCTGTAGGTCGATACACGCGCGCCTGGCAGGATGGGCGCATCCGGAACCGGCGCAGCCGCTCCGTTCGAGAGGGGGCCGCATGGCCGACAGTTCAGAGAACCGCGTCGCCGTCTACATCGACTTCGACAACATCGTCATCTCGCGCTACGACCAGGTGCACGGCCGCGGCGCCTGGCGCAAAGACAACGTGTACCGCCTCGGGCCCGGGCTCACGGGGGCCAGCGCGGAGCAGAAGGCGAAGGTCGACGCCGCGACGATCGACATCAGCGCGATCCTGGACTACGCGACCTCCTTCGGCGACATCGTCGTCAGCCGCGCGTACGCCGACTGGTCGATCGGGGTCAACGCGAGCTACCAGGGCCAGCTCATGGAGCGCGCCGTCGACCTCACCCAGCTCTTCCCGGCGACGGCGCAGATGAAGAACGGAGCAGACATCCGCCTCGCCGTCGACGTCATCGAAGACCTCTTCCGGCTCGTCGACATCACCCACGTCGTGATCGCGGCGGGCGACAGCGACTACATCCCTCTCGCGCAACGGGCCAGGCGTCTCGGGCGCTCAGTCATCGGCGTCGGCGTCGCCGGCGGCACGAGCAAGTCGCTGGCGGCGGCGTGCACCGAGTTCGCCGACTACGACTCGATGCCGGGAATCCGCCCCGCCTCGCACATCGCGGCCGAGTTCGACGAACCCGTCGCGGCCCCCGCGGGTGCGACTCCGGTCGGCAGCGAGGCCGTCGGCGCCGTCGACGGCGGCCCGGATGCTCCCGCGAAGAAACCCGTGCAGCGGAAGCAGGCCGCCGCAGCCCCGTCGACGTCGACGCCCGCAGAACGCGCGGCGCGCAAGCTGCTCATCAGAGCCCTGCAGCAGGCGCACGAGCGTGAAGCGGACAGCGAGTGGGTGCACGCCTCGTTCGTCAAGAACCTCATGGTGCGGCTCGACCCGGCCTTCAACGAGAAGGTGCTCGGGTTCGGGTCGTTCTCGGAGTTCGTCAAGTCGCACAACTCGATCGCCGCCCTCGACGAGAGCTCGGTCACGCGAATGATCCGTCTGCGGCAGCGATAGCGCTCGACCGCGTTCCGCCCACCGAGGAGTCCGGCACGCTCGCCCAGCTCCCCCAGCTCGACCACCGGCTCTTCCTGACCGATGGCGGGCTCGAGACGACGCTGATCTTCCGCGCGGGCTTCGATCTACCCGATTTCGCCGCATTCGCCCTCCTCGACGACGAGACCGGCCGGGCCGTGCTCACGGACTACGCTGACGTCGGCGACATCGTCGTGAGCGGCTGCATCGGCCCTCGCGGCGATGGCTACCGGCCGGGCGCCGTCATGACCGCTGCCGAGGCCGCCGCCTATCACCGCCCGCAGATCGAGGCGCTCGCCGATGCCGGCGCGGACGTGGTGACCGCGATGACGATCAGTTATGCGGAGGAGGCCGTCGGCATCGTGCTGGCGTCGCGCGCAGCCGCGATCCCCGTCGTCATCTCGTTCACCGTCGAGACCGATGGGCGCCTGCCGACCGGGCAATCGCTCGACGAGGCGATCGCAGAGGTCGATGCGGCGACCGATGGGTACGCAGCGTACGTCATGATCAACTGCGCTCACCCGGCTCACTTCGCCGAAGCGCTCGACCCCGATTCACCCGTGATCGCCCGCGTGCGCGGCGTGCGCGCCAACGCCTCCGTACGAAGCCACGCCGAGCTCGACGAGGCCCAGGAACTCGACGATGGCGACCCCGGCGACCTCGCCCGCCGATACGTGGCACTCGCGGATCGACTGCCGAACCTGACGGTCATGGGCGGGTGCTGCGGCACCGACACCCGCCACGTCGACGCTATCGCCGCAGCCTGCGCACCGCTGATTCGCTGACCCGGCGCTCGAGGAAGGTGGGCCCCTCGCAAACCCGAATCGCGAGGGACCCACGCCTCTCACGAACCCGAATCGCGAGAGGCGACGACGAGCGCTGTTCGCGGCTGCGTCACCGACTCAAGGCTACGACCATGCGAGCTCTTCAGCCAACACGCCACTCCCGAGTCGCCCGCCGCAGCCGCTCTGACGTCTTCGCTGCGGCGACGACGGGCGAGGGAACGGAAGTGGCCCCTCGCGAACCCGAATCGCGAGGGGCCGTGGCGCGCGCTGTCAGCAGCTGCGCCAGTCAGTGAGAGGGTCAGGGTCCACGAACCCCGCCGCCGGACGGCTCACCGCTCTCGACATCGACGCCCGTACCGAAATCGGTCTCCTCGGCGGGCGCACTCGACCCCGAGTCCGTCGTCGCCGATCCCGGTCCCGTCTCTGATCCCGATCCCGAACCCGATGTGTCCGATCCGGACCCGTACTCGGGCGATTCCGCCGAGCCGTCGCTCCCGGTGCCGACCCCGCCCTCGGACTCTTCGACGGTCTCCGGGGCGACTGCAGCGTCCTCCGACAGCGGAGGGTCGACCTCGTCGCGGCCGTCGCCCTCCTCGCCTTCGACGGGCAGCGGCTGGTCTGCAGGAGCCACCACGTCCTCGACGCTGGACTCCTCGTCGACGACCACGACATCGGCATCGCCCTCGACATCGCGCTCGACCGAGATCACGGCCGAGACGATGTCATCGAACGCGTCTTGCATAGCACCGGGCAGAGCGCCCGCGGCACCGGTGGCGGTGATTCCGAGCGCGAGGGCACCAACACCTGCCGCGATCTTGGTGGCCAGGCCGAAACCTGCCACCCGCTCGCGCAGCCCCCTGATGACTCCGGTCCGCGGAGCTTCGGCGGCGAGAGCAGCGGAGGGCGCGTCGGCCGCGACGCGCCCCGACGACGCTGCTGTCGATGTCGCCATCGCCGCGACGAGCGCGTCCTGCGGCAACCCGAGCCGGTCGGCCAGCGCCGCGGACGGCCGCGGAACCGTCTCAAAAGCGGCCGAGCGGAACGAGGCTACCGAGGCGGCGAGCTCGCCGAAGTCGGGGCGACCCTCGGGGGTCCTCCCGGCCAGCAGCAGCTCGGCCTCGTGGTCGGTGATCCGGTTCTTCATCTCATTCACTGCTATCGCCAGCGGGGCCGATATGGGTACGGGTCGGCGCAACTTTCTTTCTGAGATTCTCGAGCGCGCGACGCTGCAGGGCTTTCACGGCGCCCGGACGCTTGTGCAGCACCTCGGCGACCTGCTCGACGGTGAGATCGGCGACGATGCGCAGTACCATGACGTCGCGCTGGTCAGGCGGAAGCTGGTCGAGCAGCGCGAGAGCACGCTCATCGCCGATGCGGGCGGTCGCCTCGTCCTCGGCGCTGGATGCCCGCCGCGGGTCGGTCTCCGGAGTCCACTCGGCGGTCTCGCCACGGCGAGACCGCATCCGCAGTTCATCGACGAGTCGCCGATAGGCGACGGAGAACACGAATGAGCGAAAGGCGACGGCGTCGCCCGAGAAGTCCCGGATGCGCTCGAACACCGCGAGGAACACCTCGCTCGTGAGATCCTCCGGCTCGCGCGAGCCACGCGCGGCGAGGAAGGCCGCGACGGCCGGAGCGTGCTCGACCCAGATGTGGGTGCACGCCCAGGAAGCGCCGGCTTGCGCGGCAAGCAGCACGGACGTGAACGTCTCGCCACTGACTCCCGACCGCGCCCCCACGAGTCTCGACGATACGGCACCCGGGTGTCGTTGTCGCGTGCGGATGACAGTTGCAGGGCCCCGAAAAGGCCCCCAATCCGGGGGCAGAACCAGGCGGAGCGCGCTATGGGGGGCACGCCTCGCGCCGTTGCAGTCGTCACCGCGCACGAGAGACGGCCCCTCTCGAACCCGAATCGAGAGGGGCCGTCGTGTCGCGCCACGGCAGCAGCGCGATGACCGGTGCAGCGGGTGTTACGGACGACCGCCCGACGTCGTGGCACTCTGCGCGTCGGCCTCGGAGCCCGCGGTGACCTCAGCGCCGGAGCCCGAAGCAGAGCCGCTGTCGGTCGCGCTGTCGCTGTCCGAGTCGACGTTCTGCTCGACCTCGACCTCGTCGCTCTCCACGACCTGGGTCTCCTCGACTGCGTCATCGCCCTGACGGTAGGAGTCCTCCTGAGCGCGACCCGACTCCTCATCGACGCCGTACTCGTCGACGTCATCGGCCTCGTCGTGAGTGTCGCCACTCTCGCGGTAGAGCTCCTCCTGAGCGCGACCCGACTCCTCATCGTCGATTCCGGCGACGTCGTCACCGGCATCCTCGGCGTCGGTCACGGCCTCGTCCTCGACGGCCTCGGTGTCGGTCACGGCCTCGTCCTCGACGGCCTCGGCGTCGGTCACGGCTCCGTCCTCGACGGCCTCATCCTCAACGGCCTCGTCCTCAGCGGCCTCATCCTCAGCGGCAGGCAGCACCACCGAGACCGCCTCGTCGAACGCCGTCTGCACCTCGCCCGGCAGAACACCGGCGGCGCCGGCAACGCCGACCCCTGTCAGCCCCAGAGCCACGGTGCCAGCACCCACCGTGAGCTTGGCCAGGAGGCCCAATCCTGCAATCCATGCGAACATTCGTTTCTTCCCCTTTTTTTGCGGCGCAGGTGCCGGTG
>SCPB01000098.1 GCA_005502445.1 Microbacteriaceae bacterium X2B
CCTATCAGGCGCTCGACGGGGTCTGACGGTGCCGCGGGACCCGGCGCGGTCCGCACCGGCGAGCCGCACCTCGCTGTCGTGGCAGCGCACCTCGGCCTCCTCCGCGCTCGTCGCCCTCTTCGCGGCGTTCACGGCCTTCCGCCTCGGCGAGCTGCCCGTCGCGATCGCCGCGGGCGTCGTCGCACTCGGCGCCCTCGTCGTCGGGGCGACGACGCCGCGCGTCTCGCGCAGCCACCCGGAGGACCGCCACCCCTACGGCCTCATCATGCGCGGCGCGGTTGTGCTCGGCGTCACCGGAGCGCTCGGGGCGGCGCTCGCGGTCATGGCGATCGTCGGCGGGTGAGGGGGTCAGCGCACCGGGCTGGGCGCAGTGCGGGACTCACCGCCCCTCCAGCACCGCCATCGCGGCGTTGTGCCCGCCGATCGCGCTCACGCCGCCCCCGCGCTGGGCCGCCGAGCCGCAGAACAGGATGCCCTCGAGCCCCGTGTCGACGCCCCAGCGCGCGGCGGGCGTCGAGAGGTCGGCGCCGTCCTCGGCCCACGGCCACGACAGGTCGCCGTGGAAGATGCTGCCGGCCGGCAGCCGCAGCGCGTGCTCGAGGTCGCGCGTCGTCTTCGTCTCGATGCAGGGCCGGCTCTCGGCGTCGGTCATGATGAGCGATTCGATCGGCTCGGCGAGCACCGAGTCGAGCGAGTCGAGCACTGCGCGCTGCAGCGTTTCGCGCATCGCGTCGTTCGTGCGCTCGGTGAGCAGCCGATCGGGGGTGTGGAGCGCGAATACCGTGAGCGTGTGCGCGCCCGCCTCGCGCAGCTCGGGGCCGAGGATCGTCGGGTCGGTGAGCGAGTGGCAGTAGATCTCGGCGGGGATCGGATCGGGCAGCCGACCGGCGACCGCCGACTCGTACGCCGACTGCAGTTGCGTGAAGGTCTCGTTGATGTGGAAGGTGCCGCCGAAGGCCGCCTCGGGCGCGATGCCCGCGTCGCGCAGGCGCGGCAGGCGCCGCAGCAGCAGGTTGACCTTCACCTGCGCGCCCTCCGCCTCGGGGGCCGCGGCCCCGAACTGGTCGTCGGCGCCGCCCGCGGCGAGCAGGCGCGCGAGCTCCTGCGGCGAGCAGCCCACGAGCACGTGCCGGGCGGCGATCGTGCGCTCGACCTCGGGCCCGTGCGCGCCGCCGCCCTGCCGCGCCGTCACGAGGCGGTCGGGGCTCAGCGCGGTCACCTCGGCGTTCGTGGTGAGGATGCTCCCCGCGAGCCGCGCGGCCCGGGCGAGCTCGCCGCTCACCGCTCCCATCCCGCCGACGGGCACGTTCCAGTCGCCCGTCCCGCCCCCGATGACGTGGAAGAGGAAGCAGCGGTTGGCGAGCAGGGTCGCATCGTCGTTCGAGGCGAAGGTTCCGATGAGCGCGTCGGTGTAGACGACGCCGCGCACGAGGTCGTCGGCGAAGGTCTCGGCGACCGTGCGCCCGACGGGCCGCTCGATCAGCGAGCCCCACAGGGCGTCGTCGCCGACCGCGGCCCGCGCCTCCGAGCGCGTCAGCAGCGGGTCGGTGACGGTGGGGAAGAGCGCGCGGGCGAGGCGCTCGGTGCCGGCGTAGAAGTCGCGCCACGCGATCGCGTCGGGGGCGGCGCCGAGGCGGGCGAAGCTCGCGGCGGTGGCCGCCGCATCCTGGCCGTCGACGAGCAGCCCGCCGGTGCCGCCGGGCACGGGCGTGTACGAGGAGTACCGGCGCGGGGCGAGGGCGATGCGCAAACCCAGGTCGGTGATGATCTTCTGCGGCAGCAGGCTCACGAGGTACGAGTAGCGGCTGAGTCGCGCGTCGACGCCCGGGAAGGCCTGCGCCGAGACGGCCGCGCCGCCGAGCTCGTCGAGTCGCTCGAGCACCTCGACCTCGAGGCCCGCGCGCGCGAGGTAGGCGGCGGCGGCGAGGCCGTTGTGGCCTCCGCCGATGA
>SCPB01000019.1 GCA_005502445.1 Microbacteriaceae bacterium X2B
GACTAACGGCGCACGGTGACGGACAACCTCACGCCGTCGGCGCACCCGAATGAAGGGAGCGGCCTGCCCGCGGTCGACGTGTCCGCGCGACACGCCGTGTCTATGTGCCCCTCTCCCTTCATTTGGATGACGCGTCGCCCCGAGTGCGGACCTGCCGAGTGCCGCAGGCGCGCACGGCTCCGGCCCGCCGCCGCCCGCGACCGCGTGCGAGACTGGCGAGGATGGAAGACGACCCGCGCGAGCACCCCGCCTCCGACGACCTCGACGCCGACGACCTCGACGACGGCGACGGCGACGAGAGCGCCCCGACCCGGTGGGAGCGCCGACGCCGCCTCACCCGCGCCGTGAGCGTCGTCGCCCTGCTCGCCCTCCTCGTGCCGGGTGCTCTCGCCACGTGGGCGCTCGCCCGGTCGACGGCGGCGAGCGCCTGCCGGCTGGCCGTCGACGTCAGAGGGGATGCCCGCACTCCCGCCCGCGTCGCCTTCGAGCTCGACGCCCTCGAGACCCTGGGGTGGAACTGCTACGCGCTCGCCCCCACGGGCGAGGTGCGCATCGCCGTGCTCGGCGTGATCCCCGGCGCGCCCGACCTGAGGCCGCGCAGCGGCAGCTGAGCGCGAGGCGAGCATCCCCTCTTCCGCGAATCGGCGTCGGTTTGCCATGATGGGCACGTTCCGTGTTCGCGGATGGCGGCGCCCCGAAGGGCGCAGCGCCTGACCCGTCGAGGAGCGGTGGTTGCTTTCATCGCTTCCGGTCACCTCATGCGAGAACACGCACGGAGCCGGTGCACTGTGCCCGCGAGCGGGCCGCGCCGTCGACGAAACGAATGAGGACCCCATGATCAGCATCGATCGCACCCGCCTGGCCGCGCTCACCGCCCGGGAACAGTACGCCTTCACCTCCGCCCGCCCGAAGTCGAAGGCCGCCTACGCGCGCGCCGAGCACCTCTTCGGCCGCGTGCCGATGACGTGGATGAACAAGAAGGCGGGCGGCTTCCCGATCTACCTCGACCGCGCGGTCGGCAACCGCGTCTGGGACATCGACGGGCACGAGTACATCGACTTCGCCCTCGGCGACACCGGCGCGATGGCCGGGCACTCGCACCCCGCGGTCGTCGAGGCCGTGCAGCGCCGCATCGGCGAGCTCGGCGGGCTGACCACGATGCTTCCGACGGAGGACGCCGAGTGGGTCGGCGCCGAGCTCACGCGCCGCTTCCGCATGGACCGCTGGAGCTTCTCACTCACGGCGACGGATGCGAATCGCTGGGCGATTCGACTCGTGCGCGCGCTCACCGGACGGCCGAAGATCGTCTTCCACTCGTACTGCTACCACGGATCGGTGGACGAGTCGCTCGTCGTCGTCGGGCCCGACGGCGAGAGCGCCTCGCGCCCCGGCAACGTCGGCGCCCCCGTGCCCGTGACCGAGACCTCGCGCGCGGCCGAGTACAACGACCTGCCCGGCCTCGAGCGCGCCCTCGCGCACGGCGACGTCGCGGCGGTGCTCATCGAGCCGGCGCTCACCAACATCGGCATCGTGCTGCCCCAGCCCGGGTACCTCGAGGGCGTGCGCGCACTCACCCGGCAGTACGGGGCGCTGCTCATCATCGACGAGACGCACACCTTCTCGGCCGGGCCCGGCGGCATGACCGCCGCCTACGACCTCGAGCCCGACATCGTCGTCATCGGCAAGGCGATCGGCGGGGGCATCCCGACCGGGGCGTACGGGTTGTCGGCCGAGTTCGCCGCCGCCGCGCTCGCCCGCACCGACCTCGACCTCGTCGACATGGGCGGCGTCGGCGGAACCCTCGCCGGCAACCCGCTCTCGGTCGCCGCCATGCGCGCGACGCTCGAGCACGTGCTCACCGACGAGGCCTTCGCGACAATGATCGACACGGCCACGTACTTCACCGCGGGGGTCGAGGAGCTGTTCGAGCGCTACGAGCTGCCGTGGGCGATCAACCAGCTCGGCGCACGCGCCGAGTACCGCTTCGCGCGGCCCTACCCGCTCGACGGCACGTCGGCGGCCGCGGCGGCCGACGGCGAGTTGGAGGACTTCGTCCACCTGTACCTCGCGAACCGCGGCATCATGCTCACGCCGTTCCACAACATGGCGCTCATGGCGCCCATGACGACCCGGGCAGACGTGGATGCCCACCACCGCGTCTTCGAGGAGTGCATCCGCGAGCTCGTGGGCGCGTAGCGGTCGCGGCGCGGGTCGCGCGCTGCGTCGAGTGCGCGGCTCGGGTCGCACCGGGTACCGGGGTTCGGCTCCCGCCGAGTACACGCGTTCGTGGCGAGTTCACGGGTACGTCTGCGCGCACTCGTGACAAACCCGTGCACTCGCGGGTGAGCCCGAGCCCGGCCCGGCCCGGCCGCGGCTCGAGGTGTGACCGATGGCCGAGACGGCCATCGGCGCCGGCGTCGCAGCGAAGGCATGAAATTGCCTTCGCTGCTGGCTCCAGCGCGCTACGCGGCGCCGTCGAACATCGAGGTGACCGACCCGTCGTCGAACACCTCGTGGATGGCGCGGGCGATGAGCGGCGCGATCGGCAGCACGGTGAGGCGGTCCCAGCGCTTCGCCTCCGGGATCGGCAGGGTGTCGGTGACGACGACGCGGTCGATCGCCTCCGACTGAAGGATCTCGAACGCGGGGTCGGAGAAGATCGCGTGCGTCGCCGCCACGACGACTCCGGTGGCGCCGCTCTTCTTCAGAGCCTCGGCGGCCTTCACGATGGTGCGGCCGGTGTCGATCATGTCGTCGACGAGCAGGCAGACACGGCCCGAGACGTCGCCGACGATCTCGTGCACCGAGACCTGGTTCGGCACGAGCGGGTCGCGGCGCTTGTGGATGATCGCGAGCGGCGCACCGAGCTTGTCGCTCCAGATGTCGGCGACGCGCACGCGCCCCATGTCGGGCGAGACGACCGCGAGGGTCGAGGGGTCGAGCTGCGAGCGGAAGTGCTCGAGCAGCACGGGCATCGCGAACAGGTGGTCGACGGGCCCGTCGAAGAAGCCCTGGATCTGCGCGGCGTGCAGGTCGACGCTCATGATGCGATCGGCGCCGGCCGCCTTGAAGAGGTCGGCGACGAGGCGGGCCGAGATCGGCTCGCGCCCGCGCCCCTTCTTGTCCTGCCGCGAGTAGGGGTAGAAGGGCGCGACGACGGTGATGCGCTTGGCCGAGGCGCGCTTGAGCGCGTCGACCATGATGAGCTGCTCCATGAGCGCCTCGTTGATGGGCCGCGCGTGCGACTGGATGACGAAGGCGTCGCAGCCGCGCACGCTTTCGTCGAATCGGGCGTAGATCTCGCCGTTGGCGAAGGTGCGCGCATCGGTCGGCACGATCTCGGTCTCGAGCTCGGCGGCGATCTGCGCCGCGAGCTCGGGGTAGGCGCGGCCCGACACGATGACGAGGCGCTTCTGGCCGGTGATCTTGATGCTCGCCACGAGTTCCTCGGTTTCTGCCGCCGCGGCGACGCTCGAATCGGTGCCGGTGCCGTACCGATGCCGGTGCCGTACCGGTGTCGTGCCGGGCGGGTCAGTCGTCCGTGGCGTCGGCCGCGGCCTCTGCCGCCGCGGTTCCCGGCCGGTTCTTCTCCACCCAGCCGGCGATGTTGCGCTGCGGAGCGACGGTCACGGCGAGCTCACCCGGCCCGACATCCTTGCGGATGACCGTGCCGGCGCCGGAATACGCTCCGTCGCCAATCCTAACGGGGGCGACGAAAACGTTGTGCGAGCCCGTGCGCACGTGCGAGCCGATGACCGTCTTGTGCTTGTTCACCCCGTCGTAGTTGGCCGTGATGGTGCCCGCGCCGATGTTCGAGCCCTCGCCGACGGTCGTGTCGCCGACGTACGACAGGTGCGGCACCTTGCTGCCCGCGCCGAGGGTCGTGTTCTTCGTCTCGACGAAGGTGCCGATCTTGCCCTTCTCCCCCACGACCGTGCCGGGCCGCAGGTACGCGAAGGGGCCCACGGATGCCCTGGCCCCGATCACGGCGAGCGTCGCGTCGGTGCGGCTGACGCGGGCTCCTTCCCCTACCTCGGTGTCGGTGAGCGTCGTGTCGGGGCCGACGACGGCGCCGGCCGCGATCGTCGTCGCGCCCTTCAGCTGCGTGCCGGGCAGCACTTCGGAGTCGGCCTCGAGCGTGACGGTGCGGTCGATCCACACCGAGGCGGGGTCGCTGATGGTGACGCCCGCGAGTTGCCAGCCGCGCACGATCATCTGATTGAGGCGCAGCGCCGCGTCGGCGAGCTGCACGCGGTCGTTGACGCCCGCGACGAGCCACGACTGCCCGGCGGGAAGCGCCGCGACGCCGTGACCGTCGCCGCGCAGCAGCCCGATGACGTCGGTCAGGTACTTCTCCTGCGCCGCGTTGTCGGTCGACACGAGGGCGAGCGAGCTGCGCAGCGGCTCGACGCGGAAGACGTAGGTGCCCGAGTTGATCTCGGTGAGCGCCCGCTCGTCGTCGGAGGCGTCCTTCTGCTCGACGATGCGGTCCAGATCCCCCGACGCCGAGCGCACGATGCGGCCGTACCCGGTGGCGTCGTCGAGCACGGCGCTCAGCACGGTCGCGGCGGCCGCGCGTGCGCGGTGCTCGGCGACGAGCTCGGCGAGGGTCTCGGCGTCGAGCAGCGGCACGTCGCCCGAGACGACGAGCACGTCGCCGGCGAAATCGGCGGGGAGAGCATCCAATGCCGCCTCGACGGCGCGCCCGGTGCCCGGGATCTCGTCCTGATCGACGACGATCGCGTCAGCGTCGAGCTGGAGAATCGCGGCGGCGACCGTGTCGCGCTCGTGCCGCACGACGGCGACGACGTGGGCCGGCTCGAGCGCGCGGGCCGTCGCGAGCACGTGCCCGATGAGCGGCACTCCGGCGAGCGGGTGCAGCACTTTGGGGGTGCGCGACTTCATGCGAGTGCCCTGACCCGCGGCGAGGACGACGACGACGAGATGCTGATCGGTCACCCCGACATCCTCTCGCACAGTTCGCGCAGGCGGCGCAGGTCGGCGGCGACGGCGGCCGCGTCGGCCTCGAACTCGTCGTCGCTCATCCCCGGGCGCTGGAAGAGGCTGAACACGACCTCGCTGCCACCGCCGTTGGGGATGACGCGCATCGCGTTGTGCACGACGCTTCCGTCGGGCATCGCGACGTCGTGGTCGAGGATGCCCGCCTCGACATCGAAGCGGAACTCCACCCGCACCCGCCCGAAGGGGGCGTCGACGAGCCAGCCCTCGGCGTCGCGCGCGATGCCCGTGGCGAAACCCGCGGCCCACTCGGGCAGGCTCAGCGGATCGCGAGCGATGGCCATGACGACCGAGGGCGGTCGGTCGATCGATTCACTGAGGTGCCGGGATCTCCACATGGGGGTCAGTCTGCCGGTCACCACCGACGCGGGCGGCAACGCACTGCACAGGCCGGGTGCCCGGCTTCAGCACTCCACGTAGTTGACGGCGAGGCCGCCCTCGCTCGTCTCCTTGTACTTGCGCGACATGTCGTCGCCGGTCTGCCGCATGGTCTGCACGACGGTGTCGAAGCTGATGAGGTGCGTGCCGTCGCCGTGCATGGCCATGCGCGCCGCGGCGACGGCCTTGCCCGCGCCGATTGCGTTGCGTTCGATGCAGGGCAGCTGCACGAGGCCGGCGACGGGGTCGCACGTGAGGCCGAGGGAGTGCTCCATGGCGATCTCGGCGGCATTCTCGATCTGCTCGCTCGAGCCGCCGAGCAGGTGGGTGAATCCGGCGGCGGCCATCGAGGCGGCCGAGCCGACCTCGCCCTGGCAGCCGGCCTCGGCGCCCGAGATGCTCGCGTTGTTCTTGATGAGGGCGCCCATGGCCCCCGCGACGAGCAGGAAGTCCTCGGCCGCGGCATCCCTATCGGTGATCGGGAGGACGTCGAGCGCGTACCGCAGCACGGCCGGGATGATGCCCGCCGCCCCGTTCGTCGGCGCGGTGACGACGCGGCCGCCCGCGGCGTTCTCCTCGTTGACGGCGATCGCGTAGGCCTGCAGCCACTCGAGGGTGCAGTCGCGCGTGTGCGCCTCGTCGATGTCGCGCAGCTGTCCGGCCATCGCGGCCGCGCGGCGCGGAACGTTGAGCCCGCCGGGCAGGGTCCCGCGGGTCTCGAGCCCGGCGTCGATGCACGCGTTCATGGCGTGCCAGATGCGGCGCAGGGCGGCGCTCGACTCGTCGGGGGTGCGCAGCGCCTCCTCGTTGGCGCGCGCCAGCTGGGCGATCGTGAGGCCGTTCGCGCGGCAGAGGCGCAGGAGCTCGGCGGCGGTGTCGTGCGGGTACGGGACTCGCGGGGCCGCGTCGTGCGCGTCGCCGGCGCGCTCGGAGGCGGGCGCGCTCTCCTGCTCGACGAATCCTCCGCCGATCGAGTAGTAGGTCTCCTCCGCGACGACCGCGCCGGCCGCGTCGCGGGCGATGAGGGTCAGGGCGTTGGGATGCCGCGGCTTGAGCTCGCGCGGGGCGAAGATCAGCCAGCCGGCGTCGATCGCGATGTCATGGCGGCCGTTGAGCATGAGGCGCCCCTCGGTGTCGGCGCGCTCGCGGACGGCGACGACGTCGTCGCGCACGACGTGCTCGACCTCGTGGCCGGCGAGCCCGGCGAGGACGGCATCGGGGGTCCCGTGGCCGACGCCCGTGGAGCCGAGCGAGCCGAAGAGGGTGCACTGGACGCTGCTCACCTTGCTCAGCTCGGCGTCGCTGAGCGTGCTGACGAAGGCCTTCGCGGCGCGGAGCGGACCGACCGTGTGGGAGCTCGAGGGGCCGATGCCGACGCGGAACAGGTCGTGCACCGAGATGAACTCGCGCTCGGCGAGCGGCAGGCTGACCGCCACGGGGATGCTCACGAGGGCTCCGATCGGTGGGGCCGGGTCACGGCCGAGGAGTGGAGCGACCCGATCAGCTCGCGCTGCGCGGGTCGGCGGCGCGCACGACGCCCCTCGTGCGGGCATCGTCGAGCCACACGTCCATTGTGTCGCGGATCGTTCGGGGGCGCACGACCTTGCGCGGGTGCGCGTCGGGGTCATGCGGCGGTCGGGCCAGCTCAACGCCGCCGTCCCCTGCGACACCGAGGTCATCGAGTTCGACTCCCCGTGGGGCGCGCAGCACTCGGGTGTGCTCGAGAACTTCGCGCAGGCGGTGCTGAACGGCACACCCCTGCTCGCCCCCGACTCGGACGGCATGAAGGGCGTGCGCCTGGCCAACGCCATCCTCCTCTCGAGCTGGACGTGCGCCGAGCTCTCGCTCGACTTTGACGAGGACGAACTCCTGGGGATGCTCAACGAGCGCATCCGCGGCGAGGGCAAGTTCGCCGAGCGGGTGTAATCCAGTTGCACGGCGGCCTCGCTTGCTCCCTTGCGGAGGCGGCCGGGGCCGCTGTTGCGACAGCCGCCCGAGAGCAAAACCGAGCGTTTGCGCCGACGGTGTTGTCGTGAAATGTCGCTCCTCTTCGCAAGACTTGCCCTATGAACGATGATCACGTCTCCGGAGGGCTCCCCGGCGAATCCCAGGACCCGCTCTACGTGGCATTTGACCGCGCCCGCACTCGCGCTGAAGCCGCCATGGCTGCGGCGCTCGAAGCACAGTCCGCAGCGCTGAGCGCACAGGCGAGCGCAGAGCAAGCGGTCGCGGACTACACGGAAGCGGCACGGGCGCTCGGAATCGACGTCGACAACGACATGGAGTTCGCGAACAGCCCCGACGTGACGGACGGCCCTGAGCAGGCACTGCCCGAGTTCGAGCAAGCGATGTCGGAACTCGAAGACGAGATCGAATCGATGAAGGCACAGATCGAAGAGAGCCGGGCGCAGATCGAAGAGAGCCGGAATGCACGTGGCGCGTCCTTGAGGAACGACTCAATGGAACACGCGAGCTTGGAAGAGCTGCTTGGCCGCCTTCCCATCAACGACGAAGCACTCGATCGGTACACCGAACGAACGGGCCGAGAGGTGTGGGAGTTCGAGGACTCGGACTGGGAGCTCGCGCGGGAACCGTTCACCCTGCAGCACTTGGCTCGCGCGTTGAGGACATCCATTGAGGCGTCGGAAGAAGTCTTCGCCGCGCGCACTGCCGACGGCGCACCTGAATTCCTGGGCGGCGGTGAGAATTCCGCCGAGTGGGCGGACCTCGAAATGAGGGTCGCCCTCTTGCTGATCGTCTACGGCAGCACGGAACGAGATGTCGATCTGAAGCTCGGGGAAGACGTGGAGGAGAGCGCCCTGGAGATCACCCAGTTCGCCGGTTCCGACGCCACTCCGGAGCTCACCGTGTGGTGGTCAGGGGTGTGGGATGCCGACGCAAGCACCGTCGAGCAACTCGCGGCCGATGTCACTTCCATGACGGGGTTGGAGCCCCGCTTCCGAGACGTCGACGGATGGGAGTTCCTGGTGGAGGGTCCACAATCACTCGTCGCCACCGTGGCCGTCGCCCTTCTCCGAGCGATGGATGCGGATCCCACTAAAAACCGACTCCCAGAGTTATACAACCCGGGCATGGCTGCCTTGATGCAGTTCGTGAGCGCAGAGAAAGAATGAAGCGAAACGAGCGCGCCGCTGCACAAGTCGTCATCGATGACATCTCGGCGTGGGTAGAGCAAGCGGCCCAGATACTCTCGCACCGGGAGGCCGTCAGGGATCGGGCGGACCTGGCATCGCGAGCTCTCGGCTCACGGATCCTCGACGTTTCCGTCAGAGGCAGTCGGCGCTGGCGTGTTCTCCCGCTCCGAGCGACTGATGCTGAAGCGCTGGAGGCGATCGCCAGGCGCACAAGGTTGCCGCTGCTGGACGAGACATCCGCCTCCATCCTGACGCGGTTGAGCACCGATGTGGCACGGTCGCTCGAGCTGGCCCGGCCTGGTGTGAGCACCTGGCGGGCATTCCGCAGTCGTTCGGTCAGAGAGTCTGCCCAATCGGCATTGGAGTTCCTCCAGGACTTTCACGGGTGGGCTGGCGAGGCGAGGCTCGCTGAAACACTGGCTGGTCTCGACGCTCGCACCGCTAGCGTGAAGAGACCAGCACTGCGCGACGCGCTGAGCGCTGACGTCGGATTCTCGTCCGAAATTCCAGACGCAGGGAATGCCTCGATCATCGACGCGTCGAAGCTGTCAAGTTTGACTCCGTCGGTGTCGCGAATCGAGGAAACCCTCGCGCATGAGAAGCGCGATCGCCAGGCTGCTGTCGATGCCGGGCTCGCGCTGCGGCGCGCGGAGACGAACGCCATGGTCGCCAACATGCCTGTCGAGAAATTGAAGGCCACGACCCGTCAGCGTCTGCGCATTCAGCCGCTCACCGACGCGGGCCTCAAGACCGTCATGGACGTGGTCGAGAACGAGTACATGCTGAGCGACCTGGACGGCATCGGCGACAAGACTGCATATCGGCTCTGGGGCGCAGCCCAGACGATCTGGAATGCGACCTTTGAAGAGATGCCGGTCAGAGTCGACGTCTCTAAGCGAACCGGCGAGGCCGGCACGCTCCTGAGAGCCCTGGCCGCGTGGGATGCCACGCGAGCGATGCGCAATGCCACTGCCGATCTGGCGAGAGTGGAAGCGCTCGCACCTCTTTCTCGCAGTCTCGACGTCGGTGTCGAAGAACTGGCCGTCTTCGAGGTGGCCGCGACCGCGGAAGACCTGATCGCTGATGTGCGGAAGCTTGCCGAGCGCGCCGAGACACTGCGTCTCGCATCGGATCAAACGGGCGGCGATCCATGGGCTGACTTTCTTGAACGGCCGGCGGACTACTTCACGATGCTGAGCGAGCTGGGCTTTCTGTTGGAGGACCAGAAGGCGGTTGAGGGCGACCTTCCCGACGAGGTCATCGAGAAGGTGCGCCGATTCGAGCTGTCCGCTGAACTGCTCAACGTCTCGCTCCGCGGCTATCAGGCGTTCGGGGCGAAGTTCGCTCTCGTGCAGAGAAAGGTCATCATCGGCGACGAGATGGGGCTCGGCAAGACCATCGAGGCGCTGGCCGTTATCGCGCACATCAGCCAGAAGGGCGCAGCCCACTCCCTCGTGGTGTGCCCAGCCGCCGTGGTGACGAACTGGGTTCGGGAGGTTCAAGCCAAGTCGTCCCTGCAAGCTCATCGCCTTCACGGACCGGCCCGCGAACAGTCGCTGAAAGCTTGGGTGCGGCTCGGCGGGGTCGCCGTGACGACGTTCGAGTCCCTTGGCTGGTTCCACGGGTCCGCAACCGGCGTCGGCGAGGTGGGCTGCGTGGTGGTCGACGAAGCGCACTACATCAAGAATCCCGATGCCCTGCGCAGCTGGCGCACGAGCAAACTCATCGATGCGGCTGACTACGCCGTGCTTCTCACGGGAACACCTCTCGAGAACCGGCTCGAAGAGTTCCGCACCCTTGTTCGCTACGTGCGACCGAATCTCGTCGTCGACGCGCACGAGTTCCTTCCCCGACAGTTCCGCCAGCAGGTCGCTCCGGTGTACCTGCGCCGCAATCAAGAGGATGTGCTGACGGAGCTGCCTGAACTGGTCGAAGTGGACGAGTGGCTTCCGCTCTCCCGCTCCGACGAGAGGCGCTACCGAGAGGCAGTGGGCAGCGGCAACTTCGCGGCCATGCGCCAGGCCGCGATGGTGACCGGTCAGGACTCGACCAAACTCGGACGACTGTGCGAGATCGTGGAAGAGGCCGAGGACAACGGACGCAAGGTCATCGTGTTCTCGCACTTCCTGGACGTGCTCGGGGTGGTGCGAGACGCACTCCCGGGCAAGGTGTTCGGGCCCCTCACCGGAAGCGTTCCGGCCGTCAAGCGTCAGCAGCTCGTGGACGAGTTCAGCGCCGCTAAGGGCGGGGCTGTGCTGGTGTCACAGATCATCGCTGGCGGCGTCGGCCTGAACATTCAGGCCGCTTCGGTCGTGATCATCACTGAGCCTCAGCTCAAGCCGACGACCGAATGGCAAGCCATCGCGCGCGCTCGCCGGATGGGGCAGCTGGAATCCGTCCAGGTTCACAGGCTCCTGTCCGAGGTCGGCGTGGATAAGCGCGTCACCGAGATACTCGAGCGCAAGCGTGCGCTCTTCGCCGAGTTCGCCGCGGTCAGCGAAACTGCGGACCACGCTCCGGAGGCCCTCGACGTCAGCGAGGCCGAACTGGTGCGCGAGGTGGTCGCAGCCGAACGCGAACGTCTCTTCGGCTCCTTGTCCGCACGGGAACCGTCGCCCCCTGCCGACGAGGCGGAAGCGATCTAGTCCTGTTCGAAAGCGTTCGTGCTGAACTTCAGCGTGGAGGCGTTCTCACGGATGGTCCTGACCTGCTGCTCGGTGAACCCACTCGGGGAGACCGCATCGACGGAGAGCGATATGGAGACGTCAGCGCCTGCCGCCACGAGGTTCGCCAGCACCTCTTGGGCCACCTTCGCGAAGTCTCCGGAGTAGCGTTCTGCGCTGATCGAGACGCTGCCGACGTATCGCCTGAGAGGAGCCCTCTTCGGCGACACCTCCGTCTGTGGCGTCTCGGACGATCCCGAGCCCGACGTGCTCGCCTTGGGAGCATCGGTATCCGTCGCCTCCGGGCTCGGTACCTCGCTCACCCTCTGCGCCTCGGCAACCTCGGGCTTGACGATGAGAGATGCGTCCGTGAGAGGAGATCTGCCCGCTTCGTGCGGAAGCCACAGGCCGAGATACCGGCCGGATGCAGAATCGAAGCTGTCCGCTACTGCGAAGCCTTCCGCTTGCCACAGCAGCGGCTGGTTGTCGATGGCGTCGATAAGCACGTCACGTGACCGCAGGCGAGGCATGTACGGGTACTGCGCGTAGAGACCCCACAGGGCAGCGATCGAGACGTGTCCGTCTGACCAGGCTGCGGGCACCTTCGATTCCAATGCGAGTCGAATCGATCGTGCGGCGTGCTCGACGCTGTAGGTTCCTGCGCTACCGAGCTTCTTGGCGACCTTTTCGGCGAGGGTGCCTGCCTGCCCGTCGACCTTGATCTCCTCGAGGGTGAACGGCGAGCCGGGGTCAGGGGCGACCGGGTTGAGGATCCACTGGTAGGTCAGGGAGAGTCGGTCGTTCAGCGTGTGGCTGAACTGCTCGCGCTTCTCTCCGGCCTGTGCCAGCTGCTGGGGAGTCAGGTTGAGCTCGTTGGACTTGGCGACGATCTCATCCCATGCCAGGTACGAGCGGGTCGTCTGGTCGAGCTCAGCCAGCCTGTCCTCATCCGGTGCAAGGAACACGACCATGTTCCGGTAGGTGCGGTTGGCGGTGCCCTTGCGTTCGGTGGCCTGCTTGGCGAACTCAGATGCCGGCGAGGCGTCTTTGCGACGCTTATGCGCATAGCGTGGGTGCAAGATCACCAGCCGAGCCTGGTCGGTATCCGGGATGTCACCAGAGTCGACGGGTCCGGCGTGCACGCCCAGGAAGTCCGACTTCGCACGCTCCTCCGTGCGCAGCCGCTTCACGATTTCCGCCCAGACGTCTTCCTGGTGGAGTGCTTCGGCCGCGTCTTTGGCCCGACGCGTGATGTTCGCCTCGGTGTCGTACCAGTGCTTGCCGGCGCTCGAGTAGTAGTAGGTGGTCCGGTCGCTGAGTGCTGCGAGCGCGGTGTGGAAGTTGCCCACGACGTCACCGGGCACTGCTGCTCCGAGGAACACCCGCTGCGTGTCGATTCCCTTATGCGCGGTGCCAATCGTGGGTGCTGCGCCGAAGAAGACCGTGCGGGCGAGACGCTTCGTCACGGAGCGCTGTCCCAGTACGGGCTTCTCGTTGTCAATGCGGGCCGGCTCGGAGTTGGCGCCGTCGACGTCGGCGTCGATGACTGCCTTCCACGAGTCCTGCAGGTACTGCGTGAGTTCGGAGTTGACGCGCGCGACCGACATCGGCACCGAGCCCGGAAGGATCAAGGGTGCCTGGTCGTCGCCCGCCCATAGTGCATGAATTACCTCGTTCATTAGTCGGAGGACGCCGCGCGTGCGCTGGAAGCGCTCCAGTGAGGACCAGTCTTCGTAGAGACGATCGAAGAGTTCGGGGTGCAGCGGGTAGGTTTCGCTGATCCGCCGCGCGTATTGCGGGTCGCGCGCCTCTTTCGGGAACTCCGCAGCGTTGGCGCGATAGAAGTCACTGAAGCTCTTTGCGGTCGAGCCGATCTGTGCCAGAGCGTCGGCGTTCTCCATCTCGAACAGGCGCTGCTTGACGATTCGGTAGGCCTCGTCTGCGGATGCAGGCCGCCACTGGTCCGCCACACGTCGCACGACATTCTGCAGTCGCTTGAGGGCTTCCTGCCCGTTGGACCCGCCCACCTCTTCGTCGTGCCCGACGATGAAGCCGTTCGAGTCGTCGCCGTCGTGGGACGCCGGAATCGAGATGGCCAGAAGCACCCCGGGCGTCGACTTGACGGCCTCGGTCAGTGACTGCGCGAAGGTGAACTGCGTGTCGAAGGTGCCGCCGGCGAGATCGTCCCGCCCGTAAAGTTGCCGGGCATAGGCCACCCACTCATCGACCAGAATGACGGCCGGCGCGTAACGCGCAAGCAACTCGTGGAGGACGCCCCCCGGGTTGGTGCGTGCGGCGTCGTGCTCGGCGAGCATCGCGTATCCTTCGGCGCCGCCGAGCTGCCAGGCCAGTTCGCCCCAGAGCGTGTTGATCCGGACGTCGCCGTGGTCTTCGCCCTGCGGAGCGAGATGGTTGCCGACGAGCGCAACTCGCCGCGCAGAGATGCCTGGCGCCGGATATCCCGACGCGGTGAGAACCTCCTGGGTCTCTTGAGGAAAGCCTTCAAGCGCGAGGCCGCCGGCCAAGTGCCACAAGGCGAGCATGGAGTGGGTCTTGCCACCGCCGAAGTTGGTCTGCAGGTTGATGACGGGCGAAGCGTTCGGGTCACCAGCCAGCCGACGAACAGCGCGGTCCACGAGATCGCGAAGACCTTCGGTCAGGTAGGTGCGAGCGAAGAACTCGGTGGGGTTGGAGTACTCCCCGGCTGCGCCTGCCTCGTCTCGCGCGACTTTGTAGAGATCTGCCGCGAACTCGGACGCGTGGAAGTTGCCGGTGGCGACTTCATCGCGGGGCTTGAGCACCTGCCTCCACGGCACAAGGCCGGCAGCGCCCGGCATGACGGTGGACTGCTTGAGTGATTTGGCGTCCTGCTTCGCCATCACCAGCCGACGGAGTTCGAGTCGGATCTTGTCGACCTTGTCGGCTGCGTAGGGCTGTCCGACGGCGACGAGGAGCTGGCGAGCCTCGTCGAGTGAGCGAAGCGTGGCGTCGTCGTCGAACGGCTCGTTGTGGGCCCAGTCGTTCCGTGTTTCTCGAAGCAGGCTGATGTAGGCCTTGTCGCTGCGGCTCAGCAGACCGTCAAAGGGGCGCCAGCCCGCTTTCACGCGGCTGGTGATCGGTTCGGAGAGCATGCGCAGCTGAACCTGGGGGTCGCGCCGACTGTATTCCCGCGCACCTTGTCCCCGATCGGCATCGGCCAAACGGACAACATCCGACCAATCCGAGTCGCCGATCTGAGGTGCGAGGGTCTCAGCGATGAAGTGGTCAAGCGCTTCGGCGAGCACTTCGAACATCTTGCCGATACGGTCACGATTAGTGGTTGCCATGTTTTCCTCCGGTTCCCGAGGCTAGCCAGACACAACGACAATCCCGGCCCATGCTGGGGCGTCGTAGCGAAGAGTGCGCGACTCCAGGTAAATCAGACGTCGAGTGAATCGAAGTCGAACATGCCAGCCTCCGATTCCGGCGCCGCGGCGATGTTGCGCCCAGCGTCCAGGATGTCGCCCCACGAGGACGCGATGGCGTTGAACGAGAGCGCATCCTTCGTCCAGCCATTCTTCTCCGCCACCTGGAACAGGAGATACGCAAGCTCTTTCACGAGGTCGAGGTCGACCGCACCGTCGCTTCTCTGAGTCGCGTCGCGGAGGAACTTTCCGGCGGCCGGGACACCCTCCGTGTCCAGAATGCGGATCGCGTGGTGGAGTGCTTCCCAGGCAGACGTCGACGCATCACCGAGCACGTCATAGTCGTCCGGCAGCTCAGACGGCCGATAGACCTGAACCTTGCCTCCTCGGGCGGAAAGGACTCCAGAGCGTTCCATAGCTGATACGGCCGTCCCGCGGGCTCGGGCAAGATCATCTGCCTCACCGAACGGGGCCGCACTGTAGCCGTGCCCCCGGTACCAGGCCAGAGCAAAGCGGGTAGGTGGATCGAAGTCGCCTTCCTGCTCTGTGAGGAGCTCGTCCAGAACCTCGTTGATGCGGGCCAACGCCGACCGGACCGTCATCTCGGTGCCGTCGGACTCGATCACCTTTGCATACCGCGAGAACACAGCCATGCCAGGCCCAATGGCCGACTGCGGCAGGTCCACAGGGGCGATTCCGCCCTGCTGCAACTCTCTCAACGCCGGTCCCAGTTCACGCCTCATCGACGCGAGGAATCCGCGCCGATCTGTGATGGCGGCTTCGACCTCCCGCGGCCTGAGAGCGAGTACCACCGAAGATGCGAGGGCGTTCGTGCCGACACTGATCATCCGGCCACTACGTTCCGATCGGACGGGCCATGTCGCTGTGACCTGCCAGCCCGCGCTAATCATCGATCCAAGGATGGTCTCCCAACCAGTAGAGGCTTCCCCTCCTTCGTCTGTCTCTGATTGCTTGAACGCGTAATACACAGTAATCGGGAAATCATGGGGGGCAGACTTCCGAGCATTAGAGAATACATTCTCGAAGCCCGTCTCGAAAAACGCTCTAGCATTCGCAGAACCCCCGTGTCGGTAGGGATTCGCAACCAGCTCCTCGGCCTTAGGAACAAGAAGAGTCCCGAGCAGCTCCGGATGGACATTACGCAAGCTACGACGCATCCAAACGTAATAAAAGTCACTGAGATCCGAATAGCCGATGTTGTCGTAGTAAGGGGGGTCGGTCGAGATCAAATATCCGTCCAGATCACGAGTGGCAGCATCAGCCTGAGACACTTTGCCGTTCCCGATTGGAAGTGATTCGAGTGCGCGCGTAACCCAGACAATGCTCCATCCAATGTTACCAGGACCCCATTGAAAGGGATTAGCTTCCGCGAAGTCCCAGACCATAGGCAAAGCCTGGCGACCAAAAGCATCAGTGACGCTTTCCTTGGAAGGTGCTGAATTCCACCGCGCAAGAGAGCAATTTATGGAGGTAACACGGTCTGTCGCGAGTCCCAGATACGTTGCCACAACATCGGCATACGCCAAAGCACCACGGCCTCCCGCTTCAAGCGCGATACCGTCGCTCATTCCGGCATTGCGCGCGTCAACGCGCACTCGCTCACGGACTTCACCAACAAGATCACTGAGGGTCGTCAGCGCAACAAGTTGTCGATTCGTGAAAAGATCGGCGAATTCGGTCAAGCCGTAGGCGGGTGGCGAAAACCATCGGGGGTTATCTGCGATCGTCCCCGCTGGCACATCAGTGGGGCGGTGCACGTTGGCCGCGGCGATTTGCTCGTCGGAAGGCGGCACATAAATGCGGGTACGGTTGCCTTCTGCGACGACCGCGATGAGGTGAGCTCCCAGCCGGCCAGCGACACCCTCCGCTCGGATATGGGACATCGAAACAGCAGATGCACATGCGACGCACCTAGCGCCAATGCGTCCTGAAATTGTCCCGTCGTCGCTTTTCGAAGGACCCTTGCTTGGATCGGTCCCAATTCCATATCGAACCGCTCCGGACGCGAGGTACGGCACGACGTAAGCTTCCTTGCCTTTTTTCTTTCCGAGCCACCAGGATCGGACGAGAGGCATTTCGATACCGCATGCAGGGTTGGAGCAGATGACGGTGCGGGCCCAAACCCACGCAACGACCGTCGCTTCGCCCCCGCCGGGAAGTCTTGCTTTGGGGTAAAGGTGGCCGTTTCGGCTTTGGGCCTGTTCGCGCACCCAGTCACCGTAGCGACGCACGTCTTCCGCGAGTCCCGTCGCATTCGGCCAGTAATTTCTTTGGCCGCCCGCTTCGGGAAAGACTGGGCCGACGCCATTAAATCTCGAAGGGAAATCGATAAGCGCCTTATTTATCAGGACGGCGACGGGGTTCAGATCGCTTGCGTGCGCCGACAGCCCGAGGCGCTGAGCCTCAAGGGGGATTGTGCCGCCTCCAGCGAAAGGATCGAGGATCGCTGGCGGCGCACCGTTCGTGCTGCGCATGATCTCCGCTCGAACTTCTCCTAAAAGAGCCTCGTCCGCCAGGTTGTCCCAGTTCACCATGCGAGTGATCAAGTCGAATAGTCGTTGCCGCTCCTGCTTCACACGATGCTCGGCCCAGCCATCGGCATCTTCATACCCCTTGTCGACTGCCTCCTGCCGGTACTGCTCGACGAAGTTGCTGGGGTCGTCGACGAGCTGCGCGAAGAGCACCGCGCGAGCAGTTGCGAGTGGCCGACGCGCCCACCACAGGTGCAGTGTGCTCGGGTGTCCATGACGAATGGACTTCTCGCGCGCCGACTGCGCGTTGATCTCCTCGAGGGGCAGAGAGACCTCGATCAGCTTGCGCTTGAGCATTGGTGCCTTTCTCCGCGGGGCGTCAGACATCGCCTACCGCTGCGTTTGAGACTACTGATGGCATGGGATAAGCGAGTCCTACACGGCAAGAAGTCTCGAATGTCTCCTTGGCTCAATACGCTCGATGCGACCGGACAACAGTGAGGGAATACCGTGCGACTTGAAGACATCGCTGGCACAGCAAGGCTTGCCGGAGTTCTGCCCGACCGCCCGGTGACGGTACTGGGCGCTCAGATGCATGGCAAGGACGCGCTCGAGGTGACCTTCAGAGACGACAACGGTGCGCTTGGTCAGGTCGTGCTCTACCGCCACGACGAGGAGCGAATCAGTGCACACCTCGAGAGCGGGCGCCCGTTCGACGCCGACCCGCGGGATTTCCGGCTCGCGGCTGAAGCGCAACGCATCATGCTGGCCGGCCTTCACGACCCGATGCTCGCTGTGGCAACCAGCGACGTGCAGCCGCTCCCCCACCAGATTCGGGCGGTCTACGGCGAATTGCTCCCGCGCACACCGCTACGGTTCCTCCTCGCGGACGACCCAGGCGCCGGAAAGACAATCATGGCTGGGCTATACATCAAGGAGCTCATCCTGAGGGACGACGTCCGCTCCTGTCTGATCGTCGCCCCCGGTGGCCTGGTGGAGCAGTGGCAGGACGAGCTCTCGATGAAGTTCGGCCTCGACTTCGAGATTCTCGCGCCGGGGGCAGAGGATCTCGCGCCCGGCCGGACCGTCTTCGATCAGAAGCCGCTTCTCATCGCGCGCATGGACCAGTTGGCCCGCAACGAGATGCTCATCGAGCAGATCGAGCAGTCCGAATTCGACCTCGTCGTCGTTGACGAGGCGCATCGGATGAGCGCGACGTGGTTCAGCGGAGAACTGAAGTCGTCGAAGCGATTCCAGCTCGGCGAGTTACTGAGCGAGCGCGCCCGACATTTCCTGCTCATGACGGCTACGCCGCACAACGGTAAGGAAGAGGATTTCCAGACATTCCTCTCCCTTCTGGACCGGGATCGGTTCGTGGGCCCCGGTGACAAGCGAGCGCAGTCCGGCACCGTCGACGGCATCATGCGGCGCATGGTCAAGGAGCGGCTGGTCAAGTTCGACGGCACTCCGCTGTTCCCACCTCGGATCGCCGAGACCGCGATGTATCGCCTGTCGTACGACGAGCAGCACCTCTATGAAGAGGTCACCGAGTACGTGCGCAACGGCATGAATCTTGCCGATCGGCTCGACGGCAAGCGAAAGAACACGGTCGGATTTGCGCTCACAGTTCTGCAGCGTCGCCTCGCCTCCAGCCCGGAGGCGATCCACCACTCACTCCGCCGGCGTGCCGAACGACTCGAGCGGGTCCGCACCGACTTGCTCGCGGGAATCGCGTCGTTGCCGGACGCCGAGGCGCCAGCAGCTCTGGTGGATGACGACCCCGACTACGAGGAGTTCGACGCAGAAGAACTCGAGAAGGCGGAGGACGAGCTGGTTGACGCCGCGACCGCCGCTCGCACTGCCGCCGAACTCGAGACGGAGATCCTCGATCTCAAGAGACTGACGGCGATCGCCGCTCAGTTGCTTGCGAGCCAGCAAGACGTGAAGTGGCGCGAGCTGCGCGAGGTCATCGAGAGTCAGGTGCTCGTTCGTGACGACGGAGCTCCGCGGAAGATCATCATCTTCACCGAGCACCGCGATACGCTCAACTACCTCGAGCGGCGCATTGTGTCACTGTTGGGCAAGCGCGAACCGGTTGTGGTGATTCACGGCGCGGTGCCCCGATACGAGCGTCGCCGAATCACCGCCGAATTCACGAGCAACCCCGACGTGCAGATCCTCATCGCCACCGACGCCGCCGGCGAGGGACTCAACCTGCAGGCCGCACATCTGATGGTGAATTACGACCTGCCTTGGAACCCGAATCGCATCGAGCAGCGATTCGGACGCATCCACCGCATCGGGCAGACCGAGGTCTGCCGCCTCTGGAACCTCGTCGCCGAGGACACGCGCGAAGGCGAGGTGTTCATCCGACTGCTCGACAAGATCGAGGAACAGCGCGCCGCCTATGACGGCGAGATCTTCAACGTTCTCGGAACCTCCCTCGGCGACATGAACCTCACGAAGGTGTTGCGCGAGGCCATCCGTTACGGAGAGCTGCCAGAGGTGAAGGCGAAGATGTGGGAGGTCATCGACGACGGAGTGGCGGCCGGGCTCCAGGAGCTGCTCGAGGAGGAGGCCCTCGCCGCCGACACCTTCGACGCATCGGACCTGGAGCAACTGCGCCGTCAGATGGAGGACGCGAAGGCGAAGCGCCTCCAGCCCCACTTCATCAGAGATGCCTTCATCGAAGCGTTCACTCGTCTCGGAGGGCGGATCGAGCGACGCGAAAAGGGGCGGTATGAGATCGGCCACGTGCCCGCCGTCATTCGTGAGCGCGCCGGGCGAGCCCCGGTGTCGCGACGGTACGAGCGCGTCACGTTCGACGTGGCGACCATCGAGGGTCACAACCTGAGCCGTGCCGAACTGCTCGCGCCCGGGCATCCGCTTCACGACGCCACGCTGAATCTGGTGATCGACCAGTACGGGCGCGCTCTCGATCGGGGCGCGGTGCTTGTTGCGGACGCCGTGACCGCGCCCACGCTCCTCGTCGGTGTGCTCAATGAAGTGAAGGACTCCACCGGCGCAACGGTGGGCAAACGATTCGGATACTCGTTCGTAGACGAGTCAGGAGCGATCCGCGAGGCGGGCCCCGCGCCATATCTCGACTTCGCCCCGGCGACGGTCGACCAGCGTTCCGCAGGGGCAGGGCTACCCTGGCTGGCACAGAGCGAGCGCGACGCCGTCTCGTGGGTGATCGCAGAGCAGCTGCCGACATTCTCGGCGGAGGTGACTTTGCGCCGCACTGCCGAGTTCGAGCGAGTGCGCGAACGAGTGAGCACCAGGCTCACGCGTGAAGTTAACCGCCTCGAGACCGAGGCGCTTAAGGCCGATGCGAACGCCGCGACGGGGAAGAAGGTGCGGGTCTCCAGCGATCACCTGCGTCGGCTGGCCAACGACCTTCTCGCGCGCCGCGAGAGCCGTCTCACCCTCATCGAGCGCCAGCTTTCCATGTCGCCGATCACGCCTCAGATCACGGCCATCGCACTCGTGCTGCCGAAGCTGCACGAGGACGAACGGGGGGCGGAGGCGCCACAGCATGCGGTCAACACGACGGCCGTCGAACGACGAGGCGTCGATGCCGTGCTTGCCGCGGAGCGTGCTCTCGGTCGTTCGCCTGAAGAGCAGGCGCACAACAACCCCGGATTCGACGTGCTCTCTCGAATGCCGAACGGTGCGGGACTTCGGGTTGAGGTCAAGGCCCGGATCGACGGTGGTGACACCTTCTCCATCACTAGAACCGAAGTCTTGCTGGCCCTCAACGCGAGCCCCGACCATCGACTCGCCCTCGTGCGCGTCAGCAAAGAGGGGCCTCACCTCGACGAGGTTCGATACATCGCCGATGCCTTCAATGGCTTCGAGCCGGTGCAATTCGAAGACTTCGACGTCGAGGCGCTGACGCTCAACTTCGCGGACTGGTGGGCTAGGGGTTCGGCGCCGTTCTGACCTTGCGCCGTGCGAACATCACGCGCTGGGACGTCCGCCTGGGCAACTCCAGACCGCTACTCGCTAAGGGTCAGCCAAGCGAGGTCGGTCGGCTACCAGAACGATGCGGGAAGTCCCAATCGCCCCGCCACTGTTCGGTCGCTTCGAGCCAGTGCCCCACGAAGTCAGTTGCGTTGTCTGCGGAGTCGATCAGGATCGCTCTTGCCTCCGCCTCCAAAGACCGTTCGTGGAGAGCCGCGCGGGCGACGAGCGCCCGGTAGACCGATTCCGGCACGTCACGGACAATGAGATCGATCATCACAATCCCTCCTCAGCAGCCGATGAATTGCAGATCGCCGGCTCCGCCTCCAGGATTCGAACCTGGGCCTAACAGCTCCAAAGGCTGTCGTGCTGCCGTTACACCAAGGCGGACCACGCCCAGCAGGCGCGCCCCAAGTCTGCCAGACCTGCCCGAGCGCGCCCGGTGGCCGGGCGCACATGACCCGCCCGCGATAATGAACGCATGACCGCCCCCGCTGATGACGTCGACCGCATCGTCGACGCGTGGCAGCGCGAGCGGCCCGACCTCGACTTCTCTCCGCTGCATGTGCTGTCGCGGCTCGGTCGCGTCGCCAAGCACCTGGATCGGGCGCGGAAGGCGGCGTTCGCGGCATCCGCGCTCGAGAGCTGGGAGTTCGACGTGCTCGCGGCCCTGCGCCGCGCCGGCTCCCCGTACGAGCTGAGCCCCACGTCATTGCTGCGCCAGACCCTCGTCTCGAGCGGCACCATGACCAACCGCATCGACCGGCTGACCGCGCGCGGCCTCGTCGAGCGGCGGACGGACCCGAACGATGGCCGCGGCATCCTGGTGCGGATGACCGAGTCGGGCCGCGAGCGGGTCGACCACGCGATCGCCGAACTCGTCGTCGCCGAGCGCGAGCTGCTCAGTGGCCTCACCCGCGCCGACCAGGAGCGGCTCGCGAGCCTGCTGCGGACGCTCGGCGCGGACTTCGAGGGGTCGGTCTAGACCCTCAGGCGCCACACACTCCCGCCGCGCACGCGATCATCGACGGGCTCCATCGACAAGCCTGCGATCACCGACGGGCTGATCGAGTGTGACGGTGTACTCGACTTGATCGTTCCCCTGACAGGTGGCGGCCGCGGGTGTACCCGGACTGACCGTGAACGAGATCACGATCTCCTCGGCGCGAAAATCGACGAGCGGCGGGTTCACGGTGCCCGTCACGCCGCTGTTGCACTCAGTTCGCATGACGAGGACATCGAAAACTGTTGCGCCGCTGTCTATCGCAGTGCTGGTCGCGAGCTCCCACACCGCAGGAGACGAGTCAGGCATCGCAGGTGAGTCGGTCACCTCTGGAGAGGCCGTGGCGTTCGGCGCGGCCTCGGGCGCGGGCGAAGTGCAGCCCAGGAGGGCGACGATCATGGCGGCACTTCCCAGGGCTCCGAGCAGAGATCGCATACGCCTCACCATGCCACCACTCAGCTTCAGCCGCACTACCCCAGCAGCGGCAGCACGAACGACAGCACGACCGCGATCACTCCGACCGCCGTCAGGATGCCGCCCAAGGTGATCAGCGCGCGCCCGTCGTGGGCCGGCGAGTCGAGGCGGGCGCTCTCGGGGCGGGAGGGGTGCACCCAGACGGTCCGGGCATCCCCCACCGCCGGAATCGGCCCCGTGAGGGGCGAGACGGTCTCGTGCACGTCGCCTCCGTCGCCGAACCAGCGCAGCTTCGCGTCGCGCTCGTGCACGTTCGTGATCACCGCCTTCGCCGTGCGGTAGCGGCGCGCCCACGCGCGGCGCGAGAGTCCGATGACGAGCAGGATGATGCCGCTCGGCAGCAGCAGCCACGACACGGCCTCGGCGACGATCGCGATGGCGTCGAGGGGGTCGGTCATGTGCTCATCGTAGGGGCGAACGCTCGGTCACGACGGGTCGGGCGCTGGGCCCGGTCACGCTCAGCGCGGAGCCATCCGCACCGCGCCGTCGAGCCTGATCACCTCGCCGTTGAGCATCGGGTTCTCGACGATGTGCTGCACGAGCGCCGCGTACTCCTCGGGCTTGCCGAGGCGGTGCGGGTGCAGGGTCTGCTCTTCGAGCGAGGCGAGGGCCTCCTCGGGCAGCATCTCGGCCATCGGCGTGCGGAACAGGCTCGGCGCGATCGCCATGACCCGGATGCGGTGCTCGGCCAGGTCGCGCGCGAGCGGCAGCGTGAGGCCCACGATCGCACCCTTCGACGCCGAGTAGGCGGCCTGACCGACCTGCCCGTCGAACGCGGCGACCGAGGCGGTCATGACGATGACGCCAGCCTCTTCATCGGGGGCGTCCGCCGCCGTCTCGACCATGCGAGCGGCCGCGAGACTCACGACGGTGAACGTGCCGGTGAGGTTGATGTCGACCACCTGCCGGAACACGTCCAGCGGGAACGGCCCCTTCCGCCCGACGACGCGCGCCCCGCGCACGATGCCCGCGCACGCCACGACGACGTCGAGCCGCCCGAGCTCGCTCGCGGCGTCCACAGCGGCCTGCACCTGCTCGGCGTCGGTGACGTCGGTCGGCACGAAGATCGCGCGGTCGCCCCACTCGTCGGCGAGCGCGGCTCCCGGAGACTGGGGCAGGTCGGCGATGACGACCGAGCTGCCCGCGGCGAGCATCCGCTCAGCCGTCGCCCGGCCCAGCCCCGAAGCGCCACCGGTGATGAGAGCGGTGCGGCCGGTGATGTGCATGGATGTCCTCCGAGAGCTCTTCCGAGCGCCGACGACGATGACGGCGCGGCTTCCATGCCTACCACGGGGGTGCGCCGCGTAGGGTTCTTCTGCACCTGCCGCCGTCGACTGGAGTCACGCATGAGCACCGTCCCGTTCCGCATCGGCTACAAGGCCTCGAGCGAGCAGTTCGCTCCGCGCGAGCTGCTCGACTACGGCGTGCTCGCCGAGCAGGCCGGCTTCGAGTCAGTCTTCATCAGCGACCACCTGCAGCCGTGGAAGCACACCGACGGCCACGCCCCCGCCGCGATCGCCTGGCTCGGCGCCCTCGGCGCGAAGACCGAGCGCATCGTCATGGGCACCTCGGTGCTGACGCCGACGTTCCGCCACCACCCGGCGATGGTCGCGCAGGCGTTCGGCACGCTCGGGCAGCTGTACCCGGGGCGGGTGATCCTCGGCGTCGGCACGGGCGAGTCGCTCAACGAGGCTCCGCTCGGCTTCGTCTGGCCCGACATCAAGGAGCGCTTCGCCCGGCTCAAGGAGGCCGTGCTGCTCATCGAGCGGCTCTGGGCCGAGGAGCGCGTCACGCACGAGGGCGAGTACTACCGCACCGACAGCGTCACGATCTACGACCGCCCCGAGGTGCGCGTGCCGATCTACATCGGAGCCTCGGGCCCCGCCGCGACGCGCCTCGCGGGCCGCATCGCCGACGGCTACATCACGACCTCGGGCAAGCCGCGTGAGCTCTACACCGAGAACCTGCTGCCCGCCTTCCGCGAGGGGCTCGAGAAGGGGTCGCGGGTGCCGGGGAGCGTCGACACGCTCATCGAGATGAAGGTGTCGTTCGACACCGACCGTCAGCGGGCGCTCGAGGACACCCGGCACTGGGCGGCGCTCGCGCTGAGCGGTGAGGAGAAGATGGGCGTCGAGGATCCGCGCGAGATGGAGCGCCTCGCCGACGCCCTGCCGATCGAGCGCGCCGCCTCGCGCTGGATCGTCTCGACCGACCCCGACGAGCACGTCTCGCGCGTCATGGAGTATGTGCGGATGGGGTTCCGGCACCTCGTCTTCCACGCGCCGGGGCCCGACCAGGCGCGGTTCCTCGAGCTGTACGGGGCCGAGGTCGTGCCGCGGCTGCGCGCGGCGGTCGCCGAGGTCGATCGTGCGGCCCTCGGCTAGCATCCCGCCATGCCCTTCTGGAAGAAGTCGACGACCGGCGACGAGAGCCTGCCCGCGCACGATCGCGGCGCGGGCTCCTTCGACGACTACCTGTACGACCTGATCCCGAAGAATCGCGACATCACGATGCGGCTCGCCGACTGCGATCCGCGCCAGGACGAGATCGCCGCGCTCGCGGCCGACGACCCCGAGGCGCTGTTCACGGCGACCCCGGCGCGCACGCTCGATCAGGAGCGCGTGGATGCTCCCATCGAGGTGCGCGTCTTCGCGGGCCGTCGCGTGACCGGGGTCGTGGGAGTCGTTCCGCGCGGGCTCGAGAGCGTCTACGACGAGGCCGTGCGGCGCCTCGACGGGCGCGGCGACAAGCCGCGGATACCCGTCGCGGTCGTGCGGACCAAGCGCGGCTGGAGGGTCGACCTGCTGATGGGCCGCACGAAGTAGGCCGGGGGCCGCCCGCGCCGGCGCGGCGGCGTGAGCCGGGCGAGTGATCATGCGCTGGTTCGGACTCGCTCATCATCGCAGCGGGCGCTCGACGCCGATTCGGGCTCGTCGCCTTCCGGAGCGCAGGTCAGTGTCGCGCGCCCCTTCCACAATTGCGGAAAGCAATGAGTCGAGTTCGCGTACTTCCGAAATTGTGGAAGGGCTCGAGCCCGTGTGGCGGCGGGCTCGCCTCCTGGGCGGGAGCGCCACCTGAGTGCGCGCGTTTGTGGCAACTGCATGCGCACGTTTGCTCGCACTTGCCACAAAGGCGTGCACTCGTGCTGGCGGGCGCTCCTCCGCTCAGCCGAGCAGTTCGCCGAGCTCGAGCCAGCGGGTCTCGAACTCGTCGCGCTGCGACTCGAGCGCCCGCACCTCGTCGTGCAGGGCGGCGATGCCGGTGTAGTCGCTGACGTCGTGCTCGGCGAGCGCCACGTGCAGCCCGTCGATCTCGCCCTGCAGCTTCCCGATGCGGCGCTCGATCGAGGCGAGCTCCTTCTCGGCGGTGCGGCGCTCGGCGCCGCCGAGCGAGAGCGCGGGGGCCGCAGGGGCCGCCGAGCCTGCACCGGCCGAGCCCGACGACGAGACGGCGGATGCCCCGCCCGCGCTCGTGACGGAGGCGACCGTCGCACGCCCCGCATCCTGCGCCGACCCGGCCGCGGCCGCACCGAGCCGCAGGTACTCGTCGACGCCGCCCGGCAGGTGCCTCAGCCGCCCGCCGAGCACCGCGAACTGCTGGTCGGTCACGCGCTCGAGCAGGTACCGGTCGTGCGAGACGACGATGAGGGTGCCCGGCCACGAGTCGAGCAGGTCCTCGATCGCGGCGAGCATGTCGGTGTCCATGTCGTTCGTGGGCTCGTCCATGATGAGCACGTTCGGTTCGTCGAGCAGGATCAACAGCAGTTGCAGGCGGCGCTTCTGGCCACCGCTGAGATCCTTGATCGGGGTCGAGAGCTGCGCCGAGGTGAAGCCGAGCCGCTCGAGCAGCTGGCCGGGCGTGAGCTCCTTGTCGCCCGCGACGTAGCTGGTGCGCTTGGTCGCGATGACGGCCGAGACGCGCTCGTGCTCGACGGCGCTCAGGTCGCCGAGCTGCTGGTCGAGCGTCGCGACGACGACCGTCTTGCCGCGCTTGACGCGGCCCGTCGTCGGCGCGAGCGAGCCGTCGATGAGCTTCAGGAGCGTCGACTTGCCGGCGCCGTTGACGCCGAGGATTCCCGTGCGCTCCCCGGGCGCGATGCGCCACTCGATGCCGTGCAGAATCGGCGTGGAACCGTACGACACCGACACGTCGAGCAGGTCGATGACGTCTTTGCCGAGCCGGGCGGTCGCCATCTGCGCGAGCTCGACCGGGTTGCGCAGCGGCGGCACGTCGTCGATGAGCGCGTTCGCCGCCTCGATGCGGAACTTCGGCTTCGCCGTGCGGGCGGGCGCGCCTCGCCGCAGCCACGCGAGCTCCTTCTTCATGAGGTTCTGACGCTTCGACTCCATCGTCGCCGCCTGCCGGTCGCGCTCGACGCGCTGCAGCACGTACGCCGCGTAGCCTCCCTCGAAGGGCTCGACGATGCGGTCGTGCACCTCCCACGTGCTCGACGAGACCTCGTCGAGGAACCACCGGTCGTGCGTCACGACGAGCAGCGCGCCCTGCCCGGCCGGCCAGCGGCGCTTGAGGTGCGCCGCGAGCCACGCGACGCCGCCGATGTCGAGGTGGTTCGTGGGCTCGTCGAGCACGACGACATCCCACTCGCGGCTCAGCAGCGCGGCCAGGGCGACGCGGCGCCGCTGGCCGCCGCTCAGGTCGTCGACGAGCGTGTCGCCCGGGATGTCCGCGATGAGCCCCGCGAGCACGTCGCGAACGTTCCGATCGCCCGCCCATTCGTGCTCGGGCCGCCCGCTCACGACCGTGTCGAGCACCGTGCGCCCGGTGCCGAGCTCGTCGGCCTGCTCGAGCATGCCGAGCGTGACGCCGCCGCGGCGCGTGACGCGGCCGGCGTCGGGATGCTGCCTGCCCGCGAGGATGCGCAGCAGGGTCGACTTGCCGTCGCCGTTGCGGCCGACCACGCCGATGCGGTCGCCGTCGCCGATGCCGACCGTCACCCCGTCGAGCACGACGCGGGTGGGGTATTCGAGGCGGAGCTGCTCGGCTCCCAGCAGGTGGGCCACCGCACGAGCCTAGTCGGGGCAGAATGGGAGGCATGCCAGTGCCCGACATCGCCACGACCTCGCTCGACGACCCCGAGGTGCGTGCTCGCATCCGCCGCGTACTGCCGTGGACCCTAGTGCTCGCCGCGGGGGTCGTGCTGCTCGATCAGAGTTCGAAGTTCTGGGCAGAAACCACGCTCGAGCCCGGCGTCGGAGTTCCCGTGATCGGCGAGCTCATCCAGTGGAGACTCGTGTACAACCCGGGCGCGGCTTTCGGGATCGGCGGTGACTACACCTGGATCATCTCCATCATCGCGGCGTTCGCCGTCGTCGGACTCGGCGTCCTCGTCACGCGCATCTCGAGCGTGCGCTGGGCCATCGCCGGCGGCTCGCTCTTCGGCGGCGCGATCAGCCACCTCGGCGATCGGCTCTTCCGTCAACCGGGGTTCGGTCGCGGCGAGATCGTCGATTTCATCGACTACGGGGGTTTCTTCATCGGCAATGTCACCGACATCTTCCTCGTCGGCGGCGCGATCGCGATCGTGCTGCTGAGCGTCGCCGGCGTCAGCCCGCGACGAGCCGAGCGCCGTGAACCGGCCCCGTCGCCCGAATGACGGTGTGACCCCCGGCGCTCAGCGCCACCTGCAGCTCGAGCGCCGCGTCGGCGTCGGCGACGAGGAAGGCCACGGTCGGGCCCGAGCCCGAGACGATGCCGGCGAGGGCGCCGTTGCGCTCGCCCACCTCGATCGTGCGCGACAGGCTCGGCTCGAGGTGCAGCGCGGGAGCCTGGAGGTCGTTGTGCAGGTACTCGGCGAGCTGGTGCGGGTCGCCAGCGCGCAGCGCCTGCAGCACCTCGACGTCGACGGTCGGCTGCTCGGGCGCGGGAGCGATGTCGTGCACGTGGCGCTCGCGGTGCCGGTCGAGCTCGGCGTACACCTCGGGTGTCGACAGCCCGAGCTCGGTCAGCACGAGCACCCAGTGGAAGGTGCCCTGCGCGAGGGCGGGCGAGAGCCGGTCGCCGCGACCGGTTCCGACCGCCGTGCCGCCCATGAGGGCGAACGGCACGTCGGCGCCGAGCTCGACGGCGAGGGAGTGCAGCTCGTCGCGCCCGAGGTCGGTGCCCCACAGGTGGTCGCAGGCGAGCAGCGTCGCGGCGGCGTCGGCCGAGCCCCCGCCCATGCCGCCCGCGATCGGCACGTGCTTCTCGACGTCGAGGTGCACGCCTCCGCGGTAATCGGCGACGCGCGCGAGCAGTCGGGCAGCGCGGATGGCGAGGTTCGAGCCGTCGGTCGGCAGCCCGCGCGCGTCGATGGGCCCGCGGAACGCGACCGAGAAGTCGTCGGCGTCGCTCGCCCGCACGTGCTCGAGCAGGCTGAGCGCCTGATAGGCGGTCGCGACGTCGTGGTAGCCGTCGTCGAGCAGCGCGCCGACCTTCATGAAGACGTTGATCTTGCCGGGAGCGGTCGCGTGCACCGTGCGGGGCACGGGCGCGGTCACGGTCATGCCACCACCCTAGGGGAGGCGCGGCAGTAGCCTGACGGAGCTATGCAGTGCGACTACTTCGACGCCCGCGCGTGCCGCTCGTGCACCCTCATGGGCGAGCCGTACGTCGCGCAGCTGGCCGAGAAGCAGCGCGCGGTCGAGGAACAGCTGGCCCCGCTCGCGCCCGCTGTGCACTGGCTTCCGCCGGTCGCGAGTCGCGAATCGGGCTTCCGCACGAAGGCGAAGATGGTCGTCGGCGGAACGCTCGCCGCCCCCACGCTCGGAATCCTCGACCGGGCGGGCCGCGGGGTCGACCTGCGCGAGTGCGGCGTCATCGCCCCGGGCGTCCTCGCCGCCTTCCCCGCGCTCATCCACTTCATCACTGCGGCGGATCTCGAGCCCTATGATGTGCCGGCGCGCCGCGGCGAGCTCAAGCACCTCATCGTGACCGAGTCGCCCGACGGGGAGCTCATGGTGCGCTTCGTCGTGCGGTCGGAGGGCGCGGTCGACGCCGTGCGCGGTTCGCTGACGCTGCTGCAGGATGCCCTTCCGAGGCTCGCGGTGGCGACCGCGAACATCCTGCCCGAGCACAAGGCGGTGCTCGAGGGCGACGTCGAGCGCGTGCTCACGCCGCGCGGCACCCTGCCGATGCGCGTCGCGGGGCCCGGGCTCGCGATACAGCTGGAGCTGCGGCCGAAGAGCTTCTTCCAGACCAACACGGTCGTCGCCGGCGAGCTCTACGCGCAGGCGCGGGCGTGGGTGGAGGAGCTCGCACCGCGGTCGCTGTGGGATCTGTACTGCGGGGTCGGCGGGTTCGCCATCGCCTGCGCGGGGGCGGGTGCGGGTGCGAGTGCGCGCACCGTGCTCGGCGTCGAGTCGAGCGCCGAGGCGGTCGAGAGCGCGCGTGCGGCTGCGGTGGCCGCGGAACTCGACGGCGTGCGCTTCGCGGTCGGCGACGCGACGGCGTTCGCCCTCGCGGCAGCAGCGGATGCGGTGCCCGAGCTCGTGATCGTCAACCCTCCGCGGCGCGGCCTGGGGGCGGAGCTCGCCGACTGGCTCGAGCACTCGGGCGCGCGCTGGGTGCTGTACTCGAGCTGCAACCCGGCGACGCTCGCGCGCGACCTCGCGGTGATGCCCGCGCTCGCCGTGCGGCGGGCGCGGCTGTTCGACATGTTCCCGCAGACGGGGCACGCCGAGGTCGCGGTGCTGCTCGAGCGCGTTCGCTGAGTCCGGTGAGCCCGGTGGGCCGTGCCGGCCGGCTCAGGCGCGGGCGAGGGCGAGGTAGTCGCGCATGACGAGCTGCTCGCCGCGGGCGGTCGGGGCGAGCCCGGCGCGCTCGAGGGCCGCCGACGCCTCGGCCGATGAGCCGAAGTGCTCGGCGAGCGCCTGCCGCAGCATCTTGCGACGCTGCCCGAATGCGGCGTCGACGAGCGCGAAGAGGCGCTGCCGCTCCGCCTCGGTGCCGGGAGGGTCGCTGCGCCGCTTCATGCCCACGAGCACGCTGTCGACGTTCGGCACCGGCCAGAACACCTGCCGGCTGACGAGCCCCGCGAGCCTCCACTCGCCGTACCACGCGGCCTTCACGCTCGGGCTGCCGTAGATCTTCGAGCCGGGCCCGGCGGCGAGGCGCTGGCCGACCTCCGCCTGCACCATGACGAGCGTGCGCGCGATCGACGGGAAGGTCGCGAGCAGGTGCAGCAGCACGGGCACCGAGATGTTGTACGGCAGGTTCGCCACGAGCGATGTCGGCGGCCCGAACCTGTCGGGCAGCTCGGTCACGCGCATCGCGTCGGCCGCGACGACCTCGAGGCGGGCCGACGGCTGCAACTGCTCGACCGTGCGCGGCAGCTGCTCGGCGAGGCGCTTGTCGATCTCGACCGCCACCACCGGGTGCCCCGCCTCCAGCAGGCCGAGTGTCAGGCTGCCGAGCCCGGGGCCGACCTCGAGCACCGTCGAGCCGGGCGGCAGCGAGGCGCAGGCGACGATGCGGCGCACCGTGTTGGCGTCGTGCACGAAGTTCTGGCCGAGCTTCTTCGTCGGCGTCACGCCGAGCAGCTCGGCGAGGTCGCGCACCTCCGCGGGGCCGAGGAGGCCCCCCACTCAGGCTCCGCCCTGCCCGGTCGTCAGCTCGGAGGGGTGACCCGAGATGGTCGATTCGCGGTGCTCCGCGGCGGCCTCCTCGAGCGTCGGCCGGTCGGCCCACGGGTCGCCGGGCGCCGTCACCGGCTCGGAATCCCACTGGCCGTAGACGTACTCGGTGTTCGAGCTGATCTGCGCGGCGAGCATCGACACGTCGGTGCGCAGGTGCTCGGCCATCGCCCGCAGCGTCCACGGCAGCAGGTACGGCGAGTTCGGCCGGCCGCGGAAGGGGTGCGGCGTCAGGAACGGCGCGTCCGTCTCGACGAGCAGCAGGGCGCGCGGCAGCACGTCGAGCGCCTCGCGCAGGCCCCGCGCGTTGCGGAACGTCGCGGTGCCCGCGAAGGAGGCGTACCAGCCGTTCTCGGTGCAGATCGACGCGAGCTCGACGTCGCCGCTGAAGCAGTGGAACACCGTGCGCTCGGGCGCGCCGACCCGCCGCAGCGTCGCGACGACGTCGGCGTGGGCCTCGCGGTCGTGGATCTGCAGGGCCAGGCCGTGCCGCTTGGCCATCGCGATGTGGGCTTCGAAGGCGCGCAGCTGCGCGGCGCGTCCGCTCGCCGACTCGGTGCGGTAGTAGTCGAGGCCGGTCTCGCCGATCGCGACGACGCGGGGCTGCGCGGCGAGCTCGTCGATGATCGCGAGAGCGGCATCCAGTTCGCCGACGGCATCGAGAACCGCCGCCTCGTTGGGGTGGATGGCGACGGCCGCGAGCACGCGCGGCTCGCGCGCCGCGATCGCGGCCGACCAGCGGCTCGTCGGCACGTCGGTGCCGACCTGCACGACGCCGCGCACGCCGACGGCGGAGGCGCGGTCGAGGTGCTCGCGGTAGTGCATCGGGCTCTCGCCGTCGGCGATCTCGAGGTGCGTGTGGTTGTCGTAGACGGGCACGACGAGCGCCTCGGGGCTCGGCGGGTAGCTGAGGTCGCGCGCGGAGTCCTCCATCGCGGCGCGAGTGCGCACGTGCGGGTCGATAGCGTCCGTCATGGTCGCGCCCTCCTAGGCGATGGCCTCCTGCTCGATGCGCGGGAAGAGTGCCGCGAGCGGCGTCGTGACGGCGCCGGCCGGCAACTGCCCCCACTCTCCCGCGTTCGGGATGCGCTGGTCGACGAGCGCTCCCAGGTGCGGTTCGGCGCCGAGCGCCGCCCACAGCGTCGCCGTCGACTGCGGCAGCACGGGCGAGAGCAGGACGGCGAGCGCGCGCAGCCCCTCTGCCGCGGTGTACAGGATCGTGTGCAGCCGCTCGGTCTGCGACTCGTCCTTCGCGACTTTCCACGGCTCCTGAACCGTCAGGTAGCCGTTGAGCTCGTCGACGATCGTCCACACCGCCGCGATCGCCTCATGGATCGCGAAGCGGTCGATCGCGGCGCTCGCGGCGACCACGGCATCCGCGACGGTGCGATGGATGCCCGCCTCGGCCTCCGAGGGCGCGCCCGCCTCGGGCACGACGCCGTCGCAGTACTTCGCCGTCATCGCGACCACGCGCGAGGCGAGGTTGCCGAAGCCGTTGGCCAGCTCGGCCTGGTAGCGGGCCGAGAGGTCCTCCCAGCTGAACGAGCCGTCCTGCCCGAAGCTGATCGCACGCATGAAGTAGTAGCGGAACGCGTCGGAGCCGAACACGTCGGTGATCTGCGACGGCGCGATGCCGGTGAGCTTCGACTTCGACATCTTCTCGCCGCCGACGAGCAGCCAGCCGTGGCCGAAGACGCGCGCGGGCACCGGCAGGTCGGCGGCCATGAGCATCGCCGGCCAGATGACGGCGTGGAACCGCGCGATGTCCTTGCCGACGATGTGGGCGCTCGGCCAGTAGCGGTCGAAGAGTTCGCCGGGGGCGTCGGGGCTCCAGCCGAGGGCGGAGATGTAGTTGATGAGGGCGTCGAACCAGACGTAGACGACGTGCTTGTCATCCCACGGAACGCGCACGCCCCAGTCGAAGCTCTGGCGCGAGATCGACAGGTCGTCGAGGCCGCGGCGCACGAACGACACGATCTCGTTGCGCAGGCTCTCGGGCTGGATGAAGTCGGGCTGCGACTCGTAGAGGTCGAGCAGCCGCTGCTGGTACTGACTCATGCGGAAGAAGTAGTTCTTCTCCTTCAGCACCTCGACCGGGCGGCCGTGGATGGGGCACACGAACTGGCCGGCGAACTCGCCGGCGCCCTCGACGAGGTCGGCGAGCTGCTTGTACTCCTCGCAGCCGACGCAGTAGTAGCCCTCGTACTCGCCGTCGTAGATGAGCCCGGCGTCGTAGAGCTTCTGCAGGAAGGCCTGCACGACGGTCTCGTGGCGCTCCTCCGTCGTGCGGATGAAGTCGTCGTTGGCGATGTCGATCGTCTTCAGCAGCGGGATCCACGACTCGGCGACGAGCTTGTCCGCCCACTCCTTCGGGCTCACGCCGTTCGCGACGGCGGTGCGCAGGATCTTCTGACCGTGCTCGTCGGTGCCGGTGAGCGACCAGGTGTCGATGCCCGACTGCCGGTTCCAGCGCGCGAGCACGTCGGCCGCGACCTCAGTGTAGGCGTGCCCGATGTGGGGCGCGTCGTTGACGTAGAAGATCGGGGTCGTGACGGAGAAGGAGTCGCCTGCGGCCATAACGCCCCAGTCTACGGGCGAGCGGATGCGCGTTTCGGCGGGGCGGTGCAGCCGTCGCAGCGGGGCAATTGGACAAAGCTGGTAATGCGTATTACTATCTCCGTCAACCCCAAGTAATGCGCATTAGTCGCGCTCGACCAGCAAGGTAAGGATGCCCACCCGCATGGCCAATCCGGGCAAGACGAAGATGACCCAGCGCCGCATCGCCGAGCTCGCCGGGGTGAGCCAGGCGACCGTGTCGCTCGTGCTCAACGGCAAGGCCGATGCCGAGGTGCGGATCCCGGCATCGACGCGGCAGCGCGTGCTCGACGTGATCGCCGGCACCTCGTACGTCGCCGACCCGGCGGCCCGTCGGCTCGCCGGCGTCGGCAACAAGATCCTCGGGGTCTTCACCTACGAGCCGGCCTTCCCGAGCGCGAGCATCGACTTCTACACGCCCCTGCTCACCGGCATCGAGGCGGAGGCCGAGAAGCTCGGCTGCGACCTGCTCGTGTTCACGAGCGCCCCGGTCGAGAACAGCCGGCGACGCCTCTTCCACGAGAACAACCGTCTCGGCCTGGCCGACGGGGCGCTCCTGCTCGGCCGGGAGATGGACCCCGTCGAGCTCCAGCGCCTCGTCGCCATGGACTTCCCCTTCGTCGCGATCGGACGCCGCGACGTCGATGGCGTACCGTACGTCGGCGTCGACTACGCCACGGGCACGGCTCTGCTCGCCCGCCGGGCCTACGACCTCGGCCATCGGCGCTTCGCTCTGCTGCATCTCGACTCCACCGGCGAATCGGGCCTCGACCGCCAGCGCGGATTCCACGACGAACTCGCGACGCATCCCGACGCGAGGGTATGGACGGGGCCGGCGACGAGCGGCAACCTCGCCCCGATCTGGCGCAGCATCCGCGACTTCGCCCCGACGGTGGTCTTCGTCGAATCGCCGGAGCACGCCGCCGAACTCGCCCGGATCGCGCGGGACGACGGCGTCGAGATCCCGCGGGATCTCTCCGTCGTGGTGCTCGGCGAGGTCGCTGTGCCCGACGCGCTCGCGACCGACTTCACGCGCCTTTCGCCCCCCCGCGTGCGCCTCGGCGCCGAGGCGGTGATCCTGCTGAGCCGGATGCTCGATCCCGATGACGAGCCGGCGCCCGCCGAGCTCCGCCGGCTGCTCGACTGCGGCATCGCGGATGGAGCCACCCTCGTCGCTCCGGTGACGGCATGAGCGCGCTCCGGTGCGAGGTCCTCGTCGTCGGGGGCGGAATGGGCGGTGTCGCGGCCGCACTCGCAGCAGCGGAAGCCGGGCGCACCGTGATCCTGACGGAGGACCAGCCGTGGCTCGGCGGGCAGCTGACCAGCCAGGCGGTTCCGATGGACGAACACACCTGGGTCGAGCAGTTCGGCGTCTCGGCGACCTACCGGCGCTTGCGCGAGAGGATCCGCGACTACTACCGCCACAACTACCCGCTGACCGCGGCGGCGCGGCGCGACCCCGCGCTGAACCCCGGAGCCGGACTCGTCAGCCGACTGTGCGCCGAGCCCCGAGTCGCCGCGGCCGTCATCGACGAGCTGCTCGCGCCGTGGCGGTCGAGCGGGCGCCTGCAGGTCCTGCAGCCCTACCGTCCGGTCGCCGCGGACACCGACGGAGACACGGTGCGCGCGGTCGAGCTCGAACATCGGCAGACGGGCGCGCGCCTCCAGGTGTCGGCCGACTACGTCCTCGACGCGACCGAGCTGGGCGACCTGCTGCCGCTCACGGGCACCGAGTACGTGACCGGCTTCGAATCCCGCGCCGACACCGGCGAACCCAGCGCGCCGGTCGAGGCGCAGCCCGACAACCAGCAGGCGATCAGCTGGTGCTTCGTCATCGACCACGTCGACGGCGATCACACGATCGACCGGCCGCACGACTACGACCGCTGGCGCGCGCTCCAGCCCGACTTCTGGGGTGCGCCGATGCTCTCGCTCACGGGCCCCGACCCGCGCACGCTGCAGCCGGTGACGCGCACCTTCACGCCGAACCAGCCGGAGGACGACCCGACGCGCCTCATCGCCGACCAGCGCGCGAGCGGCGGCGACCGCGAGCTGTGGACCTTCCGCCGCATCGCCGCGCGCGCCAACTTCACCGGCGACCTCTACCCGAGCGACATCGTGCTCGTGAACTGGCCGATGATCGACTACATCGACGGCACCGTCGTCGACAACCCGGATGCCGCATCCCACTTCGAGGGCGCCCGCCGCCAGTCCCTGTCGATGTTCTACTGGCTGCAGACGGAGGCGCCCCGCCCCGACGGCGGCACCGGCTGGCCAGGGCTGCGCCTCCGCGGCGACATCACCGGAACCGACGACGGGTTCGCGCAAGCCGCGTACATCCGCGAATCCCGCCGCATCCGCGCCGAGGTCACGGTGCGCGAGCAGGATCTCTCGATCGCCGTGCGCGGGCACGGGCGGCCTGCGCGGTTCGCCGACTCGGTCGGCATCGGCATGTACCGGATCGACCTGCACCCCTCCACGGGAGGGGACAACTACATCGACGTCGCTTCGGCGCCGTTCGAGATCCCGCTCGGCGCGCTGATCCCGGTTCGGACCCGGAATCTGCTCGCCGCGGGAAAGAACGTCGGCACCACTCACATCACCAACGGAGCATTCCGACTCCACCCGGTGGAGTGGAGCATCGGCGAGGCGGCGGGCTGGCTAGCGGCCTTCTGTCTGGACCGTGCGGTTGATCCCCGCACGGTCCGCACCACCCCTCGACTCCTCGAGGAATTCCAATCCCTTCTCCACCGCTCCGGCGTCGAGCTGCACTGGCCCGACGTCGAGGGCTACTGACACCCACCAAGGAGCAATCCCATGAGATCAGCGAAGATGCTGACCGCCACCGGCGCGCTGGCCGCGTCGGCGATTACGCTCGCCGCGTGCAGCGCACCGGCCCCCGCGGAGCCCGAGGGCCCCGTCGACCTCCGGATGACCGTCTGGACTTCGAACGAGGACCACCTGGCCCTGTTCGACTCCATCGCCGAGGCGTACATGGCCGAGAACGAGAACGTCTCCTCGGTGACGTTCGATCCCCTCCCCTTCGACGACTACACCACGACCATCACGACGCAGATCGCTGGCGGCAACGCCCCCGATCTCGCCTGGGTGCTCGAGAATGCCGCGCTCGACTTCGTCGGCAGCGGCGCTCTGCTCGATCTCGCCCCGACCTTCGAGGCGGCCGAGGGCTTCGAGTACGACGACCTCTCCGACGCGGCGACGGGCCTGTGGCGCCAGGGCGACGGGCTGTACGCCTACCCGTTCTCGACCTCGCCGTTCGCGGTCTTCTCCAACACCACGCTCCTGGCCGAGGCGAACCTGCCCAGCGCCGGCGAGCAGGTCGCCGCCGGCGACTGGAACTGGGACGCGGTCGCCGCCAACGGCGCGGCCGTGAACGCCGCGACGGGCAAGGCCGGCTTCATCGTCCGCGACTTCGAGTACCAGCAGTGGGACCTCCTCTCGACGGTCTGGAACGGCTGGGGCGCCCAGCCCTGGAACGATGACCGCACCGAGTGCACGATCGACTCCGACGAGATGGTGGACGCCTTCGAGTTCCTGCACGAGGCCGCGTTCGAGACCGGCGCCATGCCGGGCCCCGGCACGACCGCCGACTTCTTCGCCGGCGAGGCCGCGTACACCGTGACGCAGATCTCACGCGCCGGGCTCCTCGCGGAGGCTGGCTTCGACTGGGAGCTGAACCCGCTGCCGGAAGGCCCCGCGGGCGAGTACTCGGTCGTCGGGCAGGCGGGCATCGGCGTGATCGCCGACAGCCCGAACGCCCAGGTCGCCGCCGACTTCCTCGCGTTCTTCACGAACCCGGAGAACTCGCGCCAGCTCGCGCAGTACTTCCCGCCGCCGCGGGAGTCGCTGCTGACCGGCGAGACGCTCGCGAAGACCAACCCGCTGCTGAGCGCCGAGCAGCTCGACAGCGTCGTCATCGAGGGCATCGCGACGGGGGTCACGCGCCCGTCGATCGAGGGTTCGGCCGAGATCCAGCAGGCCGTGCGCTCGGAGCTGGACGCGCTCTGGACGCCCGACGCGGACATCCCCGCGGTGCTGTCGGCGACGTGCGACGCGATGCAGCCGCTCATCCAGGGCTGACCGTGACCGTCACCGTTGTTCGCGCGCTCCCGGACCGGGCTCCGGCCCGGGCCGGGGGCGCGCCCCGGCGGCGCCCTTCCCGACAGCGCCGGCAGGACGCCCTCGTCGGCTACCTCTTCATCGCCCCGCAGGCCCTCGGCATCGCCGCCTTCGTACTCGTGCCGCTCGGTCTGATCGCCTACTACAGCGCCCACGAGTGGAACGTGCTCGCCGGCAGCTTCCGCTTCGTCGGCACCGAGAACGTCGAGCGGCTGTTCGCCGATCCGCGGCTCGCCGGCGTGCTGCAGGCCACCGCCGTGTTCTCGATCGGCCTCGTGATCGCCAACCTCACCCTCGCCCTCGCCCTCGCTGTGCTGCTGAACCGCCGGATGCGCGGGGTCGGCTTCTTCCGGACCGTCTTCTTCTCGCCCGTGGTCGTCTCGCTCGTCGCCTGGACGATCGTCTGGGGCTTCCTCCTGCAGGCCGACGGCGGCATCAACGGGATGCTCGCCACGATCGGCATCGAGGGGCCCAACTGGCTGCGCGAGGGGCCGACGGCGATGGCCAGCGTCGTCATCGTGCAGGTGTTCAAAAACGTCGGCCTCAACATGGTGCTGTTCCTCGCCGCCCTCCAGGGCGTGCCGCACGAGCTCTTCGAGGCCGCGCGCGTCGACGGCGCCCGACCCGCGACGATCTTCTGGCGCATCACCTTCCCGATGATCTCTCCGACGATCCTGCTCACGGTCATCATCACGATCGTGGGTTCGCTGCAGGTCTTCGCCCAGATCGCCGTGCTGACGCAGGGCGGCCCGGGAACCTCGACCACCGTGCTCGTCTACTACCTCTTCCAGCAGGCCTTCCAGTTCGGCAAGTTCGGCTACGGCTCCGTGCTGGCGATCCTGCTGTTCCTCATCGTGCTCGTGCTGACGATCGTGCAATGGACGCTGCGCCGGAAGTGGGTCTTCCATGAGAACTGAGACGGCCACGGACGTGAGCCACGCATCACGCCGCTCACGCCGCCGTACCCTGTCGTACCTCGCGTTCTACGTCGTGATGACGGTGCTCGCGGTGCCCTTCGTCTTCCCGACGTGGTGGATGATCACCTCGAGCTTCAAGCCGATCACCGAGATCTTCGCCTTCCCGCCGACGCTCGTGCCGGCGAACCCGACGATCCAGCCGTTCGTCGACGTGTTCGCACTGCAACCGTTCGCGCAGCAGTACTGGAACTCGGCCTATGTCTCGATCGTGGTGACGATCGGCACGATGCTCGTCTCATCCCTCGCCGGGTACGCCTTCGCGCGCATCCAGTTCCCGGGTGCGAACGCGATCTTCCTCGTCGTCCTCGTGGGGCTCCTGATCCCGTCGGAGGTGACGATCGTGCCTCTCTTCCAGATGTTCAACGGGCTGGGACTCATCGACACGCACTGGCCGATCATCCTCGTCTCGACCTTCGGGGCGCCGAGCGTGCTGACGACGTTCATCATGCGGCAGTTCTTCCTCGCCCTGCCGGTCGAGCTCGAGGAGGCCGCGCGCCTCGACGGGCTCAACCGCTTCTCGATCTGGTGGCGCATCGCCCTGCCGCTCGCGCGTCCCGCGCTCGCGGCCGTCGCGATCTTCTCGTTCCTGCACGTATGGAACCTCTACCTCGAACCCACGGTGTACCTGCAGTCGAACGAGCTGTTCACGCTGCCGGTCGCGCTGACGCGGTTCACCGACGCCTATGGCGGAGCACTGTGGAACGTGCAGCTCGCGGCCGCGACCATGACGGCCGTGCCCGTGCTGCTCGTCTTCATCGTCGCGCAGAGGCAGTTCGTCGAGGGGCTCGCCCACACGGGGCTGAAGGGCTGAGCGGCACGGCGGCGGCCGCCGTGAAGGGCGTGCACCCGCCGCGAGCACACGAGCACCCCAGATCGGTCACTCGTCGCCTTCGCCTGCGCTCTGTGAAGCAACACATGACTGATCTGGGAGGGCGACCGCACGCCGCCGTCGCTGTGCTCCCCGGGAGCGAGGGGGGCGAGAACCCTCTGGCCCAGCGTGCGCGCCGCGGCATGTGCCGGGAGAGGCACACGCGCCGAGGAAGCGGAGCCGTCGGCGAGAGCGGTCAGGGCAGCAGGCGTCGGGCAGACGGGAGCCGGGGTGCTCCGCCAGTGACGAGAGCAGGTCCGCTCACCCGTGACGCGGCGGCGGCCGTTGCGGCCTGCGGCGCGGCGAACCGCTCCTTAGCCCGGGCGCTTCGCGGCGAGCGCCGCCGCGTAGAGCTCGCGCGTGCCGAGCCCGGTGGCGTCGGCGACCGCCGACGCCGCATCCTTCAGCCGCTCGCCGGCGGCGACGCGCGACAGCACCTCGGCGACCGCGGCGGGCACGTCGCCCGAACGGGCGGGGGCGCCCTCGACGACGATGACGATCTCGCCACGGGCGCCCTCGGCGAAGCGCTCGGCGAGCACGGCGAGGGTGCCGCGCGCGACCTCCTCGAACTTCTTGGTCAGCTCTCGGCAGACGGCGGCGCGGCGGTCGGGGCCGAAGACGTCGCGCAGGTCGGCGAGAGCCGCGTCGATGCGGTGCGGCGCCTCGAAGAAGATGATCGTGCGCTGCTCGGCGGCGAGAGCGCGCAGGTGGGAGGCGCGGCCCTTGCGGGGCAGGAAGCCCTCGAAGGCGAAGCGGTCGGTCGGCAGCCCGCTCAGCACGAGGGCGGTGAGCACGGCGCTCGGGCCGGGCAGCGCCGTCACGGTCACGCCGGCCGCGATAGCCGCCTCGACGAGGACGTAGCCGGGGTCGCTGATGCCGGGCATTCCGGCGTCGGTGAGCACGATGACGTCGTGGTCGCGCGCGAGCTCGACGAGCTCTGCCGACTTCGCGCGCTCGTTGTGCTCGTGCAACGCGAGCAGCCGCGGTCGGTTCTCGATGCCGAGGGCGCGCAGCAGGTGGGCGGCCGTGCGGGTGTCCTCGGCGACGACGTGCTCGGCCGCCTCGAGGGTCTCGATGAGTCGCCGCGACGCGTCGCCGAGGTTGCCGATGGGGGTGGCGGCGAGCACGATCACGGGCCCCATCCTCCCACCCGGGTTCGGCGGGGCGGCGCGGATAGCATGAGCGCGTGACCCGAGCCGAGCCCGCGACCGCGCATCCGCCGGGCGCGAGGTCGGGGGCCCACCGGGCATCGACCGGCTCGCGCCTCGACGGGTGGTGGGCCGCGGCACCCCCGTCGACGCACCGCCTGGTGCGCATCGCCGGGCCCGTCGCCGTGATGGGCGTCGCCGCCGCGACCCGCCTGATCGGGCTCGACGAGCCCCGCACGCTCGTCTTCGACGAGACCTACTACGTCAAGGACGCCTTGAGCCTGCTGCAGCTCGGCTACGAGGGCCGCTGGCCCGACGACGCGAACGAGCTCTTCGCCGCCGGAACGCCGGGCGAGCCGAGCACCGACGCCGCTTTCGTCGCGCACCCTCCGCTCGGCAAGTGGATGATCGCCCTCGGCCTCGCGCTCGTCGGCCCGCAGTCTCCCCTCGGCTGGCGCCTCGGGACGGCGGTCGCGGGCATCGTGCTCGTCGCGCTCCTCATGATCATCGCGCACCGGCTGCTCGGCTCGCTCCCGCTCGCGACCCTCGCGGGCGGGTTCGTGGCGATCGACGGCAACGCGATCGTCATGAGCCGCGTCGCCCTGCTCGACGGCATGCTCGCGATGCTCGTGATGCTCGCCGTGCTGTTCGTGGTGCTCGACCGCGAGCACTCGCGGCGACGGCTCGCGCGCTGGCTCGCGATGCGCCGCTTCACGGGCGGCACGACCGACTGGGGTCCGGCGCTGTGGGCCCGGCCGTGGCTCATCGCCGCGGGGGCGGCCTTCGGGCTCGCGATCGCGGTGAAATGGAGCGCCCTGTACCTGTTCGCGGCCTTCGCCGTGCTGACGGTCGTCGCCGACGCTCTCGACCGACGGCACGCCGGCGTCGCACTCTGGGCGAGCGGCGCGCTGCTGAAGCAGGCGCCGGTGAGCGCGGTGCTCGCGGTGCCGACGGCGCTCGCGGCGCACCTGGCGACGTGGACGGGCTGGTTCCTCTCGAGCAGCGGCTACGACCGGCAGTGGATCGCGGGTGGCGGCGAGCGCTGGAGCGGCATCCTGTCGTGGGTCCCGGACGACCTGCAGAACCTGTGGCACTACCAGGCCGCCGTCTACGGGTACCACGTGGGCGAGTCGACCCCGCACGCCTACGAGGCGCCCGCGATCGGCTGGCCGCTGCTGCTGCGCCCCACCTACATGCACTACGTCGATCGGGGCGACGGCACGGCCGAGGCGATCACGGGAATCCCGAACCCGCTGCTCTGGTGGGCCTCGGTCGCCGCCGTCGTCGTCCTCGTGATCGGATGCCTCGCGGTCGCCGTCGCGATCGCCCGCCGCCGCCC
>SCPB01000001.1 GCA_005502445.1 Microbacteriaceae bacterium X2B
GGGTGGAGCAGTGATGGAGATCGAGATCGGGCGGGCCAAGCGGGCGAGGAGGGCGTACTCCTTCGACGACATCGCGGTGGTCCCCAGCCGCCGCACGCGCGACCCCGAGGTGGTGTCGCTGGCGTGGAGCATCGACGCCCTGAAGTTCGAGATCCCGGTGATCGCCGCCCCGATGGACTCCGTCGTGAGCCCCGCGACGGCGATCGCGATCGGCCGGCTCGGCGGTCTCGGCGTGCTCGACCTCGAGGGCCTCTGGACCAGGTACGAGGATGCCGCGGCGCAGCTCGAGCGCATTCGCGACCTCGACCCCGCAGAGGCGACCGCGGCGATGCAGCGCATCTACGCCGAGCCGATCAAGCCCGAGCTGATCAGCGCCCGGCTGGCCGAGATCCGCGCGGCCGGCGTGCCCGTCGCCGCCGCGCTCAGCCCCCAGCGCACGCAGGAGCACCACCAGGCCGTCATCGATGCCGGCGTCGACCTCTTCGTGATCCGCGGCACGACCGTGAGCGCCGAGCATGTGTCGAAGTCGGCCGAGCCCCTCAACCTCAAGAAGTTCATCTACGAGCTCGACGTGCCCGTCATCGTGGGCGGCGCCGCGACCTACACCGCCGCGCTGCACCTCATGCGCACAGGGGCGGCGGGCGTGCTCGTCGGCTTCGGCGGCGGTGCTGCGTCGACGACGCGCCTGAGCCTGGGCATCCACGCGCCGATGGCGACCGCGGTCAGCGACGTCGCCGCCGCGCGACGCGACTACCTCGACGAGTCGGGCGGCCGCTACGTGCACGTCATCGCCGACGGCGGCCTCGGCACGAGCGGCGACATCGTCAAGGCGGTCGCGATGGGCGCCGACGCGGTCATGCTGGGCAGCACCCTGGCGCGGGCGACGGATGCTCCCGGCGGGGGCTGGCACTGGGGGGCCGAGGCGCACCACCCCGAACTGCCGCGCGGCAACCGCGTGCACGTCGGCCAGCTCGCCCCGCTCGAGCAGCTGCTGTTCGGCCCGAGCTCGCACGCCGACGGGCAGGTCAACCTCATGGGGGCCTTGCGCCGCTCGATGGCGACGACCGGCTACTCCGACCTCAAGGAGTTCCAGCGGGTCGACGTCGTCGTCGCGCCCTACCAGGGCCACTGACCGACCGTGTGGCGCATCGCCCGCCGACCGAAGTGGATCGCGGCCCTGCTGCTCGCGCTCGGCGTCGCGGCCGGGTTCGCGGCGCTCGGGCAGTGGCAGCTCGAACGCTCGATCGATGAGGCGACGGTCGTCGAGCGCGACACCGAGACGCCCGTGCCGCTGCAGAGCGTCGCCGAGCCGCAGACGGTCATGACCTCCGACGCGAGCGGGCGTCGGGTGGTGGTCGAGGGTTCGTGGGTCGAGGGCGACGAGGTGATCGTGACGGGCCGCGAGAGTGCGGGGGAGCCCGGCGACTGGGTCATCCGGCACTTCGAGACGAGCGACGGAGCCGGCCTCGCGGTCGCCGTCGGGTACGTCGCTCCGGGGGCGGGCATCCCGAGCCTGCCGGTCGGCGAGGCGCGCCTCCTCGGCCGCTATGTGCCGAGCGAGTCGCCGCAGCAGTCCGATTTCGAGGCGGGCGAGCGCACCGCGATCGCCGTCGCCGAGCTCATCAACCTGTGGGGGGACGTCGAGACCGTCTACTCCGGATACCTGGTTCTCGAGGATGCCCCCGCACCGCTCGCCGTCATCGCGGCACCGCCGCCCGAGGCCGACGTCGAGCTCAACCTGCTCAACCTGTTCTACGCGATCGAGTGGGCCGTCTTCGGCGGATTCGCCGTGTACCTGTGGTGGCGCCTCGTGCGCGACGAGTGGGAGAAGGAGCAGGCGGAAGACCCCGCGCGGAGCGGGCTCAGCGCGCGCCCCTAAACTTGCAGCATGGCGCTCGGCCCTCAGGCTTCAGACATCCCGCTCATCCGCCGCACGCTCGCGGTGTTCAAGGTCTCGTCGATCGTCACGGGCACCTTTCTGCTCGGCCTCGTCGTGATGATGGTCACGCGCTACGGCTTCGGGCGCGACATCGAGCTCGGCGGCGCCGAGGGGCTGCTCGCGCTCACCCCCCGCGACGAGCTCGTCGGGTTCAACCTCTCGATCATGCTGCTGACGGTGCACGGCTGGCTCTACGTCGTCTACCTCGCCTGCGACTTCGTCCTGTGGCGCGTTGCCTACCAGGGCGCCGTGCGCAACGCATTCCTGCGCTTCCTGTGGATCGCGATGGGTGGCATCATCCCCTTCCTCTCCTTCTTCTTCGAGCGGCAGGTGCCGCGCGAGGTCGAGGCGATCATCGCCCCCCTCGACCAGCAGCCCACGACCCAGGAGGCCTCCGCGTGAGCGAGACCGACCACCGCCCCGTGCTCGTCGTCGACTTCGGCGCCCAGTACGCGCAGCTCATCGCGCGCCGCGTGCGCGAGGCGAGCGTCTACAGCGAGATCGTGCCGCACACGATCACGGCCGAGGAGGTCGCGGCGAGGAACCCCCTCGGCATCGTGCTGAGCGGCGGGCCCTCGAGCGTGTACGAGCCCGGCTCGCCGACCCTCGACCCGGGCATCCTCGAGCTCGGCGTGCCCGTCATGGGCATCTGCTACGGCTTCCAGGTCATGGCGCAGCAGCTCGGCGGCGAGGTCGCGAAGACCGGCCGCCGCGAGTACGGTGCGACGACGGCGACGGTGCACGGCGACGGCGGCGCGCTGCTCGCCGAGCAGCCCGAGACTCAGACCACGTGGATGAGCCACGGCGACTCGGTCGCCAAGGCCCCCGAGGGCTTCCGGGTGCTCGCCTCGACCCCCGACACCCCGGTCGCCGCGTTCGCGAGCGACGAGAAGAGGATGTACGGCGTGCAGTGGCACCCCGAGGTCAAGCACTCCGAGTTCGGTCAGCGCGTGCTCGAGAACTTCCTGCACCGCGCGGCGGGGATCCCGGCCGACTGGACGAGCGGCAGCGTCATCGCCGAGCAGGTCGAGCGCATCCGCGCCCAGGTGGGGGATGCCCGGGTCATCTGCGGGCTGTCGGGCGGCGTCGACAGCGCGGTCGCCGCCGCGATCGTGCACGAGGCCGTGGGCGACCAGCTCGTGTGCGTGTTCGTCGACCACGGCCTGCTGCGCGCCGATGAGCGCCGCCAGGTCGAGGAGGACTACGTCGCCGCGACGGGCATCCGTCTCGTCACGGTGGATGCGCGCGAGCAGTTCCTGGACGCCCTCGCGGGCGTCACCGACCCCGAGACCAAGCGCAAGATCATCGGCCGCGAGTTCATCCGCACCTTCGAGAACGCCGCAGAGGCCCTCGTGCTCGAGGCGCAGGGCGAGGGCGAGGCCGTGAGGTTCCTCGTGCAGGGAACGCTCTACCCCGACGTGGTCGAGTCGGGCGGCGGCACGGGCACCGCGAACATCAAGAGCCACCACAACGTCGGCGGCCTCCCGGAGGACCTCGAGTTCGAGCTCGTCGAACCATTGCGGGCCCTCTTCAAGGACGAGGTGCGCGCGATCGGCCGTGAGCTCGGCCTGCCGGAGGCGATCGTCAACCGTCAGCCGTTCCCGGGCCCGGGCCTCGGCATCCGCATCATCGGCGATGTCACCGAGGAGCGCCTGACGATCCTGCGACACGCGGATGCGATCGCCCGGGAGGAGCTGACGGCCGCCGGTCTCGACGGCGAGATCTGGCAGTGCCCCGTCGTGCTGCTCGCCGACGTGCGCTCGGTGGGCGTGCAGGGCGACGGCCGCACCTATGGCCACCCGATCGTGCTGAGGCCGGTGAGCTCGGAGGACGCGATGACCGCCGACTGGACGCGCCTGCCCTACGACGTGCTCGCGCGCATCTCGAACCGCATCACGAACGAGGTCGCCGAGGTCAACCGCGTCGTGCTCGACGTGACCTCGAAGCCCCCGGGGACCATCGAATGGGAGTAGTTGTGCATCGAGGCCATTTCTGGCCTCGATGCACAACTACTCCGGCGGCCGTCTCGGCTGCGGGCGTTCGGAGCGGAGGCGACGGCCATTGCCGGCCCTCGCACCATGCCAGTGCCAGACGTCGCACCCCCGACAGGGCCCGCCCCTGATGCAGTGTGCCCTCCACGGCATGTGCCGCACGAGGCACACAGCGCCTGCGGAAACGTGTGTGCAGTAGGGGCCGCGGGCGTCGCCTCCGCCGGCGACCGAGGAGCAGACACCGGGGCGCGGCCGGCGTCGAGACGCAGAAAGGGCCGCCCGAAGGCGGCCCCATCCGTGCGCGAACGCGGTGTCGTCAGTTGTTGCCGCGCAGGATCGCGAGCAGGCGCAGGATCTCGACGTACAGCCAGACGACGGTGACCATGATGCCGAAGGCGGCGGTCCAGCCGAAGGCGGCGGGGGCGCCGCGCTCCACGCCGGTCTTGATCGAGTCGAAGTCGAGCACGAGCGAGTAGGCCGCGAGCAGGACGACGAGGATTCCGAGCCAGAAGCCGAGCGGCAGACCGAGGAACTCGATCGAGCGGAGGCCGAACGGCCCGTCGGTAACGCCGAACATCATGAGGCCGAGGTTCACGAGCGAGAACGCCGCATAGCCCACCATCGCGACCAGGAAGATCTTCGTCGCGCGCTTGGAAGCGCGCACCTTGCCGCTCATGAAGAGCGCGAGCGTGACGCCGACGACCGCGAGCGTGCCGAAGATCGCCTGCGGAACGATGCCCTCGTACAGCTGCGCGAAGATCGCCGAGATTCCGCCGACGAAGAGGCCCTCAAGCCCCGCGTAGGCGAGCGTGAGCGGAGCGCTCGGCTTCTTCTTGAAGATCAGCACGAGCGAGACGACGAAGCCGGCGATCGCGGCCGGCAGCGCCAGCAGAGGGACGAACCAGCCGACGGCCGCGGCGACCAGGAGAACGGCGAACGAGCCCACGATCTTCTGGATCGTGTTCTCGTACGTCATGCGGTCGGTCTGCTCGGCCGTCGCCGAGGGGCGGCCGTACAGCTCGTCGAGCTGCTCGGCGCTCGGCGTCTGCGCGTACTGGATGGCCTTCGACGCGCTCTGCGTGAAGGCGGGTGAGTTCGAGAATGCCGGATTGGAATTAGCCATGGTGTCCTCTTCAACGTGTCGGCCGCGGGGAATCTTCCCGGTCGGCACTGACGACAGTCTAGGGAGCGATGCTCGACGATGGGGAGAGGAAGGCTATGCGCTCGCTGTGGGCGGGACCGGAGAGCTGGCGCGGCGCCGGATGCTCGCCGCGGGCCGTGCGAGGGCGCGGGCCCACCAGGCCGAGCCGACGAGAACGACGGTGGAGAGGGCGACGGCGACGGGCATCCACCGGTACTCGGTGAACAGGGTGGCGCAGAGCACCCCGTTGAGCAGCACGGGGCCGAGGGCGAGCGCGCTGCGCCATGGGCGGTGGCGCACGAGCAGCCAGCCGAGGAAGGGCATCGTGAGGGTCCACATCGAGGCGGGGCCCGTGAGCAGAAGCCACACGACGAGGGTCGAGGGGGCGATCGGCGCGAGGCGGCGCCAGCCCGAGGCGGGCATGACGAGCCAACCGGCGACGTGCGCCGCGGAGCCCGTGATGAGCGGCACGAGGTTGCCCGTGTCGGCGGACTGCAGGTGCAGCAGGCCGCCGGCGATGAGGACGAGGCCCGCGATCCAGCGGTCGCGGTATCGACCCCAGCGCAGCGGCAGGCGCGCGGACGGCTCGACCCAGGGCGCCGGCGCGTTCACGGGGTGAACGCCAGGTACAGCGCTCCGGCGGCGATCACGAGCAGCAGGAGCCACAGCCAGCCGAGGCCGACGGCGACCCAGGCGAGGGCGAGGCCGCGCTCGCCGCCGCGCGCGCGCCGGATCTGCCCGACCGCGAGGTGCCCGAACAGTGCGGCGAGGGGGCTCAGCATGAGCCCGAGCACGAGCGACAGCACGGCGAGGGCGTTGCGGCGCGGGTGCTCGGCCGCGCCGGGGTCGGGGTCCGGCGGCAGAGCCGCCGCATCCGCCTCGATGCGCCGCGGGAGCACGGGGACCTCCGCCCACACGGGCGTCTCGGGCGATGGCGACGTCGTCGACTGCTCGCCCGGCCGGTCGGTCATGCTCGGCAGGCTACCCCGTAGGGTGGTCGGCGTGATCGAGCCCACGCGCGAGCGCCCGCTCATCGTGGCCCACCGGGGAGCGAGCGGGTACCGTCCCGAGCACACGCGGGCCGCATACGAGCTCGCGATCGCCCTCGGCGCCGAGGCGGTCGAGCCCGACATCGTCGCCACGCGCGACGGGCAGCTCGTGCTGCGCCACGAGAACGAGATCAGCGGAACGACCGACGTCGCCGACCGCCCCGAGTTCGCGCATCGCCGCACGACGAAGACGATCGACGGCGAGCGGCTGACGGGCTGGTTCACCGAGGACTTCACCTGGGCGGAGTTGTCGACGCTGCGCGCGCGAGAACGGCTGCCGGCGGTGCGGCAGGCGTCGACGCGCTTCGACGGGCGGTACCCGATCCTGCGGCTGCGCGACCTCATGGCGATCCTGGATGCGGCGCCCCGCCCCGTGGGCATGGTCGCCGAGATCAAGCACGCGACGCACTTCGCGGCCATCGGTCTTCCGCTCGACGAGCTCTTCGCCGCCGAGGTCGCGGGCTGGCAGCCGGCCGCCCCCCTCGTCGTCGAGGCCTTCGAGCAGTCGGTGCTCGCCGACGTCCGCGATCGCGGGGTCGAGGCGCGGTACATGTTCCTGCTCGAGAAGAGCGGGTCGCCTGCCGACCTCGTCGAGCGGTTCGGCGCCGCGGCGCTCTCGTACGCCGGGCATTTGACGGATGCGGGGCTCGCGCGCCTTGCCGGTTCGGTCGAGGGCATCAGCGTCGATACCGCGCTCGTCGCGAAGCCCGAATCGCGCGGAGGCCCGGTCGTGACGAGCGATCTCGTCGCGCGGGCCCACGTCGCCGGGCTCGACGTGTTCACCTGGACCCTGCGGCCCGAGAACCGCTTCCTGCCCGGCTCTCTGCGCGTGGGAGCGGGCGCCGCCTCGCACGGCGACTGGCTGACCTGGTTCCAGACGCTCATGCGCGCGGGGGTCGACGGCGTGTTCGCCGACCACCCCGACCTGGCGCTCGAGGCGCGCGCGGGCCTGTAGCGGAGGGTTCGACCACCCGGCCTCCGGGGTCGGGGGTGCGACCTAGACTTGGGCGGTCATGACGTTCCTGCCCGACGAGTCCCTCGACATCCCCGGCCTGACCCCGCCGGCGGGCGCCGCGGGCGCTGCCGCGAGCGCGCCTCCGTCGGCGGCGCGCAACGACGATCCGCTGCTCGCAGGGCTCAACCCGCAGCAGCGCGCGGCCGTCGAGTCGCGGGCCGACGCGCTGCTCATCGTGGCGGGCGCCGGCTCGGGCAAGACGAGCGTGCTCACGCGGCGCATCGCGCGCCTGCTGCGCGATCGCGAGCTGTGGCCGAGTCAGATCCTCGCGATCACCTTCACCAACAAGGCCGCGGGCGAGATGCGCGAGCGCGTCGGTCAGCTCATCGGGCGCGACGCCGCCGAGGGGATGTGGATCTCGACGTTCCACTCGGCCTGCGTGCGCATCCTCCGCCGCGAGGCGCAGCAGTTCGGTTTCACCCAGGCCTTCACGATCTACGACTCGGCCGACTCGCGCGCGCTCATCAAGCGCATCGTGAAGGACCTCCAGGCCGACACTCTCGGCCTCACGGTGAGCGCTGCGGCGGGCAAGATCTCGCGGTTGAAGAACGAGCTCATCGACGCCGAGGGCTACAGCAGGCAGATCAACCCCAACGACCCGACCGAGGTGATGTTCCTCGAGGTGTTCCGGCGCTACTCGGCCGAGCTGCTGCGCGCGAACGCCTTCGACTTCGACGACCTCATCGCGCAGACCGTGTACCTCTTCCGCGCGTTCCCCCAGGTCGCGGCCCTGTATCAGCGGCGGTTCCGGCACCTCCTCGTCGACGAGTACCAGGACACGAACCACGCGCAGTACGCTCTCATCCGCGAGCTGACGCGGCCGGTCGAGCCGCAGCACGTGCCCGCCGACACGCGCATCGAGACGGATGCCTCGGGCGGCATCCCCGCGGCATCCCTCACGGTCGTCGGCGACTCCGACCAGTCGATCTACGCCTTCCGCGGCGCCGACATCCGCAACATCGTCGAGTTCGAGCGCGACTTCCCGGGCGCGCAGGTGATCCTGCTCGAGCAGAACTACCGTTCGACCCAGACGATCCTCGACGCCGCGAATGCCGTCATCGGCAACAACTTCGACCGCACGCCCAAGAATCTCTTCACCGAGGTCGGCGCGGGCGAGAAGATCGTCGGCTTCACCGGCTACAGCCAGCACGACGAGGCGCAGTTCGTCGCCGACGAGATCCAGCAGCTGCACGAGGCCGGCGTGCCGTACAACCAGATCGCCGTGTTCTATCGCACCAATGCTCAGACCCGTGCGCTGGAGGAGATCTTCATCCGCTCCGCCCTGCCGTACCGCGTGCTCGGCGGCACGAAGTTCTACGAGCGAGCCGAGATCAAAGACGTCATGGCGTACCTCATCGCGGTCGCGAATCCGGCCGACGGCCTCGCCCTGCGGCGCATCCTCAACACCCCGAAGCGCGGCATCGGGCCGGCCACCGAGACGGCGCTCGCGAACCATGGCGACCAACTGGGGGGAACGATGCGCGATGCGCTGCGGGATGCCGCGGCTCTCGGCCTCGGACCGAAGGTCACCACGGCCATCCTCGACCTCGCGCGCATCCTCGACGAGACGACTGAGATCGTCGACTCGGCGCTGGTGCCGGATGTGCTCACGGGCATTCTCGAGAAGACGAAGTACGTCGAGCTCCTGCGCGCGAGCCGCGACCCGCAGGATGAGGCCCGCGCCGAGAACGTGGAGGAGCTCGTGGCGGTCACGCGCGAGTTCCAGCGCAACAACCCCGAGGGCCGGCTCGTCGACTTCCTCACCGAGGTGGCGCTCGTCGCCGCGGCCGACGACCTCGATGACTCGAGCGGCACCGTCTCGCTCATGACTTTGCACACCGCGAAAGGCCTCGAGTACGACGCCGTCTTCATCACGGGGGTGGAGGAGAACCTGCTGCCGCACCAGATGAGCGCGAGCGAACCCGGCGGCCCGGCTGAGGAGCGCCGGCTGTTCTACGTCGGCATCACGCGAGCCCGCACGCGGCTGCACCTCTCGCTGGCGATGACCCGCTCGACCTTCGGCGACACGCAGGTCGCGGCGCCCAGCCGCTATCTGCAGGAGATCCCCGCCGGGCTCATCGACTGGCGCGACGCCCCCGGCATGGGAATGCGGTCGAGCACCTCCGCGCAGCGCGCGCTCGGCACGACCCGCGGCGGCCGGGAGCAGTTCAGCTACGGAGCCTCGCTGCCGCCCGGCAAGCCGAAGACCGAGTGGGCGAACCGCGTGACCGCAACGGTGCGCGACAACGGCGATCTGTCGCTCGAGGTCGGCGACCGCATCCGCCACGTCGACTTCGGCGAGGGGCGTGTCACGGGCGTCACGGGTGTCGGCGCGAAGAGCATCGCCGAGGTGCAGTTCGAGACCGCGGGGCGCAAGCGCTTGCTGATCAAGATCGCTCCGATCGAGAAGATCTGAGCGGCTCTGACACCCCGCTCGCCTCGATTGCAGGTTTCCGGCTCCCGCGCACCGCAGAATGGAGTCCGAACGAGCACCCCACGCTAGGAGACCCCATGGAACTCGCCTCGATCCAGCATCCGCGAGGAGTCACCGAGCTGGCGCTCTCCGGCCGACTCAACATGGTGACAGCCGCACGCGTGCGCGAGGCGATCCACGAGGCGATCGTGGCGAACAGCTCGAACATCGCCGTCGATCTCTCGCACGTCTCCTTCCTCGACTCCTCCGGGCTCGGCGCCCTCGTGTGGGGCTTCAAGGCGGCGCGCGAATCCGGCGGAACCTTGCGCCTCATCAATCCCACCGAGCAGGTCGTCCTCGTTCTGGAGCTCACGAACATGGGGTCGACCCTGCGCGCGTTCTCGAGCGTCTCCGAAGCGTTCCCGCATGACTGAGATGGTGGCGCGCACGCTGCGCATCACCGCCCCGCCCGACACCGTCGACACCGTGCACGACGCGCTCGCCGCCGTGTGGTCGTCCGTGCCCGACCTGCATTCGAACGACCGGATGTCGGTGGAGACAGCGGTCATCGAACTCACCTCGAACGTCATCCAGTACGCCAATCGCGGCGGCGACGTCGCTTTCGCGCTGACCGTCATCGTGTACCCCGATCGCATCGAGGCGACCCTGAGCGACGGCGGCGCGGTCAGCGATGTCGGGTTGCACTCGCGCGGCATGCCCGAGCCGCTCGCGGAGTCGGGCCGGGGGATCCCGATGATCCAGGCCCTCGTCGACACGGTCGAGCATCGCCGCGTCGACGGCTTCAACCACTGGACGCTCGTGCGGGCGCGCGAGGTCGTCCGCGACGAGCTGCATCCGGCGCGCGACATGCCCTCGGTGTCGATCAGCGGCGTCATCGACGAGATGGCGCGCCAGCGCGCGCTCGAGGAGCTGTCGATCCTCGACACGCCGCCCGAGGAGCGCTTCGACCGCGTCACCCGCCTCGCACGGCAGCTGTTCGGCGTCTCCGGCGCCGCGATCAACTTCATCGATCGAGACCGGCACTGGTCGAAGTCCATCGTCGGCGAGATCCCGAGCGAGATCCCGCGCGAGTTCTCGCCGTGCGCGCGGACCATCCAGTCGGACCAGACGCTCATCGTCGCCAACCTCCTGGCGTCCCCCGACTTCCGGCAGATCGCCGTGCCAGGAATCGTGGAGTTCTACGCCGGGCACCCTCTCTACGCGGCGGGCGGTGAACGCATCGGCTCGTTCTGCGTCTTCGACTCCGCGCCCCGTCACTTCACCGAGAAGGAGGCCGCGATGCTGCGCGACCTCGCCTCGTGGGCGCAGCAGGAACTGAGCGTGAGCCAGGAGCTCAGCCGCGCCGCCGACGTTCAGCAGGGACTGCTCCCGCAGCAGCTGCTGAGCATGCCCGGGTGGGACATCGCGGGGATGTGCCTGCCCGCGCGCGCTGTCGGCGGCGACTTCTACGACTGGTACCCGGTCGGCGAGGGTGCGGCGATCACGCTCGCCGACACGATGGGCAAGGGCATCGGCGCCGCGATCATCGCCGCGACCGTGCGGGCGGTGCTGCGATCGGCGGCGCGATTCGGTGACGTGGCCGGCGCGGTCGACGCGGCCGCGGCATCCCTCACCGGCGACCTCGACAGCACGGGCCTGTTCGTCACGCTCTTCCACGGGCGTCTGAACATGGACTCCGGCGAACTCATGTATGTCGATGCCGGGCACGGGCTCACGTTCATCGCCCGCGCGAACGGAGACATCGACCGCTTGAAGTCGACGGCGCCCCCTCTGGGCATCGACATCGAGACCGAGTGGATTCCGGTCGGCGTCGAGCTCGCCCCCGGCGACAGTCTCGTCAGCGTGAGCGACGGCGTGCTCGACCTGTACGAGGGCGTGAGCCAGGCATTCGAGAGCCTCGCCTCGCTGGTGCTGCTCGCCACGAGCGCGCAGGAGGTCGTCGACGCGATGAAGCTGCGCGCACGCGGGGTCGCCCCCGACGATGTGACCGTGCTCGTCGTGCGGCGCGCGACCGCGGATTGAGACTGAGGGAGAACACGATGGAGTTCCACACCCGATCGCTCGACGGCGGCGTCATCGTCATCGCCCCGGCCGGCAGGCTCAACATGGTCACAGCCGGGACGCTGCGCGATGAGATCGCCCGACACGTCGAGGGGGGATCGACGCGCATCGTCGTCGACCTGGCCGGCGTCGACTTCATGGACTCCTCGGGCCTCGGCAGTCTCATCAGCGGCCTGAAGTCGACGCGACAGGCGGGCGGCGATCTGCGCATCGCCGCCGCCACCGAGCAGGTCATGCTCGTGCTGACCCTGACCAACATGGATCGCGTCCTCGTGCCGCACCCGAGCGTCGAGACGGCGTTCGACGATGCCTGAGGCCATCGAGCACCGCCTCGTGCTCTCGGCGCCCCCCGATGACGTGAACATCGTGCACACCCTGCTCGAGCGCGTGTGGGCCGAGAGCCCCGATGTCGCGGAGGCGGACCGGCACGGCTTCGAGACCGCGCTCATCGAACTCGTCTCGAACGTCGTACGGCATGCCCACGACGGCGAGGGCGTCGTCGCCGACCTGCGCATCATCGTGCGTGCCGACGCGATCGAGGCGTGCATGACCGATACCGGCTCCGCGGGCGACATCTCCGTCGGCGAGTCGACGATGCCGTCCTCCTCTGCGGAAGGCGGCCGGGGCATCCCCATCATCAACGCGCTCGTCGACGCGCTCACCTACGAGCGCGACGGCGAGATCAACCGGTGGACGATGCGGCGCAGCTTCGAGGGATGACCGCCGGGCGCGTCGAGGGCGCCGCCCCTCGATCGCGCCCCGGCCCCGTGTCACCGGCGCGCCCCCAGCGGAGTACCCTGGTCGAGGCCGTGTCTCTCGACATCGAGAGATCTCTCGACGTCGAACCACCTCGAGACCGAGAACCGCCGGCCGGTTCCTACGTACATCGCACGCGGAATGGGAAGAGCTAGAGCGTGGATCTTTTCGAGTACCAAGCACGGGACATGTTCGAGAAGCACGGCGTTCCCGTGCTGGCGGGCATCGTCGCCGACGCCCCTGAGGAGGCGCGCGTCGCGGCTGAGAAGCTCGGCGGCGTCACGGTCGTCAAGGCCCAGGTCAAGACCGGAGGCCGCGGCAAGGCCGGCGGCGTCAAGGTCGCGAAGACCCCCGACGAGGCGGAGGCCGCCGCGCAGGCGATCCTCGGCCTCGACATCAAGGGCCACGTCGTCAAGCGCGTCATGGTCGCGGCCGGAGCGGACATCAAGGAGGAGTTCTACTTCTCCGTCCTGCTCGACCGCGCCAACCGCAGCTACCTCGCCCTCTGCAGCTACGAGGGCGGCATGGAGATCGAGCAGCTCGCCGAGGAGCGCCCCGAGGCGCTCGCCCGCGTCGAGGTCGACCCGGGCCGCGGAATCGACCTGGAGAAGGCGCGCGAGATCGCCGTCGAGGCGAAGTTCCCCGTCGAGCTCGTCGACAAGGTCGCGCCCGTCTTCGTGACGCTCTACGAGGTCTACGTGAAGGAGGACGCGACGCTCGTCGAGGTCAACCCGCTCGTGCTCACCGGTGCCGGCGACATCGTCGCCCTCGACGGCAAGGTCTCGCTCGACGAGAACGCGTCGTTCCGCCAGGCCGAGCACGCGGCGCTCGAGGACAAGGACTCGACCGACCCGCTCGAGGCGAAGGCCAAGGAGCACGACCTCAACTACGTCAAGCTCGACGGCGAGGTCGGCATCATCGGCAACGGCGCGGGCCTGGTCATGTCGACGCTCGACGTCGTGGCATACGCCGGCGAGAGGCACGGCGGCGTGAAGCCGGCCAACTTCCTCGACATCGGCGGCGGCGCCTCGGCCGAGGTCATGGCAGCCGGTCTCGACGTCATCCTCGGCGACGCGCAGGTCAAGAGCGTGTTCGTCAACGTCTTCGGCGGCATCACGGCGTGCGACGCCGTCGCCAACGGCATCGTGAAGGCCCTCGAGATCCTCGGCGACGCGGCGACCAAGCCGCTCGTCGTGCGACTCGACGGCAACAACGTCGAGGAGGGCCGGCGCATCCTCGCCGAGGCGAACCACCCGCTCGTGACGATCGCGAGCTCCATGGACGAGGGCGCCGACAAGGCCGCCGAGTTGGCTGCGAAGTAAGGGACGCGAACATGTCGATCTTCCTCAACAAAGACTCCCGCGTCATCGTCCAGGGCATCACGGGTGGCGAGGGCACCAAGCACACCGCGCTCATGCTCAAGGCCGGCACTCAGGTCGTCGGCGGCGTCAACGCCCGCAAGGCCGGCACGGCCGTCGCGCACACCGCTGCCGACGGCTCGGCCGTCGAGCTCCCCGTCTACGCGACGGTCGCCGATGCCATGGTGCAGACGGGCGCCGACGTCTCGATCGCCTTCGTGCCGCCGGCCTTCGCGAAGGATGCCGCGATCGAGGCCATCGACGCGGGCATCCCGCTGCTCGTGATCATCACCGAGGGCATCCCCGTGCTCGACTCGGCCGAGGTCTGGGCCCACGCCAAGGCCAAGGGCGGCGCGACGCGCATCATCGGCCCCAACTGCCCCGGCATCATCACGCCGGGCGAGTCGCTCGTCGGCATCACGCCCGCGACGATCACGGGCAAGGGCCCGATCGGCCTCGTGTCGAAGTCGGGCACGCTGACGTACCAGATGATGTACGAGCTGCGCGACCTGGGGTTCTCGACCGCGATCGGCATCGGCGGCGACCCGATCATCGGCACGACTCACATCGACGCCCTCGCGGCGTTCGAGGCCGACCCCGAGACGAAGGCGATCGTCATGATCGGCGAGATCGGCGGCGACGCCGAGGAGCGCGCGGCCGACTTCATCAAAGCCAACGTCACGAAGCCCGTCGTCGGCTACGTCGCGGGTTTCACCGCCCCCGAGGGCAAGACGATGGGCCACGCGGGCGCGATCGTCTCCGGCTCGGCCGGCACGGCGCAGGCGAAGAAGGAGGCCCTCGAGGCCGCCGGCGTCAAGGTCGGCAAGACGCCGAGCGAGACCGCCGCCCTCATGCGCGAGGTCATCGCGGCGCTGTAGGTGCGATCGACACGAGGGCCCCTCTCCGCGCGCGGCGAGGGGCCCTCGCGCGATCAGCGGGCCTGGCTGACGCAGAGGAAGTTACCCTCGCTGTCCCGGAACCACGCGCAGCGCAGATCGGTGCCCTCGACGACGCCGTTCACGGTCGTCATTCCGGGCATGTCGTACTCCTCGAATGCGACGCCATTGGCGCGCATGACGGCCATCTCGCCGTCGAGGTCGTCGGTCATCCACCCCATCTGCGTGTTCTGAGCGGTGCCGGCGTTCGGCGTCTCGTAGATCTCGAACTCGGCGCCCGGGGCGGGGTGGAACACGAGGGAGCCCTCGCGGGTCTCGTCGGGGTCGAGGCCGAGCTTGTCGTGGTAGAACGTGCGTGCTCGTTCGAGGTCCGCCGCGGGCAGGACAGTGTGCAGTGCTTTCATCATGAGCCGTCTCCTTCGATGGCTGGAGCGATCCGAAGTGACGATGCGGGGCCGGCAACGCTCGTTCCGGCGCCGACGCATCGTCGTGCGGGAGGAGGAGAGGGGAGCCGCGCTCGGGCGGGACGGTCTCGGGCTCCACGGTCGCCGGGCGCGCCCGGCGCTAGTGCTGACGCCGCGAGCATACCCCCGCGGTCGTCCGACGACCAGAGGTGCCCCGTGCGGCGTTCAGTCGTCGTCGCGCGGCGCGACCGTCGGCGGCCAGCTCGGGGCGCCGAGCTCGCGCGAGATGTTGCGCGCGGTCTCGCGCAGGTCGTTGAGCACGCCAGCCTCGGGCGGCCACTCGCTCGAGGGCATGACGACGGAGACGGCGGCGATGACCGCACCGCTGCGGTCGACCACGGGGACGGCGACAGAGGATTCACCGAGCACGGCCTCGTCGACCTCGACCGCGAGCGCGCGCTCGACGACCTGGGCGAGCTGCAGGCGCAGCGCCGCCGCGTCGGTGATCGTGTCGCCCGTGAGGCTGCGCAGCTCCTTCGCGAGCAGCTCGTCGGCCGCGGAGAGGTGATAGGCGAGCAGCACCTTGCCGAGCGCCGAGGCGTGCACGGGGATCGTGATGCCCGTCTCGAGCATCTGCTGGCTGCCGTCGGGGCGCCGATTGTGGTGGATGATGATGACCTCGTCGAACAGCTCGGCGCCCAGCCGCGTCGACAGGCCCGTCCGGCGGGCGAGCTCGCGGGTCCAGCGCATCGCGCGCGCCCTGACGTCGAGGGTGTCGAGGTAGACGTTCGAGAGCTTGAGCAGGGCGGGGCCGAGCATGTAGCGCTGACCGCCCGGTTCCTTCGCGACGAGGCCGTGCTGCTGCAGCGACTTCACGATGCCGTGCACGGTCGACGGCGGCAGGTCGAGGATGCCCGCGAGCTCGGTGATGCCGAGGTGGCGAGCGCCCTGCAGGGAGGAGAGCACGCGCGCGGCGCGGTCGATCGCCTGGATCATCGCACGTCTCCTCTCGTCGTCGAGCGGGTGGTTCTGGGAGTCGCCGGTCGGCTCTTGACTCTCCGAACCGATCGGAGCATATTCGACATTATCGAAAACCGTTCCGGATGGATACGGATCGTCGACGGTGACTGCGCACTCTGAGCGGCGACGCGAACCACGGAAACCCTTGCGAAGAAGGAAGGACCCTGGCCTCATGAAGAAGCTCATCAACGATCCCGACCGCGTTCTCGCGGATGCCCTCCGCGGCATCGCCGCCGCGCACGACGACCTGCGCGTCGACCACGAGAACCGCATCATCTACCGCGCTACTCCGAAGGATCACGGCACCGTCGCCCTCGTGAGCGGCGGCGGGTCCGGCCACGAGCCCCTGCACGGCGGCTTCGTCGGCTTCGGGATGCTCGACGCGGCCTGCGCGGGCGAGGTGTTCACCTCGCCGACGCCCGACCAGATGCAGGAGGCGACGAAGACCGTCGACCGCGGCGCAGGCGTTCTGCACATCGTCAAGAACTACACGGGCGACGTCATGAACTTCGAGATGGCCGCCGAGCTCGCCGCGATGGAGGCGAGCGTCGAGGTGCGCACTGTCGTGGTCAACGACGACGTCGCCGTGCAGGACTCGCTCTACACCGCGGGCCGCCGCGGCGTCGGCCTCACCGTGCTGCTCGAGAAGATCGTCGGCGCCGCCGCCGAGCGGGGCCGGGATCTCGACGAGCTCGTCGCGCTCGCCGAGAAGGTCAACGGCGACGGCCGCTCGATGGGCATGGCCCTCACGAGCTGCACCGTGCCGGCCGCGGGCAAGCCGACGTTCGAGCTGCCCGACGACCAGATGGAGATCGGCATCGGCATCCACGGCGAGCCGGGCCGCCACCGCGTGCCGCTCGCGAGCGCGCGCGAGATCGCCGAGCAGCTCGTCGAGCCGATCCTCGCCGACCTCGACGTCGGCTCGTCCCCCACGATCGTCATGCTCAACGGCATGGGCGGCACCCCCCTCATCGAGCTGTACCTCATGTACGGCGAGGTCGCGGCGATCCTCCAGAAGCACGGAGTGACCGTCGCCCGCACCCTGGTCGGCAACTACATCACGTCGCTCGACATGGCAGGATGCTCGGTCACGGTGCTGCGCGCCGACGACGACATCGTCTCGCTCTGGGACGCCCCCGTCGAGACGAGCGGCCTGCGCTGGGGCCGCTGAACGGAGCACGAGGACGAGCATGACGACGACGAGCACCATCACGATCGAGGGCTTCACCGCCTGGCTGGCCGCGTTCCGCGACCGGGTCACCGAGCAGAGGTCGTACCTCACCGAGCTCGACTCGGCCATCGGCGACGCTGACCACGGGGCCAATATGGCGCGCGGGATGGCGGCCGTGATGGAGAAGGTGAGCGGCGCCTCTCCGACGACGGTCGACGAGCTGTTCAAGACGGTCGGGATGACCCTCGTCACGTCGGTGGGCGGAGCGAGCGGACCGCTCTACGGCACCTTCTTCCTCCGACTCGGCATGACGGCCGGGGCGGTCGCGGAGTGCGATGCGGCGGCGCTCGCCGCCGCGCTCCGCGCCGGGCTCGACGGCGTCGTGGCGCGGGGCAAGGCCGAGGCGGGCGACAAGACCATGTTCGACGCCATGGCGCCGGCCCTCGTGGCGATGGATGCGGCGATCGCCTCGGGAGCATCCCTCGCGGAGGCGACGGCCGCGGCCCGCGACGCCGCCGCAGCCGGTCGCGACGCGACCGAGCCGCTCGTGGCCCGCAAGGGGCGCGCGAGCTACCTCGGCGAGCGCAGTGCCGGTCACCTCGATCCGGGCGCCACCTCGACCGCTCTGCTCTTCGACGCGCTCGCGGAGGTCACGGCCTCGTGAGCGCCGGAACCCCTGCCCGCGTCGGGATCGTCGCGGTGTCTCACAGTCGCGCCCTCGCCGACGCGGCGCTCGCGCTCGCGATGCAGATGGTCGCAGGCGACCCGCCGCCGCTCGCGATCGCCGCGGGCACCGACGACGGCGGCATCGGAACGGACGCCGTGCGGGTGTCGGAGGCGATCGTCGAGGCGAGCGAGGGGGCGGGTGTCGTCGTGCTCATGGATCTCGGCTCGGCCGTGCTGAGCGCGGAGATGGCGCTCGAGTTCCTCGCCGATCCTCAGATCGAGGTGCGGCTCGTCTCAGCCCCCTTCATCGAGGGGCTGCTCGCCGCCATCGTGCGCGCCGCGGGCGGTGCCGACCTCGATGCCGTCGCCCGCGAGGCGGAGGCGGCCCTCGCCCCCAAGATCGAGCAGCTCGGCGGGCTCGCCGACCTCGGCGTCGCGGCCGACGGGTCCGCGTCGCTCGTCCCGTCGGCCGCGGCGGTCGCCGTCGCCGACGCCGACCTCGAGGCCGCCGCCGAGGCCGTCGTGCGGAATGTGGCGGGGCTGCACGCCCGGCCGGCGGCCGAGATCGCCGGTCTCGCCGCGCGGCACGCAGCCGAGGTCACGCTCCGCACCGACTCGAAGGGTCCGGTCTCGGCCGCGAGCCCGATCGGCATCGCCATCCTCGGCGCGGGCCCCGGGGTGCGGGTGACCATCGCCGCGCACGGGCCCGACGCAGCGACGGCGGCCGAGGCGGTGCGGGCCCTCATCGAGTCGGGGTTCGGGGAGGAGCTCGCCCCGGACCCGGTCCCCGGGCCGGGGGCGGCAGGGGAGACCGCGGCGACCGGCGTCGATCCGGTCGCGGCCGCACGCTCGGCTTCGGACGGGGGGCCGGGCGTCGGTACGGGTCCGCTCGGCGTCAGCTCGGGTCGAGTGGTCGGTCCCGTCGCGGTCATGACCCATTCGGCCCTCGAGCCCGAGGCCGGTGCTCGACTCGGCCCCGAGCAGCGCGACGAGGCTCGAGCCCGCTTGCGCCAGGCGATGCTCGACCTCGCCGCCGAGATGCACTCGAAGGCCGAGCGGCTCTCGGGACAGCGCCGCGAGGTGCTCATCGCGACGGCGGCGATCGCGGCCGATCCGGCGCTGCACGCCGCGGCGGAGGCCCTCGTGCGCGACGACGGGCTGTCGCCCGAGCGCGCCGTCTGGGTCGAGCTCGGCCGGACTGTCGCGCAGTACCGCGAGCTCGGCGGTCGCATGGCCGAGCGCGTCACCGACCTCATCGACGTGCGCGACCGGATCATCGCCCGGCTCACGGGCGTCGAGCCGCCCGGCGTCCCCGAGCGCGACCACCCCTTCGTCCTCGTGGCCGACGACCTCGCGCCCGCAGACACCGTGGGCCTCGACCCCGAGCGCTGCCTCGCGATCGTCACCGAGCAGGGCGGGCCGACCTCGCACACCGCGATCCTGGCCCGCGAGCTCGGGCTGCCCGCGATCGTCGGCGCGGCCGGGGCGACGGCGCTCGCCGAGGGGACCGTCGTGCTCGTCGACGGCGACACGGGAGAGCTCATCGCACAGCCGGACGAGCAGACCCGGGCGACGGCGACGGGCGTCATCACCCTGCCTCCGTTCGTCGGCCCGGGCGAGACGGCCGACGGCATCCGGATCGTTCTCGGCGCGAACGTCGGCGCCCCGCGCGACATCCGCCGCGCCGTCGAGCGCGGCGCCGAGGGGGTCGGCCTCTTCCGCACCGAGTTCTGCTTCCTCGACCGGGCGACCGAGCCGAGCATCGACGACCAGGTGGCCGCCTACCGCGAGGTCTTCGCCGCCTTCCCCGGCCAGCGCGTCGTCGTGCGCACGCTCGACGCCGGCAGCGACAAGCCCCTGCCCTTCCTCACCGCCGACGATGAGCCCAACCCCGCCCTCGGCGTGCGCGGCTACCGCACGGCGCGGCGCGATGCGCGCGTGCTCGACGACCAGCTCGCCGCGATCGCGCGAGCGGCCGATGCCGAATCGGCGGATGCCTGGGTCATGGCGCCCATGATCGCGACGGTCGCCGAGGCGGCCGAGTTCGCCGCGCGCGCTCGCGCCGCCGGACTGCGAACGGTCGGGGTCATGATCGAGACACCGGCCGCGGCCATGGTCGCCGACGAGCTGTGCGCCGCCGTCGACTTCGTCAGCATCGGCACCAACGACCTCTCGCAGTACACGATGGCCGCCGACCGCATGTCGGGCGAGCTCGCGCACCTCGCCGACCCGTGGCAGCCCTCGGTGCTGCGCATGATCCGACTCATCGGCGAGGCGGGCCGCCGCACCGGCACCCCCGTCGGCGTGTGCGGCGAGGCCGCCGCCGACCCCGCCCTCGCCCCGGTCCTCGTGGGGCTCGGCGCGTCGAGCCTCTCGATGGCGGCGCGTGCGATCACCGCGGTCGGCGGCGTCGTCGGCGCGGCGACCCACGCGCAGTGCCGCGCCGCTGCCGAGGCGGCGTGCGCGGCGACCGACCCCGCCTGCGCGCGCGCGGCGGCGCGGGAGGCGCTGCGGGCCTGAGCGGCGCGGGTAGGCTCGCCCCCGTCATGAACCGCCGATCGACGATCCTGTTCTCCGCGCTGGAGGCGATCCTCGTGGTCGGTATCGGCATCGGAATCCCGCTCAGCCTGCTGACGCTCATGTGGGCGCTGCAGTTCGGCTTCCAGCTCGACTGGCTCGTGTTCTGGCGGGCCGCCGTCGACATCTGGGCCATCGGACACGGGGCCGACGTCACCGTCACGATCGACCCGGCGACCGCCCTCGCGCTCGGCGTCGACGGCGTCGCCGAGCCCTTCCCCGTGACGCTCGCGCTGCTCGGCTTCGCGGCGCTCACCCTGCTGGCCGGGTGGCAGATGGGGCGTCGATCCCGCGACGAGCGTCACCACCTGCTCGGCGCCGTCGTCGCCGTGGGCGGAATCCTCGTCGTCTCGGCGCTCGCGGCGCTCAGCGCGAGCCACCCCTCGGCGCTCCTCGCACGGGGGCAGACGGCCGTGTTCCCCGCCCTCGTCTTCGCCCTCGGCCTCGCGCTCGGGTCCGCGGGCGGGTCGAACCCGGCGCGCGAGCGATGGCGCGCGCTCATCGACGAGCTGCCCGGCCTCGTGATCGGAGTCGGCGGTGCCGGCCTGCGGGCGGGCCTCGGCACCGTCGCGACCGTCGTCGGTGCCGCGGGCGTCGTCACCGCTGCAGCGCTCGTCCTCGGCTACGGGCAGGTGATCGCGCTCTACGAGAGCGTGCAGGCCGACGTGCTCGGCGGCATCGTGCTCACCACGGGGCAGCTCGCGCTCATCCCGACCGTCGTGCTCTGGTCGGCGGCCTGGCTCATCGGCCCGGGGTTCGCGCTCGGCGCCGGGTCGACGATCTCGCCGCTCGGCACGACGGTCGGTCCGCTGCCGGCGATCCCGCTGCTCGGGGCGCTGCCGGCGGGCGAGGCGAGCCCGGGGTTCCTCGTGCTCCTCGTCCCGGTGATCGCCGCCTTCGTCGCGGGCATCGCCGTGCGGCCGCGGCTGATCGGCGAACTGCGCGAGGGGCAGCGGCCGCACGGCTGGGCGCTCGCGACCGCGGTCGTCGCCGGGCTCGTGGCGGGCATCCTCGCCGCGTTCCTCGCCGGGATCGCCGCCGGATCGGCGGGGCCCGGCCGCCTCGCCGTCGTCGGCCCCGATCCGGTCGCCGTCGGCCTCTGGATGCTCGCCGAGACGGTCATCGGCGCCGCGCTCGGGCTGCTCGCCGGGGGAGTGCGGGTCACTCGGCAGTCGGCCGCTCATCCGCGCAGCGAGTAGCCTGGGAGGGTGCTGCGGGTCGTCGTGCTGATCTCGGGCGGCGGGTCGAACCTGCGCGCTCTGCTCGAGGCGTCGGCGCACGCCGACTACCCCGCGCACGTCGTCGCGATCGGCGCCGATCGCGACGCCGAAGGCCTCGCGCACGCCGAGTTCTTCGGAATCCCCTCCTTCTCGGTGCCGTACAGCTCGTTCCCCTCACGCGAGGCGTGGGGCGACGAGCTGCTCGAGCAGATCCGCGAGTGGCAGCCCGACCTCGTCGTGCTGAGCGGGCTCATGCGCCTGCTGCCGGCGAACGTCGTCGAGGCGCTCGCGCCCATGATCATCAACACGCACCCCGCCTACCTGCCCGAGTTCCCGGGCGCGCACGGCGTGCGCGACGCGCTCGCCGCGGGCGTCGAGCAGACCGGCGCGAGCGTCATCGTCGTCGACGCCGGGGTCGACTCGGGGCCGATCCTCGCCCAGGAGCGCGTGCCCGTGCTGCCCGGCGACACCGAGCGCAGCCTGCACGAGCGCATCAAGCCCGTCGAGCGGCGCCTGCTCATCGACGTCGTGCGCGACATCGCCACGGGCGCGATCGACCTGCATCGCCTCTAGAACCGCATCCTCCGCCCCCGACACCCCAGGAGCATCCCCATGGCCGGCCCCGCGCACGACCCCGCCTCGTACCGCCACCGCGACGCCGTCCCCGTGCGCCGCGCGCTGCTGAGCGTGAGCGACAAGACCGGCCTCCTCGAGCTCGCCGCGGCGCTCGCCGGCGCGGGCGTCGAGATCGTGTCGACCGGCTCGACCGCCTCGACGATCGCCGCCGCGGGGCACCCCGTCACCGAGGTCGCGAGCGTCACCGGATTCGCCGAGACCCTCGACGGGCGTGTCAAGACGCTGCACCCGAGCGTGCACGCGGGGATCCTCGCCGACCTGCGTCTCGAGAGCCACGAGCGGCAGCTCGCCGAGCTCGGCATCGCCGCCTTCGACCTCGTCGTCGTGAGCCTCTACCCCTTCGTCGAGACCGTCGCGAGCGGAGCCGAGGGCGACGCGGTCGTCGAGCAGATCGACATCGGCGGGCCGGCGATGGTGCGCGCCGCGGCGAAGAACCACGCCAACGTCGCGATCATCGTCGACCCGGCCGACTACGTCATGATCACCAAGGCGCTCACTCTCGGCGGCACGACGCTCGCGCAGCGCCAGCGCTTCGCCGCGAAGGCCTTCGCGCACACCGCCGCCTACGACACCGCGGTCGCCGGCTGGTTCGCCGACACCCTCGGCGTGCGCGCCGAGCACCCGGCGCACGACGGCAGCCCCGCGACCGTCGACGTGCACGCGACCCTGCAGCAGGTGCTGCGCTACGGCGAGAACAGCCACCAGCCGGCCGCGCTCTACCGAGTGGACGGCGCCCAGGGCATCGCGCACGCGCGCCAGCTGCACGGCAAGGAGATGTCGTACAACAACTACGTGGATGCCGACGCCGCCGTGCGCGCCGCCTACGACCACGAGGCTGCCGCCGTCGCGATCATCAAGCACGCGAACCCCTGCGGCATCGCCGTGGGGCTGACGATCGCCGAGGCCCACGGCGCCGCCCACGCCTGCGACCCCGTGTCGGCCTTCGGCGGGGTCATCGCCGCTAACCGCGTCATCACGGCCGAGGCGGCCGAGTCGATCGCGCCCATCTTCACCGAGGTCGTCGTGGCGCCGGGCTTCGAGCCCGAGGCGCTCGAGGTGCTGAGCCGCAAGAAGAACATCCGCCTGCTGCAGCTGCCCGCCGGCTTCGCCCTGCCCGAGGTCGAGCTGCGCCAGGTGAGCGGTGGCCTCCTCCGGCAGCAGGCCGACCACCGCTTCGCGCCCGCCTCCGAATGGACGCTCGCGAGCGGCGAGCCCGCCGACGAGGAGACCCTCGCCGATCTCGAGTTCGCATGGCGGGCGTGCCGCGCTGTGAAGTCGAACGCGATCCTGCTCGCCGCGGGAGGGGCATCCGTGGGCGTCGGCATGGGGCAGGTCAACCGCGTCGACTCGTGCCACCTCGCAGTGACGCGTGCCGGCGAGCGGGCGCGCGGCTCGGTCGCGGCCTCGGATGCCTTCTTCCCCTTCGCCGATGGGTTGCAGGTGCTCATCGACGCGGGCGTGCGCGCGGTCGTGCAGCCCGGCGGCTCGGTGCGCGACGAGGAGGTCGTCGCGGCGGCTGCGGCGGCGGGCGTGACGATGTACCTCACGGGCGAGCGGCACTTCTTCCACTAGGAAGAGGCACGGCGCGCCGGGCTCGCAGCCCGGTGTCGACAATCCCTCGGCGTCGGGTCTAGGCTGGAAGGCTCTGCTGCGGCCGCGCCCGATCAGGCGCGGCCGCAGCCCGGCACCGCACCATCCGCCACCAGCATCCGCCACCAGCACGCGGCATCCGCCGTATCGATGCGCGCCCCGACACGATCGGGGCCGCCGCTAGAGGACCCCATGTCGACGACGCAGCACGACCGACCCCGCTTGAGCACGGCCCGGGCCATCGCCCGGCTGTACCCCTACGCGAAGCCGGCGATGCCGCGCATCTACCTCGGCATGGTCGCGGCGCTCCTTGCGGGGCTCGTCGCCCTCGGCATCCCGCTCGTGCTGCAGCAGCTCGTCGACGGACCGCTCTCCTCGGGCTCGGCCGAGGCTATCGTGCCCGCGGTGCTCCTCGTGCTCGTGCTCGGCGTGCTCGAGGCCGTCATGATCGCGCTGCGCCGCTGGTTCGTGCTGACGCCCGGCACCCACATCGAGGCGCGCATGCGCAACGGTCTCTACGCGAAGCTGCAAGACCTGCCGGTCGCCTTCCACGACCGCTGGCAGTCGGGCCAGCTGCTCTCGCGCGCCGTGAGCGACCTCAACCTCATCCGGCGCTGGATCTCGTTCGGCCTCGTGCTGCTCGTCGTCAACATCGTCACGATCGTCATCGGCTTCGCCGTGCTCGTGTACTGGAACCTCTGGCTCGGCCTGCTCTTCTTCGCCTGCTCGGCCCCGCTGTGGGTCTACGGGTTCCTGTTCGAGAAGAAGTACTCCGTCGTCGCCCGCCGTGCCCAGGACCAGCAGGGCGACCTCGCGACCGCGGTCGAGGAGAGCGTGCACGGCATCCGCGTGCTCAAGGCCTTCGGTCGCGGCAAGCACTCGCTGCTGAAGTTCGCCGACCAGGCCGAGCTGCTGCGCTCGACCGAGATCGAGAAGGCGCGTGCGATCGCCGGCATCTGGTTCTGGCTCATCCTGATCCCCGACGTCGCGTTCGCGCTCTGCCTCCTCGGCGGCGTGGGGCTCGCGGCGGCGGGCGAGATCAGCGTCGGCGAGCTGCTCGCGTTCTTCGCCACGGCCACGGTGCTGCGGTTCCCCGTCGAGTCGATCGGGTTCCTGCTCGCCATGACGTACGACACGCGCTCGGCGACCGACCGCTTCTTCGAGGTCATGGACGAGGTCAACGCGATCACCGACCCGGAGCATCCTCGTTCGATCGCCGCTCCCGAGGGGCGGCTGACGTTCGAGAACGTGGTGTTCCGATACCAGGATGCCCCCGCCGACCGTCCGGGAACCCTCGACGGCATCGATCTCACCCTCGAGCCCGGCGAGACCATGGCGCTCGTCGGCATCACGGGCAGCGGCAAGACGACGCTCACCGCGCTCGCGACGCGCCTGTACGACGTCACGAGCGGGCGCGTGCTGCTCGACGGCGTCGACATCCGCGACCTGTCGCGCGAGGAGCTGCGCCGCCACATCGCGATGGCGTTCGAGGACGCGACGCTCTTCTCGGCGAGCGTGCGCGACAACGTGCTGCTCGGCCGACCCGACCTCACCGAGAGCGACGACCCGACCGTGCGCGCCGAGGCCGACCGCGTGCTCGCCGAGGCGCTCGACATCGCGCAGGCCGACTTCGTGCACCGCCTGCCCGACGGCGTCGACACGACCGTGGGGGAGGAGGGGCTGAGCCTCTCCGGCGGCCAGCGGCAGCGTCTCGCGCTCGCGCGCGCCGTCGCCGCGCGCCCCGCCGTGCTCGTGCTCGACGACCCGCTCTCGGCGCTCGACGTCGACACCGAGGCGCTCGTCGAGGCGGCGCTGCGCCGGGTGCTCGCGACGACGACCGGCCTCATCGTCGCGCACCGACCGTCGACCGTGCAGATGGCCGACCGCGTCGCCCTCCTGCAGGAGGGGCGCATCACCGACGTCGGCACCCACAGCGAGCTGCTCAAGCGCAGCGAGCACTACCGCTACGTCATCTCGTCGCTCGAGGACGAGGAGCTCGCCCAGACCGAGCGCGAGGATCGCGAGCTCAAGCTCGCCGAGGAGGAGGGTCGGCGCCGCGAGGCCGTCGACCGCGAGTCGCGCGTCATCGAGCGCGACGGGGAGGTCAAGCGATGAGCGTCACCGGTGTCGAGGGCGAGGAGAGAGACGACTTCTCGAAGGCCGAGTCGCGGCAGATGCGCCGCCGCTCGCTGCACCTGCTCGGCTCGCTCGTGCGCCCCGTGCGCGGCCGGGTCTTCGCGACGATGGGCGTCATCGTGCTGTCGACCGCGCTGCAGGTCGCGGGGCCCGCGCTCATCGCGGCGGGCATCAACCGCGGTCTGCCGGCGCTGCAGGGGCAGGGCGACTGGATGCCCGTGGCTCTCATCGTGGGCGCGTACCTGCTGACCGGCGTGGCCGGGGCGAGCTTCATCGCGCTGTTCCAGGTGATGTCGGCGCGCTTGAGCCAGGCGATCCTCATCGACCTGCGGAAGCGCGTGTTCCTCCACACCCAGCGGCTGTCGCTCGAGTTCCACGAGTCGTACACCTCGGGGCGCATCATCGCGCGGCAGACGAGCGACCTCGACTCGATCCGCGAGCTGCTCGACTCGGGGCTCACGCAGCTCGTCTCGGGTGCGCTCTACATGGGCTTCACGGCGGCGGCGCTCGTGCTGCTCGACCCCACCTCGGGCCTCGTGCTCGCGGTCGCGCTCATCCCGCTCATCGCGCTCACGCGGTGGTTCCAGGTGCGATCGCAGAAGCTCTTCCGGCAGACGCGCGTGGCCTCCGCGCGCCTCATCGTCCAGTTCGTCGAGACGATGACGGGCATCCGCGCCGTCAAGGCGTTCAGGAAGGAGAGCCGCAACGAGAAGCACTTCGGCGGCCTCGTCGAGGACTACCGGCACGCCAACGCGCGCGTCATCCAGGTCTTCGGCATCTTCGACCCCGGGCTCGTGCTCATCGGCAACATCACGGTCGCCGCGGTGCTGCTCGTCGGGGCGTTCCGGATCATCGAGGGCGACCTGCTCATCGGCTCGCTGCTCGGCATCGTGCTCTACACCCGTCGGTTCTTCGACCCGGCGGAGGAGATGGCGATGTTCTACAACTCGTACCAGTCGGCCGCCGCCGCGCTCGAGAAGATCTCGGGCGTGCTGGAGGAGAAGCCCTCGGTGCCCGACCCCACGACGCCGATCGACCTGTGGAAGGCGCGCGGCGGCGTGCACTTCGACCAGGTGCGCTTCTCGTACAACGACGACTCGGTCGTGCTGCCGCGCCTCGAGCTGACCATCCCGGCCGGGCAGACGATCGCGCTCGTCGGCACGACGGGAGCCGGCAAGTCGACGCTCGCGAAGCTCATCGCGCGCTTCTACGATCCGACCGAGGGCGCGGTGACGCTCGACGGCGTCGACCTGCGCAAGCTGCACCCGAAGGATCTGCGACGCGCGATCGTCATGGTCACGCAGGAGGCGTACCTGTTCTCGGGCACGGTCGCCGACAACATCGCGCTCGGGAAGCCCGGGGCGACGCGCGACGAGATCATCTCCGCCGCGCGCGCGGTGGGCGCGCACGAGTTCATCGAGTCGCTCCCCGACGGGTACGACACCGACGTCAACAAGCGCGGCGGCCGCGTCTCGGCGGGGCAGCGGCAGCTGATCTCGTTCGCGCGGGCGTTCCTCGCCGACCCGGTCGTGCTGATCCTCGACGAGGCGACGGCGTCGCTCGACATCCCGAGCGAGCGGCTCGTGCAGCTCGGCCTGCAGACGCTGCTCGCCGACCGCACCGCCGTGATCATCGCCCACCGGCTCTCGACCGTCGCGATCGCCGACCGCGTGCTCGTCATGGAGCACGGCGAGGTCATCGAGGACGGCACGCCGGCCGAGCTCATCGCGGGGTCGGGGAAGTTCGCGCAGCTGCACGCCGCCTGGCGCGAGTCGCTCGTCTGAGGGCTGCTGCGCCGCGCGCGCCGCGCCCGCGCCGCCTGCGCCGCGCCCGCGCGGCCCGCGCTGTCCGCCCGCGGTTCGCCAATTCACACGGAAAGCGGCACGTCGCACGGGAACAGGCGTGCGAGGTGAGGCTTTCCGTGTGAGTAAGGTGCAGTCCCTGCTCAGCGCTCGAGCATGCAACCACGCGAGCGCGCGGGCGTGCTGACACTCGGGCGTGCGACTGCGTGTGCGGGCGACCGCGCGTCAACGCTCGACAGCGCCGACGTGCAGCGCCACGACGCCGTAGCCGCGCAACTCGGCGGTGAAGCGGCCGTCGCCGTCGACCTCGACGATCTCGCCCGAGACCGCGTCGGTGTAGCGGCCCGCGACGAGCGAGGTGGTGAACGTCGCGGTCGCGCTCGAGGCTCCCGCGTTGAACGCCGCGAAGCCGTACGCGCCGCGACCGAAGCCCGAGACGGCGCGCAGCTCGGGCTCGTCGAACTCGACCGGGTCGGTCAGCGGGGCATCGCCGACCGCGGAGCGGAAGGCGAGCATGCCCTGCACCATGCTCCACCGTTGCGGGCAGACCCAAGTGCCCGGGTCGTAGCGGGGCTGCGGCTCCGCGGCGGCATCGGAGCAGGAGGCGTCGATGACGCGACCGGTCTCGTCGGCGGGCGCGCCCGCATCCCGCGAATCGAAGGCGTAGCCCGAGGTCAGCTGAGGGGTTCCGTAGGGGTGGGCGAGCATGAACGCCGTGGCGAGTTGGTAGCGGGCGCCGTCGCGGTACGAGAGCGTCTCGCCGTTGCGCTCGGTGTCGTGGTTGTCGACGAAGACGATCGCCTGCTCGCTCGGCAGCGTGCGGCCCTCGGGGCCGAAGCGCACCTCGGGGTTGAGCGAGCCGCCGTCGATCATGCTCCGCAGCGTTCGGGCGTAGGTGAACTCCCACGACGAGCCGTTGCCGAGGTAGTCCTCCGGCTGGATCGGCTCGCCGTTGCCGCGGATGACCTCCTGGTAGACGCGCGTGCCCTCCGGCAGCCCCTCGACGATCGCCGCGATGTCGTCGGCGGGCATGTGCTTCGCGGCGTCGATGCGGAACCCCGCGACGCCGAGCGAGAGCAGGTCGTCGAGGTAGCCGCGGATGCGCTCGCGTACGGCGGGCGACTCGGTCGCGAGGTCGGCGAGGTTGACGAGCTCGCAGTTCTGCACCTGAGCGGCGTCGCGGTAGCTGATGATGTCGCCCGACGGCGACTCGGTGCAGCGGTGGAAGTCCTCCGGCTCGTAGAGGCCGGGGTAGCGGTAGTGCTCGTAGGCGCTGCCGGCCCAGCCGACGCCGGGGGAGTCCTGGCCGCTCATGTGGTTGATGACCGCGTCGACGACGACATCGACTCCTGCCGCCGCGCAGGCGTCGACCATCGCGGCGAACTGCTCGCGCGAGCCGAGCCGCGACTCGAGCCGGTACGACACCGGCTGGTAGGCGACCCACCACTGCGGGCCGACGACGTGCTCCTGCGGCGGGCTCGTCAGCACCCAGTCGATGCCGATCTCGCCGAGGGCGGGGCACTCCTCGGCGATCGCATCCCACGTCCACTGAAACATGAGGATGCCCGCATCGCGCCGATCCGCCGGCTCGGGCGGCGAGGCGGCCGGCACGCATCCGGCGAGCACGAGCGCAACGAGGGCTGCGAGCGCGATCGGCGCGGCGACGGGCGGTCGAGCGGATCGGCTGCGGCGCATCGTGACACTCCTTCGTGCGGGTTGAAAGCGCTTGCAGAGCGAGTGTACGACGCGAGTCGGTTGTCGCGCAGACCCGGACGGGCGGATGACACCCCGGCGCAGGCGCACGAACGGCGGCGTGTCGCGGCATCCTCCGGGCGGACGCGACACGACGTCGGGAGTTCGGCGGTTCCCGTGTTCGGAGCGGGAGCCGCGACCGGCCTCCACGGGCGAAGACCGCCTCCCTGCGCGCGATCAGCCGGCCTCGGGCGGACAGGCCCGGGGCTTCGCGAAGACCGCGTCCCTGCGCGCGATCAGCTGAAACGGTGCCGGGCGGCGGCGAGGTCGACGCGGTACGAGTCGGGCTCTCCGCGTCGACCGATCCAGCGCAGCGGCGTGCCCTCGCTCTCGTAGTGCTCGAGCGCAGCATCCGCGTGCCCGGCGGGCGGGCGGCCGTCGGCGCCGATGACGCGCCACCACGGCCCCGAGCCGTCGGAGGTCGCCAAAATGCGCCCGACTGCGCGGGCGCCGAGCGAGCCCAGCTCGGCCGCGACGTCGCCGTAGGTCATGACCCGGCCGGCGGGGATGTCGCCCACCACGACGTGCACGAACGCGGCGAAGTCGAGCGGCGAGTCGCTCATGCGAAGCGCCCCTCGAGGCGCGAGCTGCTCATCGGCGGCATCCGTCACGGGGCGCGCCGGTCACCCGCGGCGACCGCGCAGGAGCGTGAGCGCGCGCATCAGACGGGCAGCGAGCCGATCTTCTCGCCGTACTCGGTCTCGCCGATCTCTTCGAAGCCGAGTCGGCGGAAGAACTCGCCCGGCCCCTCCTCGCCCGTCTCCCAGATGACGGTCACCGTCTCGAAGCCGCGGGAGCGGGCCTCCTTCGCGAGCTCGCGCACGGCGAAGCGACCGACGCCCTGACCCTGCTTCGTGGCGTCGACGTTGATGCGCCAGATGCAGCTGCGGAACTCGGGCTTCTCGTGATCGGGATCGAAGTTGCCGCGGATGAACCCGACGACCTCGTCGCCGTCGAGCACGACACGCGCCCATGTCGTCGTCGGGTTGAGGTAGGCGTCGGCCGCCGAGTATGAGACGGGAGTGACGAACTGCTCCTGCCCGGGGCGCAGCGTGAGGCCGTTCGCCGCCACGATGGTCTTCGCCGACAGTTCTTCCACTCGCAAGTCGCCCATGAGCACAGGGTAACCAGAACCCCCGACGAGCGGTCGAGAGATTTATCTCGACATCGAGAGATATCGCTCAGGGCGGTAGGATCGCACGGGGCCTCATCGCCCCGACTCGGGCCGTCGACGCGGCCCCGCCGAGCCGCTCTCCGCGGCGCCCGCAGACTTGCGAAAGGACCCCCGTGCAGAAGATCAAGGTCGAAGGCACCGTCGTCGAGCTCGACGGCGACGAGATGACCCGCATCATCTGGCAGTTCATCAAGGACCGCCTGATCCACCCCTACCTCGACCTCACGCTCGAGTACTACGACTTGGGGCTCCAGCACCGCGACGCGACCGACGACCAGGTCACGATCGAGGCGGCCCACGCCATCCAGAAGCACGGTGTCGGCGTCAAGTGCGCGACGATCACGCCCGACGAGGCGCGCGTCGAGGAGTTCGGCCTCAAGAAGATGTGGAAGAGCCCCAACGGCACGATCCGCAACATCCTCGGCGGCGTCATCTTCCGCGAGCCGATCATCATCTCGAACATCCCGCGCCTCGTGCCGGGCTGGAACAAGCCCATCATCATCGGCCGCCATGCCTTCGGCGACCAGTACCGCGCGACCGACTTCCTGTTCAAGGGCGAGGGCACCCTCACGGTCGAGTTCACCCCGAAGGACGGCGGCGAGCCGCAGAAGTTCGAGGTCTATCAGTCGCCCGGCGACGGCATCGCGCAGGTGCAGTACAACCTCGACTCGTCGATCCGCGACTTCGCGCGCGCCTCGCTCAACTACGGCCTCGCGCGCAATTACCCCGTCTACCTCTCGACGAAGAACACGATCCTCAAGGCCTACGACGGCCGCTTCAAGGACATCTTCCAGGAGCTCTACGACGCCGAGTTCAAGGACCGGTTCGAGGCCGCCGGCATCACCTACGAGCACCGCCTCATCGACGACATGGTCGCCTCGGCCATGAAGTGGGAGGGCGGCTACGTCTGGGCCTGCAAGAACTACGACGGTGACGTGCAGTCCGACACGGTCGCGCAGGGCTTCGGCTCGCTCGGCCTGATGACGAGCGTGCTCACGACGCCCGACGGCAGGATCGTCGAGGCCGAGGCCGCCCACGGCACGGTCACGCGCCACTACCGCCAGCACCAGCAGGGCAAGCCGACCTCGACGAACCCGATCGCCTCGATCTTCGCCTGGACCCGGGGGCTCATGCACCGCGGCAAGCTCGACGGCAACGCCGAACTCATCGCCTTCGCCGAGACCCTCGAGGATGTCGTCATCACGACGGTCGAGAGCGGCAGGATGACGAAGGACCTCGCGCTACTCGTGAGCGAGGACCAGCCGTGGATGACGACGGAGGACTTCCTCGCCGCGCTCGACGAGAACCTGAAGGAGCGCCTCGGGGCGTGACCGCCCCGCCGAACGAGGGATGCCCGCGGTGCGCTCCGCGGGCATCCCTCGACGCGGTCAGCACTTGCGTCCGTATACCCCCGGGGGTATCATAGGAACGCGTCCGCCGGGCCGCCCCGATTCGACGAAAGGCTCTCGCTCATGTGCTCTCCCGTCCGCTGCCCCGAGTGCGGCAAGGCCACCTGGACCGGCTGCGGCCAGCACGTCGAGGAGGCCCTCGCGGGCTTCTCGGCCGACGAGCGCTGCCGCTGCGAATAACGCTGCGCTCGTGAGCGCCGCGCTCGAGGTCATCGAGGCCGCCCGAGCGGCGGCGCTCGATGACCTCGGAGCCGTCGCAGCAGGCGCGTCGCTGTGCACCCTGCGCGGCGAGCGGATTCCCGCCGCGAAGTACCACGAAGGCGCCGTCGCCGCGCTCGGTGAGGCCCTCCGCGCTGAGCGCGATCGCCGTGCCGCACCCGACCCCGGGACGTGGGGCGCGCAGTGGGCGCAACTGGCCGAGAGCGACGACGGCTGGCGTGCGTACATCGCCGGCGGCCGCGCGGCACTCGCGGCGATCGGCCGCTGATCTCAGCCCGCTCGGGTCACGACCACGGTCGTTCGCGAACGGAAGGCCCGGGGCGCCGATGCGCACCCCGGGCCTCTCTCCGCTGCTCCTACTTCTTGCCGGACTCGACCGCCGAGCGCTTGGCCGAGGTCGCGATCTCGATCTTGCGCGGCTTGGCCTTCTCGAGCACGGGGATCATGACGCTCAGCACGCCGTTCTCGTAGTGCGCCGAGATGCCCTCGGTGTCGACGTCCTTGCCGAGCGTGATCTGGCGCAGGTAGGCGCCCGATGGCCGCTCGCGCGTGAGCCACTGGACGCCCTCCTGCGAGCGCGCGGTGCGCTCGGCGCGGATCGTCAGCAGCTGGCCGTCGACGTCGACATCGACGCTGCCCGGGTCGACGCCCGGCAGGTCGGCGCTCAGGACGAAGCGATCGCCGTCCCGGTAGACGTCCATCGGCATGAGGCGCGGGTTCTCGCGACGGTCGAGCAGGGCGCCGGCCACGCGGTCGAGCTCGCGGAACGGGTCGAAGTACATGGTCATTCTCATCGTCTCCTTCTCGCGTGCCCACGGGTGTGGGGAGTGGTTCTGAGAAGTTGAGTCGAGGCGACTCAACAACGCTTAATCTAGCACTCGAGCAGTGCGAGTGCCAAGGGTTCGCGCACGGCGAATACGCCGGCGCCCCGCCCTCGTCGGCCCGGGATGGCCGGAGCGAGGAGGGGTCAGTAGCCGACGAAGTAGTCGGTGCGCACGCGCCTCGCGCCGGCCGCGCGCAGCGCGCTGCGCGCGGCGGCGACGATCGCGGGAGGGCCCGAGACGAAACCGCGTCGATCCGCGATGTCGGGCACCGCCGCGCGCAGGCCGTCGCGCGTGAGCGACCCCCGATCGAGCTCGACGACGCGCGCGCCAGCGCTCTCGAGCACCTCCCGGTACAGCTGCTCCCCCTCGACCGAGGGCACGATGACGACCACCGCGTCGCGCGACTCGCCCGCGTGGAAGGCCTCGGCGAGCTGGCTCGCGAAGGGCGTCACCCCGATGCCGCCCGCGACGAGCACGAGGGGCATCGACGCGTCGCGCGGCAGGACGAAATCGCCGCTCACCTGCGTCACGCGCAGGCGCGCTCCCGGCTCGAGAGCGAGGAGGGCGCGCTTGAACGACGAGCCGCCGGCCGGCGTGCGCATGCCGAGCGCGACGACGGGCTGCTCCGCCGTCGCGGCCGCGGGCGGCGAGGCGATCGAGAACACCCTGCGCGTGCCGCGCACATCCGCCGGATGGGGCAGGTGCAGCTCGAGCCACTGACCGGCCTCGAAGCGCAGGGGTCGGGAGGGAGCGAAGCGGAACTCCGTCGCCGTCGGCGACAGCCGTGCAGAATCGAGCAGCCGGAGCGAGAGCCCGGGTCGCCGGGACACCGCGAACGCCACGACATTGCCGACGAGCAGCGCGAGCTCGGGCGAGGTGTAGATCGCGACCGGCCCGAGGGCGAACGAGAACGGCAGCGAGAACACGAGCGCGACGACCGCGGCGGTGAGCCACTGCTGCCAGCGCCGCGGGGGCAGCGTGAGGGGCTCGGAGAGCATGAACCCGCCGAGGAACACGACCGGGTAGAGCAGCAGCACGGAGGGGAACGCGTCGAGCGCCGCCGACCCGGTCGCCGTGATGCGGGCGCCCACGATCGCGACGACGAGCGTCACGAGCACGAGCCCGACATCGAGCCGCCGGGTGCGATCGAGCAGCAGGATCGCGCCGAGCGCGACGACGGGCAGCATCGCGGGCGTCGCGATCCACCACACGCCGACCGTGAGACCGAGCAACCCGGCGACCCAGACCCCGGTCGCCGCAGGGTTGAGCAGGTGCCGGCCTCGCCAGACGAGGAGGTACTTCGACAGCGCCGCGATGACGCCCGCGGCCGCGGCGCCGACGAGATCGGCGGTCGCGATCGAGGGGGGCACGATGCACGCGATGATGAGCGCCGTGATGACGCTCGACTCGCGATGCGGCACGACGCGTGCCAGGCGCGCGGCGACCTCGTTGGCGCCGAGGGTCGCGACGCCCACGACGCCGAGCGTGCCCGCGAGACCGACCGGGTCGACGCCGACGATGCCGAGCGAGCCCAGCAGCAGCCCCATCGCGAGCACGCCGGCGAGCGTGATCGTCGCCAGCCGGTACATGCTCGCCCGGCCGGTGAGGGCATCCACGGCAGTTCTCATCGGTACAGCTCCCCCTCCCAGCCGGGGCTCGCCTCGAGGCGGCCGTCGGCGAACAGTCTGACCCACTCGAAGGCGAAGCGCTCCTGCAGCACGGCCGGCTCGGTCACGAAGAGCGCCGTCGCGAGGCCGTCGGCCTCGAGTGCCGTGCCGGCGATCGCCCAGGCGCCGATGACGCCGCCGACAGGGCGCCCGGTCAGCGCATCGAGGATGTGGTGGACGCCCTCGCCCCAGGTCCGGCGGGTGACGGCCGAGGCGCACAGGGCGCGATCGCGCAGCTCGACCACGCCGACCGCCTTCGCGGGGTTCGCCGGGTTCTCGAGCGCGACGCGGATGCCCGCCCCGCCCCGGTCGCGCAGGTCGCCGCTGCCGTCGACGAGGCTCGCGATCGCGCCGCGGGCCTGCAGCAGGTCGCCGACGATGTCGACGAGGCAGCCCTTGCCGGCCGCGCCGATGTCGAGCAGCACGGGAGCGCTCGTGGTGAGCACGAGGCCCGCCGTGGTGCTCTCGAGCTGCAGCACGTCGCTCCAGGCGGGGGCGGCGATCGGCGGGCCGGCGGGGCGGAGTCGGTAGGCCGCGTCGTAGCCGAGCCGTTCGAGCGAGGCACCGACGAGCGGGCTGAGGCGCCCCCCGCTGAGTGCGTGGAGCGACTCGTAGAGGTCGAACAGCGCGGGAGCGTCAGCGGGGAGCAGCCACGAGCCGCCCGCCGGGGAGCGCGCGATGCGCGTGACGAGCGAGTCGGGGCGGAACCGCGACCAGTCGCGCTCGAACTGCTCGATGCGCGCGGCAACGGCCGCGCGGGTGTCGGGGTCGACGCCCCCCGGGCTGTCGATGCGCCATGCGGTGCCGAGCGCCTCGAACAGCCAGGCGTCCTCGGCGTCAGCCGACGCGGGCATCCGCCTTGATCGCCTCGAGGGCCTGACGGAATCCGCCGCTCGTGAGCGACGAGCCGGCGACCCGTGTGACGTCGAGCGTGTCGATGTCCTTGCCGACGACCTCGGCGGCGATGCCGCCCGCGAAGAGGCTCTGGAACCGCTCGGTCGTGGGGTTGTTGGCGTTGGTGGTGACGACGACGTCGGTGATGATGTCGCTCTCGAGCGTCAGCTCGACGATGATGCTCTCGCCGCCGTTGGGGCTCGTGTACTCGCCGCTCGCGGCGTAGCGGCCGTCGTCGTAGACCGCGGAGGTGTCGGCCTCGGCGCCCGAGCTCGGGGTGCCTGCGCCGGAGGGGGCGCCGGTGAACTCGCCGGCCGTGCAGCCTGCCAGGGTACCCAGCAGGGTCAGTGATGCGGCCGCCGCCGACAGCGGAGCGACGATCGGTCGGGGCGGGCGGGTCATCGAGGGCCTCCGTGCGGCGTCGGTCGATCAGCGTTCGGGCACTTGCTCAGGGGGTCGGCCGGAAACAGGTCGCATGTAAGCATCTCGGCGGCCGATGAGTATTCGCTGTGCTCCGACGGGGCGATTGCTCGGCGCGGAGTGCGCGCCCCCTGTGACCAGTGGCGCCGGGATTCACCGGACCGAGACAGAAAAGGTTGTCTACCCGCGTTCACGGGTCATATGGTGAGCGCATCAACGGCTGCAGGACACGATCCCGCAGCGCCCACCTCCACACGAAGGACGCACAACGCTGTGACACCACGGGCACGCCGCACTCCGGCACACCAGGCGATCCGATCCCTCATCTCTCTCGCCACCGGCACGGCGCTCGTCGCCGCCGGTGCGCTCGCGGCGCCGATGACGGCGAGCGCGGCACCGGCAGCCGCTCCACCGAGCTCGACGGCGAGCTTCGAGGACGGCCGCTACGTCGTCCTGCTCGCCGCCGCCGCCGCCGCGACCTACGAGGGCGGGGTCGAGGGCTTCGAGCGCACCGCTCCGAAGAAGGGCGAGCAGCTCGATCCGCGACGGTCCGCCGTCGCCGAGTACCGCGCGTACCTGCGGCAGCAGCAGAGCGATGCCGTCGCCGCCGTCGGCGCGCAGATCGACGTCTCGTACACGACGGCGCTCAACGCCTTCGCCGCCGACCTCACCGCCGCGCAGGCGGCGAAGCTCGCCGCCCAGCGCGGCGTGCTCGCGATCGCCCCCGACGAGCTTCTGAAGGTCACCTCCGTGCCCGGCACCGAGTTCCTCGGGCTCGAGGGCCCCGGCGGGGTCTGGGAGCAGGTGGGCGGCGCGGAACAGGCCGGCGCGGGCGTCGTGATCGGCGTGCTCGACACGGGCATCGCCCCCGAGCACCCCTCGTTCGCGGGCGACCCCCTCGGCACGGCCGCGGGGGACGCGCCCTATCGCGACGGCGATTCGATCGTGTACGCCAAGGCCGACGGCGGCACCTTCCGGGGCGTCTGCCAGACCGGCGACCAGTTCGCGGCGGACGACTGCTCCACCAAGATCATCGGCGCGCGCTACTTCGTCGACGGGTTCGGCGCCGGCAACATCGGCGGCGCATCCACCGGCCCCGGCGAGTTCCTCTCGCCGCGCGACGGCGACGGGCACGGCTCGCACACGGCCGGCACTGCGGCGGGCAACCACCTCGTCCCGGCCACCGTGACGGGCATCGACTTCGACACGATCTCGGGCGTCGCACCGGGCGCCAGGATCGCCGCGTACAAGGTCTGCTGGAACGGCAAGGACGCGAGTTCGAGCGCCGATGACGGATGCGCCACGAGCGATCTGCTCACGGGCATCGACGCGGCCACGGCAGACGGCGTCGATGTCATCAACTACTCGATCGGTGGCGGTGCGGCCGACTCGACCGTGTCGATCATCGACCAGGCGTTCCTGGGCGCCGCCGCCGCGGGCGTGTTCGTCTCGGCCTCGGCAGGCAACTCGGGGCCGGGGGCCTCGACGCTCGACAACGCGAGCCCCTGGATCACGACCGTCGCCGCGAGCACTATCCCCTCATACGAGGCGACCGCGACGCTCGGCGACGGGCAGGCCTTCGCCGGCGCCTCGATCACGGTCGACATGACCGAGGGCGCCGCGCCGCTGGCCGGCCCGCTCGTGCTCTCCGACGTCCTCGGCGCTCCCCGCGTCGCGCTCTCCGAGGTGCAGCTGTGCGCGCCGAACTCGCTCGACGCCACCACGGTGACCGCCGACATGATCGTCGTCTGCGATCGCGGCGTATACGACCGCGTGGCGAAGTCGGCCGAGGTCGCCCGGGTCGGCGGAGCGGGCATGATCCTGCTCAACGTCTCGCCCGGGTCGGTCGACGCCGACGCGCACTCGGTGCCGAGCATCCACCTGAACAGCCAGTACCGCGCTCCGGTGCGCGCGTACGCGGCGACCGCGGGAGCGACCGTCAGCATGGCCTTCGGCAACTCGACCGACGTCGTCACCGCGGTGCCGCAAGTGGCGGGCTTCTCCTCGCGCGGTCCGGTGCTCGCCGACGGCAGCGACATCCTCAAGCCCGACATCTCGGCGCCCGGCGTGGGGATCCTCGCCGCGACCTCGAATCGCGCGGGGGAGACGCCGACGTTCAACTTCCTCAGCGGAACCTCGATGTCGGCCCCGCACATCGCCGGGCTCGCGCTGCTCTACCTGGGCGAGCGCCCGACGGCGACGCCCGCCGAGGTGAAGTCGGCGATCATGACCACGGCGTACGACACGAAGAAGGTCGACGGGTCGCCCCTCACCGACCCCTTCACGCAGGGCGCCGGTCACGCCGACCCGACGCGGTACTTCGAGCCGGGGCTGCTCTACCTCAACGACCTCGACGACTGGAACAGCTACATCGAGGGCATCGGGTACGAGCTCGGCGACGCCGTCGACCCCGTCGACCCGAGCGACCTCAACCTCGCCTCGATCGCCGTGGGCGAGATGACGGCGCCGCAGACCGTGACGCGCACCGTCACGTCCACGCAGGCCGGCACCTTCACCGCCTCGGTGCAGGGCATGGCGGGCATGGACGTCACGGTCGAGCCCTCGACCCTGACCTTCGGCGCCGCCGGCGAGACGGCGACCTTCACGGTCGCCTTCGCCCGCACGACGGCCCCTCTCGACGCCTACGCGAAGGGCTCTCTCACGTGGACCTCGGGCGACACGACCGTGCGCTCGCCGCTCGTCGCGCAGCCCGTGACGATCGTCGCGGAGGCGGAGGTATCGGGCGAAGGGGTCGCAGGGGCGATCGAGGTCGAGGTGACGCCGGGCGGCACGGGCGACATCGCTCTCGCGACCACGGGCCTCTCGCTGGGCGAGCACCTGCGGAACCCGCGCGGGCCCCGCTCGCCGTACTCGGGAACCGGCACGACGGGCGACTCGGTCGAGTACACCGTGGAGGTGCCGGAGGGCGCCGAGCTCGCGCGCTTCGACCTCGACTCGATCGACGACAGCGCCGACCTCGACCTGTTCGTGTACCTGCTCGACAGCAGAGGGGCGCCCGTCGAGGGCTGGTTCTCCGCGACGGGGTCGGCTGACGAGCGCGTCGACCTCGTGGCGCCGACGGCCGGCACCTACGAGGTCGTCGCCGACGTGTACGCGGCGGCCGCCGAGGTGAGCTGGAACCTCACGGCGACCTCGGTCGTGCCCGGCGGCGCGCCGCTCGCGCTCGACCCCGCGGTCATCGCGGGCGAGCAGGGCGTGACGAGCACCTACACGGCGTCGTGGTCGGGCCTCGAGCCCTCGTCGACCTACCTCGGCATCGTGCGCTACGGCGAGACGGGCGCCTCGACGGTCGTCACCGTCGCGACCGGCGCTCCCGCCGCGCCGGTCTCGGTGAGCGTGCCGAGCATCACCGGCGACCCGATCGTCGGGTCGACCCTGCGGGCGACCACCGGCGAGTGGGAGGGCGAGGGTCTCACCTTCGGTTACCGGTGGCTGCGCAACGGCGAGCCGATCGCCGGGGCCACCGGCTCGAGCCTGCGACTGAAGCAGGCCGACGCCTTCGCGACGATCGCCGTGGTCGTGACGGCGACGAACGCCGACGGCGCCTCGACCGAGGCGACGAGCGAGGGCGTCACCGTCACGCCGAAGTCGCGCGTGCGCTAGCTAGCGCACGGCGCGTCCGCGACGGCGGCCCGGGTCCTGTTCAGGAGGCCCGGGCCGTCGTGTCGACCTCGCGGCCCGCGGCCCAGACCCGTTCCACCCGGCGACCCGCGTCGAGCGCGACGACATCGGCGGCGAAACCGGGCGCGAGCATCCCCCACTCCTCGGCGCGGCCGAGCACGCGCGCGGGCGTCGCGGTGAGCGCCGTGACCGCCGTGACCTCGTCGACTCCGGCGAGCTCGACCGCGGCCCGCAGCGCGACATCCTGGGTGAGCGTCGAGCCCGCGATCGTCCGCGTCCCGCTCAGCACGGCGATCCCGCCCGTCACCGTCACGTTGAGCGAGCCGAGCCGGTAGTAGCCGTCCGCCCCGCCCGCGGCGGCCATCGCGTCGGTCACGAGCGCGACGCGGCCGGGCGCGGCGCGGAAGACCATCTGCGCGACGGAGGGGTGCACGTGCACGCCGTCGAGCACGAGCTCGAGAGTCACGCGCTCGTCGTCGAACGCGGTCGGGATCGGTCCGGGGTCGCGATGGTGGATGCCCGGCATCGCGTTGAAGACGTGCGTCAGCATCGTCGCACCCGCGTCGAAGCCGGCGCGCGCGACCCTCTCGTCGGCCTCGGTGTGCCCGATCGCGACGACGACGCCGGCCTCGGCGAAGCGGCGGATCGCCTCGAGCGCACCGGGCAGTTCGGGCGCGATCGTGATCTGCACGAGAGTTCCTGCCGCCGCCGACAGCAGGATCTCGACGAGGTCCTCGTCGGGCGCGACGAGGTGCTCCTCGGCTTGGGCGCCACGCCGCGCGACGGCGAGGAACGGCCCCTCGAGGTGCGCGCCGACGACGGTCGGGTCGGCGGCGGCGAGCGCGGCGACGGTGCGCAGGCTCTCGACGATGGTCTCGACGGGATTGGCGACGAGCGAGATCACCGAACGCGTCGTGCCGTGCGCGCGGTGCACCGCGAGCGCCATCGCGATCTGCTCGGCGCCGTCATCGAAGCCCGCGCCACCGCCGCCGTGGCCGTGGAGGTCGATGAAGCCCGGGGTCAGGGTGCGACCGGGGAGGTCGAGCACGGTCGCGGCGGGAGGCGGGGCATCCTGACCGGAGACCCCGACGGCGGCGATGACGGGGCCGTCGAGCAGCAGCCAGCCGTCTCGGCGGCCGCTCGCATCGAGCAGGCTCGCCCCGTGCAGCAGCGTCGTCGCCACGCGGCCTCCCTCTACTTGAAGATGATCGTGCGCTGCCCGTCGAGCAGCACGCGATCCTCGGCGAACCACGTGACGGCCTGGCTGAGCGTGCGGCTCTCCTCGTCCTGCCCGATCGCGACGAGCTCGGCGGGCGAGCGCGAGTGGTCGACGCGCACGACGTTCTGCTCGATGATCGGGCCCTCGTCGAGATCGCTCGTGACGAAGTGCGCCGTCGCGCCGATGAGCTTGACGCCCCGCGCGTGCGCCTGCTTGTAGGGGTTGGCGCCCTTGAACCCCGGCAGGAAGGAGTGGTGGATGTTGATGGCCCGGCCGGCGAGGAGCGCGCACAGCTCGGGGGAGAGGATCTGCATGTACCGCGCGAGCACCACGAGCTCGATGTCGTGCTGCTCGACGACCTCGAGGATGCGCGCTTCGAACGCCGCCTTCTCCGCCCGCGTCGAGACGGGCCGCGACTCGAAGGGCACTCCGTAGAAGCTCGCGAGCTCGCCGAGGTCGGGGTGGTTGCCCATGACGAGGGGGATCTCGACCGGCAGCTGCCCGGCCCGCTGCCGGAACAGCAGGTCGTTGAGGCAGTGCGCTGCCCGCGAGACGAGCACGAGAGTGCGCACGGGGCGGCCGACGCGGTCGATGCGGCAGTCCATGTCGTAACGCTCGACGACGGGGGCGAGGGCGGCGAGTACGCGATCGTGGCCGGCGAGCGTCTCGGTCTGCAGGCGCAGGAAGAAGCGACCGGATTCGAGGCTCGAGAACTGCTGCAGCTCGGTGATGTTGCCCTCGGCCTCGACGATCGCACCGCTGACCGCGTGCACGATGCCGGGCTGGTCGTCGCAGACGAGGGTGACGATCCAGTGGTGGGGGTTGTCGCTCACGGCAGCCAGCCTATTCGGGCATCGCGGTAGCGTAGACGGCGGATGCTCCCTCGACCATCCCCGGACCCGTCGGCCCGCTACGCCGACCGCGAAAGCACGTCGCGCATGACCCCCACCGCCTCGACCGCCGATCGTCCGTTCCCCTGGCTCGGCCTGCTCACGCTCGCCGCCGCGATCTTCGTGCTCGTCACGAGCGAGTTCCTCCCGACCGGCCTGCTGCCCGACATCGCGGGAGACCTCCGCGTGAGCCAGTCGCAGGTGGGGCTGCTCGTCACGATCTTCGCCGCGACGGTCGCCGTGTCGACGGCGCCGCTCGCCGCCCTCACGCGCCGGTACTCGCGCAAGTGGCTGCTCATCGGGGTGCTCGGCGTCTTCGCCCTCGCCAACGTGCTCGCCGCGCTCGCCCCGAGCTACGAGCTGCTCATCGGCGCCCGGGTGCTCGGCGGTCTCGCCCACGGGCTCTTCTGGGCGATCGCCGGCGCCTACGCCGCGCACCTCGTTCCGCGTCGGCAGCTGGCGCGCGCCGTCGCCGTCACGAGCATCGGGGGCACGACTGCCTTCGTGCTCGGCGTTCCCGTGGGCACCGCGATCGGTCAGGTGCTCGGCTGGCGCGCGGCCTTCGGCATCATTGCCGCGAGCGTCGTCGTGCTCGCGCTGCTCGTCGGGCGGTTCCTGCCGGCCGTCGACCATCGCGTCTCGCTCGCGACGGGCGAGATCGCCCTGCCGGCCCGCCGCGACCCCACCTTCCGCGGCGTGCTCGCGATCTGCCTGCTCGTCGTGATCGTCATCGGCGGCCACAACGTCTTCTACACCTACATCGCGCCGTACATCATCGAGTCGGCGGGGTTCCCGCGCGACTCGGTGAGCCTGCTGCTGTTCCTCTACGGCGGCGCCGGCGCGATCGGTCTCGTGCTGGCGGGCGCAGTCGGCGGGCGGTATCCGCGAGGCGGACTGTACGGGATGCTCGCCGGCGTCGCCGTGTCGGTGGCCGTCCTCGCCGCCTTCGCCGGCATCCCCGTCATCGTCGTCGTCGCACTCGTGGTGTGGGGCGCGGCCTTCGGCGGCATCCCGGCACTGCTGCAGACGCGGCTGCTGCACACGGCCTCGCCGCGGGTCCGCGACCTCGGCGCGGCGCTGCTGACGACCTCGTTCAACATCGCGATCGGCGGCGGTGCGCTCGTGGGCGGCGCACTGCTCGACGGCGCGGGGCTGCTCGTGCTCCCGGTCGTCGAGGCGGTCGTCATCGCCGTCGCCCTCGGAGCGCTCATCGCCTCCGACGTTCGCGACCGTCGCCGAGTCGGAGCTCCGCGCCCGGGGCCGACGACCGTGCGCGAATACGGATCGCCCCTCACCGGCCCGATCCCCACGGCGGCTCCGGAGGGGCTCGACATCTGATCGCGGGCCGCTGCCCGGGTTCGGCGGGGTCAGCCGCGCGTGCGATCGCCGCGCCGCAGCCGCAGCGCGGTGTCGACGCCCGCCGCGGTCACGAGCACTCCCGTCGTGAGCAGCGAGAGCAGCCACGGCTCCACGACGAGGCCGACCGGCACGAGGGCCGCGCAGGCGAGGCTGCCCACGACCGCGACGGCCAGGCCGGGGGCCCCGACGATGCGGCGGAAGATCGCGTTGCCGACGAGGAACAGCGCCGGACCGACGAGCACCGACACGATCGCGAGCGCGCTGCGCTCGTCCGGATGCGCGATGACGGTCTTGTCGGCGACCCCGACGAGCACGATGCCGCCGATGATGGGCACGTGCGCGTAGGCGTAGGCGGCGCGCGCGATCGCGCCCGCCGTGGTCTCGGCCTTCATGCGCTCCTCGCCCCACCACTCGCCGTGGTCGAAGTAGAGCCACCACATCGCGGCTGCCGCGACGAAGGCGCTCGCGAGCGCCGCATTGCGCTCGGGCCCGCTGTCCTCCGCGACGAAGGCGAAGCCCGTGACGAGGAACCCCTCGCCGAGAGCGATGATGACGAAGAGGGATGCCCGCTCGGCGAAGTGGTGCGCCGACACGTCCCAGCCCCCCAGGCTCCCCTTGCCGAGCCCGGGCAGCGCGAACGACACTGCCGGCCCGATCAGCTCGATGACGACGGCGGCGCTCCAGGCGAGCACGAGGGGGAGCGGCCCGAGGGCCGTGCTGAGCAGCGCGCCGCCGATCCACAGCGCACCGCTCACGGCGAACCACAGCGCGATGCGCGCGAAGTCGGTCGCGACCTGCCCGTCGTGACGCACGGCCGCGGCGATCATGAACAGCGAGCGGGCGAGTTGCAGGGCGACATAGGCGATCGCGAAGGCGAGGGCGCGCTCGCCGAGCGACTCCTGGATCGAGCTCGAGACGACGAGGCCCGCGGCGGCGAGCGCGATGACGGCGGCGCGTACCGGGAGGCGCTGCGGGTCGAGCCAGTTCGTGACCCATGTCGTGTGGAGCCAGAGCCACCAGACGGCGACGAGCACGACGATCGCGTGCACGGCGTCGAGAGCGGTCGAGACGGACGAGACGATCTCGCCGACCTGCGTCAGCGCGAAGACGAAGACGAGGTCGAAGAACAGCTCGACGAAGGCGACGCGCTCGCCGCGCTCGCGGTCGGCGGGTCGCAGCAGATCGGTGCGGAACCCCCAGCGGGGCGTGGACGGCATGAGCGCATCATCCCAGACGACCACGTAGACTGGGCGGCAGTCGCGACTGGCGTTGAGATGGGGAACCATCGGGGAGCGACCGACACGGTGAGCGGCCGTCCGCCTGGGCTGCTCGTCGGCCCGCCCGCGGGGGTCGCGCGCCCTCGCCTGTTCCAAGGAGTCGCCCGTGTCCCCTCTTCCCGGCACCTTCAACGAGCCCCTCGCCGTCGTCGATCCCGAGATCGCCGCCGTGCTCGAGCAGGAGCTCGACCGTCAGCGCCACACCCTCGAGATGATCGCGAGCGAGAACTTCGTCTCGCGCGCCGTGCTCGAGGCGCAGGGCTCGGTGCTGACCAACAAGTACGCCGAAGGCTACCCCGGAAAGCGCTACTACGGCGGCTGCGAGTTCGTCGACATCGCCGAGAGCCTCGCCATCGAGCGCGCGAAGACGCTGTTCGGCGCCGAATTCGCCAACGTGCAGCCGCACTCGGGTGCGACGGCGAATGCCGCCGTGCTGCACGCCATCGCGACGGCGGGCGACACCATCCTGGGGCTCGAGCTCGCCCACGGCGGCCACCTCACGCACGGCATGAAGCTCAACTTCTCGGGTCGTCTGTACCACGCCGTGAGCTACGGCGTCGACCCCGAGACCATGCTCATCGACATGGAGGTCGTGCGCGCCAAGGCGCTCGAGCACCGGCCCACGGTCATCATCGCCGGCTGGTCGGCCTACCCCCGTCAGCTCGACTTCGCCGCCTTCCGGGCGATCGCCGACGAGGTGGGGGCGAGGCTCTGGGTCGACATGGCGCACTTCGCCGGACTCGTCGCCGCCGGCCTGCACCCCAACCCCGTGCCCTTCGCCGACGTCGTGAGCTCCACCGTGCACAAGACGCTCGCGGGCCCGCGCTCGGGCGTGATCCTCAGCAACAACGAGGAGCTCTTCAGGAAGCTCAACTCGGCCGTCTTCCCCGGCCAGCAGGGCGGTCCGCTCATGCACGTCATCGCCGCGAAGGCAACGGCCTTCAAGGTCGCGGCCGAGCCGGAGTTCCGGGAGCGTCAGGAGCGCACCCTGCGCGGGGCGAGCATCCTCGCCGATCGCCTGACCGCCGACGATGCGCGCGCCGCCGGCGTCGACGTGCTCACGGGCGGCACCGAGGTGCACCTCGCGCTCGTCGACCTGCGCTCGAGCGAGATCGACGGCAAGCAGGCCGAGGACGTGCTGCACGAGGTCGGCATCACCGTCAACCGCAACGCGGTGCCCTTCGACCCGCGGCCGCCGATGGTCACCTCGGGCGTGCGCATCGGCACCCCGGCGCTCGCGACCCGCGGCTTCGGCGACGCCGAGTTCACCGAGGTCGCCGACGTGATCGCCCACGCTCTCATGCCGAACCCCGACATCGCCGCGCTGCGCGGCCGCGTGTCGGCGCTCACCGAGGCGTTCCCCCTATACCCGGGGCTGTGAGCATGACGGATCACCGGTCCGCCGGCGCATCCGCACAGCTCCTCGACGGCACCGCGACGGCTCGCGCCATCAAGGCAGAGCTCGCCGAGCGCGTCGCCGTGCTGCGCGAGCGCGGCGTCGTGCCGGGGCTCGCGACGGTGCTCGTCGGCGGCGACCCCGGCTCGCGCTGGTACGTCGCGGGCAAGCACCGCGACTGCGCCGAGGTCGGTATCGCGTCGATCCGCCGTGACCTGCCCGCCGATGCGACCCAGGGCGAGCTCGAGGCGGTCATCGACGAGCTCAACGACGACCCGGCCGTGACGGGATTCATCGTGCAGCTGCCCCTGCCGAAGCACCTCGACACCGACGCGATCCTCGAGCGCGTCGCCCCCGGGAAGGACGCCGACGGACTGCACCCGACGAACCTCGGCCGCCTCGTGCTGCGCGTCGACCGCGAGATCGACACGCCCCTGCCGTGCACGCCGCGCGGCGTCATCGAGCTCGTCGAGCGTCACGGCCTCTCCTGGGCGGGCAAGGATGTCGTGGTCATCGGGCGCGGCGTCACCGTCGGCCGGGCGATCGGCGCGCTCCTGACGCGGCGCGAGTACAACGCGACCGTCACCCTGACGCACACCGGTACGCGCGACCTCGGCGCGCATCTGCGGCGGGCCGACGTGATCGTCGCCGCGGCGGGCGTGCCGGGCATCGTCTCGGCGGCCGACGTCAAGCCGGGTGCGATCGTGCTCGACGTCGGCGTCTCGAGAGTCGTCGACCCCGCGACGGGCGAGTCGCGCATCGCCGGAGACGTCGCCGCCGATGTCGCGTCGGTCGCCTCGTGGGTGTCGCCGAACCCCGGCGGTGTCGGCCCGATGACACGAGCGCTCCTGCTCGCGAACGTCGTCGAGACCGCCGAGCGCGCCGCCACCGCCTGACGCGCCACCGCCTGACGCGCCCGTCGCCCGTCGGTCGCTCGGCCCGCGGGAGCGATGCGCGGCGTCCGGACTGCGCCTACGGGCGGCCCGTGGCGAGGCGCAGTCGCACCGCCTGACCGGGCCGAAGCTGCGCCAGGAGGTCGAGCGAGGCATCCACCACGACGGCGATGACGGGGTAGCCGCCCGTCACCGGGGCATCGGGCCCGAGCACGGTGGGCGCACCGTCGGGCGAGACCTGGATGCCCCCGGGCAGCATCCCTTCGCTCGGCAGCTCGCGGCCCGTGGCCGCAGCGGCCCGCGCGAGCGGCGGGCCGTCGAGCCGCACGCCGGTGCGGTCGCTGCGCGCCGAGACGGTCCACTGCGCGTCGAGCAGTGCTCGCCACGACCCGTCGTCGAACCAGTCGCGGCGCGGGCCCGGCCGCACGTCGAGCGCGACGGGGCCGTCGAGCGGCGGGTCGACGGGCACGAGGTCGACGCTCGGAACGGGCCCGGCGACCGCCGAACCGAGGGGCAGGATGCTCCCGGCCGCGAGCGGCGCCGGTCCGATTCCCGAGAGGGTGTCGCGCGATCGCGATCCGAGCTCGATCGCGGCGTCGATGCCGCCGCGCAGTGCGAGGGTCGCCCGCACGCCGTGCTCGAAGGCCCCGAGGCGCAGCAGTGCGCCGTCGCGCTCGCTGCGTGCGGCCGTACGCGGCTCGATGCGCGTGCCGTCGAGCGTCACGGGGCCCGTCGCTCCCGTGACGGCGAACCAGGTGCCGGCCGGCAGTGCGAGGGCGAGCCCGCCGAGCAGCACCTCGAGCGCGGCTGCCGGCTCGTCGTTGCCGACGAGCCGGTTCGCGAGCCGGTGGGCCGCGCGGTCGAAGGGGCCGGCGCCGCCGACGCCGAGCGCCGCCCGGCCGGGGCGCCCGAGGTCGTGCACGAGCGTGAGCGGCCCCGGCTCGACGACCCTCGCCGCGCGCCCCCGTTCGCGGTTCAGGAGTTCGTGGCCGCGCGACCCGCTCGCCGGCGTGTCGCGGCTGCTCTCGCCGGTGGGCGCCCCCGTCTCCTGAACCGCGAACGGGGCGCGAGGCGCCGGCGGGGCGGCGTCGGCGGGCCTCGCGCGCGCGGGCACGAACCGCACGCGCGCGCCCGGCACGATGAGCGCGGGCTGCTCGCGCGCGCCGTCCCAGAGCACGGCCTCGGTGCGGCCGATGAGCTGCCAGCCGCCGGGCGACGGCCGCGGGTAGATGCCGCAGTACTCGGCGGCGAGGGCGACTGCGCCCGCCGGCACCCGCGCTCGCGAGGTGGAGCGGCGCGGCAGCGGAGGCAACGGCGGAGGAGCATCCCCGTCGCGAAGCATCGCCGAGGGCACGAGGTAGGGGAATCCGGGGGAGAAGCCGATGAAGGCGCAGGTCCACTCGATCTCGGCGTGCCGGTCGGCGACCTCGGACGCCGGGCAGCCCCACGCCGCGGCGACCGTCTCGAGGTCGTCGCCGTCGTAGACCACCGGCAGCTCGACGGCGGGCGCGTCGGCCACCCGACCGGGTAACGGCTCGAACGGCTCGCCGCCGCCCGGTGCGCCGCCCGTCACGCTGCTCCGCAGCCAGTGCTCGGCGTGCCCGAGCCCGATGACGGCGGGGTCGATTCGCACGAGCACGGTGCGCGCGGCGGGCACGAGCTCGAGAACGCCGGCGGGCGCGGTCGTCACCCATCGCCGGTGCGTCGCGACCGCGGCGGCGAGCGAGTCGAACTCGGCGAGCAGCGCGCGGTCGCCGCACGGCAGCAGTCGCGGAGCCGTCACCGGAACGCCCGCACGGTCACGCCGGCCTCGGCGAGCGCGACGCGCACGGCGCGGGCCATCTCGACGGCGCCGGGGGTGTCGCCGTGCACGCACAGCGAGCGCGGGCGCACGGCGAGGGTCGAGCCGTCGTTCGCGGCGACGGTGCCGTCGACGGCGAGTCGCACCGCGCGCTCGGCGACGAGGGCGATGTCGTGCAGCACCGCACCCGCCTGCGCGCGCGGGACGAGCGAGCCGTCGGCGCGATAGGCGCGGTCGGCGAAGGCCTCGACGACGAACTCGACGCCCGCACGAGAGGCCGCGCGCTCGATCGCCGACGCGCCGAGGCCGAGCACGGGCAGGCCCCGCTCCGCCGCGACGCGGGCGACGACCCCGGCCTGCTCCTCGTCGTGCACGATGCGGTTGTAGAGCGCGCCGTGCGGCTTGAGGTAGAGCACCTCCGTGCCGGCCGCCGCGGCCGCGGCGTCGAGCCGCTCGATCTGCTCGTGCAGCTGGGCGCTCAGGGTCGCCGCGTCGACGTCGACGTCGCGACGGCCGAAACCCTCGCGGTCGTCGTACGAGGGATGCGCGCCGATCACGACGCCGTGGGCGACCGCCGAGCGGCAGGCGGCCGCCATCGTGACCGGATCGCCGCCGTGCGCGCCGCAGGCGAGGCTCGCGCTCGAGACGAGGGCGAGCATCTCCGCGTCGTCGCCGATGACGACGGGCAGATACGATTCGCCGAGGTCGCTGTTGAGGTCGATCTCGAGCATGCGCCGAGCCTACGGCCGAGCGAGCCCCCTTGCGCGTGAATCGAACATGTGTTCGACTGTCACCCATGCGGTGGAGCGGGCAGTCGGCGGGCGCGGCGACCCACGGCACCTTGCCCGAGCTCGACGACACGGTCGCGATCGCGCGACTCTCGGGCCTGCAGCGCACCGTGCGGCCGCCCGAGTTCGCCGGGCTCGTCTTCCACGAGGTGCTCGCGAAGTCGGCCCTCAACCGCGTTCCCGGCGGCGGCGGAGCGCTGCCGTTCGGCTACACGGTCAACCCCTACCGGGGCTGCGCGCACGCGTGCGTGTACTGCTTCGCGCGGCCGACGCACGCCTACCTCGACCTCGACACCGGTGAGGGCTTCGACCGCCAGATCGTCGTCAAGATCAACGTGGTCGAGGTGCTCGCGCGGGAGGTGCGTCGCGCCTCGTGGGGTCGGCACCCCGTGGCGCTCGGCACCAACACCGATCCCTATCAGCGCGCGGAGGGGCGGTACGCGCTCATGCCGGGCATCATCACGGCGCTCGCCGAGAGCGGCACGCCCCTCAGCATCCTCACGAAGGGCACCCTGCTGCGTCGCGACCTCCCGCTGCTCGCGCGCGCCCGCGAGCTCGTGCCGGTCGACGTCGCGATGTCGATCGCCGTCTACGACGACGCTCTTCAACGCTCGATCGAGCCGGGCACGCCGTCGACGGATGCCCGGCTCGCGACCGTGACCGCCGCGGTCGAGGCCGGCTTCGAGCCCGCCGTGTTCCTCATGCCGGTGCTGCCGTACCTCACCGACACGCGCGCCCACCTCGACGAGGCGTTCGCGCGCATCCGCGAGACCGGAGCGCGCACCGTCATGCACTCCGCGCTGCATCTCAAGCCCGGCGTGCGCGAGTGGTGGTTCGCCTGGCTCGAGCGCGAGCATCCGGAGCTTCTCGACCGCTAACGCGCGCTCTATGCGAACGGCGCCCACGCGCCCGCGGGGTATCGGAAGTGGCTTGCCGCGCGCGTCGCCGCGGTGCGCGCACGGCACGGCCTGGGCAGCCGCCCGCTCGACGCCGCGACCGGCACGATGCGCAGCCGGGCGCTGCGGGCGCCCGTGGGTGGCGAGCCCTGCGGGCCGAGCGTCGCCGACGCGACCCCGCTCACGCTCTTCTGAGCGACTCCGGGCGGCGGTTGACCCTAGAGTCTCCCTATGGAAACTCCGGCGCGGACGAGTTCGCTCGTGCGCCTCGCGATCCTCGACGACCACGAGCTGCTGCTCGACAGCCTCTCGTCCTGGATCGCGGCGAACGCGCCCGACTTCGATCTCGTGCTGACGGCGCCGACCTGGTTCGAGCTCGTGCAGAGCGACCAGTTCCCCACCGATCTGGTGCTGCTCGACTTCCAGTTGCAGGAGCCGATCTCGATCGAGGCCCGCGTGCGCACGTGCCGGGCGGCCGGTGCCAAGGTCATCGTGCTCACGAGCCTCGACACGCAGGAGGCGCGCGACCGTGCGTTCGACGCCGGCGCATCCGCCTTCTTGACGAAGTCGATGCCCCTCGGCGAGGTCATGGAGACCGCTCGTCGCGTGATGGGAATGGAATCGAACGGCGAGCCGGTGCGCGACTGGCGGCCGCTGCCCAGCGGCGCGCAGCATCCCGCCCGTCCGAAGCTCTCGACGAGCGAGCGCGAGGCGCTCGTGCTCTACGTCAGCGGGTATTCGACCGCCGCCGTGGCGAAGGAGATGAATGTGAAGTACGAGACCGCGAAGACCTACCTGCGCCGCGTTCGCGAGAAGTACGCGCGCGCCGGCCGGCCGGCGAGCACGAAGACCGACCTCATCCGCCGGGCGGCGGAAGACGGGCATCTGCGCTGATGGCCAAGCTCTACTTCCGGTACGGCGCGATGAACAGCGGCAAGAGCACGGCGCTGCTGCAGGCCGCATTCAACTACGAGGAGCGCGGCCAGCACGTGCTGCTCGCCAAGCCTCGGATCGACACCAAGGGCGAGCAGCTCATCGTCTCGCGACTCGGTGTCACCCGCCCGGTCGACTTCACGATCGGGCCGGATGACGATGTGTACGCGCTCTTCCAGCGCGAGCGCGAGGCCGTGATCAGGACGACGTCGCACGATGTCGCCTGCTTCCTCCTCGACGAGTCGCAGTTCCTCAGCCCGCAGCAGGTCGATGACCTCCTGCGCATCGCCATCCGGGAGGACATCCCCGTCATCGCCTACGGCATCCGCACCGACTTCCAGACGGCGGCCTTCCCCGGCAGCCGGCGCCTGCTCGAGGTCGCGCACTCGCTGGAAGAGCTCAAGACCATCTGCCGCTGCGGTCGCAAGGCCGTCTTCAACGCGCGCACCATCGGCGGCGTGTTCGTCTTCGACGGCGACCAGGTCGCCATCGACGGGGCGGATGTCACGTACGAGAGTCTCTGCGGAGCGTGCTACCTCGACGAGTCGGGCGACTCCCTCGCGTCGGGGTGGCGGGCGCCCGTGGCGCTGGGTGGTGCAGAGCTGGGGCCGGATCCGGACTTCGCGTGATGCTCTGCTGAGCGGCGGCACGGTTGCTCCGGCGCCGGCCGCGATGCGGCCGGCGATCGTTGCGCGCAGGCTCAGAGCGCGCGACCCGCGACACTTCTGCTCTCGAACCCGGATTTGCCCCCGCCGCACCGACGACGCAGCGCTGCGCGCTGCGTCGTTACCGGCGGCGGGGGCCCACCTGCTGGTGCAGCTCCGCGTCCGGATACTCCGGACTCAAATGTGAAAGGGACCGCCCACTGGGCGGTCCCTTTCACATTTCGGTCGGGGTAACAGGATTTGAACCTGCGGCCTCGTCGTCCCGAACGACGCGCGCTACCAAGCTGCGCCATACCCCGGTGGCCGCTGTCGCGGCAACCCGTCAAGAATAGCCGATGTCGTCGGCGACGAGTGTCACGAGCACCGCCTCCGGCGGGCAGGCGAAGCGGAAGGGCGCGTAGATGGAGTGCCCGAGCCCCGCTGAGACGTTGAGGAACGAGGCCCGATGCGCGTGGTGCCACATGCTGAGCCCCCTCGCGCGGTCGCGGGGCAGGTCGCAATTGGTGATGATCGCGCCGAATCCGGGCAGGGCGACCTGCCCGCCGTGCGTGTGGCCGGCGAAGATCACGTCGGCGGCGTGCGTCGTGAAGGCGTCGAGCACCCGCCGATACGGTGCGTGCGTGACGCCGATCACGACGGCGGGGTCGTCGGTGTCGTCCTCGTCGAGCTCGCGCAGAGCATCCACGAGCCCCGGAAGCACGTCGAGACGGTCCCAGCCACGGTGCGCGTCGTTCGTTCCCATGAAGTCCAGGATCGAACCGTTGATCGTCAGCTGTGCGACATCGTTGTTGAGCGAGTGCCAGCCGAGGCGCTGCGTGAACAACGCCTCCATCGCCTCGATGTCGAGACGCTCGGGCCCGCTCGAGCCTCTCGCCCGCGAGGGCCCGGTGAGGTAGGCGAGCGGGTTCTTGACGGTCGGACCGAAGTAGTCGTTGGAGCCGTTCACGAACACGCCCGGCACTCCGTCGAAGGCCGAGAGCGCATCGACGAGCGCGGGAAGAGCATCGCGATGCCCCATGTTGTCGCCCGTATCGACGATGAGATCGGGTTCGAGCCCGGCGAGCGAGCGCACCCATTCGACGCGATCGCGCTGCCAGGGCGCCAGGTGCAGGTCGCTGATGTGGAGCACGCGGATGGCGTCGGCGCCGGGGGCGAGCACGGGTACGGTCTCGCGCCGCAACCCGTACGCGCGCCGCTCGATGAGCGTCGCATACGCGGCGGCCGCCGCGGCAGCGACGCCGGCGGCGGCCGCCGTGCCGCGGGCGCTAATCGCCACCGCCCGGTGCCGTCGGCGGTGTGGGAAGGCCGTCACCACCGCCCTTACCGCAACTCTTGCTCGCGACGCCGATGGTGATGGTCGTGTCCTTGCTCGCCGGTGTGCCTGCCGCGGGATCCTGCGTCTCCACGATGCCCTCGCGGGCCGGGTCGTCGCCATCGATGGGCACGCACTGCGTCGAGATATTCGTGAATCCCACGGACTGCAGTGCCGCTTTCGCCTGCGCCTCGTCGTAGCCGGGGCTGACCACGTCGGGCACGATCGCGAGCTTGCCGTTGCTCAACTGCACGCGGACCGTGAGTCCGCGCCCGACGACAGCACCCGCTCCGGGCGAGGTCGTGGCGACCGTCCCTGCGGGCTGAGTCGAGTCGACTGTCTCGCCCTCGGCGTATCGGAGGCCCAGCCCCTCAAGAATCGACCGTGCCTGGGCGGAGGTCTGGCCGACGAGGTCTGGCAATTCGATACCCGTGCCGCGCAGGAGCCGGCTGGGCGGTTCGGGGAACGACGCGCCGCCGTACTGCGCGTTCGCGGCCCCGAGGATCGCGCGCATGATGCGGTGGCGCAGCTCTCCGCCGTACACACCTTCCGGATTCACGTACTGGCGAATCCGCGCGTTGCCCACGATGTTGCCGACCCACACCGCGGTCGCGACTTCGGTCGACGAGGTGACGACCCAGGTGTCCTTCGATCGGTCGGTGGTTCCCGTCTTGCCGATCACAGGAATCCCATCCCCGGGATTGCTCGCGATCGCCGTCCCGTTGCCGACCATTGTTTGCGCCATCGCGTACTGGGCAGCAACGGCCACGTCGGGATCGATGCCCTGATCGCACACGGGGGTCTGGCCCGGCATCTCTGTTCCTTCGTCATCGACGAATCGGTCGACGACGATCGGCTGGCAGTACTTGCCGTTGTTCGCGATGCCCGCGTAGGCCGCGGCCATCGAAAGCGGCGCGATCTCGTTCACGCCCAGTACCGAGGACGGATAGGTCTGGAGCTCGCCCCCATCGGCGCGATGGACGCCGAGCGCCTCCGCCTGCTTCTTGATCCCGCAGAGGTCGAGTTGCGTGGCCATCGAGACGAAGGCGGAGTTCACCGATCGCCGAGTCGCCTGGATCGCGTCCATGGACCGTCCGGAGGGCTCGTCATTCCCGAACTCGTATGTGGAGCCGCTATACGGCCCGTTGCAGCTGTCCGTGAACGCGGAGAACGGATAGCGGAAGGCCGATGCGTCGACGATCTCCCGGAGCCCGTGTCCTTGGTTGAGCCACTCGAGGAGGGTGAAGATCTTGTACGTCGACCCCGGCTGGAACCCGCTCGAACCGCCGTACTCGCGATCGGTCGAGAAGTTGACCGCGGTGTAGGCCGGCCCCGGTGGCTCCAGGCTGTTGTCGAAGTACTTGTTCTGGGCCATCGTCAGCACGCGACCGGTTCCCGGCTCGACCGACACCGCTACCGATCCGAGCTGGAGCGCGGACTCTTCTGCCGGCGTCCACCGCCACAGGTTGTCCTGCGCGACGGTCTGGAGCGACAGGTTGAGTGTCGTGTAGACATCGATGCCCCCGGTCTTCCATCTCTCGAGTCGCTCGCTCTCGTCGGCACCGAGAGATGTGAAGTTCTTGACGTTGCGGATCACGTAGTCGCAGAAGAACTTCGAGTACGTGTTCGCCGCGATGCACCCGTTGTTCGGAGGCGAGGGCTTGATGAAGTTCTCATCCACCGGGATGGCGACGGCTTCGTCGTGCTCGGCCTGCGTGATGTAGCCGTAGGCCAGCATGTTCCCGAGAATCACGTTGCGTCGTTCCTGGTTCGCGGCGAAGTTGTCTGCCGACTTCAACGACCGCGCTCCCGGCTCCTGGACGATCGCGATGAGGCTCGCCGCCTGGGCGAGCGTGAGTTCGGCTGCGCTCGTGCTGAAGTACTCCAAGGCCGCTGCCTGGACCCCGTAGGTGTTGCCGCCGAACCCGGCGATGTTCAGGTACGCAAGAAGGATCTCGTCCTTCGAGAACTCCTTCTCCAGGTTGATGGCGAGCTTGGCCTCGTTGAGTTTCCGCTGAAGGCTCGAGACCTGGCACTCCTCCACTCCGGATCGTGCTGCCTCGAAGTCGGTGTCCTCGCCCTTGAGAGCTTCCTGAATGCAGATGTTCTTGACGAGCTGCATCGTGAGCGTGGACGCGCCGGACTCGATGCCCCCCGAAGTGAGATTGCCGATCGCGGCGCGAACGACGGACTGCACGTCGACGCCGTTGTGCTCGTAGAAACGGCGATCCTCACCGGCAAGGGTTGCCTCCTTGACGAAGTCGTTGACCTCGTCCCAGCCGACCTCCTCGCGGTTCTGGGCGAACACGACGGCGATGGGGTCGTAGCCCTCGGCAGGATCCGCGGTGCGCTGGGCCCAGAGGACGTTGCGCTGCTGGAGCTTGTTGAGCTCGATGTACTCGGGCAGCTGCTCGAAGATCCCGATCGTGTTGCTCGCCGCGATTCCCGTGACCGCGATCGCGGGGGTGACCATCACGGTCGCGAGCACTCCCGCGACGGCGGAGAGCCCGACCATCCCGAGGAGCGCGCCGAACGCGCCCGAAGCCTTCTGATTCTGCGCAGACATAGACTCAAGAGTACGCGATGCGCCTGTCGACGACCCTGAAGGAGCCGACGATGACCCACTGGGAGTACACGACCACCCCGCTGCTCATCCACAACACGACCGCCATCCTCAACAACTGGGGCGAGCAGGGCTGGGAGCTCGTGCAGATCGTCACGGGCCCAGAAGGCGGCCTCGTGGCCTACCTCAAGCGGCCGAAGGCGGCGTGAGCGTGAGCCGCATCGACGCGCGCCTCGCCGAGCTCGGGTTGAGCATCCCGGCCCTCGCCAAGCCGGTCGCCGCCTACGTGCCGGCGACCGTCTCGGGTCACCTGGTCTTCACCGCCGGGCAGCTCCCCTTCGTCGACGGCGCGCTGCCGGCGACCGGCAAGGTCGGGGCCGACGTCTCGGCAGAGGATGCGGCCGGCTATGCCGGCCGGTGCGTGCTCAACGCCCTCGCCGCGGTGCAGAGCGTCATCGGCTCGCTCGATCGCGTGACCCGCATCGTCAAGGTCACCGGGTTCGTGGCGTCATCCCACGACTTCACGGGACAGCCCGCCGTGCTCAACGGAGCGAGCATGCTGCTCGGCGAGATCTTCGGCGACGAGGTCGGGGCGCACGCCCGTAGCGCGGTCGGCGTCGCGGTGCTGCCGCTCGACGCGCCCGTCGAGGTCGAGCTCGTCGTCGAGTTCGCCTAGGAGACCGCTGAGCAGTTCGGCGGATTGCGGCGCGCTTGAGCGTCGGTCGGGCGGTCGGGTTGACGTTCACGCAGGGTCATGAGACGGTCAGCGCCAGTTGGTGGATGTTCACTCGCGGGCGGGGCACCTGTGCCGGCGGGCTCGGTGTTCGAGTTCTGCCCGGCCGACATCGCCCGGGCGAAGGGCACCGGACTCCCCGGTCGTCTATCGGCAGAATCGGCCGATGATCGAAAGCTCGATCGCCTGGATGACCCGCGACGCCGGACGCGTCCCGTGCTGCGGCGTCGCGAAGAACCACGCCTGGTGGGCCAGCCGAGCCGCCGCGATCGATCTCAGACGCCTCCTGAACCTCGGTCTCTCCCGCCAGGACGGGGGTTGGGCCCTCGGATGGCGGTCCAGCAGGGCAGCGCATCCCACAGACGAAGCCGCACCGCCACCGACAAAGACCCGGACGTCCGCGTCACCGATCACAACCATCCGTTGAGCGCTCGACCCCGCGGCATCCAGCCAGTCTCAGAGGCTCGCCGCACTCACGACGAGCGCCTTGATCAGCGGTCTCCGAGGCGCGCGCCGCGCGCACCGTCGCGCTGCCGCGCCGCCCGGCCTCAGAGGCCCCCGGCGACGACTCACACTGTTCGCCGCACCACACACTGCTCGTTCGGTGTGAGGTGCGCCAAACAGTGCGACTCGCTCGGCGCGCCGGCATGAAGATCGGTCGCGAGCGGGCGCAGACGCGATCAGCGCATCGTGTCGCTGATGACGGTGATGACCGTCGAGTCGGTCAGCGTCGTCGTATCGCCGATCTCGCGGCCCTCCGCGACATCGCGCAGCAGTCGGCGCATGATCTTGCCCGAGCGGGTCTTCGGCAGCTCGGCGACGACGAATATCTCGCGCGGTCGCGCGATGGCGCCGATCTGCTCGGCGACGTGCGCGCGCAACTGCCGGCTCGCCTCGGTCGCCGTGATGTCCTTCGCCTTCTTCGAGCGCAGGATGACGAAGGCGACGACCGCCTGCCCCGTCGTCTCGTCGCTCGCCCCCACGACGGCCGCCTCGGCGACGATCGGGTGCGAGACGAGCGCCGACTCGATCTCCATGGTCGACAGGCGGTGGCCCGAGACGTTCATGACGTCGTCGACCCGCCCGAGCAGCCAGACGTCGCCATCGGCGTCGAGGTGCGCGCCGTCGCCGGCGAAGTACTTGTCGCCGAACTTCGACCAGTAGGTCTCGACGAAGCGTTCGGGGTCGCCCCAGATGCCGCGCAGCATGCTCGGCCAGGGCTCTGTGACGACGAGGAGGCCCCCCGCCTCCTTGCCGACGTGCGTGCCGTCCTCATCCAGCACGTCGATCGAGATGCCCGGGATCGGCACCTGCGCGGCGCCCGGCTTGGTCGTCGTGACGCCCGGCAGAGCGCTGATCATGATCGCGCCCGTCTCGGTCTGCCACCACGTGTCGACGATGGGCGTCGTGCCGCCCCCGATGATCTCGCGGTACCAGACCCACGCCTCGGGGTTGATGGGCTCGCCGACCGAGCCGAGGAGCCTCAGGCTCGACAGGTCGTACGCCAGGGGGATCTCCCGCCCCGCCTTCATGAACGAGCGGATGGCCGTGGGCGCCGTGTAGAAGATGGTCACGCCGTACTTCTGGATCAGCTCCCACCACCGCCCGGGGTGAGGAGTGTCGGGCGTGCCCTCGTACATCACCTGGGTGGCCCCGTTGGCGAGCGGCCCGTAGACCATGTAACTGTGCCCGGTCACCCAGCCGACATCGGCCGTGCACCAGTACACGTCGCTCTCGGGCTTGAGGTCGAAGACGCTCCGGTGCGTGAAGGCGGCTTGCGTCAAGTACCCGCCGCTCGTGTGCAGGATGCCCTTGGGCTTCCCGGTCGTGCCGCTCGTGTAGAGGATGAACAGCGGGTTCTCGGCCTCGAAGCCCTCCGCCTCGTGCTCGTCGTCGGACTCGGCCATCGCCTCGTGCCACCAGACGTCACGGCCCTCCTCCCACTCCACCTCGTTCTCGCCGCGTCGCACGACGATGACGTGGGCGACGTCGGTCTCCGCGGCCGCGAGCGCCGCATCGACCGCGGGCTTGAGCGGGAAGACCCTGCCCTTGCGCCACCCGCCGTCGGCCGTGATGACGAGCGTGGCATCGGCATCCTCGACGCGCGCGCGGATGCTCTCGGCGCTGAAGCCGCCGAAGATGACCGAGTGGATCGCCCCCAGGCGCGCCACGGCGAGCATCGAGATGACCGCTTCGGGGATCATCGGGAGGTAGATCGCGACGCGGTCGCCCTTGCCGACCCCGAGGCGTGCGAGCATGTTGGCGGCGCGCTTCACCTCGGCGGTGAGCTCGGCATAGGTGATCGTTCGCGTGTCGCCGGGCTCGCCCTCCCAGTGGATCGCGACGCGACCGCCGTTCCCGGCGTCGACGTGGCGGTCGAGGCAGTTGTAGGCGACGTTGAGCTCGCCGTCGTGGAACCAGCGCGCGAACGGCGGGTTCGACCAGTCGAGGGTCTGGGTGAACGGCGTGTGCCAGTGCAGCATGTCCCTCGCCTGCGTCGCCCAGAAGGCGAGCCGGTCGGCGCGGGCCTGCTCGTAGAGCTCGGGTCCGGCGACCGCCGCGGCGGCGAAGTCGGGATCGGGCGCGAAACGCCGATCTTCGTGCAGGAGGCTGTCGATCGAGGTCGTGGACATCGTCATCCTTGGTCGATGTGCGTAACAGGCCTGGACTGCCGCAACGCTGAGGTGTACGAGCGCCCATCCTATTCGCGAGGCGAGCGAGCGCGAGGGGAGGATCGGGCGGTGCGACGAACGAGCGCGATCGGGCGACGAGCGGCCTTCTCCGCGCCGTTGAGGGGCTGCAACGAGCCCCCCGAGAGAGGGTCGGCACTTTGGAGGACAAATTGGGGATCCGAACCCCTTGACTGGGGGGTGCGCTGACGTAGACTAGGTGGTGTCAGCAGCAAGACTGACTTGCGCAGCACGAACTCGATTCCCCCCAATCGCGTGCTGCCGAGGCGGCGCCCATTCCCCCCAAGTTGGGCGCCGCCCCCCAGTTCAGCGAACGGCTCCTCCCCACGAGGAGCCGTTCGTCTTTTCTCCGCACCGCGCGCGCTGTCCGGGGGAGGGCGCTCGGTCATGCGGGATTCTCGCGGGATGCCCGCCGTCGCCGCCTTCGTTCCGATCGACCCGAGACGGCGAGGCGATGGCAGGGCGCCCGCCGTCGCCCGTGCGCTCCCGGCGGCATTCCGCGCGCTTCTCGGGCCGCTCGCGGCCGTCGTCGACGACCCCGCGGCGACGGACGTCTTCGTGACAGGCGACGGCTCGGTCTGGCGCGATGCCGGCGGCGGGGCCGAGCGCGTGCCGGATGCGCGACTCGACCCCGCCGCCGCCCGAGAACTCGCGGTGCGGGTCATCGAGCACGGCGGCCGGCACATCGACGAGGCCACGCCGTGCGCCGACGTGCGCATCGGCGACGGCGTCCGCGTGCATGCCGCGCTGCCGCCCATCGCGCGGGCGGGCGCGGAGCTGTCGATCCGGCTCCCGCGCACGATTCCGGTGACCCTGGAGTCCGCCGGGCTTCCCGATGCGATCGTCGTCGTGCTCCGCACGGCGCTCGAGGAACGGCGCACGCTCCTGGTGACGGGGGCGACGGGCAGCGGCAAGACGACCCTCCTCTCGGCCTGGCTCTCCGCCGCGCCCCCGACCGACCGCATCATCCTCATCGAGGATGTCGCCGAGGCGCGCATAGTCCACCCTCACGTCGTCGGGCTCGAGTGCCGCCAGGCCAATCTCGAGGGCGCCGGCGAGATCGACCTGGCCCGACTGGTGCGCGAAGCCCTGCGGATGCGCCCCGACCGGCTCGTGGTCGGAGAATGCCGCGGTGCGGAGGTCCGCGAGTTCCTCGCGGCGCTCAACACGGGCCACCGCGGAGGTGCCGGGACGCTGCACGCGAACTCCCTCGCGGACGTCCCGAGCCGGCTCGAGGCGGTCGGCATGATCGCCGGGCTCGACCCGCTCGCCCTCGCGCGACAGGCGCTGAGCGGCATCGACCTCATCGTGCACCTCCGCCGTGCGCCGGATGGCTCCCGCTCGGCTTCGCTCGGGCGATTCGCGCTCGACGCCCGCGAGCGGCTCACAGTGGTCGAGATCGACCCGCGCGTCGCGGTCGACCCGACGCCGTGCCGCTCGGCACGATTCGACGGCACCCCATCGACCGACCGCGACGGAGGAGGGTCTGATGACCGCTCGTGACGACGACGAACTCTCGAGCCACGTGCACCGCGTCGCGGTGCTCATCGCTGCGGGCATCGCGCCGGTCTCGGCGTGGCGGCACGTCGCTGAGGCGGCCAGGCCGGCCGACCCGGTTCTCGATGCGGTCGTCGAGCGCCTCGACGCCGGCGACCCCGTCGCGAGAGCGCTCACCGCCGTCGCGACGGAACGCGGTTCAGCCTGGCGCGCACTGTCCGCCGCATGGGTCGTGGCGGCGGCGAGCGGCGCCCCGCTCGCTCCCGCCCTCGACGCGTTCGCCGTGGCTGTCCGCGACCGCGCTGCCGCGCAGCGCGACGTCGCCGTCGCGCTCGCGAGCCCGCGCGCGACGGCGCGGGTGGTGCTCGTCCTGCCGCTCGTCGCGGTGCTGCTCGCCCTGCTCATGGGCGTCGACCTCGCTGCCGCCGCAGCGCATCCTCTCGGCGCCGCGAGCATCATCATCGGCCTCGCGCTCGCCGTGCTCGCGCGGGTCTGGATGCGTCGACTGCTGCGGGCGGCCCAGCCGCCTCCGCCGACCGCGGGGCTCGACCTCGAGCTGCTCGCGGTCGCCGCCGCGGGCGGCGGCTCGCCCGAGTCGGCGCGCCGGCTCGTCGCGGAGACGATGAGGGCGGCCGGACTCGATGGCGGTCCATCGCGCGGCGGAGTCGAGCCGCGCAGATCGCGGGCGGACTCGCGCGCGGCGGGCGAGCCGCTCGACGCGCTCGAAGCCCTCGTCGTCCTATCGCGCCGGTCGGGTGCCCCGCTCGGCGCCCTCGCGCGTGCGGAGGCCGCCGACGAGAGGCTGCGCGCGCGCTCCGCCGCGCGCGAGGCGGCGGAGCGGCTGGGCGTTCGACTCATGCTCCCGCTCGGCGCCTGCGTGCTGCCGTCATTCATGCTGCTGGGCGTCGTGCCGATGATCGTCGGAATCGTCTCCTCCACAGCCGCAGTCGCATCGTGATCGACCCCGAGCCTCGTCACGTCGGACCACGTACCGCGCGGCCCCGTGCACAATCGACCTGTTCGTGCCGCACACCGCCGCTCCTCGCCGAATGCGACGAGCGCTCGATCGATCGGAAGTGTAAGGTCTTGGCACCCTAAAGCGCTTGCGAGCACTCGACAGGCCTCGCGGCGTGCCACTCCTTGTTCACGAGAACGAAACTCGACCCGGATGCAAGGTCGCAGGTCCATTCGCCTTCGCCGTCCACCAGTTCTATACGACTCGGAAGATTGATCCCGTCGGACGCAAGGAGTCGGGCCCAGTCAGCAGTGAGCTTCAGGGAGGTGGGAACGTCGTCGTGCGGGCCGCAGACGAGCACGTCGCTTCCGACAAGCGTCTGCGCTTTCGACAAGGGGAAATCAGGCACGTCGGCGGACTCTGGGCAGGACGCTGGGGAGGGCGTCGGCTCTGGGCCGGGAGTGCATCCGGACGCGAGAACGATCACGACGAGGGGCAGCAGTGTCCACGGCCGCCTCCGGTAGGTCACCCGACTGTAGCGCCCGTGCCGCCCGGCCATGCTCGCACCCCGCTCAACTGTGTGCAGTAGTACCTGAGGGAAGGAGTGGAGAATCTGGCAGTGACAATACCTGCGACTGTCACTCCGCCAGCGCCGTCCGAGTAATAGCACGTGCCGCCAGAGTCGCCCGGTTGAGCTCCGTTCCAGTCCGCACCGCTTCCGCCGGTGCTATCGTGTCGCATCTCCAGCATCTGACCCGTAACAATCCCGTCGACAGTGCGAGTACTGTAGGAGTTAGTGACGTAGTAGCGGCAGATCTGCCCGGTCGTCCTTCCTGATGTGCACACCGCTGAACCGTTCGGCCGTCCGCCCCACACGGCTCCGGAAATCGCCAGGCTCGTTGTTCCGTAGACGTCGCCGTTGAAGACGCGCATTCCATACGTTGATCCGTAAAGCAGCTTCCAATCACCGTAGATGTCTGCGTTTCCAGGGTAGGCGGTTGTGTATTGGTTGCCGACGAGGTTACCGGCGTTGGTGAAGCTGGTCGCAGTGCAGTGCCCAGCGGTGAGCAGTCGATGCACTCCCGCGAATGTGATTCGAACACCAGACGAGCAATAGCCGCTGGCAGATACGAGTTCGCCACCCATCCAGTACGGTGCAGTGTCGGCCTTCCTTGTTACAAGGGTTTCACCCTCTCCACCGGGATCAGTGACAATCTGAACCGCGGAATACTCGGTGCGGTCGAGCTCTCGCTGCACGCGAGCGGCAACCTCACCCTGATCGCTCCCAGGTCGGACCTCAATGAGCAGCGCGCCGGAGTAGATGTCGGGGGCGAACCCCATCACGGCGTCTGAGAGGTCACGTTCCATGACGCTCTGTCCCGCAGAGATTAGAGTATCGAGGCTCGCGGGGACTTCGTAGGCGATTACCGGGTACGGTTTCCCAGCGGCGATTCCGTCGATTCGTTCGGCCAATGCTCCGGCGGTCGGCGTCATGAAGACGGCGACGCCATCGAACCCAGAGCAGAACGCCACGCCCGTCGCAACGTCGGTGTGCTCGTCGACGAGAGCTTGGACTTCGTTGGCGAGAAGGTCAAGCTCCGCGCTCGCTTGCCCATCCCAGACCTGTTCACCGTTCTCGTCAAACCGAAGACAAGAATCAGGACTTGTTCCTTCCTCCGTGTGCACGTCGACCGTCGACGCGTGCTGCGCCATAGCGGGTGCGGAGACTATAGCCAACCCCGCTGCGATCATTGCCCCTAGAATCATTACGATTCGCCGCACGGTGACCTCCTCGCCGATCGGCTGCATATTATCAGCTGCCAAATCGCGGCGAAAGAGCTGCGCGCGCTCCGCCGCGCGCGAGGCGGCGGAGCGGCTGGGCGTTCGACTCATGCTCCCGCTCGGCGCCTGCGTGCTGCCGTCATTCATGCTGCTGGGCGTCGTGCCGATGATCGTCGGAATCGTCTCCTCCACAGCCGCAGTCGCATCGTGATCGACCCCGAGCCTCGTCACGTCGGACCACGTACCGCGCGGCCCCGTGCACAATCGACCTGTTCGTGCCGTACACCGCCGCTCCTCGCCGAATGCGACGAGCGCTCGATCGATCGGAAGACCCATGGCTCGAACTCTCTCCTCCCTCATGCGCTCGTGGCGCTCGCGGTCGGTGCTCGCCGACGACACCGGTGCGGCGACCGCCGAATACGCGATCGCGACGATGGCCGCGGTCGGGTTCGCGAGCCTGCTCGTCGTCATCATGCGCAGTGACGAGGTGCGCGGCATCCTGACCGACATGGTCCGCACAGCCCTCGCGTTCGGCGGCTGAGCGTGCCGGGCGGCCGGCGCGGATCCGCGCCGCGGGGCGACCTCGGCTCGGTCACGGCGGAGGTCGCCGTCGCGGTGCCGACCGTCGTCGTCGTGCTCGCAGCCTGCCTCGGCGGCATCGCCGCATCCGCGGTGCAGCTGCGGGCGCAGGATGCCGCTGCGGATGCCGCGCGGGTTCTCGCGCGGGGCGACTCGGCCGCCATGGCGCAGCAGCACGTGTCCGGCGCGGTCGGCGGAGCCGGCCTCCGCGTGGATCGCACCGGTGACCTCGTCTGCGCGACCGTCACGGCGCATCCTCGACTGCTCGGGGTCCCGATCGCGCTCGCAGCGCGTTCGTGCGCTCTCGACGGCGGGCGCTGATGGCGGGCGCGCCGCTCGCGGTCGCGGCCATCGGCGTCGTCGTGCTCAGCGGGCTGCCGGTCGTCGCGGCGAGCGGGGCGCTGACGGCCTCGCAGCGCCTCGCGGCGGCCGCCGACGCAGCGGCGCTGGCCGGCGGAGACGCGCTGCTCGGCTGGACCGCGGGCGATCCGTGCGCCGTGGCGGCCCACGTCGCGGAGGCCAATGACGCCGCGATCTCCGCGTGCCGGATCCACGACCTCGACATCGTCGTCACGGTGTCGGCGACGCTGCTCGGCACGGCCGTGGAGCGCACCGCACGCGCCGGGCCGCCGCCGCCGTGACAGGGCCGGCGTGGGGCGGCGCCCTGCGCAACCTGTGTATGGTGTGCCTGACCGCGGCGGCATCGCCGCGGCGACCGCCGGGGTGCGGAGCCATCCCCCCGGACGCCCCCGAGATCGAGGAGTACCGTGCCGAGCACGAAGAAGCTGGTCATCGTCGAGTCGCCGGCGAAGGCGAAGACGATCGGCAAGTACCTGGGCGACGACTACGAGGTGCAGGCCTCGGTCGGTCATGTGCGCGACCTCATCGAGCCCAAGAACCTTCCGGCCGAGCTCAAGAAGGGCCCGCTCGGCAAATTCTCCATCGATGTCGAGAACGGCTTCGAGCCCTATTACGTGGTCTCGGACGAGAAGAAGCGAGTCATCGCCGACCTGAAGAAGGCGCTCAAGACCGCCGACGAGCTCTACCTCGCGACCGATGAGGATCGTGAGGGCGAGGCGATCGCGTGGCACCTGCTGCAGGTCCTCAAGCCGACCGTTCCCGTCAAGCGCATGGTTTTCCACGAGATCACGCCCGAGGCCATCGCCCGCGCGACCGAGTCGACGCGGGAGCTCGACACGGCGCTCGTCGACGCGCAGGAGACCCGGCGGATCCTCGACCGGCTTTACGGCTACGAGGTCAGCCCCGTGCTGTGGCGCAAGGTCGGCCCCGGGCTCAGCGCCGGGCGCGTCCAGTCGGCGGCGACGCGCCTCGTCGTCGACCGCGAGCGCGAGCGCCTCGCCTTCGTCTCGGCGAGCTACTGGGATCTCGACACGGTGCTCCGTCCCATCGACGCGACCACCGACTTCTCCGCTCGCCTCACAAGGCTCAACGGCAAGAAGGTCGCGAGTGGCCGAGACTTCGACGACCGCGGCGCGCTCACCGGGGCCGACGCCGTCGCCCTCGACGAGGCGTCCGCGACCGCTCTCGCGGACGCGCTTCGGTCGCCCGAGATCGTCGTCACGGTCAGCAAGGTCGAGTCGAAGCCGTACACCCGCCGACCCGCGGCGCCCTTCACTACGTCGACGTTGCAGCAGGAGGCCGCGCGGAAGCTCCGATTCACCGCTCGCCAGACGATGTCGGTCGCGCAGTCCCTGTACGAGAACGGCTATATCACGTATATGCGCACCGACTCGCCGTCGCTCTCGCAGCAGGCGATCACGGCGGCGCGTGCCCAAGCTGCCGAGCTCTACGGGCGCGACTCCGTTCCCGACACGCCGCGCGTCTACGCCAGCAAATCCAAGAACGCGCAGGAGGCCCACGAAGCCATCCGCCCCGCCGGCGACTCCTTCCGCACCCCGAGCGCCCTCGAGGGCACGCTCCGGGGCAACGACTGGAAGCTCTACGACTTGATCTGGAAGCGCACGATCGCGAGCCAGATGGCCGATGCGCGGGGGCAGACCGCCTCGGTCGCGATTCAGGCGGGGCCGCTCGCCGCGCCCGCGCCCTCGGGCGCGATCGCGGAGTTCGCCGCGAGCGGCACCGTCATCACCTTCCGCGGATTCCTCGCCGCCTACGAGGAGGGGCACGACGAGGAGCGCGAGACCGAGAAGCCGGCCGAGCCGGCCGAGGCGAAGCTCCCGCCGTTGACCGAAGGCCAGCAACTGAGCGTTCAGGAGGTCGAGGCCAAGGGGCACGAGACGAGCCCGCCCCCGCGCTACACCGAGGCGAGTCTCGTGAAGGCGCTCGAGGAGCGCGGCATCGGTCGCCCGTCGACCTACGCCGCGATCATCTCGACGATCGTCGACCGCGGTTACGTGACGCCTCGCGGCACCGCGCTCGTGCCGAACTGGATCGCCTTCAGCGTCGTCCGACTGCTCGAGGAGCACTTCGGCGACCTCGTCGAGTACGACTTCACCGCCGAGATGGAGGCGGACCTCGACCGCATCGCCGACGGCGAGGCCGACCGCACCGAATGGCTCACGGCCTTCTACTTCGGCGACGCGCACCAACCGGGTCTGCGCCCCGTCGTCGACAACCTGGGCGACATCGACGCGCGCGCCCTCAACTCGATGCCCGTCACCGACCGGATCACTCTGCGCATCGGCAAGTACGGCCCCTACCTCGAGGTCGTCGAGGACGGCGTCGAGTCGCCGCGTCGGGTGAACCTCCCCGAGGGGCTCGCTCCCGACGAGCTCACTCCCGCGAAGGCTCGCGAGCTCGTGGACGCCCCCGTCGTGGGCGATCGCGTGCTGGGCCTCAACCCCGCCACGGGCAGGCAGGTCGTAGCGAAGGACGGTCGCTACGGCCCGTACGTCACCGAGGTCGACCCCGAGGAGACAGCCGCGGATGACACCTCCGCCGATGACGCAGCCCCCGCCACGAAGTCGGCCGCGGCGAAGAAGTCGGCGGACAAGCCGCGCACGGCATCGCTGTTCGCGAGCATGGATCCGGCCACGGTGGATCTGGAGACCGCCCTGCGACTGCTGGACCTGCCGCGCACGATCGGTGTGGATCCCGAGTCGGGCGCGCCCATCACGGCGCAGAACGGCCGCTATGGGCCGTACTTGAAGAAAGGCGCCGACACGCGTTCGCTCGACAGCGAGGATCAGATCTTCGCCATCGACCTCGACGGCGCGCTCGCGAAGTTCGCCGAGCCCAAGTACGGGGCTCGCAAGGCGTCGAGCGCGCTCAAGGAGTTCGACGCGGACCCCGTGAGCGGAAAGCCCGTCAAGGTCAAGGACGGCCGCTTCGGCCCGTACGTCACCGACGGCGTGACCAACGCGACGATCCCGCGCGGCGAGGAGGTCGAGTCGGTCGACTTCGAGCGCGCCGTGCAGCTGCTCGCCGACAAGCGCGCCAAGGGTCCGGCGAAGAAGCCGGTCAAGCGCGCCGCGGCCAGGAAGCCAGCCGCCCGGTCGACCGCCGCGAAGAAGAAGTAGCGGGCGTGACCGGCCTCTTCCTCACCTTCGAGGGCGGCGACGGCTCGGGGAAGTCGACCCAGTCGGCTCTGCTCACCGACTGGCTCGCGGCTCGCGGCGAGACCGTCGTGCACGCCCGCGAGCCGGGTGGCACGGAACTGGGCGTGGAGCTGCGCGAGATCATCCTCCACCGCCGCGGCTACATCGCGCCACGCGCCGAGGCGCTGCTCTACGCCGCCGACCGGGCGCACAACGTCGCGACGGTCGTGCGCCCGGCGCTCGAGCGCGGCCAGGTCGTGATCCAGGACCGCTATCTCGACTCCTCGGTCGCCTACCAGGGCGCCGGTCGAGTGCTGTCGATGCCGGAGGTGCGCGACGTGTCGCTCTGGGCCTCGGAAGGCCTGCTGCCTCATCTGACCGTGCTGCTCGATCTCGATCCCGGTATCGGCCGTGCGCGGCTCGACGCGAGCCGGACGCGCTACGACCGGCTCGAGTCGGAGGCGACGGCCTTTCACGCGCGCGTCCGCAGCGCCTACCTCGAGCTCGCCGCCGCCGAGCCCGCGCGTTTTCTCGTGCTCGATGCGTCGCTCCCGGTCGCCGAGATCCAGCAGCGGATCCGCGAGCGGGTGTCGGTGCTGCTCGATACGCTGACCGCATGACGGGGTGGAACGAGCTGACCGGCCAGGAGGCCGCGATCGCGCTTCTGCGCGAGGCCGCTGCCGATCCGGCCGCGATGACTCACGCCTGGCTCATCACGGGCCCGCCGGGCTCGGGACGCTCGAACCTCGCCTTCGCCTTCGCGACCGAGCTTCTCAGCGGTCCGCAGGGGGCCGAAGCCGACGGGCCCGCACGGGCGACCGCTGCGCAAGTGGCCGCGCGCACGCATCCCGATCTCGCCGTGCTTGCGACCGATCGCGTCATCATCTCCATCGACGAGGTGCGCCAGTTGGTCTCGCAGAGCCAGTACTCGCCGAGCGTCGCCCCGTATCGCGTGATCATCGTCGAAGACGCCGACCGCATGTCCGAGCGCACCTCCAACGTGCTGCTCAAGGCCCTGGAAGAGCCGCCGCCGCGCACCGTCTGGATCCTGTGCGCTCCGAGCGCCGCCGATCTCATCCCCACGATCCGATCCCGCGTGCGCGCTGTGCGGTTGCGCGTCCCGAGCGTCCGAGAGGTGGCCGACCTGCTCGTGCGCCGCGACGGCGTCGATCCGGCGCTCGCCGAGCAGGCGGCGCGCGAATCGCAGAGCCACATCGGCATGGCGCTGCGGCTGGCGACCGATCAGGATGCCCGTGATCGCCGGGCGCGCACGCTCGACCTGGCACTCGGCGTGCAGAGCGTCTCCGGCGCCGTGCTCGCGGCCGAGCAGCTCGTCGCCCTCGCCGCCGCGGACGCGAAGGCGTTCACCGCCGAGCGCGAGGCGGAGGAGCGCGACGCGGCCCTCCGCTCGCTCGGCATCGACCCCGGCGGCACCGTCCCCCCCGCGCTTCGCGGCACGCTCAAGGCCCTCGACGAGGATCAGAAGCGGCGGGCCACCCGATCGGTGCGCGACGGGATCGATCGCGTGCTCGTCGATCTTCTGTCGCTGCATCGCGACATCCTCCTGCTGCAGCTCGGCGTCGATGTCGAACTCGTCAACGAGGCGATGCGGTCGCGCCTCGAGGCCGCGGCCCGCGAGGGGTCGAGCGAGCGCTCGCTCGCCGCTCTCGACGCGATCGGCCAGGCGCGGCGTCGCGTCGAGGGCAACACGCCGCCCGCCCTCGCGCTCGAGGCGATGCTCATCACGGCGAGCGGGCGGGTGCCCGCATGAGCGGCGACCGCTCGTCATCCCGAATCCGCCGCCTCGCCGTGGTCGCCGTGCTCGTTCCCGTGCTCCTGCTCACGGGTTGCGTGCCGTCCTGGCTCAACGGATTCATGGGGCGTGATTCCTCGACGCCGACGGGCGAGGAGGTCACGGCGGGCCTCGAGCCGTATTATCGGCAGTCGCTCGTCTGGGAGCGCTGCGGCGGGGGCGCCCAATGCGCGACCGCGATCGCTCCTCTCGACTGGGAGAACCCCGGCGAGGGGGATGACGTCGAACTCGCCCTCGTGCGCTACCGAGCGAGCGAGCAGGCCCTCGGCTCGCTCTTCGTCAACCCCGGAGGCCCCGGGGCATCCGGCTTCGATTTCGTGCGCGACAGCGTCGACTTCGCTGTCAGCGAGCGGCTGCGCGAGAACTTCGACGTGATCGGCTGGGATCCGCGCGGGGTCGGCCGCTCGTCGGCGGTCACGTGCTACACCGCGACGGCCGATAAGGACCAGTTCATCTACGGCGTGCCCGAGTCCGAGTACGGCACCGAGGCGTGGATCGAGGAGGTCACCGCGAGCGCGAAGCGCTTCGTCGACGCGTGCGTCGAGAACACGGGGCCTCTGCTCGAGCACGTCGACACCGACTCGACCGTTCGCGACCTCGACATGCTGCGCGCCGTCGTCGGTGACGAGCAGCTCAACTACTTCGGCTACTCGTACGGCACCGACATCGGTGCGCGATACGCCGACCGCTACCCCGAGAGGGTCGGCCGCCTCGTGCTCGACGGGGCGACCGACCCCACCGCTAGCCAGTTCGAGGTCGTGCTCGCGCAGTCCACGGGGTTCGAGAGCGCGTTGACGACCTACCTGGCCGAGTGCGCCTCCGCGGGCACCTGCCCGTTCCCTGCCGACACCGCCGCCGCGCTCTCGATCGTCGAGCAGTTGTACGAGCGGGTACGCGTCGATCCGATCCCCGCCGCCGACGGCCGGCTCTTCGACAGCGCCGTGCTCGACATCGCGATCGCGACCGCCCTGTACGACGAGGGCTCGTGGGAGTTCCTGAGCCAGATGTTCACCGAGCTGCGCACGGGGGTGGTCGAGACCGGCTTCCTGCTCGCCGACTTCTACTACGGCCGCGAGGAGGGCGAGTACGTCGACAACTCGCTCGAGGCGTTCATCGCGATCAACTGCCTCGACTACCCGGTCGAGCGTGACCCGCAGACGATCATCGAGCAGAACCAGCGGATCGCCGATGCCGCCCCCGTCACCGCCGACCCGAGCCCGATCGGCGACGTGGTGTGCCAGAACTGGCCGTACGAGTTCGAGGGGGAGCTCGCGCCCGTGAGCGCCGAGGGCGCTGAGCCGATCCTCGTCATCGGCACGACGGGCGACCCCGCCACCCCGTACGTGTGGGCGCAGGCGCTCGCCGAGCAGCTCTCGAGCGGCGTGCTGCTCACCTACGACGGCGAAGGGCATATCGCCTACGACGAGGGCGATCCGTGCATCAACGATCTGGTCGATGAGTACTTCATCACCGGAGCAGTGCCGCCGAGCGATCCGGTGTGCGCCGGCTGAGGTTCGCGCAACCCGCGCGGCGGCGCCCGCGACGTGCTCACGAGGTGCTCGCCCATGACGAGCGGCGGCGGCGAATGGGCTAGACTCCATAGCCGTGTCCCGGTGCAGACCGAGCACGCCGCCTTAGCTCAGTCGGCAGAGCGATTCACTCGTAATGAATAGGTCGTGGGTTCGATTCCCACAGGCGGCCCCACTGATTCATCCGCGTCGCGCCGCGCACGCGTGCAGCGATCCGGGAGGCGCGATGACCGCTCGCGGCGACGCGCTGTCGTTCGCCATCGCGAGCGTCACGACCGTCATCGCCGGGGTCGGCGTCGCCGCGCAGCACCGCATCAACGGCGACCTGGGCCAGCGCATAGACGACGGCTTCACCGCCGCGCTCCTCTCGTTCTCCTCCGGGCTCGTCATCCTGCTCCTCGCCGTCGCGCTGTCGCCGAAGGGCCGGGAGGGCCTCCGCGCGATCCGCCCGCTGGTCGCGTCGGGCGAGCTGCCATGGTGGATGCTCCTGGGCGGGCTCGGCGGAGCGTTCATGGTGCTCGGCCAGGGCCTCGTGGCGGGCATCCTCGGGGTCGCGATCTTCACCGTCGCGACGGTGACCGGGCAGACGGCGATGGGACTCTGGATCGACGCGACGGGCTTCGCGGGCGCTCGGCGGGCATCCGTGAGCAGGCAGCGCCTCGTCGGCGCCCTCATCACCCTCGTCGCGGTCGCGGTCGCGGTCGGCCCCGAGCTCGGCGGGCGGGTTCCGTTCGCGGCGGTCCTGCTGCCGCTGCTCGCCGGTCTCGGCGTGGGCCTGCAGGCAGCCGTCAACGGTCGGGTGCGCGTGGCGACCGGGTCTCCGCTCGCGGCCACGACGGTGAACTTCGTCGTGGGTACCTCGGCGCTCGCCGTCGCGACGGCCGTGCACCTTGCCGTGTCGGGACTGCCCGAGGCGCTGCCGAGCGAGCCGTGGCTCTATCTCGGCGGAGCGCTGGGCGCGGTGTTCATCGCCATTCAGACGATAACCGTCGCCCGCATCGGCGTGCTCGTTCTCGGGCTGTGCCTCGTGGCGGGGCAACTCGTCGGCGCTCTCGTCTTCGACCTCGTCGCGCCGATCGGGGTGCCGACGACGACGGCGACCGCGATCGGGGCCGTTCTCACCCTCGTCGGTGTGCTCGTCGCGACGGCGCCGGGTCGACGCCGAGGTCCGCCGTCAACGGCCCGGGCCGACGCTCAGGCATAGGCTGACGCGTGCCCGGGCCGACGCTCAGAAGTAGGCCGAGCGCGGCTCCGGCGCCACGCGCGCGACGACGGGCAGCGCGCGCGCGACGGCCGTGTCGATGCGCTCCTGCAGCTCGACGTTCGACACGCGGTAGTCGGTGAAGTCCGCGTCGGAGGCGTAGATGCCGTTCGGCAGGGTCAGCGACTGGAAGAAGCCGAACAGGGGCCGCAACTGGTGCTCGATCATGAGCCCGTGCCTCTCGCTGCCGCCCGTGGCCGCGAGCAGCACGGGCGTGCCGACGAGCGAGTACTGCTCGACGAAGTCGAAGAGATGCTTGAACAGCCCCGTGTACGAGGCGCGGTAGACCGGGCTCGCCACGACGAGGAGGTCGGCCGTCTCGATGCGGTGCAGCGCGTCGTGCACCGACGGGGGCAGCGCGCTGCGCTGCACGGTGCCCGCGAGCCCGGGGCCGATGCGGTCGATCTCGACCAAGTGGGTGTCGGCGACGCGCTCGCGGGCGACCACGCCGAGGATGTTCTCGACGAGCGCCGTCGTCTTCGAGGGCGAATGCGTGCTCCCCGAGACCCCCACGACGGAGAGCGGTCGGTCGATCGTCAACTCAGGCATGGTGAGCACGATAGGCGCAGCCGCGGGGCGCTTCCAGCCGCGTCGTCACGCGACGACCATCGGCGTAACCAGATGACGCACGGTGACCGTTCGTGACGGCGCGCGGATGCCGACGGCCCGCCCGGAGGAGACTCCGGGCGGGCCGTCGAGGGTGCCGCGTCAGTCGGCGTCGAGGGGCAGCAGGATGCCCTTCACGCGCTCGTCGGTGGCGAGGAACTCCTGCACGGCCGGGTCTTGGAACGCGGCGATGAGGGCCTTGATGTTGTCGGTCTCGAGGTAGTCCGTGCCGACCGTCAGCTGGCCGGCGAACTCGTCGGGGGCCGGCGGGGCGAAGATCTGCTGCTCGAGCGGGATGCCCGCCGCGAGGTAGTACTCGGTGTAGCCCACTGCGGCGTCGATGTCGGGAAGAGCCCGCGACTGCGCGGCGAAGTCGAGGAGCACGAACTTCAGGTTCTTCGGGTTCTCGACCACGTCATCCTGCGTCGCCGAGGCCTTGTCGATGCCGTCGCGCAGCGTGATGAGGCCGGCGCGCTCGAGCACCCAGAGGCCCTGGGCCTCGTTGGCCGGGTCGGAGTACAGCGACACGGTGCCGCCCTCGGGGATCTCGTCGATCGAGCCGTGCTTCTCGGACCACACGCCGAAGCCCCAGCGGAAGACGGGCGTGGCCGCCGTCTCGCGGAAGTCGGGGTTGGCCTGCAGCACCTGACCGAGCCAGAGCTCGTGCTGGTACACCGTCGCGGCGATCTCGCCCTCGCTCACCGCGCGGTTGATCGTGTTGCTGTCGCTCAGGCCGCGGAAGTCGACCGTGATGCCGTACTTCGGGGCGACCTCGTCGGCGACGAACTGCACGAGCGCCTGCTCGGCGGCGTTGCCCTCGGCCGTCGCGACGACGAGCGTGGCGCCGGGGATCTCGTTGGGCGAGCGCGAATCGTTCAGCTGCGGCACGACGATCGCGGCGGCCGTGGCGAGGGCGACGACGGCGCCTCCGGCGATCCAGGGCCAGCGGCGGCGGCGGCGCAGCTCGAAGCCGCTCTCGGGGGCCGACTCGAGGTCGGGCGAGTTCAGGGTCGTGGTCATGCGGGGATGCTCCTCGGGGTGTTCGCGCGATCGCGTCGCGCTCGGGGGGTGGTGGCGCGCACGAGTCGGTCGCCCGTGAGCTGGACGACGGCGACGAGTGCGACGAGGATGACGATCGTGGCGAGCATGACGCCGTGATCGAAGCGCTGATAGCCGTAGGTGACGGCGACGTAGCCGATGCCGCCGGCGCCGATCGTGCCCGCGATGGCCGAGTACTCGATCATCGCGATCGTGTTGATGGTCAGGCCGCCGATGATCGAGGGCACGGCCTCGCCCAACTGCACGCTCGTGACGATCTGCAGCGGCGATGCACCGGATGCCCGGGCGACGCGCACGAGCTCGACCGGAACGCTGCGCAGCGAGTTCTCGACGATGCGGGTGAAGAAGGCGATTCCCGCGATCGACATCGGCACGACCGCCGCGGCGATGCCGATGTTGGTGCCGGTGATGAAGCGCGTGAACGGCACGATCGACGCCATGAGGATGAGGAACGGCAGCGAGCGGCCCACGCTGATCGTCCAACTGAGCGCCGTGTGCAGCGCGCGGTGCTCGATGAGCCCGCCGGGGGCGAGGTTGTGCACGAGGGCGCCGAGCGGCACTCCGACGAGCACGACGATCGCCATGACGATGCCGACCATGATGAGCGTGTCGACGAGGGCCGGCAGCACGAGCGCGGGGATCTCGAGCGGCGGCACCGTGACCGAGGCGAGGGGGCCGACGGCCAGCACGGCGCTCATGACGCCGCCTCGAGAGCGGGTGCGCGGTCGACGGCGGTGGCCGGGATGCCCGGGCCGGCTTCGTCGACGGAGCCCGCGGCGGCGGGCTCGATCGGCCCGCCCTCGAGCCCCAGTCGGCGCAGGGCGGCGAGCGCGAGGCCGGCATCCGCGACGGCGAGTCCGATCGTGGCGTGCCCCACGGCCCGGCCGTGCACGGTCTCGATGCTCGCGCCGAGCAGGCTCACGGGCGTGCCGAGCTCGGTCGAGAGCTCGGCGATCCAGTTCGGCGGCACGGCATCCTCGCTGTACTGCACGCGCCAGGCGGTCTCGTTCGGCGCGGCGGGCAGCGCCGAACGGTACGGCCGCAGCGTCGCGCCGAGCGCCGAGTCGGGATCGCGCAGGAGGTCGACGAGCGGTCCGGCTTCGACGATGCGACCGTGATCGAGGCGGGCGACCGTGTCGGCGACGGCGAGCACGGTATCCATCTCGTGGGTGATGAACAGGATCGACAGATCGAGTTCGTCGCGCAGCTCTTTGAGCAGGGCGACGACCGAGGCCGTCGATTCGGGGTCGAGGCCCGAGGTCGCCTCGTCCGAGAGCAACACGCTCGGGCGCAGAGCCAGGGCGCGAGCGATGCCGACGCGCTGGCGCTGCCCGCCCGAGAGCTCGTGCGGGTAGCGCTGGGCCTTGTCGAGCAACCCGACCCGGTCGAGCAGATCGCCGACGCGGCTGCGGATTCCGGCGCGCGTGACCCCGAGGTACTCGAGCGGCAGGGCGACGTTCTGCGCCACCGTGCGTCGGCTGAGCAGCCCGTCGGCCTGGAAGACCGTGCCGATGCGACGCCGGGCGAGTCGCAGCTCGCTCTCGCGCAGGCCGGTGAGCTCGTCGCCGTTGACGATGATCGACCCCGAGGTGGGCCGTTCCAGCAGGGTCGTGCACTGGGCGAGCGTGCTCTTGCCCGCCCCGCTGGGGCCGACGACCGCGGCGATCTCGCGGCTCGCCACGCCGAGGCTGAGGCTGTCGAGCACGAGAACGCCGCGCTCGGCGTCGCCGTAGCGCTTGGTCAGCTTCTCGATCTGGATCATGGTCGGCGAGCGTACGGTCGTCGACCCGCCCCGCGCATCCGCGCTCGTCACGCGGCGTCGCGCGCCGTCACGCGGCGTTGCACTCCGTCATCTCATGACGTTCGGTGACCTCGCATGACGGTCGCAGGTGCGCGCGATGGGCGCGAGGAGGCACGATGGCAGACATGCCTGACCAGAACGACAGCCCCGTGCCCGACGGCAGCGCCGCCCCCGCCCGACGGATCCGCTTCAACGCCTTCGACATGAACTGCGTCGCGCACCAGTCGTCGGGGCTCTGGCGGCACCCCGACGATCAGTCGCACCGCTACAAAGAGCTCTCGTACTGGACCGAGCTCGCCAAGCTGCTCGAGCGCGGCACCTTCGACGGCATCTTCATCGCCGACGTGCTCGGCACCTACGACGTCTACGGCGGCTCGAACGAGGCCGCCATCCGCCACGGCGCCCAAGTGCCGGTGAACGACCCGATCCTGCTCGTCTCTGCCATGGCCGCGGCGACCGAGCACCTGGGCTTCGGGGTGACGGCGGGCACCGCCTACGAGCACCCCTACCCCTTCGCGCGCCGCATGACGACGCTCGACCACCTCACGAACGGCCGCGTCGGCTGGAACGTCGTCACGGGGTACCTGCCGAGCGCCGCGCGCAACATGGGCCACGACGACCAGCGCGAGCACGACGACCGCTACGACCACGCCGACGAGTACCTGGAGGTGCTCTACAAGCTGTGGGAGGGCTCGTGGGAGGACGACGCGGTCATCCGCGACCGCGAGACGGGGGTGTTCACCGATCCGAGCAAGGTGCACGAGATCGGCCACCACGGCACGCACTTCACGGTGCCCGGCATCCACATCTCCGAACCCTCGCCGCAGCGCACTCCCGTCATCTACCAGGCGGGCGCATCCCCGCGCGGCATCGCCTTCGCCGCGGGCAATGCCGAGGCGATCTTCGTCGCCGCGCCGACGAAGGAGGTGCTGCGGGGCACCGTGAAGCGCATCCGCGACGCCCTCGAGGCCGCCGGTCGCGACCGCTACGCGGCGCGCATCTACACGCTCATCACCGTCATCACCGACTCGACGCCCGAGAAGGCGCAGGCGAAGTACGCCGACTACCTGAGCTATGCGAGCCCCGAGGGCGCGCTCGTGTTCATGTCGGGCTGGATGGGCATCGACCTCGCGCAGTACGACCTCGACGAGCCCGTCGGCAACGTCAAGAGCAACGCGATCCAGTCGGTCATCGCCAACTTCGCCGAGTCGGCCGAGCACGGCCGCGAGTTCACGGTCGGCGACATCGGCAGGCACAGCGCGATCGGCGGCCTCGGCCCGCTCATCGTCGGCTCGGGCGAGCAGATCGCCGACCAGCTGCAGGAGTGGGTCGACGAGACCGACGTCGACGGCTTCAACCTCGCCTACGCGATCACACCCGGAACCTTCGCCGACATCGTCGAGCACGTGGTCCCCGTGCTGCGCGCCCGCGGGGTGTACCCCGAGGCGTACGACGAGGGCACCCTCCGCGAGAAGCTGCACGGTCGCGGCGATCGACTGCCCGACGAGCACCAGGGGGCGCGTTTCCGCGTCGGTGCACGCGTCGCAGCGGGCTGAACCGAGTCACCCGGTCGGGATGCGAGGGGCTCCGGCGGGTTCCGCCGGAGCCCCTCGTTCTCGTGATGCGGCTCGACTACTCGTCGCTCGTCGTGAAGCCGAGCGCGAGCGAGTTCATGCAGTACCGGTCGCCCGTGGGCGTGCCGAAGCCGTCCGGGAAGACGTGGCCCAGGTGCGAGCCGCAGTTCGCGCAGCGCACCTCGGTGCGCACCATGCCGAGCGAGGTGTCCTCGAGCAGTTCGACGGCGTCGGGCCGCACCGACTCGTAGAAGCTCGGCCAGCCGCAGCCCGAATCGAACTTGGTGCCGGCCTGGAACAGCTCGGCGCCGCACGCGCCGCACGTGTAGATGCCGGCGCGGCTCTCGTCGAGCAGCTCGCCCGTCCAGGCGCGCTCGGTGCCGGCCTGGCGCAGCACCTGGTAGCGCTCCTCGCCGAGCTCCTCGAGCCACTCCTGCTCGGTCTTCTCGACGGCGTACGTGCCGGTCTGCCGCTCTGTCATGGTGTCGTCTCTCCCTCTCGCCGCACCGGCGATCGTCTGCCCCTCATTAAACTCGACGCCGTGGCCGACTCTTCCCCGATCCAGCGAACCTGGAGTCAGATGACGGCGGATGACGTCTTCGAGATCGCGGCGCTGCGCACGAGCGTGTTCTACCTCGAGCAGCGCATCGACGAGGAGGAGCTCGATCATCGCGACCGCGAGGAGTCGACGCGACACGTCTGGATCGCCGACGAGCGCGGCGCGGCCGCCTACCTGCGGGTGATCGAGAACGGTGCCGCCCACGCCGGCGATCGGGATGCCCGCCGCCTCATCGGCCGCGTGGTCACCCGCGCCGACCGGCGAGGAGAGGGCCTCAGCCGCCGCCTGCTCGAGCACGTCATCGCGCAGTTCGGGCGCGAGCCGCTCGCCCTGCACAGCCAGAGCTACATCCAGCCGCTCTACGCCGCGGTCGGCTTCCAGCCCTACGGCGAGGAGTACCTCGAGGCGGGCATCCCGCACGTCGGCATGTACCGGCCGGGCGACGGGCCCGTCCGCGCCGACGCGGACCGCGCCGCGACCGCCTGAGCCCGTCCGCATCTGCCAGGATTCGAGCGTGAGCTCGACCGCCGAGAGGTACCGTCGCTTCGCTCGCGAGGCCGCCGAGCGCTCGCCGATCTATGCGGCGTGGTCGGCCGCGATCGCCGACGACGACGAGCTCATCGAGCTCATCGACACCCTCCCCGTCGCCGACCGGCAGCCCGTGCTCGTGCTCACGGCCGCGCGGTACTCGGGGCTGAGCCCGCGTGGCGACGTGCGCACCTGGCTCGAGGGGGAGTGGGACGCCGTCGCCGAGATCGCCTGTTCGCGCGCGACGCAGACGAACGATCCGCGCCGCACCGGGCCCCTCATCGCGGCGCTGCAGGGCATCGCGGGACCGATCGCCCTGCTCGAGGTCGGCGCTTCGGCCGGTCTCGGCCTGCTCGCCGACCGCTACACCCACGTCTTCGCGCACCCCGACGGTGAGCGCCGCCTCGACCCGGTCGACGGGCCGTCGCCGCTCGAGCTGCGCTGCGAGCTCGGCGCGGGCGTACCGGTGCCCATGAGGATGCCCGACATCGTCTGGCGCGCCGGTCTCGATCGCAGCCCCCTGCGTCTGGATCGCGCCGACGACGAGCGCTGGCTGCGCACCCTGGTATGGCCCGAGGAGCGCGCTCGGGCGGCCCAGCTCGACGCCGCCATCGCGATCGCGCGCGAGCACCCGGCGCACCTCGTGGCCGCCGACGCGGTCGACGGGGTGGCCGCGCTCGCCGCCCATGCCCCCACCGAGGCGACCCTCGTCGTCTGGAGCCCGGCCGTGCTCGTGTACCTGAGCCCCGATGACCGGGCGCGCTTCGCCGCGCTCGCCCGGGGGCTGCCGGGTCACTGGCTGTCGCTCGACGGACGCCGGGTGATCGCCGGGGTGGGCGAGCGGGCGGACGAGAGCCTGCCCGGCGACGACGGTGACTTCCTGCTCAGCCGCGACGGGCATCCCCTCGCTGTCGTCAGCCCGCATGGCGAGCGCATCGAGCGCTGGGTCGCGTCGTCGTGAGCGCGTCGCCCGGCGCCCGGCCGCCGGTCGCGCCTAGCATTCGAGCGTGACCCGCGCAGACCCCTCCGCCGAAGCCGCCGACCGCATCGCGCGCGTGCTCGAGTTCGAGCGTCGCTGGTGGGGGGCGGCGACGGGGCGGAAGGAGACGAGGATCCGCCGGGAGTTCGGCTGGAGCCCCGCCCGGTACTATCAAGTGCTGAACGCACTGCTCGACGACGACGTCGCCGTGCGATACGACCCCGTGCTGGTCGGGCGATTGCGCGAGGTGCGCGCGACTCGCGCCGAGCTGCGTCGCACGCGCCGCCCGGGCACGGGCGCCGCCTGACACCGCCCGAATCCGCACCCACAGCCCCGGAGGCAGCCGACAGCATGGCCGAGTTCCCGAGCGACCGCTTCGACGCCGTGCCGCACGAGCTCGGTCGCGTCGGCGCTCATCGGGCCCCGACCCCGAGCAATCGCCGTTGGGTCGTGCTCGCCTGGGGCGCTCTCGCCTCGGGGCTGCTCGTGCTCGCCGGGCTGCTCGCCCTCGGGGTGATCGATCGGGGGCTCGACCTCGGCACGCCGCCTCCGGTGGCGAGCCCGCCGGCCGGGCCCGTGCCGGAGGTCGCTCCCGTCACCGACCCGGCGACGGTGCAGCTGCCGGAGGGCTTCACGATCACGGTGCTCAACGGCGTCGACGTCGCCGGCCTCGCCCAGTCGAGCGCCGACGTGCTCATCGCCGCGGGCTGGCCGGTCGGCGCGGTGGCCAACGCGGGCGAGAACGACATCGAGGTCACGACGGTCTACTACTCCGATGCCGCGAACGAGGGCATCGCCCGCGGCATGGTCGAGCTGCTCGGCGTGGGTGAGATCGCGCTGTCTGACGCCTTCCCCGGCGCGCCCATCACGATCGTGCTCGGTGTCGACGCGGCGAGCTGAACGGCCGGATTCATCACCCTCGCGGGGGGCGCGAGCGACGTCTTCGTGCACTACTCCTCGATCGACATGCCCGGCTTCACGGCGCTCGAAGAGGGCCAGGCCGTGACCTTGGAGGTCGGCACGGGTTCGAAGGGCCCGCAGGCCGAGGGCGTCCGCGTCGCCTGACCGCGGCGCGCCCGCCGGCCATGCGTCGCGGGCCGACCGGCTGGGGTTATCGTGGCGCGCATGGGTAGCTCTGCTCGACGTCGCCTGACCGCCGTGATCGCGCTGGGGGGCGTCGCGGTCCTCCTGGCCGGATGCTCGCCCGCCCCGTCCCCGGTGGCGGCGAGCTCGGCGCCCACCGCCGAGCCCGAGCCGCCCTTCGCGCCGGCCTACGTCGCGCCGGCCGACTTCGATGTCGCGCCGCTGACCGGTGAGCCGATCGAGGTCGGGGGGCTCGACGCGCCCTCGCTCGCGGCGAAGATCGACAACCATCCTGCGGCGCGCCCGCAGCTCGGCCTCGATCGCGCCGACCTCGTCTTCGAGGAGCTCGTCGAGGGAGGGCTGACGCGGTACGTCGCGGTCTGGCACTCCGACGTGCCGGCCGAGATCGGTCCGATCCGCTCGATCAGGCCCATGGACCCGGACATCGTCTCGCCGCTCGGCGGCATCGTCGCGTACTCGGGCGGCCAGCAGCGGTTCGTCGACATGATGCGGGCGACCGAGGTCTACAACGCGATCCACGGTCAGAGCGACACGAATGACATTATGTACCGCGGCCGCAACGCCCCGGCGCCGCACAACGTCATCGTCAGGGCCCCCGAACTCGTCGCGCGGCACGCCGATCTCGCCGCGCCGCGCCAGCAGTTCGCGTTCGCGCATTCCCTGGCGTCGTCGAGCGCCGTCCGCGACGGTGCCGCTGCGACGAGCGCGTCGATGGTCTTCGGCTCGCTCGCGAGCCCGTCGTGGGCGTGGGACGCCCCGTCGAGCACCTGGTTGCGCTCGATGACCGGGGGCGCCCCCGACACGGCCGCGAACGGGGCTCGGCTGTCGGCGGTCAACCTCCTGGTACTGCGCGTTCCGGTGGAGGTGATCCAGGGCATCCCGACGACGAGGCTCGTCGGTTCGGGCGAGGCCTGGGTTCTCGCGGGCGGCAAGGCGACCGCGGCGACGTGGAGCAAGTCCGATCGCTCCGCGCCCGTGCGCCTGGTCGATGCGAACGGCGTCGCCGTGCGTCTGGCTCCGGGCAACACCTGGGTCGAACTGGTGCCGAACGCCGGTTCGGTGACGATCGGCTGACCGCGAGGCGAGCGCTCCCTCGGCTTGCACTCGCCCCTCGCGAGTGCCAGAATCGCTGTTAGCACTCCGGTTCTGCGAGTGCCAGAAGCTACCGTACGTACTGCGTCCGGGAGGGACGAAAAACACACATGGCTAAGATCATCGCTTTCAACGAAGAGGCCCGTCGCGGCCTCGAGCGCGGCCTCAACATCCTGGCTGACGCGGTCAAGGTAACGCTCGGCCCCCGCGGTCGCAACGTCGTGCTCGAGAAGAAGTGGGGCGCCCCCACGATCACCAACGACGGCGTCTCGATCGCCAAGGAGATCGAGCTCGAAGACCCCTACGAGAAGATCGGCGCCGAGCTGGTCAAGGAGGTCGCGAAGAAGACCGACGACGTCGCCGGCGACGGCACGACGACCTCGGTCGTTCTCGCCCAGGCGCTCGTGCGCGAGGGCCTGCGCAACGTCGCGGCCGGCGCCGACCCGATCAGCCTCAAGCGCGGCATCGAGAAGGCCGTCGCGGCCGTCTCGGAGCAGCTGCTGAAGAACGCCAAGGAGGTCGAGACGAAGGAGGAGATCGCCGCCACCGCGAGCATCTCCGCCGCTGACCCCGAGATCGGCGCGCTCATCGCCGAGGCGATCGACAAGGTCGGCAAGGAGGGCGTCGTCACGGTCGAGGAGTCGAACACCTTCGGAACCGAGCTCGAGCTGACCGAGGGCATGCGCTTCGACAAGGGCTACCTGTCTGCCTACTTCGTCACCGACCCGGAGCGCCAGGAGGCGGTCTTCGAAGACCCGTACATCCTGATCGTCAACGGCAAGATCTCGGCCATCAAGGATCTCCTCCCCGTCGTGGACAAGGTGATCCAGAGCGGCAAGCAGCTGCTCATCATCGCCGAGGACGTCGAGGGCGAGGCTCTCGCGACGCTCGTCGTCAACAAGATCCGCGGCATCTTCAAGTCGGTCGCCGTCAAGGCGCCCGGCTTCGGCGACCGCCGCAAGGCCATGCTGCAGGACATCGCGATCCTCACCGGCGGCCAGGTCATCAGCGAGGAGGTCGGTCTCAAGCTCGAGAACGCGACCCTCGACCTGCTGGGCCGCGCTCGCAAGGTCGTCATCACGAAGGACGAGACGACGATCGTCGAGGGTGCCGGCGAGGCCGACGCGATCGCCGGTCGCGTCAAGCAGATCCGCGCGGAGATCGAGAACACCGACTCCGACTACGATCGCGAGAAGCTGCAGGAGCGTCTCGCGAAGCTCGCCGGCGGCGTCGCCGTCATCAAGGCGGGTGCGGCGACCGAGGTCGAGCTCAAGGAGCGCAAGCACCGCATCGAGGACGCCGTGCGCAACGCCAAGGCCGCGGTGGAGGAGGGCATCGTCGCCGGTGGTGGCGTCGCGCTCATCCAGGCCGGCAAGCTGGCCTTCGAGTCGGCCGCTCTCACGAGCCTCACGGGCGACGAGGCGACCGGCGCGAACATCGTGAAGGTCGCGATCGACTCCCCGCTCAAGCAGATCGCCCTCAACGCCGGCATGGAGCCCGGCGTCGTCGCCGACAAGGTGCGCCACCTCCCCGTCGGTCACGGCCTGAACGCCGCGACGGGCGAGTACGGCGACATGCTCGCCGCCGGCATCGCCGACCCGGTGAAGGTCACGCGCTCGGCCCTGTTGAACGCCGCGTCGATCGCCGGTCTGTTCCTCACCACGGAGGCCGTCGTCGCCGACAAGCCCGAGAAGAACCCCGCCCCCATGGGCGACCCCTCGGGCGGCATGGACTTCTAGTCCGCAGTTCTCCGCATCGCGAGACGGGGCGGTTCCCTTCGGGGAACCGCCCCGTTCCGCGTCCCCGGGCGGGGGCCATCGTCAGCGCGCGAACAGCCGCGCGTTCGCCTGCTCGATCTCGGCGTAGTGCTGCCCGGCGCTGCCGAGCGCCTCGGTGAGCGCCGCGAGGGTCTGCTCGACGCGCTGCTGCGTCGCCGTCCACTCGCCGACGAGCGACTGGAAGGCCGTGGCCGCCGAGCCCTGCCACGAGCCCTGCAACGCCGTGAGGTGGCCGTTGAGGGCCGCCACCTCGCCCTGCAGGCGCCCGATCGAGGCGCGGGCCGCGCCCGTCGCGCCGAGGATGGCATCGCTGTCGACTTGGTACCTCGTCATAGGTTCGTCCCGTCTCTTCACGTGGCAGAGGCCGTCTCCGCCGCCGTGCCGGGAAGACTAGGTCGCTGACGCCGGCGTCGGGCCGCCTTCGCCGCCGAGCGCGGAATGCGCGGCTCGGTGCGGCCTGGGGAGGAGCGGCAGCGAGACGACGAAGGTCGCCCCGCCGCCCGGGGTGTCGAGCACGTCGACGCGCCCGCCGTGCTGGGCCACGATCGAGGCGACGATCGCGAGCCCGAGGCCCGAGCCGCCCGTGTCGCGCGTGCGCGAGGAGTCGGCGCGGAAGAAGCGCTGGAAGATCTTCTCCTTGAGCGCCGCGGGGATCCCCTCGCCGTGGTCGACGATCGAGATCGTGCCCATGCCGCGGGGTCGATCGACGGCGACCGCGAGCTCGATCGGCGATCCGGCCGGCGTGAAGCGAATCGCATTGCCGACGAGATTGGTCACGACCTGGCGGATCTTGTTCTCGTCGCCGACCACCACCGCTTCGAACGCCGGCAACTCGGGCATCGCGAGCTCGAGCACGGGGGCGGTCGCCGCGGTCGTGCGCGCGCGGCGACCGCGCAACCGGGCGAGGGCGGCGATCGCGGCGATGCTGAGCGAGGAGGTCGTGCTCTCGCCGGAGGCGGCCGTCTCGGCGCGGGCGGGAGCGCGCGGCGTCGTGCGCGGAGACCGGCGCGAGCCGGGGCCCTCGGGGGTCCGCTCGACGCGCGCCGCGACATCCTGGTGCCCCATCGGGGCGGCGGATGCCGACCCCTCGTCGACGACGACCGTCACCTCGCGATCGGGGGCGCCCGCCATCGCGTCGAGAGCCGCGTCGCGCGCGAGCGGCACGAGATCGACGGGCACGGCCTCGAGCGGCTTCGACTCGTCGAGGCGCGCGAGCTCGAGCAGGTCCTGCACGAGCGCGCCCATGCGGATCGCCTCCTTCTCGATGCGCTCCATGGCCTGGGCGACGTCATCGGGCTTCTGGATCGCGCCCATCCGATAGAGCTCGGCGTAGCCGCGCAGGCTCACGAGCGGGGTGCGCAGCTCGTGGCTCGCGTCGCCGACGAACCGGCGCATCTGGTCGATCGTGGCGGCGCGGTCCGCGAAGGCGCGGTCGATGCGCGAGAGCATCGTGTTGAGCGAGCGGCTCAAGCGGCCGACCTCGGTGTTCGGGGTCGCGCCGCCCAGTCGCTGGCTGAAGTCGCCGCCGGCGAAGCGCGCCGCGGTGGCCTCGACATCGCGCAGCGGGCGGAAGGTGGACGTGACGAGCAGGCGGGTCAGGCCGGCGCTGACGATCACGGCGACGAGGCCGAACCCCAGGAAGATCGAGGCGAACGAGCCGATGATCGCATTCGACTCGGCCAGGTTCGCCCCGATCACCAGGGTTGCGCGCATGGAGCCGGCTTCGTCGTCTCGGAGGGTGAGCGAGAACGGCGCGAGGCGCCACTGGGTGGTGCGGTCGATGCTCGTGAGCGTGATGCCCTCGCCGTAGCGGCCCCGCACGAAGTCGAAGCTGAGCGGGCTCACGTCCGGCGCCTCGAGGGCCTGCGAGGAGTCGACGTTGTCGACGAGCACCTCGCCGCTCTCGCCGACCGCACCGAAGTAGAACGGGCTCGAGAAGACCGAGCCGGTGAGGTCGTTGAAGTCGTTGAAGTCGTCGAGGGACAGATGGTCGGGCGACTGCGGCAGCTCGCTCGCGGCTTCCCGCAACTGGCGGTCGACCTCCCCGATGAGGGTCTGCTGCAGCACGGTGAGGGTGCCCATGCCGACGACGAGCAGCCCGACCGTGACGACGAGCACGGTCACGCCCGTGATCTTCGATCGGAGGGAGATGCCCTCCCACCACTGGCTCAGCTGCTCATGCATCGTGCACGACGGCGCCCGTCGGCACGGCCTAGACCTTCGCGGCCTTGAGCATGTATCCGAAGCCGCGCTTGGTCTGGATCAGCGGCTCGTCGGTGTGCTGGTCGAGCTTGCGGCGCAGGTACGAGATGTAGCTCTCGACGATGCCGGCGTCGCCGTTGAAGTCGTACTCCCACACGTGGTCGAGGATCTGCGCCTTCGACAGCACTCGGTTCGGGTTGAGCATGAGGTAGCGCAGCAGCTTGAACTCGGTGGGGGAGAGCTCGATGATCGCGTCGCCCACGGTCACCTCGTGCGTGTCCTGGTCCATCGTGAGCTCGCCGGTGCGGATGATCGCGTCGTCATCCTCGTGCATCGTGCGGCGCAGGATCGCCTTGATGCGCGCGACGATCTCGTCGAGGCTGAACGGCTTCGTCACATAGTCGTCGCCGCCGACGGTCAGACCCATGATCTTGTCGTCGGTGTCGTCTTTCGCTGTGAGGAAGAGGATCGGGCTCGTGTAGCCGCTCGATCGCAGGCGCTTGGTGACGCCGAAGCCGTTGATATCCGGCAGCATGACGTCGAGGATGATCAGGTCGGGCTCTTCTTCGAGCACCGCCGAGATCGCCTGCGCGCCGTTGCCGACGGCTCGCACCATGAAGCCGGCGAAGCGCAGCGACGTGGTGAGCAGATCGCGGATGTTGGGTTCGTCGTCGACGATGAGGATCTTGGGACCGTCAGCCATGCGACGATTATCTGCGCGTCTCTTGTGGGTTTCCTGAACGCCGTGCCGATGAGGTCGGTGCGGGATGCGCGTCGCGGGTCGGAGTGCGCTGTGAGTCGCGCTGGTGCGGGCGTCGGCGGTCGGGCCTAGCCTCGGCGCATGGACATCGTGCTCATCCCCGGCTTCTGGCTCGACGGCGACTCGTGGAGCGCCGTCATCCCGCCCCTCGTGACCGCGGGCCACCGCGTGCACCCCCTCACCCTGCCCGGCAAGGGCCCCGGCGAGTCGGCCGCCGGCATCCGGCTGCAGAGCCACATCGATGCGGTCGTGAGCGTCGTCGACGACCTCGCGTCGGGCGGCGCCGGTCCGATCGCGCTCGTCGGCCACAGCGGCGGCGCGGCGATCGCCTGGGGCGCGGCCGACGCCCGGCCTGACGCGATCGCACGACTCGTCTTCGTCGACGCGATCCCGTTCGGCGAGGGCAGCGTGGTCAACGACGAGCTGCCGGTCGAGGGCGACGTCGTGCCCCTGCCCGATTGGGGCTTCTTCGAGGAGGCCGATCTCACCGACATGGACGACGCGCTTCGCGAGCGCCTCCGCTCCATCGCCGTGCCCGAGCCGGCCGCCGTGGCAGGCGACCCGCTCCACCTGAGGGACGAGACCCGGTTCCGCATTCCCGCCACGGTCATCGCGTGCGAGTTCCCGCGCGAGATGGTCGAGGGCGGGATCGCCGACGGCGCGGCGTGGGCGGGCGAGCTCGCGCGTATCGAGCGGCTCGAGGTCGTCGAGCTGCCGACCGGGCACTGGCCGCAGCTGTCGCGCCCCGCCGAGCTCGGCGCGAGCATCCTGGCCGCGATCGGACCACGTTAGCAATTGGGCGGCTGCGCCACCGTCTATGTGATCCAGAGCGGCAGGGACCGCCAGTCGACCGGAAACCCCATATCCGTTTCCGGTGACACCTGCGGGTTCTGAGGGAACCCCGCCATCAGATCGATGAGTCTTGCTTTCCAGCCAGTCTGCGGGTCGATGGTGGTCACGAGGTGCGCGGTGACGGCAACTACCGAGTAGATCTTTCGGCGTGCTGTCGCCGGGAGTGCGGAGAGGTGCTCGAGGTCTGCGACGAGACCGGGCGGCGGGGAAGAGATCGTGTACGTGAGTCGACGGTTCCACAGCCGCGAGTGATGCGCGCAGAGGTTGCGCAGATAGTTCAGCGTCGTCAGCCATTTGCGAAGCACGCCGCCAGCCGGAACGCCCAGCGACCGGCCGATCTCGGTTCTGTCTTGAGCACGCAGCAGACTATAGAGCTTGGCGACCAGTCCGAAGTCCATAACTTCTGTTCCCACCCAGATGGGCAACCGGCCGTCGTACTTCTCGGTGTAGTGGCGAACGAAATCTTCCGATCGAGCTCCGTTCACGGCGGTCGCGTACTTCGCTGCCCACGCCGCCCACTGGGTTCTTCGATCCTCGATGATCTTGGTGCATGCGACCGGGTCAAGATGCTCCTGGTTCAGGTGGCCGAAGGCGTCCCGCTTGCCGAGGACGTAAGCCACGTGAACTCGGAGGGCGACTTCGATCGTCTCTATCGCATCGAACATCAGTAGACGAAGGTCACGGTCGAATCGCCAGAGGGCGACAACCGTCGAAAAGGTCGTGCCGGGAAGGAAATCGTCGTGCCGGAACTGCCAGCGAGAATCGCGTGGATGGTCTGCGGGCAGCAATTCACGGAAGGGATAGGCGTAAGCACTAAGCCTGTAGTAGCCGACCTGCTGGAGTAGGTGCGCTGCCCGCTGCGTGTCAGCGATGACGAGGCCGCGCGCCTGAAGGTGACGAACTTGTTCAGGGAACGACAAGTGAGGTTTGGTGTAGTCCACGCCTCGATCATGCCGGACGAAGAAAACCAGCCCTTGTCGAAACGACAGAGGGGCTGGTGTTTGTTCCAAGAGGGTATCACTCACTGCTGACATTGCACCCGAAAGCGGACGCTGAACGTTGCGTGGTAGGCGCCGTCCGGTGAGATTCCTTACGCCGCCAGCCCGATCGAGGTCGCGTCCATGATCGTGTAGCTGTAGCCCTGCTCGGCGAGGAACCGCTGGCGGTTCTGCGCGAAGTCCTGGTCGACGGTGTCGCGGGCGACGAGCGTGTAGAAGTGCGCCGGCAGCCCGCTCTCCTTCGGGCGCAGCAGGCGGCCGAGGCGCTGGGCCTCCTCCTGCCGCGAGCCGAACGAGCCCGAGACCTGGATGGCGACGGTCGCCTCCGGCAGGTCGACCGAGAAGTTGGCGACCTTCGACACGACGAGCACCGGGGTCTCGCCGACCCGGAACTCCTGGAACAGCCGCTCGCGCTCGTCGACCGAGGTCGCCCCGGTGAGCTGCGGCACGCCGAGGGCGCCGGCGAGCTCGTCGATCTGGTCGAGGTACTGCCCGATGACGAGGATGCGCTCGCCCGCGTGCTGGGCGACGAGGCGCTTGACGACCTCGAGCTTCGCGGGCGCCGTCGCGGCGAGGCGGTAGCGCTGCTCGTCGGCGCTCGCGGCGTACTCGAGCCGCTCGCTCGCGGGCAGGTCGACGCGCACCTCGTAGCAGCTCGCGGGCGAGATGTAGCCCTGCGCCTCGATCTGCTTCCACGGCGCGTCGAAGCGCTTCGGGCCGATGAGGCTGAAGACGTCGCCCTCGCGGCCGTCTTCTCGCACGAGCGTCGCGGTCAGCCCGAGGCGGCGACGGGCCTGCAGCTCGGCGGTGAGCTTGAACACGGGCGCGGGCAGCAGGTGCACCTCGTCGTAGACGACGAGCCCCCAGTCGAGGGCGTCGAGCAGGGCCAGGTGCGCGTACTCGCCCTTCCGCTTCGCGGTGAGGATCTGGTACGTCGCGATCGTGACGGGCCTCACCTCTTTCACCTGCCCCGAGTACTCGCCGATCTCGTCGGCCGTGAGCGTCGTGCGCCGCAGCAACTCGTCGCGCCACTGCCGCGCCGAGACGGTGTTCGTGACCAGGATGAGCGTCGTCGTTCCCGCGGTCGCCATCGCGGCGGCGCCGACGAGCGTCTTGCCCGCGCCGCACGGCAGCACGACCACGCCCGAGCCTCCCGCGAAGAAGTGGTCGACCGCGGTCTGCTGGTAAGGGCGGATGCTCCACTCGCGCAGGTCGAGGTCGATCGGGTGCGGCGTGCCGGGGGTGTAGCCGGCGAGATCCTCCGCGGGCCAGCCGATCTTCACGAGCTCCTGCTTGACCTGACCGCGCGCCCAGGCGGCGAGCTCGAACGTCGAGGAATCGATGCGGCGCGTGAGCAGCGGGGCCACCCGCTTGCTGGAGGCGATCTCGGTCAGCACCGCGGCATCCGTCGACCGCAGGATCAGCGTGCCCTCGTCGTCGCGGTCGATGACGAGTCGGCCGTAGCGGCCCACCGTCTCGGTGATGTCGACCGACACCGACTGCGGCACCGGGAACTTCGCGTACGCCTCGAGCACCGCGAGCATCTCGGCCGCGGTGTGGCCGGCGGCGCGGGCGTTCCACAGACCGAGCCGCGTGATGCGGTAGGTGTGCACGTGCTCGGGGGCGCGCTCGAGCTCGGCGAAGACCGCGAGGGCGTGACGGGCATCCTCAGCCTGGCGGTTGGCGACCTCGAGCAGCACGGTTCGGTCGCTCTGCACGATCAGCGGGCCGTCGGGATTCATAACGGGCCAGTCTAGGCCGATCGCCTGAGAGGGCCCGACGCTCGATCGGCAAGGGCCGTTCTACTCGAGCGGCTCGAGGGCGGTGATGCTCGCGATGGGCAGCGTGCGCTCGACGTCGGCCTCGCGGTCGCGACCGCGCACGCGGGACCCGGCGATGCCGGTCGGCTCGAGCTCGAACACGCGGGCGCTGCCGTCGGGCATCGCGACGGTCGCGCGCACGCCGAGCTTGCCGCGCACGGCGAGCTCCCACTGGCGCGAGACCCAGGCTGCTCCGCTCTCCGTGCTCGTCGTCGCGGTGGCGCGGCGCAGGCGCTGCACCGCCGCGAGCACGGCGTCGTCCGCGGGCGGCTGGCTCGCGCGCGAGCCGGGCCTGCGCGGGCGCTCGGGCGGCAGGGCGCCGTCGTCGGGCGCTGCGGGGTAGCGGGCGTCGATGAGGGTCCACAGCACGACGGCCGGATCCATGCGGCTCACGAGCCGGTGCGCGCCCGTGCGGCGCAGCCCGAGCGGAGCGGTCGCGGCGTCGACGAGCACGGCCTCGAGCATCACGGCGTCGTCGCTGCGCACGGCCGTGCGGGCGCCGAGCACGGCGCTCTCGTCATGCTCGAGCGCTCCGACCCGCACCGCGCCGTAGCGCCGGGCCGTCTCGAGCACGAGGTACTCGAGCGGCTGCGGCAATCCCGTGAGCGAGATCTCGCCGAGGAAGGCCAGCAGGCTCTGGGCGCTCTCGCCGAGCGCGATCGCGCGGGTCACCGACTCGCCCGTGACCCGGTAGCGGCCGGCGAGCCCCGCGCTCTCGACGAGGGCGACGCGGCGCAGCCGCTCGTCGATCGCCCCGGCGAGCGGACCGGGCGAGACGATCGTGAGGTCGTGCTGCAGGTAGACGCGGTCGACCTCGGCGGGGACGAGCGGGGCGAGCACCTCGGCGGCCGCGGCGGCTCCGCGCGTCACGAGCGCCGTGCCGATCGACGACGGGCGACCCTCGGAGGCGATTCCGAGGCGATCGCCCTGGGCGCCGCGGTGATGCAGGCGACGCAGGAGGGCATCCCCCCCGGCCGGGTACAGCCAGTCGACGAAGTCGGCGATCCCCTCGCCCCAGCGCGCGTCGACGCGGTCGGCGAGCAGTTCGCGCAGCTCGACCGGAAGCGCGTCGAGCCAGGCGCCGGCGAGCGCGGCCCAGCGGTCGGTCACCGGCTGGGAGCGCCACGCGTCGACGCCATCGAGAGGCCGGGTGTGGCCGGCGTCGTCGTCGACGAGTCCGGCGAGCACGGCGAGGTCGAGCAGCAGCGGCACCTCGTCGGGCTCGGCGCCCGCGGCGGCGGCGAGGCGCTTCGACTCCGGCAGTGAGAGTCCGCCCTTGGCGAGCAGCCGCGCGGGGGCCTCCTGCAGGGCGATGAGCAGCTCGGTCACCCGCGTGGCGGTCGTGAAGGCCTTCTCGGCGGCGCCGCGATCGAGGAACCGCCGGTCGGAGTCGTCGACGGGCCCGAGGGCCGCCGGCGGCGGCTCGTCGCGCAGAGCCTCGGGGCTCGGCAGGCCGCGGGTGGGCCACGCGGCGAGCTCGGCGACGATCGGCGGCCACACGAGAACGGCGGGGTCGGCCGCGAGCGCCGGCTCGTTCCCGCCATCGGCGCGCTCGCCGATCGCGACGAGTGCCGCCCGCTCGGCGGGAACGAGGTCGTGCAGCAGGGCGGCGGAGTCGCGATCGAGGTGGGTCGCGAGGGCAGAGAGGGCGACGCCTTCGGGATGCTGCGCCGCCGCCGCGATCGCCGCGAGCCCTCGGCGGCTGAGGCCGGCGAGCGCCACGGCGATCGTTCCCTGGTCGAGCAGGGCCTCGGCGAGGTCGAAGACGTCGCGCAGCCCGGCGGGGCTCACCCCGCGCTCTCGGATCAGGCGCGCGAGTGCCGCGTCGTCCCGGTCGCGCAGCCGCGCGGCCAGGGCCAGGGAGGCGGCGCTAGTGCCCGGCATCCCGCGCGGCCCGCCCCCGGCGCACGGCGCTCACGATGAGCAGCGTGATGATGAGGACGAAGCCGATGGGCAGGCCGAGGAGCGGCAGCACGGTCACGGCGGGCCAGATCCCCACCGTGAAGTCACCGCGCTCGAGGCCTGCGGCGGTGCCGATGATGACGGCGACGAAGCTCGCGAGGCTCAGCACGATGATGCCGGCGACCATGTAGGCCAGCACGCGCTCGACGCGGTTGGTCATCACGACGGATTCTTCTGGCACCCCCTCAGGATAGGCGTCGGCGACGACGGCGCAGTACCCCCGGTCCTGGGGTCGCCGCAGCGCGGTATCCTCGAAGGCTGGATCATCCACAGGCGAGGAGTGCGCGCATGCCCACCGGCAAGGTCAAGTTCTACGACCAGGAGAAGGGTTTCGGCTTCATCAGCGGAGACGACGGGACCGAGGTGTTCCTGCACGCCTCGGCGCTGCCCGAAGGGGCTGTGGTGAAGGCCGGTTCGCGCCTCGAGTTCGGCGTCGCCGACGGCAAGCGCGGCGCGCAGGCGCTGTCGGTGCGCGTGCTCGACGCCAAACCGAGCCTCACGAAGTCGCACCGCAAGCCCGCCGACGAGATGGCGATCATCGTCGAAGACCTCATCAAACTGCTCGACGGCGTCGGCGGTAAGCTCAAGGGCGGCCGATACCCCGACGGCGAGCACGGTGCGAAGATCGCGGCGGTCCTGCGCCGCGTTGCGGACGAACTGGATGCCTGACGCGGCCGATCACGACCCCGACGCTCTCGAGGCCCTCGCGCGCGCGGCTCTCGCCGAGGTCGCGCCCGCGAAGCACGTCGGGGCCCTGCGCGGCATCCAGTCAGCGGACGACGTCGCGACGGTGCGCTTCTCGACCACCCAGGGGGGCTACCCGGGATGGGCCTGGACGGTCAGCATCGCCGTGAACCCGGGCATGGAGCCCTCCGTGCTCGAGACCGAGCTCATGCCCGGTGATGGTGCGCTCGTCGCGCCCGACTGGGTGCCGTGGTCGGATCGGCTGGAGGACTACCTCGCACAGCAGGACGAGGCAGGCGAACAGGCGGGCGCGGAGGAGGGCGACGACGAGGGCGGCGACGAGTTCGGTGACGAGAGCGACGACGACGATGACCTCGACGACGATGACCTCGACGACGACGACGACGACGTCGACGGCGTCGACATCGACCTGCACGCGGACGAGGACGACGACCTGAACGAGGACGACGACCTCGACGAGGAGTCGGGCCTCTGAGCCGTGCTGAACCTTAGGGGCGCTTCGCGGAGACGAGATACCCCGCGACGCCGAGCGCGAGCCCGACGGCGATGGTGACCAGCCCGCCGACGGCGTCGACGCGGCCGGGCAGGGCGAGCATCCCGAGGGTGACGATGAGGGCGATGACCCAGCCGGCGAGCCCGATCGCGAAGGCGAGCCGGTCGTTCGTGCGCAGCGGCTCGGGGTCGGGCCGGCGCTCGTCCTGCTTCACCCAGAGCCGCATGCGCTCAGTCTGCCAGCGCCTCGAGCACCGCGTCGATGCTGCGGGTGAGCTGCCGCACGTCGTCGGGCTCGATCGCCACGAAGGTCGCGACGCGAAGTTGGTTGCGGCCGAGCTTGCGGTACGGCTCGGTGTCGACGATGCCGTTCGCACGCAGCGTCCTCGCCACGAGCGCCGCATCGACGGAGTCGTCGAAGTCGATCGTCACGACGACGGGGGAGCGGTGCGCGGGGTCGGCGACGAACGGGGTGGCGAGCTCGTGCGCCTCGGCCCAGTCGTAGAGGATTCCCGAGCTCTCGGCCGTGCGCGCCCCGGCCCAGGCGAGCCCGCCGTTGCCGGTGATCCAGCGCACCTGCTCGTCGAGCATGACGAGCGTCGCGAGCGCGGGCGTGTTGAGGGTCTGCTGCAGGCGCGAGTTCTCGATCGCCGCGGTGAGCGACAGGAACGGCGGGATGTACCGGCCGCTCGCGGCGATGCGCTCCGCCCGTCCGATCGCGGCGGGGCTCATCAGGGCGAGCCACAGGCCGCCGTCGCCGGCGAAGTTCTTCTGCGGGGCGAAGTAGTAGACATCGGTCTCGGCGACGTCGAAGTCGATGCCGCCCGCGGCGCTCGTCGCGTCGACGACGGTGAGGGCCTCGGGAGCGGCGCCGATGCGCGCGACGGGGGCGCTCACCCCCGTCGAGGTCTCGTTGTGCGGGTAGGCGTAGACGTCGGCGCCGTCGACGGTGGCGAGCTCGCCGCACGTGCCGCCGGGCGTCTTCACGACGTGGGGCGCCTGCAACCACGGGGCGCTCGCCGAGGCGACGAACTTGGCTCCGAACTCGCCGAAGTCGAGGTGGGCGCTGCGCTGCTCGATGAGGCCGAACGCAGCGACATCCCAGAAGGCGGTCGAGCCGCCGTTGCCGAGCACGACCTCGTAGCCCTCCGGCAGGCGGAAGAGGTCGGCGAGCCCGCTGCGCACGCTGCCGACGAGGTTCTTGACGGGCGCCTGGCGGTGCGAGGTGCCGAGCAGTTCGTGGGCGTTCGCGAGGGCCTGCAGCTGCCCGGGCCGCACCTTCGAGGGGCCGCAGCCGAATCGTCCGTCGCGGGGCAGGAGGTCGGCGGGAAGGCGGAAGTCGGCCATGCTCCGATCCTACTGAGCGCGGGATGCCCGCTGCGACGCCGCCGGCAGCGCGCGAGCGGGTGCGCGGCGGGGTTCGCATAGGCTTACCTCACTACTGCGGCGTGCGATGAGGGAGGGCAGCGACGTGACCGACCTGGTCGACACCACCGAGATGTACCTGCGCACCGTCCTCGACCTCGAGGAGGAGGGCATCGTGCCGCTGCGCGCCCGCATCTCCGAGCGCATCGGCCACTCGGGCCCGACCGTCTCGCAGACCGTCGCCCGCATGGAGCGCGACGGCCTGCTGCGGGTCGAGGGCGACCGGCACCTCCACCTGACCGACGAGGGCCGCCGCAAAGCCGTGGGCGTCATGCGCAAGCATCGGCTCGCCGAGCGGCTGCTCGCCGACGTCATCGGGCTCGACTGGGCCCTCGTTCACGACGAGGCCTGCCGGTGGGAGCACGTCATGAGCGAGCAGGTCGAGAGGCGGCTGCTCGAGCTGCTCGACTCGCCCACCGAGTCGCCATACGGCAACCCGATCCCGGGGCTCGAGGAGATCGGCGGGGTCGCGGCCGAGCCGTTCCTCGACGGCGTGATCTCGCTGCCGAACGCCGTCGCCGCCGGCACTCGGCACTGCACGGTGCGGCGCTTGGCCGAGCCCGTCCAGTTCGACCCCGACCTGTTGCACCAGTTGCACGAGGCGGGCGTCACCCCTGGCGCGGAGGCGACGATCCGCAGCGACCCGAACGGGTACATCGTGGTCGATGTCGCCGGTCGCGCGGAGGGGATCGAGCTGCCGCTCGAGGTCGCGCGGCACATATACGTCGGCGACTGACGCAATTACACAACATCTCGTGTTCGAGATTCGATTGTGACCTTCTCGTAACCTCGCATACACTCGCCTCGTCCGAGCGGCCACCCAACCGGTTGCGGACTCTGCGCGCGGCGCCTCGCTAGCCCGTCCTGCACGCAGACCGTGGAGCACACGAAAGCGGACGGGCTGCACCAAGGAGCGGCGAGGCGCAGGAGGTCACTCTCTTGATCCAAGAAACCACCCCAGGTCCGGCCGCACTCCGGCGATCCACTCGTTCCGCGGTGCGGGGCGCCGCTCTCAACATCACCGTCATGGCGGTGGCGACCGGCATCGTCGCGACGCTCGCTCTGCCCGGCTACGCCGTGAACCCGGCTGCGAACGCCGACGGCGTCGAGGCCGCCGAAGCGCTCGTGCGGCTGCGCTCGACGCAGTCGCAGAGTCTCGAGGTCGAGGCGGGCGCGGCGGTGCAGACGGTGGCCCGTGACCAGTTCACGGCCACGAGCGAAGAAGAGTTGGCAGCCGCGCAGGCCGCTGCGGCGGCCGCCGAGCGCCGGGCCCAGCTCGCGGCGAGCTACCAGGCGTACAGCGGCCCGACCACCGCCCAGTACCTCGCGAACCCTGCGTACCCGAATTTCAGCCTCACGCAGGTGGCCGAGGTGGCGATGCAGTACCAGGGCGTTCCGTACCGCTACGGCGGCGCGACGCCCGACGGCTTCGACTGCTCGGGCCTCGTGATGTACGTGTATGCGCAGTTCGGCATCGCGCTGCCCCACGGAGTGCGCGCCCAATCGTCGGCAGGCACGCCGATCGACCGCAGCGCGGCCCAGCCGGGCGACATCGTCATGTTCAACGACATGAGCCACAACGGCATCTACATGGGCAATGGCATGATCCTCGACGCCCCGTACCCGGGTAAGACGGTCAGCATCCGCCCGCTCTGGACCGACGCCTACTACATCATGCGCGTCGGCATCTGACCCTGCTTCAGAAGTTGAACAGCCCGTGAATCGGCGTGCCCGCTGAGGTGGGTGCGCCGATTCTGGGTTAGCCTGAGGCTCTCGGCGCCACCAGAGGACGAAACCGGGAGAGGCCATGTGCGAGCGACGCGACATCCAAACCGTGGATGCGCGCGCCGTCTTCCGCATACGGCACAGCGTTCGCACGGCCCTGCCCTGTCGGGGCCGCGCGCGATCGGGCACCGCAGTCTGACTGCGGTGCTTTTTTTGTGCCCGTCGCGACGGGCGCGCTGACCTCCCGCCCGCGGTGACGCTGAGGAGCAAGGACAGCCCGCAGGCCATGCGGGCTCCGTTCACGGAGGTACTGGATGCGCACTCTCGTTCTCAACGCCGGCTACGAGCCGCTCGCCGTCGTGTCGTTCCGCCGAGCCCTCGTGCTCGTCATGAACGGCAAGGCCGTCGTGCTCGCGCGCGACGATGCCCACCCCGTGTTCGGCATCCACGACGCGTGGGAGCGACCGAGCGTCATCGTGCTGCGCCGCTACGTGCGCGTGCCGCACACGCGTCAAGTGCCTCTGACGCGCCGCGGCGTACTGCGGCGCGACGGCAACCGCTGCGCCTACTGCGGCGGCTCCGCCTCGACGATCGACCACGTGCACCCGCGCTCGCGCGGCGGCGCCGACTCGTGGGAGAACCTCGTCGCCTGCTGCCTGAGGTGCAACAACGTCAAGAGCGACCGCACCCCGGCCGAGATGGGCTGGCGCCTGCGCGTGCAGCCGAAGGCTCCGCACGGCACCGCCTGGCTCGTGCGCGGCATCGAGCGGCCCCAGCCCGCGTGGGACGAGTACCTGGCGCCGCTCGCGGCGTAGGGCTGCTCAGCCGGGGAGCGCCTCGGCGTAGAGCGCGCGCAACTCGGCGGAGGGTGGGGCGGCGTCCGCCTCGGAGAGCGGGGCGGTCGAGTACCGCCCGCGGTGCCGGTTGCTCGTGCGCCGCCCGTGTCGGCCGCCCGTGTCGCGTGGCCCCGGAGGCCGCGGGCTCGTGCGTGTGTCGAGGCCCGACACGCCGCGGCACCCGCACGATCGCCGGGGCAGCGCGACACCCTGCCTCGGCGACTCGCGTGTCAGTCGGCCTCGGCGACTCGCGTGTCAGCCGCGGAAGGCCGCGTCGTACACCGCGCGCAGCTCGGCGCTGTCGGTGCCGGTGACGCCGCATCCGGTGATCGTGCCGTCGAGCGCGCCGACGAGGTAGCGCTCGCCGACCTCGAACGGCACGCCCGAGAAGTCGGACGACATCGCGTCGACCTGCGTCACCTCGACGCGGTCGGCGACCTCACCGGCGAAGGTCTCGGTGACCTCGAGCAGCACGGTGCCGCCCTCGACCGAGAGCACGGTGGCGGCGAAGGCCTGATCCTGCGCGGCGACGGTGGCGGGCTCGAGCGCGAGGCAGCTGCCGCTCGCCAGGTCGCCTCCCGTGGCGGGGTCGAGCGCCTCGACCGTGGGCTGCGAGCCGCCGAGTGCGAGGGGGGCGACGATCGCGGCGGCGATGGCGACGGCCGCGGCGGCGCCGGCCACGGGCATCCAGCGGGGGATGCGGCGGCGCGCGACGGCGTCGTCGCCGGCGGTCGCGAGGGTGGTCGCCGCCTCGGTCTCGGGGGCGACGGTCGGGTCGGTCATGATCTGCTCCATCCTGTGGTCGAGCCACGTCGGGGGGAGGGGCGCGAGCGCGCGGGCCGGGTCGGTGGCGCGCAGCTGCTGGCGCAGCGCGCGGTCATCGTCGGTCATCGGTGCTCCCTTCCTCATGCTTCTCATGTCCGGTCGACTCGTCGTCTTTCCGCAGCTCGGCCTTCAGGCGCGCCTTCGCGCGGTGCAGACGGATCGCCGCGGCGTTGGCGCTGATGCCGAGCACGACGGCGAGCTGGGGGCTCGAGAGCTCCTCCCACGCCCACAGGCGCAGCAGTTCGGCGTCGTCGCGGCGCAGGCGGGCGAGCGCGGCCTGGAGGCGGGCGGCTGCTGCGCCGGTCGCGTCACCTGCTGCATCGCTCGTCGCATCGGGCGCGGCGGATGCGGGCGGGTCGATCGCGATGATCTTTCCGACGAGCCGGGTGCGGCGCCGCTCGGCGCGCCGGGCGTTGGCGAGGCTGTTGCGGGCGACGACGATGGCCCAGGGCAGGGGATCGTCGGGCACCTCGTCGAGCCGACGCCAGCACACGAGCAGCACGTCGCCGAGCACGTCGTCGGCCGTCGCGGCGTCTGTACGACGGTGCAGGTAGCGGCGCACGGGCTCGGCGACGGTCTGCACGAGTTCGCGCATCCGCCGCTCGCGCTCGGAGTCGGTCACGGCTCTCACACTGAGCCATGTCCGGATGCGCGGCGGGGATTTCAGGGTGCGGCGCGGCGGGCGGGTCGCGTCAGGCGCGCGGGTCGTCCCCGAACTCGCGCACCTCCTGCGCGCAGCGGCACGCGACCGCGACCTTGGCCGCCCACGCGTGGGCCTCGTCGCGAGTCGGAACGTCGATGACGGTGAAGCCTCCGCTGAGCTCGCGGGTCTGCGGGTACAGCTCGTCGGTCACCGTGCCGTCGCCGGAGACGCGCACGGGCTCGACGTCGTCGCGCAGCCCGCCGGCGAAGACGTAGACGCCGGCCGCGCGCATCTCGTCGACGACTGCGTGGGCGGCGTCGGCGACGTCGTCCCACTCGTCGTCGCGCACGACCATCGCGGGGCTCGGGAACGAGATCAGGTAGCGGGGCATGAGGCTCCTCGGGGTGTCGATGCGGTAGCGGATGTCCGTGGTGCGGTCGGTCGGAGGGCGGGCTCAGCGATCGAGTGCGGCGTCGATCTCGACTCGGCGCGCGAGCAGCAGCGCGTCGAAGGCCTCGCGCGGCAGTGGGCGGGCATCCGTGAAGGCGACCGCCCCCTTCGAGCGCCTCAGGTCGCCGAGCAGCGGCGCGCTCGCGACGATCGCCGCCGGGCTGAACGGGTAGACGGAGTAGCCCGCCGCCGTCACGGCGACGGCGATGAGCGGACGCCCGCGGTGGCGCAGTGCGGGCACACCGTACGAGACGCCCTCGGTCGTCGAGGGCTCGAGCTCGAGCGCCCGGGCGTGCCAGCCGGCGAGTACGGCGCGCGCCGGCTGCTCCAGCGCGGCGATCGCGTCGGTGACGGGGCGGTCGGTCGGCTCGGTGGGCATGCGGCCATCGTCGCAGAGCGGGCCAGTGGCGGAAAGGGTCGCGGTGCGGCGAGCGCCTCGGCGACCGGCGCCGATTAGAGTGGATGCACCGGCCTCTGTAGCTCAATGGAAGAGCAGTTCCGTCCTAAGGAAAGGGTTGGGGGTTCGAGTCCCTCCAGGGGCACCAAAGATTGCTTACTCGAACCCAGGGCCAAGTCCACGGGTTTGCGCCAGTGACCTTCGGTTGATTCACCACGTGACGACGCTTCGGCGTCGTTTTCGTTTGACTCGGCTTCGATGCCGAGGCCGAACGATGTCGCCCACTCGGCTTGTGCCTCCAGAAGCAGTCGAACGTGTTCCTGGAGCTCGGACTCCGCGCGGTCTTGGTCAATGACGAAGATGCGCGTGAAGATCGCCTGGTTGAGTTCGCGGCGCATGTCGTTACTGGCCGTGCGGTAGAGCTCATAGGGGTCTCGCAACAGTTCGAGCCACCCCTTGAGGAACTCCGCACCGATACTTAGATCGTCTTCAATGGTTCCCAGACGGGCCTCGAGCCCGGCGCGTTCCCGCTCGATCTCGGTGATCTTCTCGCGAGCCTTCGACCCAGCCAGTCCTCCATCGGCGACGAGGTCAATTAGGTTGTCGACCCTGGTCTGAAGCCGTGCGATCTGCCCCTGGATCTGGTCGCGCAGTTGACGCCGCGCCCCGGCCTGGTCTTGAAGCGCATTGTCGATTTGCCCGTGCACCCACTCGATGAATTCAGGCCGAAGCTGCACCGTGCGGTAGTGCTCGATGACCTGGTCCTCGACGAGATCGAAAGGGATGTGGCGTGAGTTGCAGACACCTTGCTGTTTGCCTCGGCAGAAGAAGTAGAAGTACTCGCCACCGGTCTTGCCGATGGATCGTTGGATGATCATCCGCTTGTCGACCAGTCCGCGCACGGCGTAACACTCCCCGCACCACAGCGAGCCTTTGAGATAGTGCGGGTACACGCGCTTGCGCTCACCGGCACGTCCTGACGCCTCGAGTCGTTGCTGAACACGAACGAAGAGGTCGCGGTCGATGATCGCCGGATGCCGACCCTCGTAGGTTTCGCCCTTGTAGACGATGTCGCCGACGTAGTACGGGTCGCGCAGCATGGCCGAGATCTTCGAACTCGAGACGGGCCCCGCAGGTCTGCGTGCGGTCGCCCGGGTCTCCAGCCCACGATCGGTGAGAATGTCGGCGATGTCCTCCATCGAGAACTCGCCCTTGTCGTACAACTCGAACGCTAGCTTCACGAAGGGAGCGCGTTCTTCATCGACGGCGATGCCGCGGAACTCACGACCTTCGACGCGCTCAAGGGTGTTGATGTAGCCGATCGGTGCCTTGCCGAGTGTGCCGCCATTCTTGGCCTTCTGGGCCATCTTGTAGGCGATGTCGGCTCCGTCTTCGCGGGAGCGGTACTCGTTGAATGCGGCGAGGATGCCGTGCATGAGTTGCCCGACCGGGGTGGAGTCGATCGACTCGGTTGCGGAGATCAGGGTGACGCCACGCTTCTGCAGGTCGGCCATGACGATGGCGTCATCTGTTCGGTTCCGGGCGAAGCGCGAGAGCTTGTAGACGATGACGTAGTCGACGTCCTTGTCGCGGCGGATGCGCTCCAGCATCTGCTGGAAGGCGACTCGCTTGGTCATCTCCGTTCCCGAGATACCTGCCTCGACATACTCGGCGACGATCGTCAGTCCGAGCTGCTCCGCCTTGCGTTGGCAGGACTGCCGCTGGGCGGGGATCGAGATCCCTTCGGGGTCGTAGTCGGTGTTGACCTGCCCCTTGGATGACACGCGCAGGTAGACCACGGCGCGTGATCCGGCGGGTGCGACGACGTCGGCGATCGGGTTGATGATCGTCGTCTCGCTCGGGCCGACCTCAAGGTGCGGGGCGATGTCGGGCAGCCGCGGGGGCGCTGCGACGAAGGCGGAGGTGGTGGGGTTCTCGGGCAGGCTCATGACTGCCCTCCTTCCGTGGGAGTGAGAGCAGTCTCGAAGCGGTGCTTTCGAGAGAGAGGTGGTGGAGTGGGCGCCCCATTCAGGAATGGGCTGGGACGCTGGCCCGATGCAGTCTTGAACATCGGCTTTGGTCTCCGTTTACCCTCCCATTTTACCTCGCAAGGCCCGGAATTCCGGGCCTGTTGACTATTCCGCATCGCTCGCAGTCTGCCGTGGGAGAACGCCCCCGGAGGGTGATTCGGGACGCTGCGCGGGCTACCGGATGAAGGCATAGATGCGACCTTCCATCTCCACGACGTCATACACCTCACGCAGCTGCGCGCTGATGACCGACCGATCCAGCGTCACCGCTTCGGCCGGCAGCCCCAGCTCTGCCGTCCACTCGCCCAGTCGGGTCTCCCACTCATCGATCGGGGTGAGGCCGTCGATGGCGTCGTCTTCGGCTTCGAACCGGCCGACGAAGTACTGCTCGAACAGGTCGGCCACGTTCTCCGCAGACGCATCGACGTCGGGCAGGGTCAGGAACGCGTGGAAGGACTGCTCGAAGATCTCCGGCAGCTGCTCCAGGCGTGCGACGACCTCACGCAGTTCGGGGCCAGTGAGGCTCGCGGGGATGTTGACCGTGAGAGTGGCACCTCCGACGTTCAGCTGATCGGTGACGAGGGTGCTGCGCAGCAGCGCACGCGCTGCTTCCACCCGATCACCGTCTGGCACTTCAGGGCCGGGCTCGGTATGCAGCAGGTAGGTCCCGAGCCAGTTGATCCACTCGCGAGTAAGCCCGCCGCTGCGCGGGTGTTCCCAGAGCGTCATGAACTCGGCGCGCATTGCCTCCGGGTTGCCCTGTCGGGTGCGACCGTGCTCGGCCAGTTGCGAGTCGCGGCCAAGGCCTCGCCCGAGGACGTGGGCGATGAGCTGTGCGGTGCCGTCATCGATCTCGCGGCCTGCCGAACGCGCGGCTTCGATACCGAGGGTGATCGCGTTCTCGAAACGGTTGGCCGCACGCCGGAGGCGTTCGAGATCGATCTGCTCGTGGCTGCGAGGCGTGGGTTCGCGTTCGTTCATGAGCGTGCTCCGGCGTTGAGCAGGATGTAGCGGCCGAGGGTGTCGATCCAGTCCTCCTGCTCCAGGGGAACGCGCAGCTCGTTGAGTTCAGCGAGTGCTGCCTCGGGGTCGAGTGTGCCGGTGGAGGCGAAGTGCTCCAGGGCTGTGCCGGGGCCTCCGTGCAGGGTCGCCGCGACGAGTCGGGCAAGGGTGTGCCCTTGCGCTTCGGGGTCGAGGGCGATCATCAGGGTGATGATCTGCCGTGCCTTGTCGGTCTGATCCGGGGTGGTGATGGTTGGTGTCATGTCGTTCCTCCTTTCGGGTTAGGGGTTGCATCCGGGGCGAGAACGCTCAGCGCGTTCTCCTTCGGGGTGACGTGAAACAGGGCCGTCTGCAGGCTTGGGTCATCGGCGATGCTGCGCCGCACACGGTCGGCGCGACGCTCGTCCGGGGTGACCCAGACCACGAGCGGGAACACTCCGGTGCGGTCTTGTTCGATGCCGCTTTGGAAGTACTGCTGGTAAGCGCGGCACTTACGCAGCACCGCCGGGCCGTGTTCGGTGGCACGGTCGACTTCCACGAAGTTGTGGGTCTCGAACTCGGTGTCGGCAGTCACGACCGCGAGATCGGGCTTCACCGAGAGGGCAGATCCGCTGGGCGAGGTGTATTCCCGCCAGCAGGCTGGTTCGGTCTGAAGGCTCAGCACCTCGACGGCGCCGAGGCGGGACTTCTCGATCAGGCCAATGGCCAGCTCGGCGACTTCGAGCGTGTGCTCCATGAACGTCGTTGACGGGGTGACGAAGCGACGACGCTGTCCATCTGCCCGCTGCGCCCGCAGGTACCGCTCTCCGGTCGCAGCCAGCTGCCAGACGATGCCGGACGAACCGTGCTTGATGCCGCCGATGCGACGAGGCAGTCGCGTGATCAGCCCGTGCTGCTCGAGCCGACAGAGCACGCGGGTAGTGCCGCGGGTGGCCGCCGAGATGCTGGAGTGATCGCCTAGCGGTACGGCGGGGAAGTGCAGACGCTGAATGAGCCGGGTGGAGAGCAGCCGGTACTGCTCGATGCTGGTCAGGATCTGCCGGTCTCGCTCGGTCAGCTGCTCGGAGAGCTGCCGGATTCGATAGGGGGTCCAGGTGGCCGTCATGGCTGGCCTCCACGGGACGGTGAACCGGTGCGGCAAAGCAGCGGAGTCCCATCCCAGTTGCCGCCACAACCGGCCACGGTGCGGGCCTGTGGGCCGGTGGTGGTCGTCGTGGCCGGAATAGCGACCGGAATACTCGCCCCAGAGGTCACACCACACCTACAGGCAACACGTCGGGCACTCATGCTCGCCTCGCTCGCCGGTGCGACCCCGGCTCCGCACGCGGCGGCTCAGACGTAGGCTGCGGCACCTCGTTCGTGACTGCCCTGCCGTATTGGTTGCGGCTTGCTCTGCGAATCAGGTCGCCGTGTCCGGTCGGCTTCTCGGGTGGCAGCGTCTTGGCAGAGAACCACCCAGAGGGCGCTCCGCGGTCGACGATGGTGGCATAGATCTCGTAGGGGGCGAGTGACTGGAAGTCCTCCACCACCAGTCGGGGAGCCATGCGGGCTATGTCTCGGGCGTCATCGGGGCCGAGTGCAAAGACGACTTTCGAGCGAGCGTTCGCATCGAACGCAGACCGCATGGCCGGGGAGAGCTGATCGCGGAACTGGTGGGCCAGGTGCCAGCCGACACCGTATGAGCGGGAGGTGGCTAGGGCGTCGGCGATGGAGGTGGGGAGGTTCAGGAACTGCTGCACCTCATCGACGAACACCATCCCGGGCCGCTTCGTGGGCTCCTTCTCTGCAGCGCGCTCGAGGGTGGCCATCCACACCTCAGCCACGATCAGACTGCCGAGCAGCTGCGCTGCACCCGGCCCGAGGAGCGCGTCGTTGAGGGGTACGAGCACGGCGTGGCCGCCGTTCCGGAACACATCCCGCAGACGGAACGCCGGGCGTGACTGTCCGAGCACGGCGGCGACGTTCGGGCGCAGGACGAACTTGCGCAGCTTGTTCATGGGCGGGCCGATCACGGCTGCGCGTTGCCCGACGCTCATTTCCTCGAACGCTGCCCAGAACGACGACAGTGTCTGGTCGCCTGCGACAGCGCCGATCAACGAGCGCCGGAAGGCGGCATCGGTCAGAAGGCGGGGGAGGTCGATCAGCGTGTATGGCTCATCGCGAGCATCGCCCGCCCGGGCCAGTGTGAGGAGTCCGGCGTGGAGCAGGTCTTCGGTGCGCGGTCCCCAGCCGTCGTGGAACACCGCCTTCAGTGAGGACAGGATGCCGTCGACGACGACGTCCGCTGGGCGGCCCTTGGTGTCGAGGGGGTTGAAGCCGACCGGTCGATCGTCAGCTGCATCGAGGATCACGATCCGACCCGCCGCATCGGCTGGAGCGTGGTCGACGATGTAGTCCACGAGCTGCCGCTTCGGGTCCACCAGAACCAGCGGCCGGCCTGCCGCGATGTCGTCAAGCGCGAGGCGAGCCAGCACCATGCTCTTGCCCGACCCGGTCGGCCCGGTGACGACGGTGTGCTGCAGGCGTGCCGTGGCCGTGATTCCTACCTCGCGTTCGATGCCGGGTGAGTTGGCGGTGGCGAAGACACCGTCCGACGAGCTGAGCGTTTCGGGCGGAGCGATGCGTCGCGGGTGTGCGCTCGGCAGGCCAGGCAGGTCGTCGCCGCCGATTGGCCAGTTGAGAAACGCGACGACCTCGTCAACACTGAGTCGGCCTGACGGGCGACGGCTGAGAGTCGCCGCGTTGAACGCGCCAGCCTGCTCGGCGACGAGTCGCAGGGTTGCCCCCGGCGCCTCGAGGCCTTGGAGCGCGGCGAACAGTGCCAGCGTCAGATGTTGTCGACGAGCGGGTGTCGCCGCCGTGACGCCGATTCGGATGGTCGTTGTAATGGTGGCCTGCGAGGCGCGGGTCTTCATCCGGCGACGCACCTCAGCACTGGCGGGCGCGGGGCCGGTAGTGAGGGCGTGCCAGAGCGACTGCTGCGCAGGGCTGGCGACCTTGTCCGGGACGAGCTGAGGGCTGTGCGCGGCACCGAGGGCGACTTGGATGGCCACGACCTCACCGCGCTTGCGCGCGCTCAGTGCTGAGTAGATGGCGTGGGCTGAAGCCTCGACGTCATCGGTCTTGATGGGCAGCCCGCCAGACAGTTCGACTCGTCTGACTGTCGACAGTGCTCCTCGCGCCCCAGCCTTCATCGTGCGAGCGTCAATGACAGAGCCCGAGATCAGTCGCGCGAGCTGATGGAGTGACTCGGGGGCTGCACCGACGAGATGGTGCACTCCCGCTTCGTCTGCCCGAAGCTCGAACACGACGGGGCGTGGTGCGGTTGAACGGGCCAGCGATTCGACAATCCGGCGAACGCTTGCCACCTCGAGGGGGCGAGGTAGGTGAGCGGTGTGGAAGACGAAATCAGTCATGACGACCTCCTTCGACACCGGATCCGTCGACGTCGTGCCTGTTGCCCATCTCGGCGGCGAGGCGGCGGGCGTCGGCTTCACGCTGGGCCTGCTCGAGGCTGGCGGCAACGAGGATGCGGGCGATCTGCTCAGGTTGCAGGTCGTGATTGAGTTGGCTGAAGACCCAGACGCGGCGGCCTGGAGTCTTGCGCTTACGGCGCTGAGACATAGGAAACCTCCCTTCTGTTCTGCTCCGAGGTGCTCGCGGTGGGGAGCGGTCGCAGGGAAGTCCCAATTGGGTTGGCACCGGTTATGAACTCATTGGGCCTGCTTGTCAAGCGATGTTGTTCATTTCGCAACGAATCGTCAGAGGTGAACATGCTCATGCTCATCACCACTTCTGCGACCGCCACTGGCGCACCTTCACGGCCAACCACACGCCACTCCCGAGCACCGCGATGAGGGCAATCCAGCCCCAGATCTGCGCCAACATCTCGAGCGCGAGGGTCAGCAAGACGACGCTGACGAGCACGGCGAAGCAGAAGCTCAGCATGCGGCGAGCGAGCGTGGTCGGCTCCGATCCAGCCACGGCTCATCCCTCCCGGTTTCCGTTGACGGTGGACTGCCGGGCGAAGTCGCTCGGCACCGGGTAGCCAGGAATCGTGATGTCGGAATCGACCTCATTGCCCCAGATGCTCCAGTCACTGTGACTGTTCGGACGCTGCCGGGCGAACAACTCCAGGTAAGGGCCGTCGAGCACGCGCTCAATCAGCGGGATCATCTCCTCGGGCTTGCGGGAGTGATCCTGGCGAGGGAACAGCAGGGTCGATCGCTGTCCGTGGAACTTGAACGGCGCCTTTCCGCGCACGCCGTGAAGCAGGATTTCGTGGCTGCCCCGGAAGTAGTTCCCGAGGCCGATGTAGTACTTGTCCCAGACAACGTTCGTGATGTAGCGGAAGCCCCACGCCTCCATGACTTCCAGTCCCGCCGGCAGGGCGGCGTTGGTCACCCACAGCAGCAGGGTCGAGTTGTCGGCGGCGAGACCCTGGATGGGCATTTCCTTGATGCGCTCCAGGCTCATGACGTCGTAGTGCTGGCTCGCACCGCGGGCGCCCTTCTGGGCAATGTCCCACGGCGGGTCGGCGTAGATCACGCGGTAACGCTTCGACTGCTGCGGGTTGTCTGCTTCGTTCTGTTTCATCAGTTCTCCTTCCTCGCCCGGCGATGCGCCGGGTGTTGAGGGATGGTTATGCGGGATCGTCCGCAGGTCGGCAATGTTCCGATCGCTCGACGGGGTTACGCGACAGGACAGCTCGAACAGACGCGCTCGCCCAGAGGTCGCCTACAGCAATGTGTCGAGTCATTGCTGCCGCCGTTGCAGGTGATGTGGAATGAACAACGGGAGGACGCACGAACTCGCGCATCCTCCCGTTGTTGGTCGTGCTACTCGGGCGGAGGAACTCGCCCCGAGGCGAGGAACGACTCGCGGATGAGCGCTTTGCGGGCCTCGTGAGCGTCGGCACCCAACTGGTTCGCGAGGTGGAGGATTGTGGCCCGCAGTTCCGCCTGCTGGCGGTCAAGCTCCGCCTCGATCCGAGCGATGCGACGCTGCCGACGGTCACGCCACCAGTCCACGAGCCACTCCAACCCGACTCCTGCCCAGTAGAAGAATCCGCCCACGAGAATGAACGGGATCAGCAGCAGTGCCAGGTACTGCACAGCTCACCACCGCGCCACGGCCTGGGCGGCACCCATCGCGTACGCGTCGACGATGTGCTTGTAGCGAGCCTCACCCAGCGGGGCGACCTGAATCAGGTGCGCCTCGAGCGCCGACAGGGCGCCGACGTTCTGCAAAGCCGTGTTGGTGAGCAGTGCCCGGCCCTGCTCGCGCACATCGGCGACGAGCGCCTGAGCCTGGACACGCTCAATCTCGCGGCCCGCCTGCCGCTGCGCGCTGCCGCTCATCTGAGCCAGCCCGTTCGCGCTGAATGCGCCACCAAGCGGCGCAAGCTCGGTCTTCGAATCGAACATCACAATCCTTTCCTGTTTCTTGTTGGGGTTTCCTGCCGGCGGTTTGCGGCAAGAACTCTGAGTAGCTAAGGGAGGTCAATTGGCGGTCATCTCGCGAGCTCAGGCGAAGTGGCGCTGAAGCTCGGAAACCACTCATCACCGGCCAGTTGTTCTTCGGCAAGGCACTCGGCCTCGAACTGAGAGGACGCCTGAACGGTGATCGTCCGTCCGGGTCGAAACAGGCCGAAGACCGTTGAAACCTCCCAGTTGTGACGTGCGCGAAACGTCTCGGGAGGAGTGTCGCTACCGACACCCTCATCGCCCCGACCGAGAGCCGTAACTTCCGTATGCATCAGTGCCTCCCCTGTCTTGCTTGGAGGCTAGGTACGCGGTCTTCCGCGCGACAAAGAGTTTCTGCGGGAGTTCAACTGGGTCGGAAATCGGACGCCGAGCGCAATACTGGGAGTGCATATTCCGCGCCACGGAATACCTGTGTGCAAGTGGAACGGGCCGTCGTAGGCTAAGCCCGAGCGGAGCAGATGACAGGCGGCACCGCTCACCACACCTTTCGGCGAGGAGGTATCAGATGAAACACGGCAACGAAGTGAAGCTGTTCGAGGTTCTTGCGAACACCGACACGGCGGGTCTGGACGGTTGCGTCGGGGGTAACTGCCCGACCGTCTACGCAACGGCAGAAGGAGACCTTCTGGTCCAGGGGTACACGGCGGACGACCTCTTCGAAGGATCGTTCATTCCCGATGGCGAGTCAGTGGTTCGCATTCCTGCGGGATTGATTCGTCAGCTCGTGGAGCGCAACAGTCTCTGACGTGTCAGCAATGTCAAGGCGCCTGAGCTGGTAGTGCGGGCTCAGGCGCCTTGACTATGTATCGACCAAGTCTCATATTGTGGGGGAGAATGACGATGAACCTAAGTGATCTCTTTGAAGTTTTCGAGCAGTCTGCATTTCGCCTCGAGTCCTTGGCGGCTTACAAGGTCGACGAAGAGACTGACGCTTTTCGAGAGTTTCGGGATTCGGGAGTTATCCGTCCTGGCTTCAACCACGAGTGGGCCGCGATGGTGGCCGACGCTGTTGCTGCCGGAAAGACCATGAAGCGCCTGAGGCTTCTTTCCAGCCCATTGAGTGAGTACGAGCGATTCGAGGTCGCTGCGTACGAGGCAGGACTTGCTGCAGGTGAACACATCCGCGTTGCTGACCGTTCCGAGTTTCAACCTGTGAAGGATTTCTGGCTCTTTGACGAGCGGTGGATCGCTGAGATGAATTACACCGACGAGGGCGCCTTCTTGGGAGCTGACGTCAGGGAGGTTGCCGATCAGGACGTCGACGATCTCGAGGCTTGGCGGGTCGCATTTGAGAATGCTCCGGAACTCAGGCAGCGGTTTCCTCTCGACGAGCGCTAGTGGCGTCAGGTGTGGCTACAGGACTGAGTCCGTCGGACACTCAGATAGCGAGGGTGACGCTCGGGAAGATGATCCAGCAACTGCGCAAGAGCCGCAGGGTTACGAGCCAGGCTCTTGGGAAGGCTCTTGGCTGGAGTCAGTCAAAGATGTCCAAGGTCGAGAACGGTGTCGCAGCCATCAAGGAGCACGAGCTTCTAAGGATCGCTGAGATCTTGGGTGCGACGGATCGGCAGATTCAGCAGCTCCAGTTCCGGTTCGGTCTCACCGAGCTGCCGCCGTTGTCTACGCGGGCATTGGTTGCCCATGGTGTTGATAGGCATCAGAGAGCGATCGCCGAGTATGAGCGGTTAGCTCGAGTAATTGATGTGTACTGCCACTCGGTTGTGCCGGGACTCCTGCAGACCCCGGACTACACCCGAGCGTTACTGGGTCACTTCGGTGTTCCCGAGCGAGCCATCGACCCTGCAGTGGAGGAGCGTCTGATACGGCAAAGAATTCTTGCGCATGCCGCACGCGAGTTTCACTTTCTACTCAGTGAGACCGTCCTGTATTCACTCGTGGGTTCGCGCGACGTGCAGGTAGAGCAACTTGAAGCGCTGAAGCTTCGCGCTTTGACGAAGAGCATCCGGATCGGAATCATCCCTACAGCCAGTGGCACTCCGCCAAGGGCGCTGTCCGAGTTCACTGTGTTCAATTCTGATTTCGTGACTTCCGAGACGGTGGTGATCGAGCAGCATTTCTCCGATCCTGTTGACGTCAACGTATTTGTGTCCCTTCATGCTGATTTGAGTAGTCGCGCACACTATGGGCAAGAGTCTGCAGTCCTTATCGATCGCGCCATGTCGGCGCTTATGTCGCAGGAATGAACGATCTCAGTCCGGATAAGTGTTGTCTTATGAACATCATTGCCGAACAGAATATTGACGCCTGACGCGCTCAGTTCATACTCATCCCCACGCTTCCTCGTCCGAGAGCGGCTCAAGCAGAGGAACCCAGTTCCGGGTTCGTCGGCCGCTCGAAGAGGAGGAGGTGAGGAGCATCATGACCGATGCCACCCCGCCGGCCGGAGCGTATCCGGCAACCAGTCAGATGCGGACACTTGCTGTGCGCATCACCGACGACCTGCGTGCGCAGCTGGACGTCATCGCCCAGCTCAACGACCGCAGTGTCACCGAGGAGATCCGCATTGCCCTCGAGGCCTGGGTTGTGACCAGCAAGTCCGACCCGAAGGTGCTCGCCAGGGCAGAGACGGTTCGGGCGGAGATCGAGCGCGAAGCGAAGACCAAGCAGAGCGCGATCGAGGCCATCTTCGGCGGTGAACCAGCTCCCACAAGCGCGCCGCGCGCCAAGGGAAAGTCGTCTACTGAAGAGTGACTGGCATCGGCGGTCGCCTTCGGGGTTGAGCGCGTCCTGCGCTCTCCCGGGGCGGCCGTCGCCAACACTTCGCCCTCGTTGGTGCTGTGCGGCTCATCAGAGAACCACCCGGTTCCCGGCCGCTCGCATCAAGGAGGTTGAGTCATGACGAAAGGCATTGTCGTGCCACACGACGCAGAAACGGCGCTCGAAGTTCGCGAGTTCTCGGAGTTCGGCGACTACCAGAAGGCCGTCGACGGATGGATCGAAGCAGTCGACATCCCGTCGCTCGGAGTCATGGTGTTTGTCAACGAGGAAGGTCTGCTGAAGCACCTGCCCCTGAACTCGCGCATGACCTTCCTGTGGTGGTTCCACGTTCCGGAAGCCCGGCAGCGCGCGATGCTGGTCGGCAACGCCGTCATCGTCGGCGCGCCTGACGAGGATGGCAACACGACCGACGTCCCCCAGACGGTCATCTCGCTGCTCATGGAGACCCAGGTCTACAGGGTCGAAGTGCAGGTGATCGGCGAGACCGAGTGGCACCGGAACGCTGCGAAGTACACCGACTACTGGGAGGCAGTCATCTGGGCGATGCTCCTGCTGGAGCGGTGGGCGCTGGCCACGGATGTTCGCGTCGTGCCCGTGCTCGACCAGGACATGTTGCCCATCTTCAGAGAGGACACTCTCTGAAGCATGCGCGGGTCGGCTGGACTTGAGTGCTCTCCACGCTCGTCCGGCCGACCATGCGCCCCGTAACCCTCGGGAATGGCCTCGAGGGTTCTTGACCGTTCTCGAGGTTTCCTTCATAGTCAGCAGCATCGATGCCATCTCCGGCATCCAAGTTCAGACATGTCGACGCGTTCGTAATCCCCCGATAGGGACGGCGGCGCGGATAGCCTGAACCCAACCAGATCAGCACGAATCAAGGCAATAGCGACCACGAGAGGAGCGAACCCAAGAGATGACCCACCAAGCACCCACAACACCAGCGGATCCTTTTCGCCCTCAAACGACCCCGCTCGCCACACCTCTTCAGGAGTCCATGTCGTGAGCGGCCTGTCGAACCATCAGGCCAAGTACTTCGCGCACGAGCTTCAGCGCAGCTACGCCAACGACCACGTCGGCAAGCTCGCAGGGCTGCTTTTCGATGCTCAGGTTGAACCGAAGCCACACCAGATCGACGCGGCTCTCTTCGCCCTGCAAACGCCGTTCTTGCCGGGCGTGATTCTCGCTGACGAGGTCGGTCTCGGAAAGACGATCGAAGCAGGAATCGTCATCAGTCAGTACTGGGCCGAACGGCGCCGCGACATTCTCGTTATCGCACCGTCGAGTCTTCGCCAGCAGTGGCAGCAAGAACTCAGCGAGAAGTTCCTGATCCCGTCGAGCATTCTCGAACCCCGCACGAGAGACTCGATGCTGGCCTCGACTGGTCGCCGTCAACCACTGGTGTTGATTTGCTCCTACGAGTTCGCGCTCCGACACGAGGCGTCCCTCTTGCGATCGTGGGATCTGGTGATCGCTGATGAAGCACACCGCCTGCGCAATTTCTGGACGGGTAAGGGGAAGGCTTCCGATGCGGTCTCGCATATCGTTCGAGGCGCGCACAAGACGGTGCTGCTGACTGCCACCCCGCTCCAGAACAAGCTCGAAGAGCTATACGGGCTGGTGTCGGTGTTCGACCCCGACTACTTCTACTCGCTCGACGCCTTCCGTGAGCGTTACGTCAAGCACCGTGACATCAGCGGTGACGATCTCGCCGATCGTGTCGCTGTCATCTCGAAACGCACGCTTCGCCGGGATGCTGACAAGTACATTCACTTCACCAAGCGTCTGCCGCTCACGGTGGAGTTCACCCCGAGCGAGGATGAGCGCAGGCTCTACAACCTGGTCAACGAGTATCTGCAGCGCCCGATTCTGTATGCCTTCGCCGGGAGTCAACGACACCTGTCTGCGCTGATCATTCGCAAGCGACTTGGCTCATCTACGTACGCGGTCGCGAGTACTTTGGAGAACATCGCCAACCGACTGGCAGCCGAGATCGAAGCCGGCCAACGACGGGATGCTCGCGGGGGAATCATCTCGATCGACTTCGACGGTGATGAACTGACCAGCGAAGAACTTGAGGAAGCCGAGGTCGCAGACCTCAACGCGGCAGCCGCAGAGGCCACACAAGACGACGTGGACGAAGTGGCACGGATCGCGGCCATGAAGCAAGAGGTCGCAGAGCTGCGAGAGTTCGCTGCTCTCGCCCGATCGATCACCGTCAATCAGAAGGCCGTGAAGCTCGTCGAGGCGATTGGGCTTGGGTTCGAACGGCTCCGTCAGCTTGGCGCTCCCGAGAAGGCGATCATCTTCACTGACTCAACCAAGACACAGGAGTACATCGCCCGCTCACTCACCGAAGCAGGGCTCGGCGACGGGCTCGTATTGTTCAACGGGTCCAACACCTCGCCCGAGCAGAACGCGATATACCAGGCGTGGCTCGAGAAGAACAAAGACGGCGACCTGATCACGGGCATCCCTGCCGTCGACCGTCGCAAGGCGCTCGTGGAGTACTTCCGGCTCGAGGGCACGATCATGATCGCCACCGAAGCAGCTGCGGAAGGCATCAACCTCCAGTTCTGCTCGATGGTGGTCAACTACGACCTGCCGTGGAACCCGCAACGGGTCGAGCAACGCATCGGACGAGCTCACCGATTCGGCCAGAAGTACGACGTCGTCGTGGTCAACCTCTCCAACAAGGGCAACCTCGCCGAACAACGCATCCTTCAACTGCTCGATCAGAAGTTCCACCTGTTCTCCAGCGTCTTCGGAGCCTCCGACGAAGTGCTGGGTGCGATCGAAGACGGACTCGATTTTGAGAAGACCATCAGCAACATCCTGAACTCCAGTCGCACCGACGAGGAGATCGACATAGCCTTCAAGTTGCTGGAAGAGCAGTACGCCACAGAGATCTCCGCCGAGATGGCGAGTGCCAAAGCGAAAGTCTTCGACAACCTCGACCCACACGTGCAAGACCGCCTCAAGGCGTACGACACGCAGTCGGGGGAGGTGCTGAACAAGTTCGAGCGTCTTCTGCTCGGCGTCACTCGACACGAGCTTGCCGATCACGCAAAGTTCGAAGGTGACGGCAGGCACTTCCGTCTGCACACTTCGCCAGTCCCCGAGGCCCCGACCGGACGCTACTTCTTCAAGTCGCAGCCGCTGGAGAACGCTCACCAGTACCGCTACTCCAGCCCGCTCGCGCAACACGTGCTCGAGTCGGCGAAGGCCAGCTCGACACCAGCGTTGGAACTGACCTTCTCCCTTGGCGCCTCGGAACGGGTGACGACGGCGGCACGAGCACTCGAGGGTCAATCGGGCGAGATGATCGTCAACGTCATCACGTACTCGATGAAGGCGCGCGATGAAGATGTGTCCGAGTCCTACATGCTCGCCGGCGCTCTGACCGATGTCGGTGCCTGGCTAGACGATGAATACGTCGCCGACATCCTGGACCTGGCCTGCGTCGACGTCAGTAGCCAGCTCATCGAGGTCGATGAACAAAAGTTCGAGCCTCACTTCGCAGCTCACCAGTCCGAGCTGGAGAAGGAAGTCCAGGGTCGCAACTCGCGCTACTACGACCAGCAGGAGGAACTGCTCTACCGCAACCAACAGGACCGCAAGGCCGAGCATGAGGGGCAGATCCGCGAGTACCGCGCCAAAGAGAAGGAAGCCCGAAAGGCCGCACGGCAGACGGACGACCCGATGGAACAGCTGCGGTACAAGAAGGAAGCACGCCGCTGGGAGCAGAAGGCCGAAGATGCCGACGAGGAGTTCCGCGAACTGAAGAAGCAGCTGCGTCAAGAAGCGGACAAGTACTTGGAACTGATCGAACAATCACTGCAGGGGACACAGCACGTAGAACGGCTCTTCACGATCCGGTGGAAGGTCACTTCCTAGCCAGAGATCGGCCCCCGTGTTAAGATAATGAAGGAAAATTACTTATGACTGACGATATCTACGAAACACCATCCGCGACCCCTGACTTCAAGACCGAGCTCGCAGTGAAATTGGCAGAGCTCGTGCCGGAGGCGGTCGCGGACGGCAAGGTGGACGTCGTCAAGCTCCAGGAACTTCTTGCGTCGGATGCCGCTGACGGCAACGAGCGATTCGGGTTGTTCTGGCCCGGCAAGAAGCGCGCACTGCGTGCTGCGCAGGAGCCGACTTCGGCCACCCTAAAGCCTGACTTTGAGAACTCGAAGAACTGGGACACGACGAAGAACGTCTTTATCGAGGGGGACAACCTCGAAGTCCTAAAGATTTTGCAGAAGCACTATCACGGCAGGATCAAACTGATCTACATTGATCCGCCCTACAACACCGGCAAAGATTTCGTCTACCCGGACAACTACAAGGAGGGTCTCGATACCTACCTCGAGTGGACTCGCCAGGTAAACGAGGAAGGCAAGAAGGTATCAACCAATAGTGAGACCGAGGGTCGATATCACTCCAATTGGCTCAACATGATGTACCCACGCCTGAAGTTGGCGAGGAATCTCCTTACCCATGACGGCGTCATATTTATCTCCATCGATGACCACGAGATTGACAATCTGACTCGGCTCGGGAAGGAGATCTTCGGTGAGGACAATCTGATCGCGACGCTCCCGAGGGTCACAAAGCGAGCCGGTAAGAGCGGTGACTTGATCGCCTTCAACCATGATTATGTTTTGGCATTTTCACGCAGCGCGAGCGTCATGCTTAATCGGTTCTCGCACACCGATGAGGGCTTCAGGTATTCTGACGAGTTTGAATCAGAGCGTGGAAAGTACAAACTTAACCAGACGCTTGACTATGGTTCGATTCAGTACTCGAGATCGCTCGACTATGAGATCGAGTTGGCTGGGCACGTATTTCGCCCTGGGGGAGCAAGTCGCGAACAGATGTTGGCAAGGCAGGCTCGGAATCCTAGGACCGACTACTGCTGGAGGTGGTCGCGCGATCTTTTCGAGTTCGGATTGAGTAACGGGTTCGTTGTCGTTAAGGAGGGGCGCGCCGGCCCTCGTATCTATACAAAGACTTACCAAAACGCGACCATTAAGGAGATTGGTGGCCGTTATGAGGTCGTACTCCAGGATCGCACTAAGGCCTTTACCACTCTTGACTTTCTTGACAACCGCTACTCAAATGACAACGCGAAAAAGGGACTCAGTTCTCTTCTCGAAATTAGTGCGTTCGATTACACAAAGCCAGTTGACCTGGTCAAGATGATCGTTGCGTTGTCGACGAGCCCCCACGGGAATGATGTGGTACTCGATTTCTTCTCGGGCTCGGCCACAACAGCGCATGCCGTGATGCAGTTGAATGCCGAGGACGGAGGTAACCGGCGACACATCCAAGTCCAGCTGCCCGAGCCCACACCAGAGGGGTCGGAGGCGCGGGCCTCAGGCTACTCCAGCATCTCGAACATTTCTCGCAAGCGCATTGACCTCGCGGGCGAGTCGATTCAAGGTATGCGCCAAGCTCAGCTTGCTCACGATGCGGATGCTTTGGACATTGGGTTCAGGTCGTACTCCCTTACCGACAGCAATTTCAGTAAGTGGCGTATTGGAAGTGAGGTTGACGGCGGCAAGCTCGAACAGCATTTGCTGGACCTTCGAGAGAGCGCTTCCGACGACGCTAGCGAAGACTCGTTGCTTGTGGAACTCCTGCTCAAGCAGGGCTACTCCCTTACCGAGAAGATCTCATCCACCGAAGTGGACGGACTTGAACTTCGTTCGGTTGGCGGTGGTGTAGTCCTCGCTTACCTTAGCGAGGCGGTAAAGCCCTCTCTCGAGCAGCTTCGTGCTGTAGTCGAACAGGATCCTGCACGCATCATCGTTCTTGAAGATGCTTTCCATGGTGACGATGAACTGAAGACCAACCTGGCCCAGCTCTGCAAGAGCAAAGGCATTGAACTCTGGACCGCGTGATGGCAGGTTCTGGATTCCAGTTCGACGCTTCTCAGCAATATCAGCTTGATGCGATCAACTCAGTGGTCGGTCTCTTTGACGGACAACCGAAGGACGCGGACAAGCTCGTCACGACTCTGCGCAGTGCCGCTGCCTTGACTGAAGATGCACAGGAGGCCCTCGATCTTGATCTCACCCAGGAGGTGGGGGCGATCGGTAACAATCTGGTTCTCGACTCTGGACTTGTCTTGGCGAACCTTCAGGCTGTCCAGGATCAGAACGGCCTAGAAGTCTCGAAGGCTCTCTTCGACGCAGAAGCGTTCGACTTCGACATTGAGATGGAAACGGGGACGGGCAAGACCTACGTCTATCTGCGCACTATGTTCGAACTCGCGGCCCGCTACAACTTCACGAAATTCATCATCCTCGTGCCGAGCGTCGCGATTCGTGAAGGTGTCAGTACGAGCATCCGCTTGATGCGGGATCACTTCCGTGAGCTCTACCCGGCCCACCCTTTCGACGCTTCGGTCTACTCCGGCAAGACTGCCGAGGAAGTCCAGTCCTTCGCGACTTCCACAAACGTCCAGATCCTCATCATGACCATCGACTCGATTCGTGGTGACGCGAACTCCCGAATCATTCACCAGACGCGCGACAAGCTCAACGGCCTTCGCCCGATCGACTACTTGAAAGCGACCAGACCAGTCGTGATCATGGACGAGCCGCAAAACATGGAGTCATTGCTCAGCCAATCGGCACTGGCAGAACTCAATCCGTCCTTCACGCTTCGGTACTCGGCGACACACAAGAAGCAACGCAACGTGGTGTACCGGCTCGACCCGGTTGACGCGCACGATCTCGGTTTGGTGAAGCAGATTGTCGTTGCCGATGTGCAGCAGCAAGGTGCCGACGCTACTCCCTACATGAAGCTCATCTCGGTGAAGCGAGAGCCGCAGTGGACTGCCCGGCTTGAACTATCCGTCCGTTCCGCGAGCGGCCAGCTTGAGCGCCGCCAGGTGAACGTTCGCCCGAATCAGGAACTCTCCGACGAGCGGCTGACCAACAACCCCGCATACGAAGGCATCTGGGTCACCGAGATGACCCTTGGCTTTGACGGGGCACCTGCGTCAGTCGAGCTGAATCTGCACGGTCATCTCTATGAGGGCGAAACGATTGGCGGAGCCAGCGGCGCCATCTACAAGGAGATGATCCGCGAAACCATCAAGGAGCACTTCCGCAAAGAAGCCCAGCTTCGAGAGCGAGGCATCAAGGTGCTGAGTCTCTTCTTCGTGGACAAGGTCGCCAGCTACCTCGGCGACGGCAGCAGCAACGACGACGCCAACGGTGACTTCGTCCGATGGTTCGACGAGGTGTTCGCAGAAGAGCGGGCCAAGTCGCCGCGCTGGCAGGAGCTACTGCCGCAGGACCCGCACGAACTTCGACGCGCCTACTTCTCACAGATCAAGCGTGGCAAGACCACGATCATGCAGGACAGCTCCGGCGCTACGAAGGCAGACGATGATGCCTATGAATTGATCATGCAAGACAAGGAGCGGCTACTCGACGAGAGCGAGCCTGTCCGTTTCATCTTTAGCCATTCAGCTCTTCGCGAAGGATGGGACAACCCCAACGTCTTCCAGATATGCACCCTGCGAGAGATGGGAGCAGAGGTCGAGCGACGCCAGACCATCGGACGGGGTCTCCGCCTTCCCGTCACGCAGACCCCGACGGGGTACCAGCGCGTCGGTGATCGTGGCATCGCCACTCTGACGGTGATCGCCAACGAGTCGTACCAGCAGTTCGCGAAGAGCCTGCAGAATGAGTACCGGGCAGCGGGCGTTGAGATTGGCCGAGTCCGCGTCAACGAGTTCGCCAAGATCGCCGCTCGAGACGAGGCCGGCACCGTCACTGACAACCAACTCGGATTCGCGAAGTCCGAAGAGATCCACCGTCACCTTACGGAGACCGGCTTCCTGGTGGACGGCATGGTCACCTCGAAGTTCCTTCCCGGGACGCTCGGCTTCACCTTGAGCCTTCCGGAGTACTTGAAGCCATACGAAGACGAGGTCATCGAGCTCGTTCAGCGCGCCAGCCTTGAGCGATACGTCAAGCCCAAGAGCAACCGGCAACCCCGTGCGCTCAACAAGGCGCTCTACCTGACTCCAGAGTTTGAGGAGTTCTGGGAAGCCATCAGCCGCAAGACCACCTACCGAGTGTCGGTCGTGCGAGAAGACCTGATCGCGGCATCCGTCAAGGCCCTGCAGGACGCCCCACGCATCGAACCCCTTCGGATCCAGGTGACACGTGCCGGCGTGAAGGTGCTTCGCGGTGGCGCCAAGGGCGAAGAGCTGGGCGTCCGGTCAACTGACCTCAAGGGCGGCTACGACCTGCCTGACATCATCACCGAACTCCAAAGCGCGACGTCACTAACCCGCAAGACGATCGTGGACATCCTGATCGGCAGCGGCCGGTTGGAAGAGTTCATCGGAAACCCGAACGACTTCATTGCGATGGCAAAGCGGGCCCTCCAGTCCGAGCTGGCCAAGATTGTTGTCGAGGGCATCCAGTACGAGAAGATCGCGGGGTCGGTCTACGAACTTCGGGAACTTCAGAGGGACGGCGCCGAGGAGAAGGACCGATTCCTCGACCAGATGTACAAGGTGCAGAACGAGCAGAAGACCGACTTCGACTATGTCGTCTACGACTCGGACGTCGAGCTTGAGTTTGCGAAGAAGCTCGACACACGCGAGGACATCAAGCTATTCATGAAGCTGCCCAGCAAGTTCAAGATCCCAACACCGGTGGGGGACTACAACCCGGACTGGGCGATCATCAAGCACGAGGAAGGCGAAGACCGGATCTACATGATCCGCGAAACCAAGTCGACGCTCGATGACGCGAAGCTTCGTCCGACCGAGCTTGCGAAGATCAAGTCGGCGAAGAAACACTTCGCGGCGATCGGCATTACTGACTACGACCGGTCGGTGCCGGGGAATTGGAATTTATAGTGCGTGCTGTCGAAATCCGCATTCACAACTTTCGCAGCATCCATGACGCGACGATCCAGCTTGAGCCCCTGTCGCTCGTGGCCGGAGCGAACAACTCCGGCAAGAGCAACATCGTCGATGCTGTCCGTCTGTTTTACGGCGATCTGAAGTGGGATGAGGAGCGTGACAAGCCGAAGGTCGCGCCCGAAGATGCCGAAGCATGGGTTGAAGTTGAGTTCAGGCCAACTGATGACGAGTTGGCGCAACTCAAAGACGACTACAGAAGTCCGAAGGGAACTTTCCGGGTCCGCAACTACGTAAGTCCTTCGAATGGCCCGGACGGGAAGGTGCGCTCCGGGTACTACGCCTACGAGAACGACAAGTTGTCCGAGAACCTTTTCTATGGAGCGAAAAACGTTGGCTCGGGAAAAGTCGGGCACATCGTCTATATCCCGGCTGTCAGCAAGATCGACGAGACCACCAAGTTGACCGGACCTTCGGCGCTGCGAGAACTCGTCGCTGAGGTCCTCAACAAGGTAGTCGCCAACAGCCCTGCCTACAAGAATCTGACTGAGGCCTTCGGAACTTTTGAGGGTCAGATCAAGGCTCAGGCTAGCGCTGACGGTCAGTCGATCGGGCTGCTTGAGGAGGAGGTCACGGGGGAGATCGCGAGCTGGGACGCTTCATTCTCCTTAGCGGTGCAGAGCATTCAGCCCGAGGAAATTCTGAAGACACTGATCAAACCGCAATTCATTGACGAGACGCATGGCGGCGAAGTAGACCAGGCAAGGTTTGGTGCCGGGTTCCAGCGTCACTTGATCTACACGCTCATCAAGTTGGCCGCAAAGCACGCGAATCCACCGAAGGCCTCGTCGGGTGAGAAGAAGGAGTTTGCTCCCCACCTCACTTGGATTCTCTTCGAGGAGCCGGAGGCATTTCTTCACCCATCACAAGAGGAGGTGCTGCATGACAGCCTCTTGAAGCTAGTGAAGGACGGAACGACCCAGGTCTTCCTTACGACACACAGCTCACGTTTCGTCAGTCGATCGATGGACGACCTGACGAGATTGGTTCGACTTCGCCGAGACTCCGGTGTCACGTCTGCGTACCAGGTAACGCAAGGGGAACTTGATCAACTCTTCGCAGATGCACTCGTTGCCGATGACAGCATTTTCCCGCATGGCACTAGCGCCGCAGAGGTCAACAAAGCCGCGATGATGGCATCTTTGAAGACGGAGCTTTGGATGCAAGCGACACGGACTACTGCCTTCTTCAGTAATCGGGTCATCCTTGTCGAAGGGCCTAGCGAGACTGCGATCTACAGTTACCTGGCTACTCGTGGGCTGATGGACCCGCCGCTTCGCGGGCTTGCCGTTATCGACTGCATGGGCAAGTACAACATTCATCGTTTTGTCGCCATCCTCGGTGCTTTCGGCGTCGATCACTCCGTGCTCTACGACGGGGACAACGGGGGTGCAAAGGATTCAGAGGTGAGTAAGGCGATTCGTGAAGCTGCCGCTTCGTTCACGAAGCGAATCACTCGTTTCGAAGGAGATCTGGAATCCGAGCTGGGCATCGCACCGTTGCCTCGCGATCAATTCCATCGGAAGCCGCAGTATGTTCTCTATCACCTCGAGGCCGGGCTGGTTGACCAGGCAAGAATCGATGACCTCAAGAAGGAGTTCGTCGAACTGGCGACCGCGACGTAGCTCGAGTTGACGAGCGTCCGATTGACTACTGGTTCTTTGCCCGACGATTCGGTGCAACGGCTGGCCGGATCTTCACGCCTCTCGCGCGCAAGGCCTTGAGAATCGTGTGATTGTCGAAGCCAAGGCGCTTGCCGATCGCGACGCTCGAGAGACCTTGCTCGTACAACTGAACAGAGGTGCCTATCTGGGTCTCAGTCATCCCTCGCGAGGTGTCGATGCCATGCTCTGTAAGCATCCGTGCAGCTGTTGTGCGCGATATCTTGAACTCACGGGCGACGGCCCGGATGTTGCGGGAAACCAGATAGCGGCTGATGAGAGCTTCAGTTTCGACTGTTCGAAGCTGACGTGCTCGACCTCTGTTGCCCGGGCTTGCATTCTTGCGACCATTGCCTATCGAGCGGAAGAGTAGCTCTTGGGGTGTAACGATCCCCGGTGAGGGGTTCGAGTAAACCTGTAGCAGGGGCACCGACCGGAATATCCGACCGGAATATCTGAACGGGTTTTCATCAGCAGTGTTGTACGCCTTTCGGCGCCGCTCGGGATCGCATTTGTCAGAACATGGAGCCGAGGTCGGAGCCGACGGAAGGATAGGTGGCCGTCACGGACTTCAGCTGTCGGGTGGTGAGTCCGAGCTTGATGGCGAGGCCAAACGTGTTGATCACTTCTGAATAGCCTGGGCCGAGTAGGTGCGCCCCGAGAATCAAGTCGGTCGCTGGATCCACGATCACCTTCGTGGCGGCGGTAGTCTCACCGATTCGGTAATTGCTGTACCAGCCGCTGGTGTCGTGGTAGCGCACAGAAATCTCTCGACCATCGCGTGCAGCTTCTTGTTCGAGCATCCCGACCCGGTTTAGTTCTGGAATCGTAAACACCGTCGAGGGCACGCCGGCGTAGTCGGGCACGGTCTCGATGCCTTTGAGCATGTTGGATGCGGCGACCTTACCTTCGACGACGGCCACCGGCGTCAGGCGTTCGCCCGGGGTGCCCGCCGCGTCACCTGCTGCATAGACGTACGGATTGCTACGGCTCTGCAAGTGCCCGAAGACGTCAATGCCCTGTGGCCCGTGCGCGATATCGGCTGCCTCCAGATCGAGGCCGTCGAAGTTGGGTACGCGGCCCGCTCCGTGCACCACAAGGTCGGCGTCGATGTTGGACGTCGCGCGGTCCCGCTCGATTGCAACGTGAAAGCCCGTGGAGGTGTGCGTGACTGCGCTCACGGAGGTGCTGTGGTGCACTCGTATTCCAGCCTGTTCGCTGCGGCGCACAAGCAGATCTACGAGGTCCGGGTCGAATGCGCGCAGCGGCTTTGTGCCGTGGTCGATGATCACGCACTCCACGCCAGCGCGCGCTGCGATGTGCGCCAACTCGAAGGAAACAAACCCGCCGCCGACGAACACGATTCTTCTGGGCAGCGCTTCGAGGTTCAGGAATTCGGTGCTGTCGACCAGAAGCTCCTGGCCGGAGAACTCGAGCGGCCGAGGGCGGGCTCCGGTGGCGATGAGAAATCGTGCTGCGGAATGCTGTTCGCCGTTGATGTCGACGTGATGGCGGCTGACGAATCGGGCATCGCCGTGGAACGTGGACACACCGTTCCGTTTCAGCGTGGACTCCATGGCGCCTGGAATATCGTCGGTGAAGCCGTGCTTGTGCCGCATGAGGGCGGGCCAATCGAGTGTGAGGCCATTCTGGTTAACGCCTTTGCCGTGCATGAGGCGTGCATCGTCGATGATTTCGGCGCCTCGGCGGAGAATTTTCTTGGGGTCGCAGCCGCGAAGAGCGCAGGTGCCTCCGTAGGGAAGGGTGTCGACGATGCCGACTTTCCAGCCTTGGGACGCGCAGCGGTTGGCCGCAGTGGTCCCTGCCATCCCGGCACCGATGACGAACAGGTCGTACTCCGCGTTCACAGTGCGACTCCATCGTGCTGTGCGGTGATCGCCATGCGCAGTTGTTCCAGAGTGGGGGCGCCAGCGCGACCTGCGGGTGTGCTGTACACACGGCAGGCCAGGCCGACGGGTGCCGACGAGTCGGCGAACGGGTCCACTCCGTCGACGAGAATGCTGGGCGAGCCGCGGAAGCCGAGCTTCTCCGCGTCATCGAACGTTTCGACGAGCCGGTGAAGAACGGTGATGTCGGGGCGTTCGGAGGCGATCGTCGCCAAGCGCTCGGCGGCGATCGACCAATTCGGGCAACCAGTGAAGTACTGCAGCGTGATCTCCATTCCCGGAGAATAAACCTTGTAGCGCGATGCAAGGTCAAGTGGTGAAATGGAGCCCATGAAGATCGGCGACCTGTCCAACGTCAGCGGTGTTCCCTCACAGACAATCCGTTTCTATGAGCGACGAGGACTTCTTTCGCCCTCTGCGCGTGAAGGAAATGGCTATCGCCGCTATGACCACGCGGCCGTATCGCGACTGAACTTCATTCGATCCGCGCAATCGGCGGGTCTCACCCTTGCTGAGATCGCCAGTGTGATCAACATCCGCGACGCGGGCGAAGCGCCCTGCGCTCATGTCTCAACTCTGCTCGAGGAAAAGCTCGATGAGGTGCAGCGGCGGCAACGTGAGCTTGCTGTCTTGGAAGCTGAATTGAATCAATTGATCGCGGCGGGTCGAGACCTCGACCCGACCGACTGCGAACCGGGGGGCGTCTGCAGCGTCATCGTCTCGACGGGAGGCTGACCCTTTAGGAGACGCTTCCTGAATCACCCTCTCGCCTTTGAGCGGCCGCCAGCCTGATCCTGACGCCGCGGCTTCGCAGCCCCTTCAAGATCGTGTGATTGTCGAAGCCTAACTGCTTGCCGATCACGGCACTCGACTGGCCACTTTCGTAGAGTTCGACGGCGATCGCTATCTGGCCCTCGGTCATCCTTCGTGACGCGTCGATTCCGCGATCGCTCAGGATTCGGGCCACGGTAGTCCGGGAAAGGCCGAACTCGGCGGCGACGGTTCGAACGTTGCGCACCGCGAGGTAACGGGTCGCGACAGCTTCTGCTTCGTCAGCCCTCAGTTGGCGGGCTCGCCGACGAGTTCCGGTTGTCGAACTTTCCTGGTTGCGGGGGCTCGAGCGGAAGAGTAGTTCTTGAGGTGTGATGACCCCAGGTGCGGGGTTCGAGTAAACCTGTAGCAGGTGCACCACGTGTTGTCTCAGGGCATCGTGGACGGGCGAACCCCCAGCAGGCGGGTGCGCTCGTTTTTCATTCCTTGGCCTGGTGGCGCTTGTTCGGGTCGATCAGGTGCTCGGCGATGACCTCGCCGTGCGATAGCGCACCGCTATCATGAGGGTATGAACGGTGTGGCTGTCGTCGGCGAGTCGCTGCGGAACCGTCGCGCGGCCGCCGGACTCTCGCAACGGCAGCTCGCCACGCTCTCGGGAGTGCCGCAGCCCAACATCGCCGCCTACGAGAGCGGTCGGCGAAACCCCTCCTCCGAGACGCTCGATCGGCTGGTCGCGGCGCTCAGTGTTCCGACGATGGGCCGCGTGCGGGATGCGCGGGAGGCGATACTGCAGGCCGCCGAGCGGCGGCGGCTGAGTGACGTGCGGGTGTTCGGCTCGGTCGCGCGAGGCGAGGCGGGCCGTGGCTCCGATGTCGACCTCATCGTCCATCCGAGCCCCGAGACGTCGCTGTTCGACCTGGCGGGGTTTCAGGTCGAGGTTGAAGAACTGCTCGGTGTCGAGGTCGACGTGGTCTCCGACCGCGGAACGGGTGCGGTCATCGACCGCATCCGCGCCCAGGCGGTAGCGCTATGAGCGACCAGGTCGACCGCACCCCCGAGATCCTCGCCGACATCGCCGGCTTCGCCGCCACGGCTCGACGTGTCGTCGATCGCGGTCGCGAGCGATTCGTCGACCCTGATGACGATGATCAGCGGCGCATCGCGCGCTCGCTCGTGGTCGACCTCTCAGCCGCTGCCGACCGGCTTCCCCCAGCGTTCCGCACCGCGCATCCCGCCATCGACTGGACTGGGATTCGCGCGGCGCGCAACTTCATCGCGCACGACTGCTCGGGCACCGACGACGAGATTCTGTGGCAAGTGGTCGCGGTGCAGTTTCCGGTGATCGTCGCGGCACTGGGCATCGACGACTGAGTCCTGCTCACGCAGTCGCCAGAGGAGTCACCGCGACACTCACGATGTACATGAATCCGGTCCGGATGTACAATTCGACCATGTCCATCGTGAGTGTCGCGGATGCCCGCAAACACCTCTCCGACGTCATCGCCCGTTCGAAGAGCGAGGCGGTGTTCATCGAGCGTCGCGGACAGCGTGCCGCTGTGGTTGTCAGTCCCGAGCAGTACGAGCGCATGCTCGAGGCAGTGGAGGACGTGGAAGACGTCGCGGCATTCGATGAGGCGGTGGCCGAAGAGGGCCCCAGCATTCCGTGGGCGCAGGTGAAGGCGGATCTGGGCTGGGCATGACCTACCGGATCGAGCTGCGCCCAGCCGCCGTTCGGGCGCTGAAGCAGATCGGCCACCAGGATCGCGATCGCATCCGCGGCGCGATCGCGCTTCTCGGCGAGGACCCCCGGCCACCGGGTGCGAAAGCACTTCGTGGACGGCCGGGGCTCCGAGTCCGCGTCGGCGACTATCGGATCATCTACGTCGTCGACGACGACGTACTCGTGGTCGTGGTCGTCACCCTCGGCCACCGTCGCGACGTCTACAGCCGCTGACTGAGAATCGCCGACCGAGTCGCGTCACCGCAGCCGCCGCCGATCAGGGTGCGGGCGAAGGGGTCGATCGGCCTCAGCGCTCAGAGGCGTGGGCGCTCGCTCGGGGGGCGCACCGCGCGCTGCTCCAGCGCATCCACCCACGACTTCTTCGCCGAGGCCACCAGCTTCTGGTCGGCTTTCGACAGCCGCATGACTGACCCCATCAGGTCGAATGCCTTCGCGATCAGCGTGCAGAGGTCGTCGAGGCCGATGGCTGAGGCTCGGTGCAGAATCTCGGCGGCCAGTCGCGGGTCGGCTCCGTCGAGCCTGAGGAGGGAGAGCATCTCGCGGGCGTCTTTCTCGCCTTTGACGGAGGCGTGCCGGTCGAGCAGGGCAGCCATCTTGGTGGCGATGTGGGCCTCGAGTCGCAGCAGGGTCCACTTCTCGAACGAGAACTCGTCGGGGTACTCGGCGAGGATCTCGACCTTCAGGCGCAACCTCTCGCCGAGCTGAGACTCGTACGGCAGGTAGATGTCGAGGTGCACGTCGTCGATCGTGGCGCGCAGCTTTCGGCCCTGATGGTTGCTGCTGGAGGACAGGTCGGTCGTCACCTGCTCGAGTCGGTGCCGGCTCTCAGGGGAGGTGATGAGGTCGATGTCGAGGCTGATCTCGCCACCGACGCGCACGAATGTCGCCCATCCGCCGATGAGGATCGAGGGCTCGAGGTCGTGGCCCAAGCGGTCGACCAGCGCTCGGATGACGCCGTGCTCGTCTTCGTAGAGGCTAGGCACTCGCGCGCTGCTCCCAATCGGCGTCCGCGAACAGTCGAGCCTTCAGGGCGCGCAGGAACTCGGCCGACTGCCACCCGGGGCTCGCCCACAGGTCGGCATAGGTCTGCGCGAGGCTGGCGTACCCAGAGCGCCACGAGCGTGCCGCGACCGGGTCTCCTGTGAGGAGGATGACGTCGCCGCCCTCGGGGAAGTCGGCCTGAGTCAGAGCTCGGGTCGTGTAGACGATGCGTCGACCGAGATCAGCAACCGTGTTGCGGCCGCCGAGGTAGTGCACTGCAGCGCTGCTGCCACTGACCGCATAGTCCACCTCGGGGTCATCGAGCAGCGCTTGGGCGGCAGGGAGCGTGGTGGACACCATGGTGTCGACCCGCAGGTTGCGCTGGGCGGCCAAGGCCTCGAGCAGCTTCTCGGGCGAGACGACGGCGTAACCACGACGCGCGTTCGCGCGAACGGCGCCGATGTCGAGAAGCCGGCCCAAGGACTGATGGGTGGTGGACGGTGCCACCGATGACGCGTCGGCGATGTCGCCGATACTGTTCCATTCACGCTTGCCGTCGAGCGCGGCGTCGGCGAGCGTGCGCCACACGATTTCCACGTTCTTCATGTCACAATGGTCGCAGTTTTCGTAAAAATACGGAAGTGCTTATCCGGATTTATATGGATGCACTGTTCGAGGTCAGGCACCGAGTCGCGTCACCGCAGTCGCCACGGCGACACCACGTGCAGCCCCGGCAGCGCCGCCGCGACGAGCAGCGCCGTGCCGAGCACCTCATCGCCCGGGCGGAGGATCGCTCCGGCGACGAGCAGCCCCGCCGCGAGGATCGCCGAGGTCGTGCGGCGCACGCTGCCGTCGATGACGCGCAGGCGCTGCTCGACTTCAGGACTGCGGATGGCGAGCTCGCCGCGGTCGAGGCGCGTGGCGAGAGCATCCACCCGCTGCGGCAGGCGGGCGAGGGCGGAGGCGATGGCGACCGCCTCACGGCCCAGCGATCGGGCGGTGGAGGCGCCGCCGCCGTTGAGCAGGGTGCGCGCGAAGGGGTCCACGGCATCCCACATGTTGAAGTCGCGATTGAGCGCGCTCGTCACGCCCGAGATGAGCGAGACGGTGCGGATCAGCAGCAGGAAGCTCTCGGGCAGCTGGAATGGCAGGGTGCGCACGACCTCGCTGAACTGCCGGGCGAACGCCTCGAGCTCGCGCGGGTCGATGCGCGTGAGCTCGGCGACGCCCATGCCGCCGAAGCGGTCGAACAGCGCCGTGATCGCGCGCTCGAGCTCGACGGTGTCGGCCGAGGGCAGCAGCACTCCGAGGCGCTGAGTCGCCGCGACCCAGCCGCGGGCGTCGCGCGCGGCGACGGCGAAGATGAACTGCCGCAGGCCGTCGCGCAGCTCGTCGGTGATCTCGCCCATCATGCCGAAGTCGATGAAGGTGAGCGCCCAGTCGTCGGCGCCGCCCGACGGGCCCGGCGTCACGAAGATGTTGCCCGGGTGCGGGTCGGCGTGGAAGAACCCGGCGACGAAGATCTGCTCGAATGTGGCGCGGGCCAGCTCTGCGGCGACCGCGTTCGGATCGATGCCGGCCGCCTGCAGCGCCGCGACATCCGAGATCTTGATCGCCGTGACATCCGACAGGGTCAGCACGCGGCGGGTGCTGCGCTCCCACACGACCGTCGGCGTGCCGACGCGCGGGTCGTCGGCGAAGTCGGCGGCGAAGCGCTCGACGTTGACGCCCTCGTTGACGTAGTCGATCTCGTGCAGGCTCGTCGCGGCGAACTCCTCGACGAGCGCGGGGGCGTCGGTGCGGCGGTTCACCAGGCGCACCCGCGACAGCCAGCGGCCGACACGGCGCAGCGCGGCGAGGTCGACCTCGACGATCTGCTCGATCCCGGGCCGCAGCACCTTGACGACGACCTCCTCGAACCCGAGGTCGGCGGCGATGCCGGGGGTGAGGCGCGCGCGGTGCGCCTGGCCGAGCGAGGCCGCCGCGAGCGGGGTCGGGTCGAAGAACGCGAAGGCGCGATCGAGCGGGATGCCCGACTCACGCTCGATCTGGGCCACGATGCGCGCGAACGACTCGGGAGCCACCTCGTCCTGCAGTCCCTCGAGCTCGCGCGTGATCTCGGGCGGCAGCACGTCGAGGCGCGACGACAGGAACTGCCCGACCTTGATCATGAGCCCGCCGAGGTCGGCCGCGAGCGCGTGGAACCGGCGGGCGAGCCTCTGCAGCCGGCGGATGCGGCCGCGGGCGGCGAAGCGCGCGAGCCCGAACCGCGGCAGCACGAGCTCGAACCACCATGCCTGCGCGAGCGCGCGCGCCGCGAAGCGCATGATGCGGCGGTAGCGGGCCTGCAGGGCCGGGTCGGTCGTGCCGGAGCGGTTCGCGACCGCGGGGTCGGCCGACGGTGAGGGTTCGCCGCCGCCCGGGGACGGCACCGCGTCAGCCTTCGGCGAGGATCGCGTAGAGCTGGCGGCGCGTCTCGTCGAGCAACGCGGCGGCGCGCTCCTTCTGCTCGCGCGTGCCCGACTGCGCCACCTGGGCCGCGGCCTGCGCGAGCTTCGCGCCCGCCTTCGGCACGGCGGCGGTGTGCTCGTCCCAGCGCGGCACGCGCCAATGGTCGCGGTCGCCGTTGCGGGCGTCGTCGTGCGCGTGTTCGGCCGACTCGGCGGCGGCCGCCTCCGCGGCCGCCGCGCGGCCCTCGTCGGTGAGCGCGTAGACGATGCGCTCGCCGTCGTGCTGGGTGCGCAGCAGGCCCTCATCGGTGAGCTGCTGCAGCGTCGGGTAGACCGAGCTCGCGGCGGGCATCCATGCGCCGCCGCTCGCCGCGGCGATCGCCTGCATGACCTGGTGGCCGTTCATCGGCTCGGTCGCGAGAGCCGAGAGGATCGCGGCACGGATGTCGCCGGGCGACCCTCCCTCTGACGAGCGCCCGCCGCTGCGGGGCGAGAAGGCGCCGCGGAGGCTCTCGACGGCCTCCCGGATGTCGAAGCCGGCGGAGGACGAACGGTGCATCGGGAATCCCTTCGGGAGAGGGCGGCGAGATGGGCCGCCCGCGGCGTGCTCGACGCTACGCCGCCTCGCTGGATGCGCGCTCTCCGAGCGCTGGGGGAATCGAGGATGTCCGTCGGCTCGCGTCGTGCCGTCTGCGAGGGCGCGCCCCGTTGGTGGCACCGCCTGACCGACTCAGTCCAGGCGGCGCACGCTCGCCTGGATGATCGGCACCGGGAAGTGCGACGCGCGCAGCGGGTCGAGGCGGTCGTCGGTGATGCCGGCGGTGAACGACTCCATGCCGAAGACCTTGAACAGCGCCTCGCGCCCGAACTTCGAGCTGTCGGCGACGAAGAAGGCCTCCTTCGCGATCGACCGCATGAGGCGCTTGAGCTCGATCTCGTAGCTGCTCGCGTTGTACAGGCCGTCATCGCACACGGTGTCGGCGCCGAAGATCGCGACGTCGACGCGCAGATTAGACAGCTGCTGCACCGAGGTGGGGCCCCACATCGTGTACGCGTTGGGCAGCAGCTCGCCGCCGATGAAGACGAGGTGGATCGTCTGCTTGCGGGCGATCTCGGTGGCGACCCGCAGGTCGTTGGTCACGACGGTCAGGCGCTGGTGGTTCATGTGGCGCGCCACTTCGAGGTTCGTCGTGCCCCCGTCGAGCAGCACCGTCTGCCCTTCGAGCACGCGCTCGGCCATCGCGCGGCCGATCGCGGTCTTCTCGGCGCGGTGCAGCTCCTCCTTGAAATGGTGCGGAGTCTCGGACTGGCGCACGGGCACGGCGCCGCCGTGGGTGCGCTTGATGAGGTCCATCGCCTCGAGGCGCTCGAGATCCCGGCGGATCGTCGAGGCGGTCACCTCGAAGCGCCCTGCGAGGTCGTGCACGGACTGGAATCCCTTGTCCTGCAACGCATCGACGATCTCAGCTTGACGCGACATGGTTTCACCTCCTCCTCGAGACCCGGTGCTCTGAGGCTAGACCGCGCGGCGCCCGAAGTGAACCTTTGACGCGCGAAAGTGCGCAATGCGTCGCCCCCACCACGCGCGGAGCCGCAGTGAACAGGAGGATTGCTTGACGGTGCCTCGGTCTCGAACGAAGTCCCGCGCGAATTCGGCGCAGGAGAGCGCACGGATCACGCACTCCGGTCGCATGTTGCGTGAAAGTGCGCAGATTCATGCGCACTATCGCTTGACACGGCGCGCACATCCTCGCTAGCGTCCTCCCTCAGCGACACATCCCGACACAGCATGGTCAGAGATTGCCGCGTCCTGATGACGGCGAAAGCAGTCATTCACTCGTTCACAAAGGAGTAAACGTATGGATCGCACTCGACTTGGCCGTGGCCTGGCGCTCGCGGCAAGTTCAACCCTCCTCCTCGTCGGCTGCACCACGGTCGGCGCGGGTTCCGGCGACAGCGCCGGTGGCGGCGACGCCGCACCCGAAGACATGGTGATGGTCACGGTCGTCAAGGCTCAGACCATCCCGTGGTTCCAGCGCATGGCCGTCGGCGTCCAGGAGTTCGCCGACGAGACCGGCATCGACGCCCGCCAGGAAGGTGCGGACGACGTCAGCCCCGAGAAGCAGGTCGCGATCATCCAGGACCTCATCGCCCAGGGACCGACCGCCATCACGGTCGTCCCGAACTCGCCCGAAGCGCTCTCGAGCGTTCTCGCGCAGGCTCGCGAGCAGGGCATCATCGTCGTCTCGCACGAGGCGACCGGTATCGAGAACGTCGACATCGACATCGAGGCGTTCGACAACGCCTCCTACGGCGCGGAGATCATGGACAACCTCGCCGAGTGCACCGGTGGCGAGGGCGAGTACGTGCAGTTCGTGGGCGGTCTGACCGCCAAGACCCACATGGAGTGGGTCGAGGCCGGCTACCAGAACCAGCTCGAGAACTACCCGGGCATGACGCGTGTGGAGACGCCGATCGAGAGCACCGACAACCAGGAGACCGCCTACGAGCGCGCTAAGGAGATCCTTGCCAAGTACCCGAACATCGCCGGATTCCAGGGCTCAGCCGGCAACGACGTGCCGGGCATCGGTCGCGCGGTGCAGGAGGCCGGCCTCGAGGACGAGGTGTGCGTGATGGGCACGTCGATCCCCTCGGTGGCCAACCAGTACCTGGCCGACGGCTCCATCGACAAGATCTTCTTCTGGGACCCGGCGCTCGCCGGCAAGGCCCAGCTCGAGATCGCGCGGATCCTCGCTGAGGGCGGCGAGATCGAAGAGGGCACCGACCTCGGCATCGAGGGCTACACCTCGCTCAAGAAGCTCGAGGGCTACGACAATGTCTTCGTCGGCGACGCCTCGGTGGCGGCAGACGCCGAGACCGCGGCGCAGTACGACTTCTAGAGTCTCGATCAATCCCTGCTCCGGGGGCGCGCGCTCGATACGCGCTCCCGGAGCTCCACGTCAGGAAGGCCGACGATGGCATCTCCTCCGACGGCAGCCGTCGAACCCGTGCTCGCGGTGCACGGCATCACGAAGCGGTTCGGCGGCGTCACAGCGCTCGCGGGCGTCTCGCTCGACCTACTGCCCGGCGAGGTGCACTGCCTCGCCGGCGAGAACGGCTGCGGCAAGTCCACACTGATCAAGATCATCTCGGGCGTCGAGCGGCCCGACAGCGGCGAGGTGATCATCGACGGCGTCGCGCACTCCCGCATGAACGCGACGTCGGCGATCACCAGCGGTGTGCAGGTGATCTACCAGGACTTCTCGCTCTTCCCCAACTTGACGGTCGCCGAGAACATCGTGCTCACCGCCGAGGTCGCCGGTCGGCAGAAGCTGTACCGTGCAGCGTCGGTGCGACCGAAGGCACGCGCGATCGTCGACGAACTGCAGCTCGATCTCGACCTCGACAGCGAGGTCGGCGACCTCTCCGTCGCGGACAAGCAGCTGACGGCCATCTGCCGCGCCCTCGTGCACGCCGCCCGCGTCATCATCATGGACGAGCCCACCACGGCTCTCACGCACACCGAGGTCGCCCGACTCTTCGCGGTGGTCGAGCGACTGCGCGCCCGCGGTGTAGCCCTCGTCTTCGTCTCGCACAAGCTCGAAGAAGTGCTCGCGATCTCGCAGCGCGTCACGATCATGCGGTCCGGCCGCGTCGTCACCAGCGGTCTCGCCTCCGACTTCGATCGGCGTTCGATCGCCGAGCACATGACGGGCAGCGAACTCGACGAGTCGCGGCTCGTCGCCGATCTCGACGAGTCGGCCGCCCCGCGCCTCGTCGTCTCGCATCTCGATCTGCCCGGCGCCTTCCACGATGTGTCGTTCTCGGTGCGGCCGGGCGAGATCCTCGGCGTGACCGGGCTTCTCGGGTCGGGTCGCACCGAGATCGCCGAGGCGATCTTCGGAGCGCGACCGGCCGCATCCGGCGAGATCTTCATCGATGGACGCCGCGCGGACATCCGCAGCATCCCCGACGCCGTCGACGCGGGCATCGGCTACGTGCCGGAGGATCGCCTGTCGCAGGGCCTCTTCCTCGAGAAGTCGATCGCCGACAACATCGTCGCGGGCTCGCTCGACCGGCATCGCAACCGCTGGCACGGTCTCGACCGCGCGAGGATCCGCGCGACGATCGCCGGGCTGTTCTCCGACCTGAAGATCAACGCTCCGAACCCCGAGGCCCCCGTCCGCTCGCTCTCGGGCGGCAACGCTCAGCGCGTCGTGCTCGCGAAGTGGCTCGCCACCGAGCCGAAGGTGCTCGTACTCAACGGCCCGACTGTGGGCGTCGACGTCGGATCCAAGGCGCAGATCCTCGACCTGCTCCGCAAGGCGGCGGCGAGGGGGATGGCCATCATCGTGATCTCGGACGACGCGCCCGAGCTCGTCTCGTGCTGCCATCGCGTGCTCGTGGTCGCCCGCGGCCGCGTCACGCACGAGCTCAGCGGCGACGAGATCACCGCCGAGATCATCCACGAGAGGATGGCGGCCTGACATGCAGATGCTCCGCACCCTGCGCGGGTCGAACAACGAAGGCGTCCTCGCCCTCGTGCTCCTCACGCTCATCATCGCGATGTCGATCATCAGCCCGGCGTTCCTCAGCGCCGGCACGGCGTTCTCGACGCTGCGCAGCGCCACCGTGCCGCTGATCTTCGCCCTCGCGGTGCTCGTCGTCATCGTCTCCGGCGGCATCGACGTGTCGTTCGCCGCGGTGGCGATCTTCTCGGCCTACACGGCCGTGTCGTTCGCCATCACGACCGCCCCCGACCTCCCCGCATTCGCGATCATCGGGTTCGCGATCGCGATCGGCGCGGTGCTCGGCTTGTTCAACGGGGTCGTCATCGCGCGGTTCCGACTTCCCACGCTCATCGTCACCCTCGGCACACAGGGCGTCTTCGTCGGAGTCATGTACACCTACGTCGGAGCGACGTACTACGCGCAGCTGCCTCCCTCTCTCGCCTCGTTGTCATCGGTCACCGTGATCGACTTCGCGACCGGCACCGGTCGGGCCTCGCTGCACGTCATGGCCGTCGTCGCCATCGGCCTGAGTCTCATCATCTGGTGGATGCTCACGCGAACCATGTTCGGCCGCGCCCTGTACGCGATCGGGGGCGATGCGGAGGCGGCCCGACGGGCCGGATTCCGGGTCATGCGCACGCAGGTGCTCGTCTACGTGCTCGTCGGAGTTCTGGCGGCGATCGCCGGCGTCGCCCACATGGTCATGGGGCGCAGCGCCAACCCGCAAGACCTCGTCGGCGACGAGCTCGACATCATCGCCGCGGTGGTGCTCGGCGGGGCCTCGATCTTCGGCGGTCGCGGATCGGTGCTCGGCACGGTGCTGGGCGTCATCCTGATCCAGGTCATCAACAACAGCCTGCTGCTCGCCGGCGTCCCGAGCGCGTGGCTGCGGGCCGCGGTCGGAATGCTGCTCATCGCCGGTGTGGGAATTCAGGCGATCGCGGCGCGCAAGAAGGCGCGACGGGTTCATACCGTCGACGAGCAGAAGGCCGACCGAGTGGTCGAGGAGGTCGCATCATGAGCGCGAAGACGACACCCGACCGGCGCGCGACGCCGCCGTCGCCTGCGCAATCGCCGCAGCGGCCCGCGGCGCGATTCAACGACCGGCTCGAGCAGGCGACGCGCGGCGCGATGGCTCGAGTTGCCGGCAACCGGAAGACCGGGCGCATGGTCGTCGCGTTCGTGCTCGCGTTCTCGATCTTCGCGATCGCGAACCCGCGCGTGTTCCTCAGCCCGCTGAACATGCAGAACATCGGCGTCGCGGCGCCCGAGATCGGCGTGATCGCGATCGCCATGATGCTCGCGATGCTCACCGGGGGGATCGACCTCTCGCTCGTCGCGATCGCCAACCTGTCGGCGATCACGATCGTCTCGCTGTATTCGGGCATCGCCGCGAGCGATCCGGCGCTCGCCGAGAGCCTCACGATCCCGATCCTGCTCGCCGGCGTCGTGGTCGGCATCGGGTGCGGGGTGCTCAACAGCGTGCTCGTGAGCGTCGTCGGCATCACGCCCATCCTCGCCACGCTCGGAACCATGCAGATCCTCAACGGCATCGCCGTCGTCACGACCGGCGGGTCGACCCTCTACGGCGCGCCCGCGGGGCTCTCGGCCTTCGGCCGCACGGCTCTCGGCCCCGTGCCGCTGCTGTTCGTCGTGTTCATCGTGATCGCCGCGCTCGTCGCCCTCTTCGTGAGCAGGACGCCGCTCGGTCGCAAGATCCAGCTCGAGGGCGCGAACCCGGTCGCGGCGCGGTACTCGGGAATCAGCAGCAGAACCGTGCTCACGAGCACATACACGATCGGCGGCGCTCTCGCGGGGGTCGCGGGCGTGCTGTTCCTCGCCCGCAACCCGACGGCATCGGCCGACTACGGCGCCTCGTACGTGCTGCTCGTGATCGTCATCGCGGTGCTCGGCGGGACCAACCCGAACGGCGGCTTCGCCTCGGTCGCCGGCATCGTGCTGGCCACCCTGACGCTGCAGATCGTGTCGAGCGGCTTCACCGCGCTGCGGCTGTCGTCGTACGAATACGCGATCGCCCAGGGGGTCATCCTCATCGCCGTCATGGTGCTCGACTACCTGATGGCGAACCGACGATCGAGGCGCTCCCGCGTCGAGCCCGGGCCCCCGCCCACACCACCCGGTCTGGCCGACTCCTCATCCACGACCCTCACCGACAGCCACTAGAGAACCGACAGCCACTAGAGATACGGAGCACTCGTGAAGAAGATCATCAACGAACCGAAGGACTTCGTCGACGAGTTCGTCGACGGCATCCTGCTGGCTCACCCGGCGTTGCTGAAGGCCATCGGCCAGGACCGCCGCGTGCTCGTGCGCGCCGATGCGCCCGTCTCGGGCAAGGTCGGCATCGTCACGGGTGGAGGCTCGGGTCACCTGCCGCTGTTCAAGGGCTATGTCGGGCGCGGTCTCTGCGACGGCGTCGCGATCGGCAACGTCTTCTCGTCACCCTCCTCGGCTCAGATCCTCGAGGCGACGAAGGCCGTCGACGGCGGCGCGGGGGTGCTCTACCTCTACGGCAACTACGGCGGCGACGTCTTCAACTTCGACCTCTCGATCGACATGGCCGAGCTCGAGGGCATCCGCACGCGCACGGTGCTCGGTCGCGACGACGTCGCGAGCCAGCCCAAGGAGCGCGCGGCCGACCGTCGCGGCGTCGCGGGCATCTTCTTCGCCTACAAGGCGGCGGGCGCGGCAGCCGAGCGCGGCGACTCGCTCGACGAGGTCGCAGCGATCGCCGAGGACATCATCGAGCACACTGCGACGATGGGGGTCGGGCTCTCGCCGACGATTCTGCCGACGACCGGGAAGCCGAGCTTCGAGCTCGCCGATGACGAGATGGAGATCGGCATCGGCATCCACGGCGAGCCGGGCATCCACCGCGGAACGCTCGAAACCGCCGACGAGATCGCCGAGCACCTGACCGAGCGCCTCGTGACCGACCTGGGCATCTCCGCGGGCGACCGCGTCGCCGTGCTCGTGAACGGCCTCGGTGCCACTCCGCTCGAAGAGCTCTACCTGCTCTACCGCCGCACGCACCAGATCCTGGAGGCCAAGGGCATCGCGATCGCCAAGAACTACGTGGGCGAGTACGCCACGAGCCTCGAGATGGCCGGGGCGTCGATCTCGATCCTGACACTGACCGACGATCGACTGGCGCTGCTGGACGCGCCCGCCGAATCCCCCTTCTTCCGAGAGGTCTGAACATCGATGAACGGACACGAACTGAGCATCGCGATCCAGAACTGCCTGACCGTCTTCCCCGAGTACGCCGACGAGCTCGGCGACCTCGACCAGGCCCTCGGCGACGGCGATCTCGGCATCACGGTCTCCCTCGGCGCGCAGGCCGTCATCGACGCACTGCTGCAGCTGCCTCCGGAGTCGAAGCCGACCGAGGTCGTGCTCGCCTGCGCCAAGGCCTTCGCCAACGCCAACCCCTCGACGATGGCCGCCCTCGTCGCGGGTGCTCTGCTCGCGGGTTCCCGGGTGTGGGGCGACGCCGAGTCGATCGACTCCGAGATGGTGAACAAGTTCGCGCTCGCGGCGGCCGAGTCGATCAGCCAGCGGGGCAAGTCGCAGGTCGGCGACAAGACGATCCTCGACGCGATGTTCCCGGCGGCCGAGGCTCTGCGCGAGACGAACTCGGGCGCGGATCGTCTCGACGCGGCGATCGAGGCCGCCGAACGGGGGGTGATCACGTCGAAGGAGCTCCAGTCCCGACGCGGGCGCGCCTCCTGGCTGCAGGATCGCAGCATCGGTCTGCAGGACCCGGGAGCGACCGCGTTCCTGCGGTTCCTGCAGTCGTGGAAGGCCTCGAACACTCCCAGCCGTGCGGCGGTGAGCTGAGATGGCGAGAGTCACGGTCATCGGCCTCGGCACGATGGGGCGCGGCATGGCCCGCAACCTGCTCGATGCCGCCCATGACGTCACGGTGTGGAACCGCACAGCCGATCGTGCGACCGACCTCGTCGGGCGGGGCGCGGCGCAGGCGCCCTCGATCGCCGCCGCGGTGGCCGAGGCGGAGTTCGTGCTCTACTGCCTCTCCGACGACGCTGCCGTGCGAGCGGTGGTGCTCGGACCCGACGGTCTCGCAGCACTCGTCCCCGACAGCGCGATCGTCGTGGACCTCTCGACGATCAGCCCGCAGGCGAGCGCGGAGGAGCGCGAGGCCTTCGAGCGTCGCGGCGTCGCGTTCATCGACGCGCCGGTGTTCGGCTCGAAGGGCGAAGCGGAATCCGGCGGACTGTGGGTCGTCGCGGGCGGCGAGACCGATGTCGTCGAGGTCGCCTGCCCCGTCCTCGACGCGATCAGCAGCTCCGTCCATCACGTGGGCGGACCGGGCGCGGGCGTGCGCATGAAGCTCGTGGGCAACCTCATCGTCGCCTCGCAGCTGCTCGCGCTCGGCGAGTCGCTCGCACTCGCGCGCAAGGCGGGGCTCGATCTCGACGCGGTGCTCGAGGTGCTGTCGGTGACCGACTTCCGGTCGCCGATCTTCGACGGCGTCGGAGCCGCCGTGCTCGCGGGCGACTATTCGCCCTCCTTCGCGCTCGCCCTCATGCAGAAGGACACGCGACTGATCCGCGCTTTCGCCGCCGAGCTCGACGCGCCCGTCAGGGGCCTCGAGGTCGCCGCGGACTACGTCGACGCCGCGGTCTCGGCGGGCTACGGCGCCGAGAACGCTTCGGCGCTCATCAAGGCGATCGCCGCCCGAGCGGAGGTCGACCTGAGCCGGACATAATCGGCCCATGACCGCGAGCCCGGCGCGAACGCGCCGCATCCACCCCGCCTGGATCGTCGCGACGGTCGCCTTCCTCGCCCTCGTCGGCGCCGCGGGCTTCCGGGCGGCGCCGAGCGTGCTCATGCTGCCCCTCGAGCAGGAGTTCGGCTGGACCCGCACCGAGGTCTCGCTCGCGGTCACCGTCAACCTGCTGCTCTACGGCCTCATGGCGCCGTTCGCGGCCGCGCTCATGGCCCGCTACGGGCTGCGCCGTGTCACGACGGTCGCCCTGGTGCTCGTCGCGGGCGGCGCCGGATTGAGCATCTTCGCGACCGCTCCGTGGATGCTCGTGGTCACCTGGGGCGTCATGATCGGCCTGGGCACGGGGTCGATGGCGCTCGTCTTCGCGGCGACCGTCGCCGACAGCTGGTTCGTGAAGCGTCGCGGGCTCGTCGTCGGCGTGCTCACCGCGGGCAGCGCGACCGGTCAGCTCGCCTTCCTGCCGTTCATCGCGATCCTCGTCGACGAGCAGGGCTGGCGGCAGGCCTCGCTGCTCGTCGCCGGCGGGGCGCTGCTCGTGGTGCCGATGGTGCTCATCTGGCTGCGCGACCACCCCGTCGAGATCGGGCTGACGCCATACGGAACGCCCGAAGGGTGGCAGCGGCCGGTGCGCGCGAGCGGCAACGCCGTGCGCAACGCGCTCGGCACACTGCGCCGGGCGGTGCGGGTGCGCACCTTCTGGGCGCTCGCGATCGGTTTCGCGATCTGCGGCGCGACGACGAACGGCCTCATCGGCACGCACTTCATCCCGAGCGCGCACGACCACGGCATGCCCGAGACGACCGCCGCCGGGCTGCTCGCGGTCGTGGGCGTCTTCGACATCATCGGCACGATCGCCTCCGGCTGGCTGACCGACCGGGTCAACCCGCGCATCCTGCTCGCGGTGTACTACGCCTTCCGCGGGCTGGGCCTGCTCGTGCTGCCCTTCCTGCTCGCGCCCGAGGTGAACCCGCCGATGATCATCTTCATCGTCGTCTACGGCCTCGACTGGGTCGCGACGGTGCCGCCGACGGTCGCGCTGTGCCGCGAGCCAGATATTCGGCGCCGACGGCCTCATCGTGTTCGGCTGGGTGTTCGCCGCGCACCAGCTCGGCGCCGCGTTCGCCGCCACGGCGGCGGGTCTCGTGCGCGACACGACGGGGGAGTACACGATCGCCTGGTTCGGTGCGGCGGCGCTCTGCCTCGTCGCGGCAGTGCTCAGCATCGGCATCGCCCGCGCTGCGACGCCGGCACCCGAACCGGCGATCCCGGCGACGCGCGACTGAGTTCGGCGCTGCGACGATCGACGCCGTCGCTCAGCGCAGGTCGGCGAGGGCCTGGATGAGCTCGTCGACCGTGTGGGCGGCGTTCGAGGGGTGCCGCATCGGCTGATCCGGGTGCAGCAGGTAGTGGTTCCGGCGCCCGCGCCGCTCGCGCTCCAGGTACCCGGCCGATTCGAGATCGTTGAGGATGCTCACGGCCGACCGCGTCGAGATGCCCACGCCGTCGGCGATCTGCTGCACCGTCGCATCCGGGTTCTTCGCGACCTCGAGCAGAACGTGCGCGTGGTGCGTGAGGAAGGTCCAGGCGGCCATGCGGTCATCATTCCAGGTCGGCGGCGACGGGTGGCCCTGTTGCGCGACCGCGTCGGAATCAGGTGAAGCAGTCTTCATGTATTGTTGACTTCAGATGAAACGCGCTTCATCTATTGCTGTCGCCGAAGGTGTCGCAGCCCCGCCTCGACCGCCCCTTATTGGAGCCGCCATGACCATCGACGCCCTGCTCGACAACATCGTCAGCGCCCCCGTGCTCGCCTTCGTGCTCGGGCTGCTCGCCGTCGCCGTGCGATCGGATCTCCGCCTGCCCGAGGCGCTCACGCAGTCGCTCTCGCTCTACCTGCTGCTCGCGATCGGCTTCAAGGGCGGCGTCGCCCTGCGCGGAGAGGCCGTCGGCGACGTGCTCGGACCGGTCGCCCTCGCCCTCGCGCTCGGCGCCGTCGTGCCTCTCGCCGCCTACAACGCCCTGCGGTGGATGTCTCGGCTCGGCCCCGTCGATCGCGGCGCGGTCGCCGCCCACTACGGCTCCACCTCCCTCGTCACCTTCACGGCCGCCATCGTCTTCCTCGAATCGGCCGGCACGGCGGTGCCCGGGTACGCGGCGACGCTGCTGACCGTGCTCGAGGTGCCCGGCATCATCGTCGGGCTCCTGCTCGCCAATCGGCATGCAGCCCGGCATGTCGGATGGGCCGGAGCCGTTCACGAGGTGCTCGCAGGCAAGTCGATCGTGCTGCTGGTCGGCGGGCTGTTCATCGGCTGGGCGGTCGGAGCGAAAGGCTTCGCGGTCGTCGAGCCCGTATTCGGCGACCCCTTCCGCGGCGTGCTCGTGCTCTTCCTGCTGGGGCTCGGGCTCGAGGCGGGCGCGCGCTTGCGGTCGGCCCGCACGGCGGGCGTCGGGCTCCTCCTGTTCGCCATTCTCTTCCCGCTCGCAGCGGGGGCGCTCGGCGTGCTCGCCGGAGCGGCGATCGGCATGCCCGAGGGCGGCGCCGCCGTGCTCGGGGTCCTCTGCGCGAGCGCCTCGTACATCGCCGCTCCGGCCGCCGTGCGCTATTCCTTGCCGGAGGCGAACTCGGCGATCCCGCTTCTCGCAAGCCTGGGCGTGACCTTTCCGGTGAACCTCGTGGTGGGCATCCCGCTGCTCGCGCAGCTCGCCGCCCATGTCGCCGGGTGAGACGCGCGATTCAGTCGCGCAGCAGCAGCTGCGCACAGCGTCTGTCAGTCGCGCAGCAGCAGCTGCGCACAGCGTCTGTCAGTCGCGCAGCAGCAGCTGCGCGACGCGGTGCTCGATGAGCTGCTTGAGCACGAGCGAGGTCGCCGTCCGCCGGATTCCGGGGCAGCGCAGGATCTGCTGCCCCACCTCGTAGAGGTCGTCGGCGTCGCGCGCGACGACCTGGATCAGCAGGTCGTTCTGCCCCGACATCGCGACGCACTCGATGATCTGCGGAATCTCGCTCAGGGCGACCATCGCGTTCTCGAACCGGTGCTGGTCGACCTCGGCCGTCACCATCGCCCGCACGGCGTACCCGAGCGACTCGGGATGCACCGTCACCGAGTGCGGCCTCAGCGTGCGCCCGTCGAACAGCTGGCCGATCCGGTTCTGCACGGTGCCGCGCGAGAGGCCGAGGGTCTCGGCGAGCCATCCGACGGTGGCACGCGGGTCGCGATCGAGGGCGGCGAGGATGCTGCGGCTCGAGCGGTCGAGCATTCTGGGCGAATTGACCATGGTGCGGGCCACTGTACGCCCATCCATTGATCATTTCGATCAGTTCTCTGCGATGGTCTGGCGCGATCTGGCGAATCAGCGTTGACTCACTGGTCATGATGCGCACCGGTGCGCGAGCGGCGATCCCGCAGGCGCACCGCACCGATCACGCCCACGACCGCACCGATCTCGCTGGAGACATCATGCCGACCGCACCCCTGCCCGATTTCACCCACGAGCGCGTCTCGACCGTGACCGGCGAGCGCTCGGGTTTGACCATCACCGTCGCCCTGCACTCCTCGGCGATCGGCCCGGCCCTCGGCGGCTGCCGCATGTGGCGGTACCCGCAGTGGATCGACGGCGTCACCGACGCCCTGCGCCTCTCCGACGCCATGACCCTGAAGAACGCGCTCGCCGACATCGGCGCCGGCGGCGGCAAGTCGGTCATCGCTCTCGGGCCCGACGACATCGTCGACGCCGAGCGCCGCCGCGCCGCGCTTCTCGACCTCGGCGACCTCATCGAGACCTTCGACGGCCGCTACCGCACGGCTGAGGACGTCGGCACGACCGAGCACGACATGCTCGTCGTGCGCGAGCGCACCGAGCACGTCGTCGGCCTGCCCGCCTCCTCCGGCGGCGCGGGCGAGCCCGCCGAGGGCACGGCCCTCGGCGTCTACGTCTCGATCGAGCGCGTCGTGGAGGAGCTGTTCGACTCGGGTTCGCTCGTCGGCCGCTCGTTCGTCATCTCCGGTCTCGGGCAGGTCGGCTCGCGCCTCGCGACGCGCCTCGCCCGCGCCGGAGCGACGCTCTTCGTCACCGACATCGCCGCGGGCAAGCGGGAGTTCGCCGACTCGATCGGCGCGACCTGGATCGCTCCCGAGGCAGCGCTCACGACACCCGCCGACGTGTTCGTGCCCGCCGGGCTCGGCGGAGTCCTCACCCCCGCGGCCATCGCGACCCTGCCCGTGCGCGCCGTGGTGGGCCCGGCCAACAACCCGCTCGCCTACCGGTCGGGAGCCGACCACCTGGCCGCTCGGGGCATCCTCTACGCCCCCGACTTCGTCGTCAACGCCGGGGGAGTGATCCACCTCGCCCTCACCGGCGAGGGGGCACCCGCTGCCGCGATCGAGGCGCGACTGCGCGGCATCGGCGACACCCTCGCCGAGGTCATGGGCGCTGCACGGGCGAAGGGCGTCACGCCGCTCGCCGCGGCCGAGGCGCTCGCGCTCGAGCGCGTCGAGCGCGCGCGGGCCGGCGCGCTCGTCGGCTAGGGCCTGCGGCGCGCGGCCGGACGACTCCGGGGTCGCGACGTCACCGGGCGTGAGTCGCCGCACCCGGCCGCCTGAACCGGTCGGGTGCGGCATCGGCCGTCTGCGAGAACGCCGCCCGGCTGTCGCGAACAGTCCTTCCACAAGTACGGAACGCGTGAATCCGACTCGGCCACTCCGTAGTTATGGAAGGCTTCGCGACCCGATCACCCCTCCCGACCGATGTCCATGCCATTCGCGAATTCCGAGTCATCACGTCCCCGCCGACGCCGGACGGAGGCTCAGCCCGCGAGCGTCCCCGGCGTGAGGCGCATTTCGTGCTCGAGCGTGCGCGCGATGAGCGCGACGTTCGCGTTCCCGGGGCGGAATCCGATCATGGCGTGCGTGTTCAGCCCGTCGACCATGGCGAGCAGCTGAGCCGCGACGCGGTCGGCCTCGGCGTTGCTCAGCACGCCGAGGCCGGCGGCGGCGAGCACGAGCGACGCGAGCGTCGTGTGCCACGCCGCGGTCTGATCGCGCACGGCGGCGGCCAGCAGCGGGTTGCGTCGGCTCAGGCTCCACCCGTCGACCCAGACCGCCGTCACGTCGTCGCGCCCCCCGTCGAGCAGGGTCAGCAGCAGGATGCGCAGCCCGGCCACGCGGTCGCGCCCGATGTGCGCGCGCACGTGCGCCCCGACCTCGGCGAGCTCGTCGGCGACGATGGCGCGGAAGGTCTCGGCGACGAGCACGTCCATGCTCGGCTGGTAGTGGGCGACGAGGGGAGCGGTGACGCCGACGCGGTCCGCGACGGCGCGCAGGGTGAGGGCGTGCAGGCCTTCCCCGAGGGCGATCGCGCGCGCTGCGGCAGAGATCTCGGCGGCGCGCTCGGCGGGGGTCTTGCGCGCGCGCTTGGGCGCATCCGTGGACATGCCGCCTCCTCGATCGCTGCCGTGACAATACGCACTATTGAGTGTATGCTCAATAAAACGAGTTGCGCCCGCCCTCACCGAAGGAGCCTCCCATGACCTGGCGCATGCCCGCCGAGACCGCGCCGCACGAGCGCATCTGGATGGCCTTCCCGCGCGAGGGCGAGGTCATGGGCGACAGCTCGGCCGCGCGCGAAGCCACCTACGAGGCCTGGACGAACGTGGCCCACGCCATTCTGCCCTTCGAGCCCGTGACAATGGTCGTCGACCCGAGCGAGCGCGAGCGCGCCCGCCGCCTGCTCAGCGCCGAGATCGACATCGTCGAGGCCCCGCTGGACGACTTCTGGATGCGCGACATCGGCCCGACCTTCGTCATCGACGACGAGACGGGCGCCCTCGGCGGCGTCGACTGGGTGTTCAACGCCTGGGGCGACCAGGGTGGCGGCTTCGCCCGCGACGCCCTCATCGCCCAGACGGTGCTCGCGCAGGCGGGCGCGACGCGCATCCCGTCCCTGCTCGTCAACGAGGGCGGCGCGATCCACGTCGACGGCGAGGGCACCGTGCTCGTCACCGAGACCGTGCAGCTCGACCCCGGCCGCAACCCCTACGCCACGAAGGAGCGCGTCGAAGCCGAGCTCGCCCGCACGATCGGCGCCACGCGCGTCATCTGGCTTCCGCGCGGCCTCACCCGCGACTACGAGCCGCTCGGCACGCGCGGCCACGTCGACATGATCGCCGCCTTCGCCGCGCCCGGCGTCGTGCTCGTGCACGATCAGCCCGACGCGAGCCACCCCGACCACGCCGTCATGCGCGAGGTGCGCTCGGTGCTGGACGAAGCGGTGGATGCCGCGGGGCGCCGCCTGCGCAGCGTCGAGCTCCCGGCGCCCTCGGCCCTCACCGACGCACACGGCTTCGTCGACTGGAACTACGTCAACCACCTGGTCGTGAACGGCGGCGTGATCGCGTGCGGCTACGACGACCCGGTCGCCGACGCGCGGGCGCGCGAGCTGCTCGGCGAGGCCTACGGCCGCGAGGTCGTGACCGTCGACGCGCGCGAGATCCTGGCGCGCGGGGGCGGCATCCACTGCATCACGCAGCAGCAGCCCGCGGCCGGGGGCGCGCGTACGGATGGCCCGGGTGCCCAGGCGCCCGTGGCCGGGGCGGACGGGGCCGGCCGATGACGGGCATCCCCCTCGTCGAGACGTCGATCCTCGACCTGCGCCGCGCCCTCGACGACGGCCGCACGACCGCGGTCGAGCTCGTGCGGGGCTACCTCGATCGCATCGCGGCCTACGACCAGGCCGGTCCGCAGCTGAACGCTTTCGTCGTCATGAACCCCGAGGCGCTCGACGAGGCGCGCGCGAGCGACGAGCGCCGCGCGCGCGGTGAGCTGCTGAGCCCGCTCGACGGCATCCCGTACGCGGCGAAGGACTCGTACATGGTGCGCGGCCTCACGGTCGCGAGCGGCTCGCCCGCCTTCGCCGAGCTCGTCGCTCAGCGCGACGCCTTCACGATCGAGCGCCTGCGGGCCGGGGGAGCGATCTGCCTCGGGCTCACCAACATGCCGCCCATGGCCAACGGCGGCATGCAGCGCGGCCTCTACGGCCGCGCCGAGAGCCCGTACAACCCCGACTACCTGACGGCGCCGTTCGGCTCGGGCTCGTCGAACGGCTCGGGCACCGCGGCCGGCGCGAGCCTGTGCGCCTTCGCGCTCGCGGAGGAGACCTGGTCGAGCGGTCGAGGCCCCGCCTCGAACAACGGCCTGTGCTGCTACACCCCGAGCCGCGGGGTCATCTCGGTGCGCGGCAACTGGCCGCTCGTGCCGACCATGGACGTCGTCGTGCCGTACGCGCGCACCATGGACGAGCTGCTCGTGGTGCTCGACCAGATCGTCGCCGACGACCCCGAGTCGCGCGGGGATTTCTGGCGCGAGCAGCCCTGGGTGAGCGTCCCGGCCGCGTCGGGCGTGCGCCCGCCGTCGTATGCCGCTCTCGGCACGCCGGCCGCGCGCGAGGCGGCGCTGCGCGGCGCGCGGCTCGGCGTTCCCCGCATGTACATCGGCGCCGAGCCGGATTCCGACGACCCGATCGAGACCCGCACAAGCGTCGTCGAGCAGTGGGGAAAGGCCCGCCGCGACCTCGAGGCCGCCGGCGCCGAGGTCGTCGAGGTCGACTTCCCGGTCGTGACGAACTACGAGAGCCGCGGCCGCGCCGGAGACCGCACGATGGTCGCGCGGGGCATCGTGCCGAAGGGTTTCGCCGACTCGGAGCTGTGGGAGCTGTCGATGTGGGGCTGGGAGGAGTTCCTGCAGGCCAACGGCGACCCGCGCCTGCACCGGCTCGTCGACGTCGAGCCCGCGCTGATCTTCCCCGATCCTCTCGGGGCGCTGCCCGGCCGCTACGACGAGCACCTCAGCCGCTTCGCGCCCGAAGACGTGCGCCTGTCGGAATACGTTCGCCGCGCTCGCCGAGAGGGCGTGCCGCCGTTCACGCAGATCCGGCACCTCGAAGCGGGCGTGCGCGGTCTCGAAGAGACTCGCCGCCGCGATCTCGAGGCGTGGATGGACGACCTCGGGCTGGACGCCGTCGTCTTCCCCGCGGTCGCCGACGTGGGCCCCGCCGACGCCGACGTGAACCCCGCGAGCGCCGAGCTCGCCTGGCGCAACGGCACCTGGGTCGCCAACGGCAACCTCGTACCTCGGCACCTCGGCATTCCGTGCGTGCAGGTCGGCATGGGCCTCATGGCCGACATCGGGATGCCCGTGGGGCTGACCTTCGCCGGTCGCGCCTACGACGACGCGCGGCTTCTCGCTCTCGCCGCAGCGTTCGAGGCCTCGGCGAACCGCCCGGGCTCGGCGCTCGAGGCCGCGCGGGCGCCCGCCCCGCGCGCCCCCGAGCTGTCATCGGCCCGATCGTGACCGATGACACCGCGCGCGGGTACAGCGACGCGCACCCCGACGAGGGAGGGAGCACCGACGCCTCGGTCCGCGGACACGCCGAGCAGTACCGCGCCGACGCGCAGTGGGTGGAGCGCCACGCACTGCACCTCGTGTCGTGAGACGCAACCCCCGCGCCGCGGCGAGCGCGCTTCAGTAGGTTCGCGCCATGGCCCTGTTCTCGAAGCACTCCGACGAGCACCGCGCCGAGGGCCAGACCAGCGTCAGAGCCCGAGCCGACTACTGCTGGATGACCGGAGCGCCCCAGCCGTCGTAGTCGCCGTGGTTCGCCTCGACGATGCCGAAGACCTCCTCGACCATCGCGTCGGCGGCCTCGATGTCGACCGTCGACGTCTTCGTCGCGCGCATCGTCGCGCGGAAGATCATGCGTCGGGTCACCGTCACGGCGTAGCCGAGGTCCCCGAGCTGCCGCGCGGCGTGCTGCGCCTCCTTGATGGCGGCGAAGTTGGCGAAGTGCTCGACCTCGCGCGGCCGGTCGACATCATCGCGCATCTTGATGCGCTGGCTGAACTGCTCGACGTTCGACGTCAGGTGCTGCTGGATGTCTCCCACGGCGGTCGAGCATAGACCCGAGCGGGCGCGGCCGTGTAGCCCGAGCGGCGGTTCGCCCCCGCCCTCCGCCCGCGCCTCCCCGACGGGTGGCACCCGGATGCGGGTATCGAGTTCGGCTCGCCCGACGCCTAGCCTTCGGGGAGGAGGTGCGCATGACCCGAATACTTGCACCCGGCCTCCGTCGACGCGACCTCGAGAACGAGGACGAGGACGGTCAACAGGATCCCCATGGGCGTATGAGCGCGCCCGGAGGCTTCGCCCCGCTCGCGACCGAGCTGCGGACCGACCGCCTGCGGCTGAGCCCCTTCCACCCGGACGACGCGGTCGCATACGCCGCGATCTGGACGGCGCGCGGCGGCGACCCGGGCGACCCGCAGACGGTACTCGCGCGCATCCCCGCCCTCGAGCGCGGCCTCGCCGCGAAGGCGCTCGGCCTCCGCATGCTGCGCCTCGCCGGCGAGCGATGGCCCGTCGGCTACGTCGCGCTGATCCCGGGCCGGGCGACCATCGAGGAGCCGGAACTCGTCACCGAGCTGCTGCCTGCCGTTCACGGCCACGGGCTCGCAACCGAGGCCGCGGCGGCCATGGTCGAGGCCGCGTGGCAGACCGGCCGCGCACGGCTGTGGTCGACCGTGCGCCCGGGCAACCTCGCATCGATCAGGGTAGCCGGGAAGGTCGGATTCATCGCCGATCACGTGACCGTCGACGAGCGCGGTGAGCTCATCTGGTGCGTGCTCGAGCGCCCCGTACAGTTGCGGGAGTGACCGACCGCGCTTCGAACGACTCGCCTGGTCCGCTGGCGCCGGCCTTCGAGATCCTGCAGTGCCCCGTGTGCGGCGAGCCCTTCGAGGGTGCGACCGGAGGAGTGCGATGCGAGGCGGGTCACCACTTCGATCGCGCACGGCAGGGGTACCTGAGCCTGCGCGGCGGCGGATCGTCGGCGACGGGCGACACCGTCGCGATGATCGAGGCCCGCGAGCGGATCCAGCGCAGCGGCGCGCACGACGCGATCGCGGCGGCGATCGTCGATGCCGTCCCCGTCGAGGCGAGCGGCTGGCTCGTCGACCTCGGCGGCGGCACCGGCTGGCACGCCGCGCGCGTGCTCGACGCGCGGCCCGGTCTGCGAGGCGTCGTGCTCGACGCCTCGGTGCCCGCCCTGCGACGGGCAGCCCGCGCGCACGAGCGCCTCGCGGCGGTCGGGAGCGACGTGTGGGCGGGAATCCCGGTCGCCGATGCGAGCGTGGCCGTCGTGCTGCGCGTGTTCGCTCCCGGCGCCGGAGCGCGGGGCGCGGCCGAGCTCGATCGCGTCCTCGCCCCCGGAGCCCGCGTCGTGGTCGTCGTACCCGAGCCCGCGCATCACCACGAGCTCGTGAAGCCGCTGAAACTGCTGAAAGTGCCGGCCGGCAAGGCGGATGAGGCCGCGGCGAGCATCCCCGGTGCCCGCCACGCGACGACGACGACCGTCACAGGCGTGCACGAGCTGACCCGCGAGCAGGCCATCGACGCGATCATGATGGGGCCCAACGCCTTCCACCAAGAGCGCGAGGCACTCGCCGAGGCGCTCGCGTCATGGCCCGAGCCGATCGCCGTGACGATCTCGGCGAGCGTCGTCGTGCTCGACATCGGGTGAACGGTCTCTCGGCCCCCGATTCACAGCCCGATTCCGCGCCGTACGGTGCGCAATGCCCGACTGGGAGCCGCACCGCGCGTAGGGTGTCGGCGTGTGGCGTGCCGACCGATATGACGATCCTGATGTCGATGACGCGTCCGCGACCCCGCCCGCGAACGGCGCCGACGCCGGCGCCCTCACCCTCGGCGACCCGACCGTGAGCATCGGCAACATCGCCGAGCCGGTGTGGGAGCGCTGGCGCGACGAGATCGCGAACCTCGGCGGGCCGACGCCTCTGCTGCACTTCGACGACTCCGACCGCACGCGCATCGAGCTCGGCACGAGCCACCCCGGCGGGCTCGCGCGCTTCATCGCGGGCAGCCCCACCCTGCTCAGCAACCTCGTGCGCGACGACGTCGCCCTGCGCCGCGCCCGCACGGCCGCCGAGCGCATCGCGGACAAGGGCCTCGAGCTCGCGAGCGTGCGCGGTATCGACGCCGTCGCCCTCGGCATCGGCATGGTCGCCTGGAGCCACGACGGCGTCGACTACCGGGGCCCGCTGCTGCTGCGCTCTCTGCGGCTGCGCCGTCGGGGCAAGGATGTCGAGCTCACGCTGCGAGGCGAGGTGGCGGTCAACCCCGCCCTCGTCCGAGCCCTCTCGCAGCAGTTCTCGCTGCACCTCGACACGCAGGCCTTCGTCGCGCTCACCGATGACGAGGGAGCCTTCAAGCCCAACCCGCCGCTCGATCGACTGCGCGGGCTCACCGCCCACCTCGACGGGGTCACGATCACCCCGCGACTGGTGGTGGGCGCCTTCGCGGAGATCGGCGCCCCGATGTCGGCCGACGCGCACGACCTCGCGCATCCGGTGCTCGACGCCCTCGCCGGCAACTCGAGCGCGCGCTGGGCGGTGCGCGAGAGCACGACCCAGGTCGAGCTCGTGCACGCCGACAAGCGCCCGCCCGAGACCGACCTGATGCTGCTCGACGCCGACGCCGAGCAGGAGCAGGTGATCGCCTCGATCGCCGCGGGCAACTCCCTCGTCGTCAAGACGCTGCCCGGCACGGGCGGAACGCAGACGATCGTCAATGCGATCGGTGCCCTCGTGCGCCAGAACAAGCGCGTGCTCGTCGTGAGCCCGCGGCGCGCGAGCGTGCGCTCGATCGCGAGCCGCTTCACCGAGATCGGGCTGCCCGGGATCGCCGTGACCTCCCGCTCGCTGCGGCGCGACGTGATCCGCGCGATCTCGCGCAACGAGAAGGCCGCGCGCCCCCAGGTCGCCGACGTCAACGAGGCCCTCGCCCGCCTGCGCGGCGTGCTCGTCGACTACCGCACGGCACTCGCCCGGCCCGACCCGGTGCTGCAGATCAGCGTCTACGACTGCGTCACCGAGCTCAGCCGGCTCGCCCTGCTGCCGACGCCGCCGACGACGCGCGCCCGGCTGAGCCGCGAGGCCGTCGAACTGCTGGCCCGCGACCGCTCGCACGCGAGCGCCGTCATGGTGACGGCCGCCGAGCTCGGCCAGTTCACCTACGGGCCGGACGACTCGCCCTGGTACGGCGCGCGCTTCGCGACGGGGGAGGACGCGCATCGGGCCCACGAACGCGCGAAGCGGCTGCACCGCGAACTGCTGCCGCGCCTCATCGAACGCGCCAATGCCCTCATCGGCTCGACCCACATGCGCCCCTTCGAGTCGCTCGCCGAGCTCGGCATCTATCTGCGGCTGCTCATCGACATCCGCGACACGCTCGACAAGTTCCAGTCGTCGGTGTTCGACCGCTCGCTCAGCGAGCTCATCGCCGCGACCGCCCCGCGCCGCGACGGCACCTCGATGCCCTCGGCGACCCGCCGCCGGCTCAAGGGGCTCGCGAAGGAGTACCTGCGGCCCGGCGTTCACGTGGGCGACCTGCACGAGGCGCTCACGCGCATCCAGCAGCAGCGGGTGCTCTGGCAGCGCTTCGTGCCCGTCGGCATCACGCCGCAGGTACCCGTCGGCATCGCCGACGTGCACCACGCCTACCAGCAGGTCGAGCAGGAGCTCGAGGCGCTCGACGAGCCGCTCGGTCACGAGTCCAAGCCGCAGCAGCTGCGTCACCGCCGCATCGCCGACCTGCTCGAGCTCGCCGAGCGGCTCGCCGCCGAGAGCGACGTGCTCGACAACCTGCAGGAGCGCACCGAACTGCTGCGCGAGATGGAGCGCTGGGAGGTCGGGCCGCTGCTGAGCGACCTGTCGGCGCGGCACGTGCCGCAGACCCAAGTCGCCGCCGAGCTCGAGCTGGCCTGGTGGCGCTCGGCGCTCGACGCGCTGCTGCAGAGCGATCGCGCGCTGCTCGGCGCCGACACGACGGTGCTCGACCGGCTCGAGGCCGACTTCCGTCTCGTCGACGAGGCCCACGCGGCCGGGTCGGCGGCGCTGCTCGCGTGGCAGCTCGCCGAGAACTGGTCGATCGGCATCACCGACTGGCCCGACGAGGCGGCCGCCCTGAAGGCCCTCCTGAAGTCGGGCATGCTCACCTCGGGCGACCTGCAGAAGTGCGCCCCGCACCTCAGCCGCCCGATCGCGCCGGTCTGGCTCGCCTCGCCATACGACGTGCACCAGATCAGCGACGACGTGCCCTTCGACGCCGTGATCCTGCTCGACGCGGGGGCCGTGACGATCCCCGAGGTCGCCGCCGCGATCCGCCGCGGTCGGCAAGTGGTCGCGGTCGGCGACCCGGTCACCCAGAGCCCCGCCCCGTTCGCGATCGCGCTCGAGAGCGACGACACGACGCCCGAATCCGACGTGGATGCCCGCCATGCGGCATCCGCGCTGTTCCAGCTCTCGGAGCTGCTTCCGTCGCTATCGCTCACCCGGTCGTACCGCGCGGGCGGCGAGGACCTCGCCGAGCTCGTCAACCGCCGCTTCTACGCCGGGCGCATCGACTCGCTGCCGTGGGCCGGGTCGTTCCTCGGCCACCCCTCGATCGCGGTCGATTACCTCGACGACGGTCACGGCATGCCCGACGAGGACTCGGGCGCCGTCGAGAGCGTCGACGTCGAGGTGCAGCGCGTCATCGATCTCGTGCTCGAGCACGCGACGGCGCGGCCCAAGGAGTCGCTCATGGTCATCACCGCGAGCACGAAGCACGCAGCACGCGTGCATGCCGCGGTTCTCGAGGCGATCGGCACGCGCCCCGACCTGCACGAGTTCGTGCTCGGCGACCGGCCCGAGCCCTTCGCGGTGCTGACCATCGAGCAGGCGGTCGCGCAGAGTCGCGACCGCGTCATCTTCTCGATCGGATTCGGCCGAACGCCGCACGGCCGCGTGCTGAGCGAGTTCGGAGCGCTCGGCCGCCCCGGCGGCGACCGCCTGCTGGCCGTCGCGATGACGCGCGCGCGGCGGTTCGTGCGCATCGTCAGCTGCATCCGCGCGGGCGACCTCGACGACGACCGCATGTCGCATGGCGCGCGTGCGCTCGCCGACCTGCTCGCCGACATCGAGGCCCGCCGCTCGGCCGTCGAGGTGCCCGACGACAGCGACCCGATGCTCATCGACCTCGCCCGCCGCCTCGAGGCCCGCGGGCTGCGCGTCTCGCTCGGCCACCGCGGCAAGTTCAGGCTCGTCGCGAGCCGCGGCGGCTACTGCATCGCCGTCGACACCGACGCCTCGCTCATGCAGATGAGCCTGCGCGAGGCGCTGCGGCTGCGACCCGACCTGCTGCGCCGACTCGGCTGGCACTACGCGCGCGTGCACGTCTTCGAGCTGTTCAGCCAGCCCGACGCCGTCGCCGACCGCATCGCGGCTATGGCCGGAGCCGTCGGCGGCACCACCGGCCGCCCCTCGGCCGCTACCGAGGCCGCCGCGGCCCGGCACCGCGCGGCCCCGAACGAGACGCAGCCGCTCGAGGGACTGCCCTCCTCCGCCACCCGGTAGCGCCGTGGCCGAGGTCGAGAACGCCGAACCCGTGGGTCGGCCGCGTCGGCGCCGCCGGGCGGTGACGACCCCTCCGCCCGGGTCCGATCCGGCGCCGCTGCCGGAGCCCGAGCGGCACCGCCTCGACGAGAACGACGCTCGCCTGAAGGCCGAGAAGCCTCCCCACTACTGAGCCGACGCGCTGCCCGCCCGGTTCCCGAGCTGTTCAGCGCTCGGACCGTTCGGGCTAGCGCCCCTGCTCGCCCGCCTCGCGCCGCGCGAGCAGGTCGCGGATCTCACCGAGCAGCTCGATCTCGGTCGGCAGCTCCTCGTCGGCGGTGATCGGCTCGCCGGCCTTGCGCGCAGCCTCGGCCCGCCGGGCGAGGAAGTTCATGGGCGCCACGAGCGCGAAGTACACGACCGCCGCGACGATGAGGAAGTTCAGCACGGCCGCGAGCACCGCCCCGAACAGCAGCTCGGCGGGCTTGCCCGACAGGGTCGGGATCTCGACGACGAGCGCCGTGCTCAGGGTCTCGGCGTTGAACAGCGCCCCGATCGCGGGCGTGATGACCGCTGTGACGATCGAGGTGACGAGCGCCGTGAACGCCGTGCCGACGACGACCGCGACGGCGAGCTCGATGACGTTGCCGCGCAGGATGAAGGCCTTGAATCCGCTGAACATGCCGAGGCTCAGCTCGCCGCCGCCGCGGGCGTGCTCGCCGGCGTCGATGTCGAAGTCGACGACGCGCCGCTCGACCCGCCCGCCGAGCCGGAGCCCGAGTCGCCCGCCGACCCTGACCCCGCGCCGCTCGCCGCCGGCGTGCGGCTGTCGGTGCGGTAGAAGCCCGAGCCGTTGAAGGTCACGCCGACGGCCGAGAACAGCTTGCGCAGCCGGCCCCGGCAGGTGGGGCACTCGGTCAGCGCATCGTCGGTGAACGCCTGCTGGATGTCGAAGGCGGTCGCGCACTCGGCGCAGCGGTACGAGTAGGTGGGCATGAATTTCCTCCGCGTCCAGGATACGGGCGGGCGGGCATCCCCGATGTCACGGTCGATTCGATCGATCTGCGGATGCGGCCGGCGCCGCCCGGCCCGCGATCAGCCCGCGAAACGGGTGATGCCGTCGGGCGTGACCACCCCGTCGACGCGTTCGTCGTGCGGCTCGCTCGGCAGCTCGTCGAGCAGCTCGTCGGCGAACACGACGGCGAACACGGGTGGGCGGCGGTCCATCGAGCCGAGGGTCTTGTCGAAGTAGCCGCGGCCCCACCCCATGCGCATGCCGGAGCGGTCGACGGCCGCGGCGGGCACGATGATGAGCCCGACGTCGTTGATCGCGATAGGGCCGAGCAGTTCTGCGTCGGGCACGGGCATGCCGGCGACGTCTTCGAGTTCGGCGGCGGAGCCGAGCCCGTCGTCCGGGGCAGAGCCGCCCGCCGTACCAGCACCGTCGCGCTCGACCTCGTACGGCGCCCAGTCGAGCAGCCCGTCGTCGCGCGAGACCGGCACGAGCACCCGGATTCCCCGATCGCACGCCCACCGCAGGAAGGGTCGAGTCTGCGGCTCGTCGGCGGTCGAGAGGTAGCAGCTGAGCTGCTGCGGCCCGAGCGCCGAGGCGAGGGCGATGAGCTGCTGCGTCACCCGCTCGGCGGCGAGCTCGCGCTCGTGCCGGGGCCGGATGCGCCGGCGCTCGCGCAGCTCGGCGCGCAGGGCGCGCTTGGCGTGCGCTGCGGCCGCGGCGTGCCCGGCTCGGGCGGAGTCGCTCGGCATGCGGCCCATCCTAAGAGTTCACCCGAGCTCGGTGAGGGCGCTTCGCTAAGGTGTGCCCATGACCCCCGCGCTCACGAAGGCCGTCATCCCCGCAGCAGGCCTCGGCACCCGATTCCTCCCGGCCACGAAGGCGATGCCGAAGGAGATGCTGCCGGTGGTCGACAAGCCGGCGATCCAGTACGTGGTCGAGGAGGCCGTCGGCGCCGGGCTGACCGACGTGCTCATGATCACGGGCCGCAACAAGAACGCGCTCGAGAACCACTTCGACCGCATCGGCGAGCTCGAGGCCACGCTCGAGCGCAAGGGCGACACCGAGAAGCTCGCCAAGGTCGAGTACTCGACCGACCTCGCCGACATGCACTACGTGCGGCAGGGGAATCCACTCGGTCTGGGGCACGCTGTGCTGCGCGCGAAGATGCACGTCGGCCGCGAGCCCTTCGCGGTGCTGCTGGGCGACGACATCATCGACCCGCGCGACCCGCTGCTGACGCGCATGATCGAGGTGCACCAGCACCGCGCCACGACGGTCGTCGCCCTGCTCGAGGTCGATCCCGCGCAGACGCACCTGTACGGCATCGCGACGGTCGAGCAGGCCGACGAGAGCGACGTCGTGCGCATCACCGGCCTCGTCGAGAAGCCCTCGCCGGGCACGTCGCCGTCGAACTTCGCGGTCATCGGTCGCTACGTGCTCACGCCGGCGATCTTCGACGTGCTCGAGCACACGGCGCCGGGCAAGGGCGGCGAGATCCAGCTCACCGACGCCCTGCTCGAGCTCGCGACCGACGAGAGCTCGAGCGGCGTCTACGGCGTCGTCTTCCGCGGCCGCCGCTACGACACGGGCGACCGGCTCGACTACATCAAGGCGATCGTGCAGCTCGCCGTCGAGCGCGACGACCTCGGCCCCGAGCTGCGTCCGTGGCTGCGCGACTTCGCCGCCGGCCTCGACTGACCGGCAGTGGCGACGACGATCCCGACGCTCCGCGATGGCGCGACGACCCTGCGCCCCATCCGGGTGCGGGATGCGCGCGCGCTCGAGCGCGAGCTGCTCGCCAACCGCGCCTGGTTGCGCCCGTGGGAGGCCACGAATCCCGCCGCCCCGATGTCGTGGGATACCCGGGGCAGCATCAGAGGACTCCTCGCCGCCGCGCGCACCGGCTCCGGGCTCCCGTTCGTGGTCGAGGTCGATGGCGAGTTCGCCGGCCAGCTCAACGTCTCGGGGATGACCTACGGCTCGCTCGCCTCGGCGACGATCGGGTACTGGGTCGCCGAGCGGTTCGCCGGTCGCGGCGTCACCCCGACCGCCGTCGCCCTCGCGACCGACCACGTCTTCTTCAGTCTCGGGCTGCACCGCATGGAGATCTGCATCCGCCCCGAGAACGCGGCGTCGCTGCGCGTGGTCGAGAAGCTCGGCTTCCGCTACGAGGGGCTGCGCCGTCGGTACATCCACATCAACGGCGACTGGCGCGACCACTTCTGCTTCGCGCTCACGGTGGAGGAGGTGCCGCAGGGCGTGCTGCAGCGCTGGAGGGCCGGGCGCGCCCCGATGACGGCCGCGAGCATCCCCGAGACCGATCGCATCGCGGCGCGCCGGGGGATCGCCCTGCCCTAGGCGCCCCTCGGCCCTACCGTGTGCTCATGGAGTTCACGTCAGGCGGCACCGCGATCCTCATCGCGCTGGCCGCGGGGCTCTGGCTCGTCTACCTCGTGCCGATGTGGCGCCGCCGGAGCGAGTACCTGTCGACCGAGCGCAACGCCGTTCGGCTGCAGCAGACGCTGCGCATCATGGCGCAGACGACCGAGCTGCCCGAGGCGGTGCGCGCCGAGATGACGGCGCGTGAGATCGCCAATCAGGAGCGCACGCTCGCCGCGCGCCAGCGCGAGGAGCAGGCGATCGCCCGAGCCCGCGAGGCCGCCGCGCAGCGGGCGGTGCGCGAGCGCCTCGCACAGACCGCTCCGGGGCTCGCCGCCGAGGTCGACGCCGCCCAGCGCGGCCAGGCCCGCCTGCGCCGCTCGCGGGCTGCGACCTCCCTGCTGACCCTCGTCGCCCTCGTCGGGCTCATCGCCTCGGTCGGCGCCGGCGCGTGGGCGTGGACCGCGCTCGCCGGCTTCGTCGCCGTGAGCGGCGTCATGCTGCTCACGGGGCTCGCCCGGGCGAACCGCCGCCGTTCGGGCGGGGCCGCTCCGGCTCGGCGCGCGCCGCGGTTCGTCGACTTCGCGGCCGAGCGATCCGCGGGCTCGGCGGTCTCGGACGAGCAGCGCGCGTGGACCCCAGTGCCGCTGCCGAAGCCCCGCTACCTCGCCGCTCCCGTCTACTCGGCTCCCCCCGCCGCGCGCGCCGGACTCGGATCGATCGACCACGCCGCGGTGCTCGCGGCCGCCGCGGCCGAGGCCGAGCGCGCCCAGCGCGCCGCGACCTCGCTGAGCGCGCCCGCGGAGGCGCCTGCGGCATCCGCCCCCGCCGCGCCCGCCGGCGCCCCCGCTTCGCCGTCGAGCCGCTTCGCCCGCATGGGCCTGCTCGAGGGTCTGCCGACCGAGGCGCCCGACCTCGACGAGGTGCTGCAGCGCCGCCGCGCGGTCGGCTGAGCGCGCCTTCCCGACGGCTCGCTCGTGGGTCCGGGATGCCCTGCTCGGGCCTCGGCGGCGTGCGGAGCACCCCGATCGGCAGTGATAGGGTTGACGACGTTCACGGGCCTGTGGCGCAGTTGGTAGCGCGCTTCGTTCGCAATGAAGAGGTCAGGGGTTCGAATCCCCTCAGGTCCACCCCGTGTGGCCCGCCGCCGCGAATGCTCGCGGAGCAGACTGGTCCTTTTCACTCCTGTCGATGAGCGTCGCCACGTGAGCTGATGTGGCAGAACTATTCGTGGAGGCCCCAACCGTCATGAGCCGCCTGGCGTATCTGCTGCTGATCGCAGCGCTCGCTTTCGTCGGAGTTGCGATGACCGCTCATGGTGCCGAACCGCCCGGCGGCGCCACGGTGTCGACGGGCGTCGCGGCGATCCAGACTTCTGTTCTGCACCACGACGCCGACCCGCAGAATGCCTGCGCGACCTGCGAAGGCGACCACGGCGGCGCCGCGCTCGTCGCCTGCGCGCTCGTCGCGCTCGTCGCGCTGTTCCTGTTCGTGCGGCCTCGGCTCGCTGCCGCTGGCTGGTTCGGCGAGCCACGGGTCGACGGCGCGTCGACTGCCGTGGTGCCGACCCGGCGACTGCGGCCGCCCGACCTTCTCGCTCTTGGAATCTCGCGAACGTGAGAGGGATGCGCCGGCCGCTGGCCGGCGCCATCCACGCACGCCATCAGATTTCGAACGAAGGAAGAACGCCATGCCCATCCGTTTCCCGCGCGCCGCGACAGCCGGCGCGACTATCTCGGCTCTCGCTCTCACCCTGGCCGCCTGCTCGTCACCTGCGCCGGAGGCCGAGCGCGATCCATCGGCCGAACCCGCAGCCCGCCACGTTCACGGCCTCGCACTCGACGAGTCGAGCGGCCTCCTGCACATCGCCACGCACGAGGGCCTCTTCACCGCCGAGCTGCCCGCCGATGAGGCGAGCATCGCCCAACCGGTCGCGTTCGGCGACTACACCGGCGACGCTATGGGCTTCCTACGTCTCGGCGAACGACTGCTCATCTCTGGCCACCCCGGCAGCGACGGTGGCGCGCCCAACGTCGGCGTGCTCGAATCCGATCTGAGCGGGGAGCGGTGGTCAGGGCTCTCACTCGAAGGAGACGTGGACTTCCACGCGATGGTCGCGGGAGGAGACTCGGCGTCTTCCGCGCTCATCGCCGGTCTCGACTCGGCGACCGGTCAGGTGTTCGTGAGCCCAGACGGTGGATCGAGCTGGCAGCAGGGCACACGGCTCGATGCTCGCTCGCTTGCCTGGAACTCCGAGGCCACCGAGCTCTTCGCCACCACAGCGGAGGGGCTGCAGGTCAGCACCGACGACGGCAGCGACTTCACCCTCGTGGAGGGTGCGCCCCCGCTCGTGTTGCTCGCGAACAGCCCCGTCGGGTCGGCCGAGTGGCGCATCGCCGGTATCGACGCCGACGGCGTGCTGCAACTGTCGACCGACGGGCGGATCTGGACGGCCCGCGGCCAGGTACCCTTCCTGCCCGAGGCTGTCGGGGTCGGCGAGGCGGGCGCGGTCGTCATCGCCGATTCGACCCAGGTGATGCGCACCACCGACGACGGCGCCACCTGGGTGCAGGTCGCCGCGTTCTGATGATCGCGGCGGACGGATTGCGTCGTGCAGGCGCAGCCCGTCCGCCGCGCCCGGTCAGCCGCAGCGGATGTTCGTCAGCCCGAGCCGCGCGTTCGACGTCGTGCAGAGCACGCGATTGCCCGACTCGCGCGACTCGACGCGCACCTCGTGGCCGGGCACGCCGCTCACGATCGTGTTGCCGCTGAACACGTTGTCGCCGCCCCAGCCGGCGAGCACCGAGTGCACCTGGAAGGCGTCGAGTCGCGCCGTGCTGCCCGAGTTGGACTCGATCCGGTAGCCGTCGCCCTTCACGTCGACCCACGAGTCGGCGTAGTTCGCGCCCGAGTAGCCGGCGCGCGTGAACACGTTGCGCCGCACGATGCCGCCGGTCGTGCCCTCCTTGATGTCGATGCCCTCGGCCGAGGTGTTCGCGATCGCGTTGTCCTCGATGATCACGCGGTCGGAACGGTCGGGCGTCGTCGCCGAGCCCATGATCGAGCCCCAGTTGCTCTGCGCACTGCCGACGTACACGCCCTCGCCGTACCCCGCCTTGGTGAGGCCGGTGTCGTGGATCGTGGATTTCCGGATGATCACGCCGACGCTGCTCGCGCGCACGTGCACGGCCTCGTGACCGATCGAGCCGACGTCGAGGCCCGAGACGATCGTGTAGTCGGAGTCGTGCAGCATGACGCCCTTCTGCGCGGTCGTCACCCGGAACCCGGTGAGGCGCCAGTGGTCGCCCTTGACGAGCAAGGCAGTGCCCGACCCGGTCGAGCCCGTCGTGATGACGGCCTTGCGCGACCCGATGAGCGTGATGGGCGCCGTCGCGGTGCCGTTGACGCTGCTCGAGAACGTGCCCGTGTACACGCCGTCGGCGAGCGCGATCGTCTGCCCGGGCTTGACGGCGTAGAGCGCCGACTTGAGCTGCGACGCCGTGCTCACGGCGATCGTGGTGGTCGCCGCCGTGGCGGCGGGTGCGACGCCTGCGGCGCCGAGGCCGAGTGCGGCGACGGCCGCGGCGGCGAATGCGATTCGCGCGATGGCGCGACGAAAGATGGTCATGATCCCCCCGATGGATGTCGACAGCGCCTCCCCAGGCGCGTCGCCTCCCAGGGTACGGGGCTTCGGTCCATCCGTCGAGCGGATACAGTGCTCCCACACGACCAGCGAATCGCGAGGAGCACGATGGACATCGCCGTCCGGCGCGAACCGATCGAGGGGGAGCGGCGCGTCGCCGCGACCCCCGCATCCGTCGCGCAGTTTCTGAAGAACGGTCTCACCGTCACGGTCGAGCGCGGGGCGGGTGCCGCCGCCGGTTACCCCGACGCCGACTTCGAGGCCGCGGGGGCGAGGCTCGTCGACTCCATCGACCTCGGCGCCGTGGATGCGCTCGCCCACGTGCGGCCGCTCGACACTGCGACGATCGCGGCGCTGCCGAGCGGTGCGGTGACGGTCGGCTTCGCCTCGCCGGCCTCCGAACTGCCGGCGGTCGCAGCGCTCGCCGCGCGCGGGGTGACGGCGTTCGCCCTCGAGCTCATCCCGCGCATCTCGCGCGCCCAGTCGATGGACGCCCTCACCTCGCAGTCGCTCATCGCCGGCTACCGCTGCGTGCTCGAGGCGGGCATGCGCTTCCCGCGCTTCTTCCCGCTCTACATGACCGCCGCGGGCACGATTCCGCCCGCACGCGTGCTCGTGCTCGGCGCGGGCGTCGCGGGCCTCCAGGCGATCGCGACCGCCAAGCGCCTCGGCGCGAAGGTCGCGGCCTACGACGTGCGCTCGGCCTCCGCCGACGAGGTGCGCTCGATGGGCGGAACGTTCATCCACCTCGACCTCGATGCCGCCGCGGATGCCGCGGGCGGTTACGCCAAAGAGCTCGCCGCCGACCGCGCCGACCGGCAGCGGGAGCTGCTCGCGCCGCACGTCGCCGACGCCGACGTCATCATCACGACAGCCGCGATCCCCGGCCGCCCCGCCCCGCGCCTCATCACGACGGCGATGCTGCAGGGCATGAAGCCCGGCTCCGTCATCGTCGACCTCGCCGCCGAGACGGGCGGCAACGTCGAGGGCGCGATCCCCGGCGAGGATGTCCCGGTGCCCGTCCCCGGCGGCGCCGTCACGATCGCGGGTATGAAGGACGCCCCCTCGACCATGGCCTTCGACGCGACGCGACTGCTCGCGCAGAACATCGCCAACCTCATCGCCCTCATGACGGTGGAGGGCACGATCGCCCCCGACTTCGACGACGAGGTGATCGCCGGAGCGTGCCTCACCCACGCGGGCGAGGTGCGGCACCCGCCGACGGCTGAGGCGCTCGCTGCCGCGCCGGCTCCCGATACGACCCCGAGCACCGACGGGAAGGGAAGGAACTGATGGACCCGATCACCCTGCTGACGTTCTTCGTGCTGTCGGTGTTCGTCGGCTTCGAGGTCGTCTCGAAGGTGTCGAGCACCCTGCACACCCCGCTCATGTCAGGCGCCAACGCCATCCACGGCATCATCCTCGTCGGCGCGATCATCGTCGCCGGGCGGGCGGAGGAGCCCGTGCTGCTCGTCGTGGCCCTCATCGCGGTGCTTCTCGCGACGGTCAACCTCGTCGGCGGATTCGTCGTCACCGACCGCATGCTCGAGATGTTCGGCGGGCGCAAGCGGGCGGCGTCGGCGACGGACACGGAGGAGGCGCGATGAGCATCCTCAGCACCGAGTGGACGGCCGTGCTCTATCTTGCCGCCGCCGTCTGCTTCATCCTCGCCCTGAAGGGCCTCAGCTCGCCGAAGTCGGCCCGCCGCGGCAACCTCGTCGGCGCGGCGGGTGCGCTCGTCGCGCTCGTGACCGTGTTCCTCTCGACCGAGCTCGACAACGTGGCGCTGATCATCGTCACGATCGCGATCGGCTCCGCGATCGCGGCGCCCGTCTCGCGGCGCGTCGCGATGACCCAGATGCCGCAGCTCGTCGCCCTGTTCAACGGTGTCGGCGGCGGGGCGGCGGCCCTCGTCGCGATGCTCGAGCTCGGGCACGTCGACGGCGTCGGCGCGGTGATCGCCGTCGCGTTCACGGTGCTCGTGGGCGCCGTGTCGTTCGCCGGCTCGATCATCACCTTCGCGAAACTGCAGGAGCTCATGCCGACGCGGCCGATCGTCTTCCCGGGCGGGCCCGTCGTCATGGCGCTCGCCGCGGTCGCCTCGCTCGCCGCCGCCGTCTGGCTCGTCGCCTCGGGCGATCCGCTCGCCGCCTACGTGCTGCTCGCACTCGGCCTCGCGCTCGGCGTGCTCTTCGTGCTGCCGGTCGGCGGCGCCGATGTGCCCATCGTCATCTCGCTGCTCAACGCCTTCACCGGCCTCACGGTCGCGGCCTCGGGCCTCGTGCTCGGCAACACGCTCCTGCTCGTCGCGGGCACGCTCGTCGGTGCGAGCGGCACGATCCTGACCAGGGCGATGGCCTCGGCGATGGGGCGCAGCGTCGCGGGCATCCTCTTCGGTGCTTTCCGCGGCGGCTCGACCGCCGGCTCGACGGCCGTGAGCGATCGGCCGGTGCGCTCCTCGAGCGCGGAGGACGTCGCCATCCTGCTCGGCTACGCGCAGCGCGTCATCGTCGTGCCCGGCTACGGCCTCGCCGTCGCCCAGGCGCAGCACACCATGGCCGAGCTCGCCACGACGCTCGAGGCCAAGGGCGTCGAGGTCGTCTTCGGCATCCACCCGGTCGCCGGTCGCATGCCCGGGCACATGAACGTGCTGCTCGCCGAGGCGAACGTGCCCTACGAGGCGCTGCAGGAGATGGACGAGGTCAACCCGCAGTTCAAGACCGCCGACGTGGCCCTCGTCGTCGGCGCGAACGACGTCGTCAACCCGGCCGCGAAGACGAGCCCCGGCTCACCGATCTTCGGCATGCCCATCCTCGACGTCGCCGCGGCGCGCCAGGTCGTCTTCCTCAAGCGGTCGATGCGACCCGGATTCGCGGGCATCGAGAACGAGCTGCTGTTCGAACCCCAGACGACCCTGCTGTTCGGCGACGCGAAGGAGTCGCTGGCGAAGGTGCTCGCCGCCGTCAAAGCGATGTAGGGCGGTGCGCCCTCACCCGCGCGGAACCACGATCTCGACGTCATTGGCGTGCAGGGCCGAGGCGAGCTCGTCCGGCGGCTCGGCGTCGGTTACGAAGTAGTCGGCCTGGCCGATCTCGGCGACCTGGGCGAAGAGCCGCCGCCCGAACTTCGACGAGTCGGCGAGGATCGCGACCTTGCTCGCGCGAGCGATCATCTCGCTCATCATCGTCGCGTCGCCGAGGTTGCTCGTCGAGTACCCGCTGTGCGCCTCGACAGCTCCGACGGCGATGAGCGCGAGGTCGCATCGGATGTCGACGTCCCCTCCCGTCGGCGAGACGCGGATGCTCACGGGACCGGTCGTCGCCTGCGTGATCGAGCGCACCGAGCCCCCGAAGACGTAGAGATCGCGGAACGCCTTCGGAGAGATCTCGGACGGGAGCAGCAGGTTGTTCGTCGCGATCGTCAGGTCGCGATGGTGGCGCAGGTGCCGGGCGACCGAGAGCGTCGTCGTGCCGGCATTGATCATGATCACCGAGTTGTCGTCGACGAGCTCGGCCGCGAGAGCGCCGATGGTCTCCTTCTCAGCGGCCTGCAGTCGCAACCGCACGTCGAGCCCGCGATCGGTTCGCGAGACCGTCGCCAGGCTCACGGCGCCGCCGTGCGTGCGCACGAGCACCCCCTCGGTATGCAGCTGGTCGAGGTCTCGGCGCACGGTGTCGATCGAGACCCCGAAGCGCTCGGCGAGCAGCCCGACTGTCACCTGGCCGATCTCGGCCACGTACGCCGCGAGTTCCGCCTTGCGGCCGGCGGGAAGGCGGCGGGGCTGATCGTCGTCCGGATCGGAGTGAGAGCGCGAGGCCATACAGGAACTACTAGCACAATCTGCGCCTCTCTGCGGTGAGAACGAGCGCGCATTGGCGCCAATGAGCCATAAAAGAGCAGAGAACAGCAATCCGTTTGGCCACTCTGGCGCACTCAATGTGGGCATTCGGGCACTTTTGCTGCAGGATGCGGTGCTTGCATGTGCCGTCTTATGCGAGTATTGTCGCAGTTGCTTGCACAAGAGCGCATAGATGCGCTAATAACTGCAGTTTCAGACGAAGGAGAATCATGAGCAAGGACGCTCAGGGCAGTCGAACCGCGCTGACAGTGATCGGCGCGACCGCGATCGCCGCAACAGTGCTCGTCGCCTCGGGGTGCGCAGCGCCCGGCGACCCCGGCTCGAGCGACGGCGACGTCGTTCTCGAGCTCGCGCAGTGGTGGGAGCCTGAGCTCCCGGACGGCGCCTTCCGCGAACTCATCGACGAGTTCGAAGCCGAGAACCCCGGCATCACCGTCGAACTGCTGAGCGGGCCGTATGCCTCGACCAAGGAGCAGCTGTTCGCGGGAGCCGCCGCGGGCACGATGTCCGACGTCGTCGGTCTCGACGGCGCATGGGTCAGCGATTTCAAGGATCAGGGCGCTCTCGCCGACCTCAGCGCGCTCATGGCCGAGGCGGACTACGACGAGAGCCAACTCGCCAGTCAGATCCAGCTCGACGGCGCGACCTACATGATCCCGGTCGTCAACTTCGTGTATCCGATGTTCACCAACGACGACCTCCTCGCCGAGGCCGGCGTCGACGCTCCGCCGAGCACTCGATCGGAGTTCGCGGCCGCCGCTGCGGCCCTGACCGAGCTGGGCGGCAACACGAGCGGCTGGATCCTCCCGCTCTCGCTCGAGGCGCCCAACGGCATCCAGAACGACGTCATGTCGTGGGTCTGGGCCTCGGGCGGGTCGATGCTCGCCGACGGCCAGCCCGACCTCACCAACGACGAGGTCACGAGCGCCGTCGAGTACATCAAGGGCCTGTGGGACGACGGCGTCATCGCCCCCGGGGCATTCACGATGAAGGAGCAGGACAAGGTCGAGGAGTTCACCAACGGCCGCGTCGGCATGATGATCTCCAGCCTCGCGCACATCAACCTCATCCGCGAGTCGAACCCCGAACTCAGCTTCAGCATCTCGGCGCTGCCCGCCGAAGACGGATTCGACGGCGAGCGGGGCATCCCCTACGCATCATGGGGCATCGGCGTCTCGGAGTCGTCGGAGAACAAGGCCGAGGCCTGGAAGCTCGTCGAGTTCCTCATGAGCGAGGACGTCAACTCGCGGCTGTCGTCGATCGCCAACGCGTTCCCGGGCAACACCGCCTCGGTGCCCGACTTCGTCGAGGGCGACGAGCTCTTCGCGACGGCGTTCGACATCTACCAGAGCGGCTACCCGGCGAACGAGTTCACAGGGCTTCCGGTCGCCGAGCAGCTCATGCGGTTGTTCGACGAGCAGTTCCAGCGCATGCTCGAGGGCGACCAGTCGGTCGACGAGATGCTGTCGACGACCCAGGAAGCGTGGATGAACGAGTTCTAACCCGTTCGACCCCGTCAGCGAGGGTCGTGCCGCCTCATCGCCTCACCGGCGGCACGACCCTCTCGTCATCCCTGGAAGGCGCCCCACCCATGACCGCTCTCTTCGATCGCGACACGCGCTCGGGAATCGGCCCCGACCCGGCGGGCCGGCCGGCGCTCCAGCGCCGAGCCGCGCTGAGCCGGACCTACCGCCGCAGCGAGCCGTACCGCTTCATCCTGCCGACGGCGGTGCTGCTGTTCGTGCTCATGGTGATCCCGATCATCATGGTCATCGGCTACTCGGTGATGGACAACGTCATCACCAACCGCAGCCCCGAATTCGTCGGCCTCGCCAACTACGTCGCGGTCCTCGGCGACCGGATCTTCCACACCGCGGTCGGCAACACGCTGATCTTCACGATCGTGAGCGTCGTCGCCCACCTCGTGCTCGGGCTCGTCTTCGCGCTGCTGCTCAACACGACCCTCATCAGTCGCGCGGGCATCGCGATCTTCCGGGTCATCTACATCCTGCCGTGGCTCTTCACCGTCGCGATCATCGCCGTGCTGTGGCGCCTGCTGCTCAACCCCAACGGCGTCGTCAACTACCTGCTGCAGAGCGCCGGCGCCGTGGAATCGGGCGTCGAGTGGCTCTCATCGCCCGATCTCGCGCTCGCCGCCGTGACCTTCATCAACATCTGGGCGGGATACCCCTTCTTCATGATCAGCATGCTCGCGGGGCTCCAGGGCATCCCCCGCGACCTGTATGAGGCGGCGACCGTCGACGGGGCGTCGCCGTGGCAGCGCTTCACGAACGTCACCCTGCCGCAGCTGACGCCGATCATCATCAGCATGACGCTGCTCGATCTGATCTGGACCTCGCAGCAGTTCGCCCTGATCTGGATGACCACCGGCGGCGGGCCCATCAACGTCACCGAGATGCTCAGCACCTTCACCTACAAGCTCGCCTTCAGCCGCTACGAATTCGCGCAGGCGTCGACGAGCGCCGTGATCATCCTGCTGCTGTCGATGGTGCTCGCGTTCTTCTACGTGCGGCACCAGAAGGCGAGGGACTGACATGCTCGCACTCGACCGTCGGCGCGTGCGCGCCCTCATGCGAATCGGCGTCGTGCTCGCCCTGCTGGCCGGCGCCGGATTCGCCGGACTGCCGATTCTGTGGATGCTCGCCAGCTCGTTCAAGTCGAACACCGAGATCTTCGAGTACCCGCCCCGGCTGCTCACCGATAGCTTCTCGTTCGATGCCTACCTCGCGATCCTCAGCGACCCCGTGAAGGTGCGCTTCTTCATCAACAGCTACGTCGTCTCTCTCGCGGTCACCGTGCTGACGCTCATCGTGGCGATCCTCGCGGCCTACGCCTTCAGCCGATTCGATTTCCGCTTCAAGAAGCCGCTCAACATGATCATCGTGAGCGTGCAGGCCGTGCCGCCGATCACACTGCTCATCCCGTACTTCGGGCTCGTCGTGACGCTCGGTCTGTACAACACCTACCCCGGGCTGATCCTCACCTACATGGTCTTCACGCTTCCCTACGCGATCATCATGATGACGGGCTACTTCAACACGCTGCCGCGCGAGCTCGATGAAGCGGTGCGGGTCGACGGGGCCGGATCGATGACCGCGCTGTGGCGCGTGCTCGTGCCCATCTCGATCCCCGGCATCGTCTCGGTCGGCGTCTACACCTTCATGATCGCCTGGAACGAGTACCTGTTCGCGCTGACGCTCACGCGCACAGACGACATGCGCACGGTGCCCATCGGCATCCAACTGCTCATGGGGCAGCACTCGTACGAGTGGAACGAGATGATGGCGATGAGCATCCTCGGTTCGATCCCGGTGCTCATCCTCTTCCTCTTCTTCCAGAAGTACTTCATCGGCGGACTCACCGCAGGCTCGGTCAAGAGCTGAGACTCCGCCATGTCATCGACCATCCACCCCACACCCACTGCATCGAGGAGAGACCAGCTGTGCTGATCAACGGAAAAGACCTGCTCGCCGTCGCCAACGAGAACGACTTCGCCGTACCGGCGTTCAACATCAGCGACTGGGCGATGTACACCGGCATCGTCGAGATCTGCGAAGAGACGGGGTCGCCCCTCATCGCCGCGATCCACCCCGACGAGCTGAGCCACATCGGGGTCGACCTGCTGCCATCGATCATCCAGAAGGCCCACCGGTCGTCGGTGCCTATCGCGGTGCACCTCGATCACGGCGCGAACCACCACCAGGTGCTCACGGCCATCCAGGCCGGGTTCACGTCGGTCATGATCGACGGTTCGATGCTCCCGTTCGACGAGAACGTCGAGCTGACCGCGCACGTCGTCGAGCTCGCGCACGCCGTCGGCCTCTCGGTCGAGGGCGAGCTCGGCACGATCGGCAAGCTCGACGAGGAGGCCGAGAGCGGCGCGTCGGTGATCGTCTACACCGATCCCGACGATGCCGTGCGCTTCGTCGAGCAGACCGGCGTCGACAGCCTGGCGGTCGCGATCGGCACCTCGCACGGCCTCTATCCCGCCGGCATGAAGCCCGAGCTCAAACTCGATCTGCTCGAGCGCATCAAGGCGGTCGTCGGCCTCCCGCTGGTGCTCCACGGCGGATCGGGGAACCCGGACGACGAGATCGGCCGCTCGGTGAAGCTCGGCATCAACAAGATCAACATCTCGAGCGACATCAAGGCCGCCTATCACGGCCGGATGCGCGAGGTGCTCGCCGATCGATCGCTCCGCGAACCGAACACGATCCAGCCGCCGTCGCTCGCCGCCATGAAGGTCACGGCGGCTCAGAAGATCGCGCTCTTCGACGCCGCCGGCAAGGCAGAGTTGTACTGAGCGGCAGGAGAGGGGCGGGCATGGCCGACAGCGCGTCGATCGTCCTCGGTCTCGGGGGCACGGTCGACTACGAGATCGCCTGGGACTCCGTCGTGCTCGAGGCGATGATCCTCGAGCACGGCGTGGCCACCGCCGAACTCGACCGGGCGATCCCGGTCGACTCCGAGCGCGATCTGCTCGTGACGCTGCTCGCCTTCCTCCGCGACGGGGTGGGCGGCGAACGATTCGTGGCGACGACCGCGATCATCGAGAGCTTCGCGCAGCGGTTCCGCACGAGGGTGACCCTCGGCGGCACGTGCGTGCGCGCGACCATCGCCATGAGAGCGCTCGGCGTCACGAGCACCGTGCATCTCGTGAGCATCGACGACACCGTGCGCCGACTGCTGCCGGCCGGGTGCTCGTATCTCTGCAGCGCCAGCAGCGACTCGACCGATCCGCACCTGATCGTGCAGTTCGCGGCGGGAGCGCGCATCGTCGCCGGCGACATCGACATCGTGGCGCCCCACGCCAACCGGATCATCTACACGAACGACCCGCCCAATCGAGAACTGGTGCTCAGCCGCGACCTGGGACGAGCGTTCGAGCACGCCGAGATCATCATGATCTCGGGGTTCAACGTGATCCAGGAGGCCGAGGTGCTCGACGCGCGGCTCGACGAGCTGCTCGAACATCTGGCCTCGCGTCGCGAGCGCTCGGTCGTGTTCTTCGAGGACGCCGGCTACCATCGCCCGATCCTCCGCGACCGGGTGCGCGAGAAGCTCGTCGACGCCGTCGATGTCTGGAGCATGAACGAGGACGAGCTGCAGGCCTACGTGGATCACCGCGTCGATCTGCTCGACCCCGACGCCGTGATCGAGGCCCTCATCGAGCTGCGGCGCCTGATTCCCGCGCGAGTGCTCGTCGTGCACACCAAGTACTGGTCGCTCGCGGCGGGCGACGCGGCGTCGGATTGGGAGCGGGCGCTGCGCGGCGGCATCACGATGGCGACGACCCGGTACCGGTGCGGTGACGGCTTCACCGAATTCGACTACCGCGAGACCGGTCGGCTCGCCGTGCATCGCGGCGGAGCCCTGGCGGCCCGGCGCCTGGAACGACTCGCGCCGATGCCCCTGCGATGCATCCCGGCCTTCGTCGTCGACACCGGGGCGCCGACGACGATCGGGCTCGGAGACGCCTTCGTCGGCGGCTTCATCGCCGCCCTCGCGCGCGAGGGCGGCGGGTCCGACGCGATCGCCGAGAGCGCCGAGATCGTCGGTTCGCCGTGCTGAGCGTCGTCGTACTCCCCTCCAACCGGCCGGCCGACCGCTTCTACCGCGGCGGCCGACGCATCACCGACTTCCGCGGCGAACCGCCGGCGGGGCCGCACGAGCCCGAGGACTGGGTCGCGTCGACGACGACGGTGGCGGGGGAGCGCGCGGTGGGGCTCAGCACGCTGCCCGACGGCCGACTGCTCGCCGAGGCGATCGCGAGCGACCCCGAGGGCTGGCTGGGCGACGAGCACGTGCGCCACTACGGAGCCGACACACGACTGCTCGTGAAGCTGCTCGACGCTGGCCAGCGGCTGCCCGTCCACGCGCATCCCGACGCCGCGTTCGCCGCGCACCATCTCGGCCGCGCCCACGGCAAGGCCGAGGCGTGGTGCATCCTCCGCGGGGGAATTGTCCACCTCGGGCTCCGGCGCGATGTGGCGCGATTCGAACTGATCGGGCTCGTCGAGCGCCAAGACGTCGAGTCCCTCCTGGGGCTGCTGCATCCGATCGCGGTCGATGCGGGCGATGTCGTATTCGTGCCTCCCGGCATGCTGCACGCCATCGACGAGGGGGTCTTCATGGTCGAGCTCCAGGAGCCGGAGGATCTGTCGATCCTGCTCGAGTGGCGCGGCTTCGCCATCGACGGCAGGGTCGACGGGCACCTCGGTCTCGGATTCGATCTCGCCCTGGACGCGGTCGAGACGCGCGGCCGCTCGATCGCCGAGATCCGATCCCTCGTGATCGCGCCGGACTCGCGGCGCGCGAACCTGCCTCCCGAAGCGGGGTCGTACTTCCGACTCGAGCGCCATGTCGTCGACGGAGAGCTCGAGCTCGATGCCGGATTCTGCGTGCTCGTGGTCATCGCGGGGCAGGTGTGTGCCGGCGAGGTACCCTCGATCGAGCTGCCGCTCGGCAGCACGGCAGTCGTGCCGTTCGCCGCGGGAAGTGTCTGCATCGCTGGTTGCGGCGAACTCCTGGTCTGCCGGCCGCCGTCGCCCTGACGCGGGCGTCGGCGGTCGGCGCCACGATCGTGGGATGACGCCGCCCCGCCTCGATCGCTCCGGTCGGCGACTGCTCGTCGACGAGACCTCTCCGGCGCCGGCCTCGACCGCGCCCTCGACCCGCACTGGCGCAACGCCCGCACGATCGTCTCGCACAGCGCGGCGATCCTGCACGCGCGCCTTCTCGGCGACTACCGGCTGAACGGGCGCCCGCCGACGATCCCGGCGCACCGTGCGCGTCTCGGACGATGAGGGGGCCGTCCGACGTCGGGAGCGCGGCCGGTCAGCCGACCGCCTCGTCCTCGACACGCGCCATCGGCGGGAGGATCCCTTCGCGCTCGGCCTCCGCGACGGCCGCGCGCCGCGACGCGACTCCGAGCACGTCGAAGATGCGCATGATGTCGTGGCCGATGGTCGAGGTGCCGAAGTTCATCGCCTTCGCGATCTGACCGTTGGTGAGACCGTGCTGCACGAGGCGCAGGATCTGCAGCTGCCGCTCGGTCATCGGGCCGGCGTGCCGTGACCGATCGCGGAACGAGCCGGTCGAGTCCTCCACCCCGATCGCCGTGGCGACGAGCGCGGCAACGGCGTTCCAGAAGACCGCCGTGCTCGCGTAGTCGGGTGCGATCTCGGTCAGGACCGCCATGCCGCCCACGGTCGCGCCGCGTTCGGTGACCGGGATCGCGATCATGTGCTCGCCGCGCAGATCGAGGGGGGTCAGGGCCGGGTAGGTCGATTCGAGAGTGCTCAACGATCCGTCGACGACTCTGCCGGTGCGGACGGCGTGGGTGAGCGGGAAGGCGTCGTCGAGGTCGTAACGCGGGCCGTCGCGCAGCACACCCGGCGCGAAGCCGAAGGTCGTGCGCACGTCGAGCCGGCCTTGAGCGTCGAGGATCCCGATCGCCGTCGCGCGCGCGCCGAAGGGCCGCAGCACGCGCAGCACGAGCGAGCTCGCGAACGAGGGTCGGTCGGGCCGGCCCGCGCACAAGTGGGCGAGGTCGGCGAGAGCCTGCAGCAGGTCGCGGTCGTTCACGCCACCCGCCTGTCGGGGGTCACGTCGCACTGGGGCGCGGCGAAGGTCATTCGGTGTCTCTCGGTGATGCTCGCGGCGGCGCCGCGGGAGGGTCTGTGGAGGTCGAGTCTGCCGGGCGGCTCGCGTCGGCGGCGCCCGCGCGCGCGGGGTGGCGGCTGTTCTGAACGTTCCGACTTGATCGTGCGGCATCGGCTGTTGACTCCTGGCCATCCGACCACATGGGGAATCCCGCCGAAAGGGATTGACGCGGGCATGCCCGATAGGGCATACAAGCGAGTCGCGATCGATCGCGCGGCGCACGGCCGCAGGTCATACCCTGGAGGGATGACCACGAGCGAGCCTCTCACCCCCGTCGAGGTCGACTCACTGCGCGCCGACTTCCCGATCCTGCACCGGAAGGTGAACGGGCACCCCCTGGCCTACCTCGACTCGGCCGCGACCGCGCAGAAGCCCGCCGCCGTCATCGACGCCGAGAGCGCGTTCTACCGCGAGTCGAATGCGGCCGTGCATCGCGGCGCTCACACCCTGGCCGCCGAGGCGACCGAGCTCTACGAGGATGCCCGGGGCACGATCGCGCGCTTCCTCGCCGTCGACGACGACGAGATCGTCTTCACCTCCCACGCCACCGAGGGGCTCAACCTCGTCGCCTACGCGCTCGGCAACGCGAGCGCCGGCCGCGGCGGGGAGGCGGCGCGCGCCTACACCCTCGGCCCCGGCGACGAGATCGTCTCGACGGAGCTCGAGCACCACGCGAATCTCATCCCGTGGCAGGAGCTCGCGGCGCGCACCGGCGCGACCCTGCGGCACATCCCGGTGCGCGACGACGGGTCGCTCGACCTCGAGGCCGCGGCCGGCATGATCGGCCCGCGCACGCGTCTGCTCGCCCTCACCCACGTCTCGAACGTGACGGGCGCCATCACGCCGCTCGATCGGCTCGTCCCGCTCGCCCGCGCTGTCGGCGCCCTCGTCGTGCTCGACGCCTGCCAGTCGGCGCCGCACCTGCCTCTGCGCCCGCGCGAGCTCGACGTCGACCTCGCCGTCTTCTCGGGCCACAAGCTGTACGGCCCGACCGGCATCGGCGTGCTCTACGGCCGCCGCGAGGTGCTCAACGCCCTGCCGCCGTTCCTCTTCGGCGGCTCCGCGATCACGTCCGTCACCCTGGAGCGGGCGGAGTACCTGCCGGCGCCGCAGCGCTTCGAGCCGGGCACCCCGCGCCTCGCGCAGGCGATCGGGCTCGCCGAGGCGGTGCGGTACGTCGAGGGCATCGGGCTCGAGCGGATCGCCGCGACCGAGCACGCGCTCGGCGCGCGCCTCCTCGCCGGTCTCGCGGGCATCCCCGGATTGCGGGTGCTCGGCGCCGCCGACCCGACCGCCCGCGCGGCCCTCGCCTCCGTCGACGTCGCCGGGGTGCACGCGCACGACGCCGGGCAGTTCCTCGATGACCGCGGCATCGCGGTGCGCGTCGGGCACCACTGCGCGCAGCCGTTGCACCGCCGTCTCGGCGTCACCGCCTCGCTGCGCGTGAGCGCGGGCCTCTACACGACGGCCGACGAGGTCGACCGCGCGCTCGACGCCCTCTCGGGCGTGCGCGCCTACTTCGGGGTCGCGTCATGAACGGAGCACGATCGTGAGCTCTCTCGAGCAGCTGTATCAGCAGATCATCCTCGACCATGCGAAGAGCCCGCACGGCCGCGGCCTCGTGGCGGGGGAGGAGTCGAGCCACCAGCGCAACCCCGTCTGCGGCGACGAGATCACCCTCGCTCTGCGATGGGATGCCGCGACCGGCTCGGTTGCGGGCGTCGGCTGGGAGGGCGCCGGCTGCTCGATCTCGCAGGCGAGCGCCTCGCTGTTCAGCGACGAGGCTCCGGGCAAGAGCTCGGAGGAGCTCCAGGCGTTCATCGAGGAGTTCCGCGAGGCGCTGCGCTCACGCGGAGCGATCGAGCTCGACGAGGAACGCTTCGGCGACGCCGCGGCCCTGAGCGGCGTCTCGAAGTACGTCGCGCGGGTCAAGTGCGCGATGCTCGCCTGGGTCGCGGCCGAGGACCTGCTGACCCGCCGCGACGGCTGAGGGTCAGCGCGTCTCGGCCGTCGACAGCGCCGGCACCCGTTCAGCGCCGTTCGATGAGCTGCGCGAGCTGGGCGATGAAACCGTCGAAGTCACGGGCGTCGCGCACGAGCTCGGTCACGTCGCGGCGTGAGGCGAAGACGTCGACGAACTGGTCGAAGAGCGGCTGGAACCGCGCGCGGCCCTCGGCGCTGAAGGCGATGAGCGCCACGACCGAGACGCGCGCCTCGCCCCAGGCGACGGGCGTCGGGCACAGCGCGAGAGCGATCGCCGTGCGCTCGGCCGAGAGCCCCATCGCGTGCGGGACGGCGAGGGTGTCGGTGAACGCGGTCGACGACATCCGCTCGCGGTCGATCGCCCCCTCGACGTATGCCTCGTCGATGACGCCGGCGGCGACCATCGCCCCGCCGAGCCCGCGGATGATCGACTCGGGCTCGGCGCCGGGCGGGTCGGCGAAGAAGAGCCCGGGCTCGAAGTACTCGAGCAGCTGGTCGGTGATGCGCGCCCGCCGCCGCTGCCGTCGTACGCGCGAGATCGCCGCCCGGATCGCGTCGATGTCGTCGTCGGTGAGGAAGGGCTGCACGACGACGACGCCCTCGCGCCGGGCCGGGGAGGGGATCGTCGAGATGACGAGGTCGCTCGTGAGCTCGCGCGGGTCGACGTCGGTGCGGGTGACGACGAACTCGATCGAGAGGTCGGAGCCGAACTCGCGCTCGATGCGCGTGCGCAGGATCGCGTGCAGGTCGTAGTAGCTCGGGCACACGATCGTGCCCGAGACGCGCTCCTCCCGCCGGGCCGCGCGCTCGAGGTGCGAGCCGAGGTGCAGGGCGATGTACGAGATCTCGTCGTCGTCGACGGCGATGCCGCGCTCGCGCTGCACGATCGAGGCGATGAACACGGCGATGTCGAAGATGAGCGGGTACGAGCTCTTGATCGACCGGGTGAGCGGGTTGCGCGTGTGGGCGTTCTCGCGCGCGCGGGCGACGAGGTTGCCGAGGTGGATCGCGAGGCGCGTGATGAACGCCTCGTCGCGGAAGTCGACGAGGTACTCCTCCGCGACGAGGTCGACGATGCGTCGCACGGTGTCGAGGTCGGCGGGGTCGACGTGCGCCGCGCCCGCCGCACCGGCGCCTGGCGCGATGACGCGCGTGATGAGCAGCCGCGCGAGGTAGTCGAGGTCGGTGGGCGTGAGCGTCACGGCGAAGTGCTCGGGCACGAGCCGCGCGAGCACCGCGACGATCGGCGCGTGCCGCTCGGTCGGCGCGGTCGAGCCGCCCGCGGGCAGATGCTGGTCGCGGCGCGCGCGGTCGACGGCGATCGCGACGTGCAGGATCACCGCGTCGGTGCCGTACTCGTTGACGAAGAAGCCCTCGCCCTCGAGCGACTGGATGAGCTCGGTCTTGAACGCCCCGAGCCCGCCGATGCCGAACTCGACCTCGATCGCATCGAGGTCGAGCATCCCCTGCGCGCTCTCGCTCTGCAGGAGGCTGCTGAGCAGTCGCCGCGTCGCGGCCTCGGTTGCGCTCAAGCGCACGCTGCTGCCGCGCCGCACGAGGGTCGCCCCACTGGAATCCGCGAGTGCCTTGACCTTGCGCAGATCGGCCTCGAGCGTCGATTCGCTCACGAACAGCCCCTCGGCGAGCCCGTGCACGTCGAGCCCCGACTCCGGCGCCTCGGCGAGTCGGCGCACGAGGTGGTGCACACGATCCTGCGGCGTGTCGCCGTCCCGGTGGCGACCGCGACCGGCGAACTGCGCGTAGGCCCCCCGGTCGATGCGGTAGCCGGTCGTCGAGGCCGTCAGCAGGGCGAGAGGATGCGCGGCCGACTTCGCGGCCGCGACGTAGCTGCGCACCGAGCGCGTCGTCACGCCGAGCTGCTCGGCGAGCTCGCCCGCGGTGACCCAGTCGTCCGCCTGCAGGAGCAGCTCGAGCATCCGCTCGTACTTGTCGGCCATCGTGCGGCAACTGTAATCCAGCGCGTCGGCGCAGTGCGCATCGCGCCTTCCGCGGGGGTGGGAAGCAAGTCTGCTGGCGCGGGACGGCCCGCACGGTCGAGAGTGGGAACACGGCGATCCCTGCCGTCCGCCGCCCGAGCCTTGCGCCGAGCGGAAGCCCGGCCGCTCCACCGCTCCGCCCACGACCGCAAGGAGGCGCTCATGACCCGCACCGTCGCGGTCGTCTGCGGAGCCGGCGTCTCGAGCACCTTCCTCGCCCGCGGCCTGCGCCGCCTGCTCGCCGAGCGGGGCCTCGACTGGAGCGTCGAGCCGCTCGCGGTCGACCAGCTCGCCGGCAGCGCCGAGCGGCTCGACCACGTCGTCGTCGGCCGCCACCTCGCCGAGACCGCCGGAGCGATCGCCGCATCCCTCGCCGCGCGCGGCGTGCGGACGACGCTGCTGACGACGCCCGGCTCGGGCGACGCCGCCGCCCGCGAGGCCCTCGACCACCTGACCACCGCCCTCGCCGACCCCTCCGGAGGACACCTTGGCTGACCGCACTCTCGCCGTCGCATCCGCGCACGGGCTCCACGCCCGCCCCGCGGCGCTCTTCGTGAAGGAGGTCGCCGACTCGGGTCAGACCGTGCAGCTGACCAAGGGCGAGCGCTCGGTGAGCGCGGCGAGCATCCTCGGCGTCGTCTCGCTCGGCATCGAGCACGGCGACGAGGTGACCCTGTCGGTCGAGGGCGACCGCGCAGACGCGGTGCTCGACGAGCTGTCGGCCTTCCTCCTGCACGACCACGACGCCTCATGAGCGCCGCCTCGCACGACACGACCGGCCTCTCGACGGGTCACGTCGAGACCGGCGCCGAGGAGGCGCCCGTCGCGCTGCGCGGTGTCGGCGTCGGCCGCGGCGTCGCGATCGGGCCCGCTCTGCGCATGCCCGACCCGATCCCCGAGCCCCGCGACGAGGTCAGCCGCCGCGCGCCCGACGAGGAGGCCGAGCGGGCCCGCACGGCGCTCGCCGCCACGGCCGACGAGCTGCGCACGCGCGGCGCCGTCGCGGGCGGCACCGGCGGGGAGATCCTGGATGCTCTCGCCATGATGGCCGACGACCCGAGCCTGCTCGCCGACGTCGAGAGCCGCGCCGCCGCAGGCGCCACGGCCGAGTACGCCGTGCACGCCGCCTTCGGCGCCTTCCGCGACATGCTCGCGGGCCTCGGCGGGTACATGGGCGAGCGCGCGGGCGACCTCGACGACGTCTCGCGCCGCGTCGTCGCCCGCATCATGGGCCTGCCGACGCCCGGCGTGCCCGAGAGCGACCGCCCCTTCGTGCTCGTCGCGCGCGACCTCGCCCCCGCCGACACGGCGATGCTCGACCTCGACCAGGTGCTCGCGCTCGTCACGAGCGACGGCGGCCCCACCTCGCACACGGCGATCCTCGCCCGCGAGAAGGGCATCACCGCGATCGTCGGCGTGACCGGCGCCGAGGCGATCCGCGCCGGCGAGCTCGTGCTCGTCGACGCCGCGCTCGGCCTCGTGACCGTGCATCCGGACGATGCGACCGTCTCGGCCGCCCGCTCGCGCGAGGCGGCCCGCATCGCCGCCCGGTCGCACGCCGAGGGCCCCGGCCGTCTCGCCGACGGCCACGCGGTTCCGCTGCTGGCCAACATCGGCTCGCTCGAGTCGGCCCGCGAGGCCGTCGCGCGCGGCGCCGAGGGCGTCGGGCTGTTCCGCACCGAGGTGCTGTTCCTCGACGCCGAGAACGCGCCGAGCGTCGCCGACCAGCAGCGCCAGTACCGCGAGGTGTTCCAGCTCTTCCCGCAGCGCAAGGTCGTCGTGCGTGTGCTCGACGCCGGCGCCGACAAGCCGCTGGCCTTCCTCACCGACCAGAACGAGGAGAACCCCGCGCTCGGCCGCCGCGGCCTGCGCGCGCTCGCCGCCCACGAGCACGTGCTGCGCGACCAGCTCACGGCGCTCGCCGCGGCGGCCGCCGAGAGCGAGGCCGAGGTGCAGGTCATGGCGCCCATGGTGTCGACCGCGGGCGAGGCGCACTACTTCCGCGAGCTCGCCCACGAGCACGGCATCGCGACGGCGGGCGTCATGGTCGAGGTGCCCTCGTGCGCCATCCTCGCCGACCACGTCGCCCCCAAGGTCGACTTCATGTCGATCGGCACGAACGACCTGACGCAGTACACCTTCGCCGCCGACCGGCTGCTCGGCACCGTCGCGGGGTTCCAGGACCCGTGGCACCCCGCCGTGCTGCGCCTCATCCAGCTCGTCGGGCGCGCCGGAGCCGAGAACCAGGTGCCCGTCGGCATCTGCGGCGAGGCCGCCGCCGACCCGCTGCTCGCCGTCGTGCTCGTCGGCCTCGGCGCGACGAGCCTGTCGATGTCGCCCTCCTCGATCGCCGACGTGCGCGCCGAGCTCGCCCTGCGCACTCTCGACGACGCCCGACGGCTCGCGGCACTGGCCGTGAGCGCGGAGAGCGCCGAGACGGCGCGCCAGGCCGTCATCGACGCGACCGCGGCATCCGCCTGATCGATCCCGACCGGCACTGACCCCCCGACCCTTCCCCGCACCCGCACCACCCCAACAACACTCACTAAGGAGCGACACCCATGACGACGACGTCAGCCCCTCCGGCTCGCAGCGCGCGCGTGCACGTGCAGCGATTCGGCACCTTCCTGAGCGGCATGATCATGCCCAACATCGCGGCCTTCATCGCGTGGGGCTTCATCACGGCGTTCTTCATCGAGACCGGCTGGACGCCCAACGAGACGCTCGCGGCGCTCGTCGGTCCGATGATCATCTACTTGCTGCCGTTGCTCATCGCCAACATGGGCGGCCGCATGGTCTACGACACCCGTGGTGGTGTCGTGGCGACGATCGCCACGATGGGCGTGATCGTCGGCACCGACATCCCGATGTTCATCGGCGCGATGATCGTCGGGCCGCTCGCGGCGTGGATCATCAAGCAGGTCGACAAGCTGTGGGCGGGCAAGATCCGCGCCGGCTTCGAGATGCTCGTCGACAACTTCTCGGCCGGCATCGTCGGCGCCGTGCTCGCGGTGCTCGCCTTCCTCGGCATCGCCCCGGTCGTGACCGCGCTGAGCGGCGCCCTCGGTTCGGGCGTCGACTTCCTCATCGCCACGGGACTCCTGCCGCTCGCGAGCATCCTCATCGAGCCGGCGAAGATCCTCTTCCTCAACAACGCCATCAACCACGGCGTGCTCACCCCGCTCGGCATCGAGCAGGCCGCTGAGCAGGGCAAGTCGATCCTGTTCCTGCTCGAGGCGAACCCCGGCCCCGGCCTGGGAATCCTCGTCGCCTTCGCGGTGTTCGGCATCGGCATCGCGCGCGCCTCGGCCCCCGGTGCGATCATCATCCACTTCCTCGGCGGCATCCACGAGATCTACTTCCCGTACGTGCTCATGAAGCCGGCGCTCGTGCTCGCCGTCATCGGCGGCGGCGCCACGGGTGTCGCGACGAACCTCCTCTTCGGCTCGGGGCTGCGCGCGCCGGCCTCGCCCGGATCGATCTTCGCCGTGCTGCTGCAGACGGCGAGCGACAGCTACATCGGCGTGATCCTCTCGGTCGTGCTCTCGGCGACGGTGTCGTTCCTCATCGCCGCGGTCATCCTGCGGGCGAGCCGCAAGAAGGACCTCGCCGCGCACGAGGCGCAGGGCGACCGCTTCGGCGGCGCTCTCGCGAAGAACGTCGAGAACAAGGGACGCGACTCGCAGGTCGCCGGCCTGCTCGGCCAGGAGGCCGCCGTCGCCGGCACCGCGACCGCGACGCGCGTCGAGAACATCGTGTTCGCGTGCGACGCCGGCATGGGCTCGAGCGCGATGGGTGCGACGATCCTTCGCAAGAAGCTCAAGGACGCCGGGGTCGAGAACGTGACCGTCACCAACAAGTCGATCGCGAACCTCACCGACGAGGCCGACCTGGTCATCACGCACCAGGACCTCACCGCTCGCGCGCACCAGCAGGCGCCGCACGCGCAGCACGTCTCGGTCGAGAACTTCATGGCGAGCAGCAAGTACGACGACGTCGTCGCTCTCGTGAAGTCGCAGCAGGGCTAGTCTCTCTGCCGCACCCGGGGGCGGTCGTGTCCGCACGAGCGACCGCCCCCGCCATCCGCCCACGGCGATGCCGCGACGCCCGCGCCTCGCCGACGCTCAGGGCCGACGCCCAGGGCCGACATCCAGGAAGGACAGGCGTCTGACATGACCGCCTCCGTGCTGACCACCGACCGCATCATCCTCGACGGCGCCGCGCGCACGCGCGACGAGGCGATCGCCGAGGGCGCGCGCCTGCTCGAGGCCGCCGGGGCCGTGACCGCCGACTACCACCCGGCGATGCTCGAGCGCGAGGCGCTCACCTCGACCTACATGGGCAACCATCTCGCCATCCCGCACGGCACGAACGATGCGAAGGGTGCGATCCTCTCCTCCGCGATGACCGTCGTCCGCTACGCCGAGCCGATCGACTGGAACGGCAACCCCGTGCGCGTCGTCGCCGCGATCGCCGGCAAGGACGGCGAGCACATGAGCGTGCTCTCGGCCCTCGCCCTCGTGTTCAGCGACGAGGCCGCCGTCGAGAAGCTGCTCGCAGCCCCCGACGCCGAGACCGTTCTCGCGATGCTCGGCGACGTCAACGACGCCGTCTCGGCCTAGGCGACGTCATGACCGCCGTCCACTTCGGCGCCGGAAACATCGGCCGCGGCTTCATCGGCCTCCTGCTGCACGAGGCCGGCCACGAGCTCGTGTTCGTCGACGTCAACGCCCCGCTCATCGCCGCGATCGCGGCCGCCGATTCGTATCGTGTGATCGAGATCGGGGGCGAGGAGAGCATCCGCACCGTCACGGGGTTCTCCGCGATCGATTCCTCCGCCGATCAGGATGCCGCTATCGCGGCGGTCGCGTCGGCCGACATCGTCACGACCGCCGTCGGCCCCACCATCCTGCGCTTCATCGCGCCCGTCATCGCTGCGGGGCTGCGGGCGCGGGGCCCCGATCGCGCCCGGCTGCCCGTCATGGCGTGCGAGAACGCGCTCGGAGCGACCGACCTGCTGCGCGGGCACATCGCCGAGCTGCTCGCCGACGACCCGGGCGTGCTCGATCGCGCGGTGTTCGCGAACACCGCCGTCGACCGCATCGTGCCGATCCAGGAGCCCGAGGCGGGCCGTGAGCTGGATGTCCGGGTCGAGCCGTTCAGCGAGTGGGCGATCGAGGCGGGCCCCTTCGAGGGCGCGCCGCCGGTCATTCCGGGCGCCCACTTCGTCGACGACCTCGCCCCGTACATCGAGCGCAAGCTCTTCACCGTCAACACCGGCCACGCCTCGGCCGCCTACCTCGGATTCGTCGCCGGAGCCGCGACGATCGACGAGGCGGTCGGCATGCCCGCCGTGCGCGCCGGAGTCGAGGCGGCGCTGCTCGAGACCTCGCGGCTGCTCGTCGCGCGCCACGGCTTCGACCCCGCGGTGCAGGACGCCTACCGCGCGACCGCGCTGTCGCGCTTCGCCAACCCCGCGCTGCACGACGGCGTCGACCGCGTCGGTCGGCAGCCGCTGCGCAAGCTCTCGCGCCGCGAGCGGCTCATCGAGCCGGCGGCGGCGCTCGCCGAGGCGGGCGTCGAGCCGGTCGGGCTGCTCGCGGTCATCGCGGCGGCGCTGCGGTTCCGCGTCGCGGACGACCCGGAGAGCGTCGAACTGCAGGCGCGGCTCGCGGCGGGCGGTTCGGCAGGGGAGCTCGTGACGTCGGTCATGGGCGTCGAGCCCGGGCACGCGCTGTTCGCGGCGCTCGAGCGCGTCGTCGCCGAGGCGCAGGCTGCGGCGGGCTGAGGCTGAGGCGTCGAGGGTGGCGGGGGCGTCGACCACGCTATGACCGCCGCTCCTCCCCAGAACTCCTGGTCACGTGCCCTTCCACAGTCGGTGGGGTACGGGCCTCCCGCGGTCGGGAATGTCGGTGGTCGGGTGTTGAGTGGGGTGCATGACGAGCTCGACCGAGTCGCACGATCAGGATCCGCGCGACCCCGCGCCACGGCGGGCGTTCGACGACCTCATCGCTGCTGTCGACGTCGATGAGCTGACCGCCGACACGGGAGTCGTCGCTGCGTCGTCGCGGGTGGATGCCCTGCTGGAGGCGCTCATCGAGTGCGAGGTGCGTTCCTCGCGTATCGCCGCGCGGCGGGTGGAGTTGGTGCAGGCGCTGCGGGTCGAGCAGGAACGGGCGGAGCGCGAGCGCGCCGACGCGCGATCCGCATCCTCGGGCGGCGAACCGTGGGCACCGGAGGTCATCGCGCGGCGCAGCACCTCGGCGGAGGTCGCGTGCGCGTTGCGGATCACGCCGCGCAGCGCGGACGCCCTGCTCGCGCGGGCGGTGACGCTCATCGGCAGCCTGCCGGGCACGGTGCAGGCGCTGTGGGAGGGGCGGATCGGGTTCGCGCACGCCGCCGTCATCGCCGACGCCGCCGACAGCCTGCCGCGGGAGTCGCGCACGGCCCTGGAGCAGGCGGTGATGCCGTGCGCGGAGGCGCAGAACCCGGCCCGACTGAAGGCGCGAGTTCGAGTGGTGCGCGAGCGGCTTCATCCGGAGTCGATCGCCGCCCGCAAGGCGCAGGCGATGGCGACCCGAGGCGTCTTCCTGGATCCGGTCTCGGACGGCATGGCGTGGATCAGTGCGCTGCTGCCGGCCGAGCAGGCGGCCGGCGCCTATCGGCGGTTGACCGAGATCGCCGTCTCGCTCGAGCACGCCGGCGCCGGGCGCTCGATCGGCAACCGGCGGGCGGACGCGCTGGCCGATCTGCTGCTGCAGGGCAGCGTCGAGGCGAGCGGGGTCGGAGTCGGGGTGCGAGCGAAGGTGCTCGTGACGGTGCCGGCGCTGACGCTTCTGGGCCGAGGCGGCGGGGCGCCCGCGTCACTCGAAGGCTACGGTCCGATCGATGACGACACCGCCCGTCGCCTCGCCGCGCACGCGCCGAGTTTCACGCGCCTGCTGACGCACCCGGAGACCGGGGCGGTGCTCTCGGTGGGCCGCGACCGCTACCGCGTGCCGGCGGATCTGAAGACGTGGCTGCGAGTGCGGGACGGCACGTGCCGCTTCCCGGGCTGCGGTCGCAGCGCTGCGCAGGCTGATCTGGATCACACGCGAGACTGGCAGAACGGCGGGGCGACGGCCCACGACAATCTCGCGCACCTCTGCCGACATCATCATCGACTGAAGCATCAATCGGGGTGGAGCGTGACCCAGCAGGGCGGGGGAGTGCTGAGATGGCGAGCGCCCTCGGGCCGGGTCTACGCCTCGGAGCCCGACGTGCCACCCGACTGAGCCTCGCGCCCGCGGCGCCGCAGGGCGCGGCGCGCGACGACCCACGCGACGAGCGCAAGCACGCCGAGCACGAGCAGCCACGGCAGCAGCACGCCCGTCACGACGAGCAGGCCGCCGACGAAGCCGGTCAGCGCCTCCCAGCCGGTCACGAGTCCCGTCCAGAAGGTGTCGGGCTCATCGACCGGGGCGACGTCCTCCGAACCGAGCGTCAGCACGATCGTCGACATCGACACCTGGTCCGCGAGGTAGCGCTGCTGCGACTCGAGGCTCTCGAGCTCGGCCTGGCGATCGCTGATGGCGGTCTCGAGAGCGATGAGATCCTCGACCGACGCCGCGTCATCCTGCAGCGCCAGCAGGCGACCGATCGACGACCGCAGAGCGGTGATGCGCGCCTCGATGTCGCGCACCTCCGACGACACGTCGACGGTCGACGTCAGCAGCTCTTCGACGTCGCCGAGCGCCGAGAGCCGATCGAGGGTCGCGGTCAGCTGCGCGGCGGGAATACGGAGCTCGAGCACCGCGCCTCCGCCATCGCCCGGAAATCCGTAGCCGTAGCGGTATTCGTACTCGTCGGGCGCGTACGACGCCGCGTCGCCGGCGCCGTCGGTGGTCGAGCGCCCTCCTGCCCGGGGAGCGAACTCGCGTCGCCCGTCGATGCGCCCCCCGGCCGACTCGACGATGCGAACCGCCTCGTCGGCCGCCTCGAGTGGAGCCTCGACCGTCAGATACATCGATCCCGTGATGATGAACTCCTGATCGGAGGCGGCGTCGCTCGACTCGTCGGAGTCGCCGGACCGCTCGCCCCCGCCCGCGCTCGCGTCGCCGCCGCCGGCCTGGCTCGGAGCCTCGCCGACGACGCCGGACTCGCCGGTGGCACCCCCTGAATCCTCGCTCGAGCCCAAGGCTCCGCACCCGGCGAGCAGAGGGGCCGTCGCGAGCAGCGCGGCGACGAGGGCGAGGCGCGACGCGGTGCGACGGCGACGAGGCGAGACGGGGGTGCGCGAACGGCCGAGGGTGCTCATGCCGCACACGGTAGACCCGGCTTTTCGCGCGCCACCACCCACCGAAATCCGGTGCAACGCGATCGTTACCTGAAGAAGCCCCGAGAGCTGACCGAGGGTCGACCGGAAACGGCCGGGTTCTGCGACGCGCCTCGATAACGTCGAGTCAGCGCGGTAGAACCGACGCCGCACGCCCGTCGCGTGTCGCTCGGCACTCCGATCCGGTCACCGCGCTCAAGGCCTGCGCGCTCAGGGGTGGACGCGAGGGACGAGGGGGCCGATCCGTCGGCCCCCTCGCTGCGTCTGCGACTCCGCCGCGTCTGCGTAGGCTGGCTCCATGCGCACATCGATCCTCGGCCGCACCGGTGCGACCGTCTCCTCCATCGGCCTCGGAACCTGGCAGCTCGGCGCCGACTGGGGCGACGTCTCCGAATCGGATGCCCGGGCCGTCCTCGACGCCGCCGTCGACTCCGGCGTGACGATCTTCGACACCGCCGACGTGTACGGCGACGGCCGCAGCGAGCAGCTCATCGGCCGCTACCTGCGCGACCGCCCCGAGCTCGATGTCTTCGTCGCGACCAAGATGGGCCGCCGTTTGCCGCAGGAGCCCGAGAACTACTCGGCCGAGAACTTCGACGCGTGGACGCGCCGCAGCCTCGACAACCTCGGCGTCGACACCCTCGACCTCGTGCAGCTGCACTGCCCGCCGACCGCCCTCTACGGGATCGACCGCGTCTTCGACGACCTCGACGCGCTCGTCGAGCAGGGGCGGATGCGCCACTACGGCGTGAGCGTCGAGCGCGTCGACGAGGCCCTCGCCGCGATCGCGCGGCCGAACGTCGCGAGCGTGCAGATCATCGTCAACGCCTTCCGGCTCAAGCCGCTCGACGAGGTGCTGCCCGCCGCGCAGGAGGCCGGCGTCGGCATCATCGCGCGCGTGCCGCTCGCCTCGGGCCTGCTGAGCGGCCGCTACACACGCGAGACGACCTTCGCCGCCGACGACCACCGCACCTACAACCGCCAGGGCGAAGCCTTCGACGTCGGCGAGACCTTCTCGGGCGTCGACTACGCGACGGGCGTGGAGGCGGCCCAGCGCTTCGCGGCGCTCGCGGCCGAGCACGGCCTCGCGCCCGCGACGGCCGCGCTCGCCTGGCTCGCGCAGCTGCCGGGCGTCTCGACCGTCATCCCGGGCGCGCGCTCGCCCGAGCAGGCGCGCGCGAACGCCGCCGCGGGCGAGGTCGCCGACCTGCCGCCGGCGTTCCACGAGCGCGTCGTCGCGCTGTACGACGAGTACTTCCGCGCGTCGATCCACGAGCGCTGGTGACCACGACGACGGCATCGCCCGCACGGCATCGCCCGCACGGCCTCACCGCATGGCCTCAGCACTCCTGGCGGCTCGACTCGCCGACGGCGCCCTGCTGACGGAAGAGCCACCGGGCGCCCCCGCCGTCGGCCGACCTGCGAGCATGGCACCGTGCCCTTCGCGCTGACCCGTCACCCCTTCCCGCCGCGGCTGCGCCGCATGCGCCTCGCCGCGCGCACCGAGCTCGTGTCCGGCGGCGCAGGCGACGCCGGCTTCGTGCGCGTGCGCCTGCAGAGCGATGGCCCGCTCGACGGCTTCACCTCGCCGGGCGCGGGCGACCATCTGCGGGTCTTCGTGCCCGAGGCCCCCGAGTGGGCGAGCGTCGCGGTCGACGAGGCCGGGCATCCGACCGCGCCGTCGCGCACCGAGACGATCGTCGCGTTCGATGCGCAGGCGGGCTGGGTCGACCTCGACATCCTCGTGCACGGCGCCGTCGCCGGCGAAAACCCGGGCCTCATCGGGCCGTGGGCCGCTCGCGCTCCGCTCGGCTCGCCCGTCGTCGTCTCCGACCCGAAGGGCTCAGTCGTCATGACCGGCCGCCCCGACGCGGTTCTCATCGCGGGCGACGATTCCGCGATCCCCGCGATCCGCCGCTATCTGAGGATGCTCGACGCGGGCATGCCCGGCCTCGTGCTGCTCGAGACCGCGTTCGACCCCGCGTCGCTCGAGGTCGAGGTTCCGGCGGGGCTCGAGCTGCGCATCCTCGCCCCCGATCGCGCTCGGCCGAGCGCCGCGCTCGCGGCCGCGCTCGATGCCCTCGATGCCGGCGACCGGCCCGTCGGCGGCGCCGCACCCGCCGAGGTGTTCGTGTTCGCGTGCGGTGAGCAGTCGCTCGTCGCCCCCGCGCGAGCGCTGCTGGCGCGCTGGGGCATCGACGTCGATCGGGCCGTCGTCAAGGGGTACTGGAAGTCGCCGTCCGCCTAGCGTCAGGTCGGCGTGCCGGCCGCCTCGGCGCGGCCGGGTATCCGGGCCCTGTGCAAGCGAGCCGGAACGCGCCATGCTGTACCCATGAGTGCGTCGGCGAGGAGGCCGGACAGGACCCTCATCGTGATCCTGTCGATCATCGCCGCGCTCGTGATCGTGTCGCTCGTCGTCGTGCTCTCGCGCGGCGAGCCGGCGCTGCGCGACGCCGCGAGCCCCGAGGGCGTCGTGCAGCGGTACGCGGCGGCGGTGATCGCGGGCGATGACGCCGCCGCCCGGCGCTACGTGGTCGCCGACTCCCTCAAGCCGTGCGACGAGTTCGGCCGCGGCGACCCCGGCGAGGTGCGGGTGACGCTCGTGTCGACGACGGAGCGCGAGGATTCGGCGGACGTGCGCGTGGCGATCATCACCTCGTACGACGGCGGGCCGTTCGGACCCTCGGAGTACGAGGAGGAGGCCGTGTTCGATCTCGTCAGGGTCGACGGCGACTGGATGGTCGATACGGCCCCGTGGCAGTTCACGGTCTGTGCGGAGTGAAGGCGGCGCCGTGACCGCCGTGACCGCGCAGCCCGCTCCGGCCGGGCCATCGGCCCAGCCGACGGTGCGCCGCCTGATCGTCTACACGCTGCTGTTCCTGCTCGTCGTGGTGGCCGCGATCGGCCTCAGCGGTCTCCTCGGCCGCGTGCTCGATGTGCGCGAGGTGCTCGCCCGGTCCGACACCTCCGGCATGGCGCGCTCGCTCGCCTTCACCCTCGTCGGCGGGCCCTTCGCCGCTCTCCTGTGGCGCGTCGTGTGGCGGAGGCTCGACGAGGACGCCGAGCGGTCGTCCCTCGCGTGGGGGCTCTACCTCGCCGGCGTCTCGGCGGTGTCGCTCCTGACCTTCGCGACCGCGCTCATCACCACCGCGACCTCCCTCATCGACGGGCGCTGGCTGCCGCAGCAGCTCTCCACCGGGCTGGTCTGGCTGGGCGTCTGGCTGTGGCATCGGTGGATGTCGCGCCACGCGACGAAGAGCCCGTCCCGCCTCACGACCCTTCCGACCGTCATCGGTCACGTCTACGGGCTCGTGATCGGCGTCGGCGGTGCCGTCACGACCCTGACGGTCCTCCTCGACGAGGCGATCACCGGCGTCGCGGGTGCCGTGACGCTCGGCGACCCCTGGTGGATGCCCGCCCTCACCTCCCTCGCGTGGGCGATCGGCGGCGCCGCGATCTGGTGGTGGCACTGGGTTCGCGACGACGGGCGGCGCTTGAGCACCGGCCTCGCGGATGTCGCGCTGATCGTGGTCGGAATCCTCGGGGCCGGCATCGTGGCCCTGGGCGGCGTCGGGACGATCGTCTTCGTCGCGCTCCGGCTCGGCTTCGGCCGCACCGACCCGATCGCGCAACTCGTCGACCCGCTCGATGCGGCGATCGCCGCGGCGTCGATCGGAGCCCTGGTCTGGAGCTACCACCGCGGCATCGCCCGCGCGCGGTCCGATGCCGTGCGGTACGCGGCGAGACTCGTGACGGCGGGGGTGTCGATGGCCGCGACGGCGACCGGCATCGGCGTCATCGTGAACGCGACGCTCGCCGCGCTCGCACCGACGCTCGTGGAGTCCGACCCCCGAACCCTCCTCTTCGGCGGCATCAGCTCTTTCGTGGTCGGCGCTCCGCTCTGGTGGATCGTGTGGCGGCCCACCGCGGATGAGCCGGGGCGCGCGGGGTCGACGGGCAGGCGGGTCTACCTCATCGCGGTCTTCGGGTTGAGCGCGATCGTCGCGCTCATCACGCTGCTCGTGATCGGCTTCCGGCTGTTCGAGTTCCTGCTCGGCGATGTCAGCGGCGGGAGCCTCGTCGACCGCGTCCGCGCCCCGACCGGGCTGCTCGTGGCGACCCTCCTCGTCGCCGGCTATCACTTCGGCGTCTGGCGCCGCGACCGCGCGACGCTCGCCGCGATCGCCCCCGCTCGCGAGCGCACCATCGGGCGGGTGCTCCTCGTCACGGGCGGCGACGCGGACGCGCAATCGAGAGCGATCGACGAGGCCACGGGGGCCGCCGTCACCGTCTGGATGCGCGCGGAGCCCGAATCCGCCGATTCCGACGCCGCCGACCCCGGCCCCGGTGCGGAGCAGCTGGCGAGGGCGCTGAACGGCGTGACGGGCACGACGGTGCTCGTTCTCGCAGGGCCCGGCGAGCGCGTGGAGGTCGTTCCCCTGCTCGGCGGGAGGCGGCTGCGCGGCCGGTGACGGCGCGACGACCCTCGGGGGAGGGCGTTCAGTCGAGGTCGTCGGGGTGCCGGCCCGTGCGCTCGCCCGATTCGAGCGCGGCGATCGCGGCCATGTCGCCGGCCTCGAGCCGCCAGTCGAACACCGCGGTGTTCTCGGCGACGCGCGCGAGCGACGTCGACTTCGGAATCACCACGAGCCCCTGCTGCACGTGCCAGCGCAGCGCGACCTGCGCGGGCGTGCGGCCGTGGCGCTCGGCGATGGCACTGAGCACCGCGTGGTCGCGTGAGCCGGTCTCGAGCAGGTGGCTGCGCGCGAGCGGGCTCCAGCTCTCGGTGACGATGCCGAGCGCGGCGTTCGCCTCGCGTACCGCGTGCTGCGGCAGGCGCGGGTGCAGCTCGACCTGATTGACGACGGGAACGACGCCCGTCTCATCGACCAGCCGCCGCACGTGGTGCGGCTCGAAGTTGCTCACGCCGATCGAGCGCACGCGACCCTCGTCGCGCAGCGCGATCATGGCCTTCCACGCCTCGACGAAACGGTTCTGCCTCGGCGCCGGCCAGTGGATGAGGTACAGGTCGAGGTGCTCGAGCCCGAGCTCGGCCATGCTCTCGTCGAAGGCGCGACGGGTGGCGTCGAGGCCGTGGGCGTCGTTCCACACCTTGCTCGTGACGAAGACCTCCTCGCGCGGCAGTCCGCTCGCGCGCACGCCCTCGCCGACGCCGCGCTCGTTCTCGTAGAGCGCCGCGGTGTCGATGTGGCGGTAGCCGAGCCGCAGGGCTCCCGCGACGAGGTCGGCGGTCGCGTCGTTGGCGACCTTGTAGACCCCGAGGCCCAGCTGGGGGATGCTGCCGCCGTCGTGCAGGGTCAGTCGCGGGGCGATCGGGGGCTGGATGCTCGTCACGGGCTGCTCGCTCATGGCTCCAGTATCTCGGCGTACGCGGTGAGCGGGGTGGGAGTGCGCCGAACGCGCGGAATGGATGCGGCCGCGGTGCGGTTGGCTCTGCTCATGACCCGCATCATGATCATCGTCGGCAGTGTGCGACCCGGCCGAGTCGGCCTCTCCGTCGCCGAGTGGGTGCGCGATCGCGTCGCCGAGACTCTGGACGGCGAGCGGCGAGGCGGCGGCGAGGCGGCATCCCTCGATCTCGTCGACCTCGCCGAGCTGAACCTGCCCTTCCTCGACGAGCCGAACCACCCGTCGAAGAAGCAGTACACGAGGCCGCACACGGTCGCGTGGAGCGAGCGCGTGTCGGCCGCCGACGCCGTCGTGCTCGTCTCGCCCGAGTACAACCACTCGTACAGCCCGGCTCTCAAGAACGCGATCGACTTCCTCTTCGCCGAGTGGGCCCACAAGCCCGTCGCCGTCGTCAGCTACGGGGGAGCCTCGTCCGGGTCGCGCGGCGTCGCCGCGCTCGAGCCCGTGCTGGCCTCGGTCGGGCTCGTGCGCGTCGCCGCGAACCCCGAGATCGCCTTCATCGGCTCGAAGATGGTCGACGGCGTGTTCACCGGAGACGAGAAGCTCGCCTCGACCGTGCGCGCGATGACCGAGCAGCTGCTCGCGCACGCGGAAGCGCTCGCTCCTCTGCGCCGCTGACCCCGCTGCGCCGCTGACCCCGCCACCGCCCGCTGCGCCGTCAACTCACGGGAAGGCTCACCGGTTCGGTATCGGGGATCGGGCCGGCGTCGCGGCCGCGCAGGTCGGGGTGGGCGCGCACGAAGGCGACCGCCGTGAGCATGCCCACGAGCGCGAAGGCCGCGCCCGTGGCGAAGCCGCCCGTCGCGCCGAAGCCGTCGATGAGGAACCCCGCGGCCGCCGAGCCGAGGGCGGCGCCGATGAGCTGGCCGGTGCCGACCCAGCCGTAGGCCTCGGCCGTGTCGCTGAACCTCACGCTCGACGACACGATCGCCGACATCACGGTGAGGGCCGGCGCGATGCCCGCCCCGGCGATGAGCAGCGTGATCGCGAGGCCCCAGAAGTCGAGGAAGAGCATCGCCGCCGCGGCCCCGACGAAAACGACGGTCATGCGCCGCGCGAGCGCCCACGGGCCGATCGGCACATGCCCGAGGGCGAGCCCGCCGACGAGCGAGCCGACCGCCCAGATGGCGAGGATGACGCCGGCCTCGGCGCCCTCCTCGCCGAAGGTCGCGACGACGCTGGCCTCGATCGCGGCGCACGACCCGACGAGGAGGAAGCCGACGACGGTCGAGAGCAGCACGGGCGGGCGCCGGAGCACGGTGCCGAGGGAACGCGTCGAGCGCGGGATGCGCACGCGCCCGAGCTCGGGCGAGGCGAGGAACCACACGCCGCCGCCGAGCAGGAAGGCGCCGGCGAGAACGATCGCGGCGACGGTCGAGACCTGCGTCGCGACGACGGTCGTGATGACGGGGCCGGCGATCCAGATGATCTCCTGAGCCGAGGCGTCGATCGAGAACAGCGGGGTCAGCTGCCGGGAGTTGACCATCTTCGGGTAGATCGTGCGCACGGCCGACTGGATCGGCGGGTAGGCGAGGCCGCCGACGAAGCCGACGACCATGTACGCCCACAGCTCGAGCGGCAGGAAGGCGATCGCCGCCATGCTCGAGGCGCACACGGCGATCGTCAGGGCGATCACCGGGCGCATCCCCCACACGCCCATCCAGCGGCTCGTGAGCGGGCCCGCGATGGCCTGACCGACGCTCGTCGCGCCGAGCACGAGGCCCGCTGCGCCGTACGAGTCGAAGACGCCCTCGATGTGCAGGAGGTAGGCGAGCGAGAGCATGCCGCTCGGGAATCGCGCCGTGAGCTGCGCGGCGATGATGCGGGCGACGCCGCGGGTTCTCAACAGCTCGCCGTAACCGCTCACGATCAGCCAGCCTAGAGGGCGCCTCCGACACGCCGCCGGGCGCTCGTGGGGCCCGGATTCGCGGGCCTCACGACGACGCTCACCGGATGTCGGCGGTCGCCTTCATGCTGTGGATAACGGCAAGAACTTATGCACAGCTGTGGACGACACGCCCACTAGATGTGGGGTGTGCCAGTTGTCAGCGACCCGATATATAGTGGCGGAACCGCTCGATCGGAACGGGGGAGAAGGCCCCCGGACAGGGGATATCCGCTTCCGATCGGGGGTGTTCCGCGGCTCGGCAGGGCTGATCCGCGACGCCGAGACATCGAGCACCGAACGAGCCGCGCCGAGGGCGCGAAGGAGGAGACAGCACGTGAGCAGCATCACGGTCGTCAAGCGCGACGGAACCCGCGAGCCCTACGACGCCAACAAGATCAACCTCGCGATCGAGAGCGCCGCCGAGGGCCTCGACGAGAGCATCACCTGGGTCACCCAGATCGCGAGCGAGCTCGAGCTGACGCTCTTCGACGGCATCACGACGCAGCAGCTCGACGAGGCCGTCATCCAGGTCGCCCTCCAGAACATCAAGGACGACCCGGCCTTCGACATCGTCGCCGCGCGACTGCTGCTCAAGACCATCTACAAGCGCGTGCTCGGCGACTACTCCTCCGCCGACGAGCTGCGCGACCTGCACCAGCAGCACTTCGCCGCCTACATCCGTCGCGGCGTCGACGAGGTGCTGCTCGACTCGCGCTTCACCGAGCTGTTCGACCTCGGCCGCCTCGCCGCGGCGCTCGAGCCCGCCCACGACGAGTTGCTCAAGTACATCGGCGTCGTCACCCTCAACAACCGCTACGGCATCAAGGCCCGCAACGGCGAGCCGCTCGAGGTTCCGCAGTACTTCTGGATGCGCGTCGCCATGGGCCTGTCGCTCAACGAGGCCGACCCCACCTCGCACGCCATCGCCTTCTACGAGAAGATGTCGCGGCTCGAGTACCTCGCGGCCGGCTCGACGCTCGTCAACGCCGGCACGAGCTACCCGCAGCTGTCGAACTGCTTCGTCATGGAGATGCAGGACGACATCGAGCACATCGCCAAGAGCGTGCGCGACGTCATGTGGCTCACGAAGGGCACGGGCGGCATCGGCCTCGCCGTCACGAAGCTCCGCGCGCAGGGCTCGCCCATCCGCTCGAACAACACGACCTCCACCGGGCCGATCCCCTTCATGCACACGATCGACTCGGTGCTGCGGGCGGTCAGCCGCGGCGGCAAGAAGTTCGGCGCCCTGTGCTTCTACATGGAGAACTGGCACATGGACTTCCCGGAGTTCCTCGACCTGCGCCAGAACTCGGGCGACCCGTACCGCCGCACGCGCACCGCCAACACCGCGGTCTGGATCAGCGACGAGTTCATGAAGCGCGTGCAGAACGACGACGACTGGTACCTCTTCGACCCGCTCGAGGTGAGCGACCTCAACGAGCTGTACGGCAAGGCGTTCTCCCAGCGCTACGCCGAGTACGTGGCGATGGCCGAGCGCGGCGAGCTGAACATGTTCAAGAAGCTCGGTGCGCGCGAGCAGTTCAAGCAGATCCTCATCTCGCTGCAGTCCACGAGCCACCCGTGGCTCACGTGGAAGGACACGATCAACAACCGCGCGATCAACAACAACACCGGCACGATCCACCTCTCGAACCTGTGCACCGAGATCTGCCTGCCGCAGGACAGGGACAACATCTCGGTCTGCAACCTCGCCTCGATCAACCTCTCGCGCCACATCGAGGCCGGCGTGATCGACTGGGCGAAGATAGAGCAGAGCGCCCGCCTCGCGGTGCGACAGCTCGACAACCTCATCGACATCACCGTCTCGAGCGTCGACGAGGCCGACTTCGCCAACCAGCAGAACCGCGCCATCGGCCTCGGCGTCATGGGCTTCACCGATGTCGTCGAGAAGCTCGGCTACTCGTACGACTCGGAGGAGGCCTTCGACCTCATCGACGAGATCATGGAGCACGTCTCGTACGCGGCGATCGACGAGTCGACCGAGCTCGCGAAGGAGCGCGGCTCGTACGCGAACTTCGCCGGCAGCCGCTGGTCGCAGGGCCTCGTGCCCCTCGACACGATCGACCTCACCGAGGCCGACCGCGGCGTCGAGGTTCAGGTCAACCGCACCACTCGTCTCGACTGGGACGCCCTGCGGGCGAAGGTGAAGGGCGGGATGCGCAACGCGACCCTCATGGCTATCGCACCCACCGCATCCATCGGTCTCGTCGCCGGCACGACGCCCGGCCTCGACCCCCAGTTCTCGCAGATCTTCAGCCGGTCGACGAGCTCGGGGAAGTTCCTCGAGGTCAACCGCAACCTCGTCGCGGCACTGCAGGAGCACGGACTGTGGGAGCGCGTGCGGGAGGACATCCTGCGCAGCCAGGGCGACATCCAGGGCCTGTCGGCGATCCCCGACGAGATCAAGGCGACGTACAAGACGAGCTTCCAGCTCTCGCCGTACGCCTTCCTCGAGGTCGCCGCCCGCGCCCAGAAGTGGATCGACCAGTCCATCAGCCGCAACATGTATCTCGAGACGCGCGACGTCGACGAGATGGTCGACATCTACTCGGCCGCGTGGAAGAAGGGCGTCAAGACGACCTACTACCTGCACATGAAGCCGCGCCACACCGCCGAGCAGTCGACGGTCAAGGTCAACAAGGCCGAGGCGATCAACGCCGGCGGCGGCGCGCCCAAGAAGGGCTTCGGTGCGGCCTCGGGCTCCTTCGCCCCGGCGGCCGAGCCCGTCGCGGCGGCTGCGCCCGCGCGCAAGGGCTTCGGCTTCGGCGGCGTCGCGAAGGGCGGCGAGTGATGCGCGCTGGAGCTATGGAGATCGCATCGCGATCTCGCGACGCCAGCGCCGAGGCGGCTGCGCCGACTCGGTACACCAGTGACGTGTACTACGTGCCGACCGATCCGATGGACGACCTGCACTGCGAGAGCTGCCAGTAGCTGCGGCACCCGCTCCACCATCCACCCCATATCCCCGTCTCACGACAGAAAGAACCGACAGATCATGGGAATTCTCGGCACCGGCATCCAAGAGGGCCTGCTGCTCAAGCCGGTCACCTACAAGTGGGCGATGGACCTGTACGACCAGGCGGTGGCGAACACCTGGTTCCCCAACGAGGTGCAGCTCGGCGAGGACATCGCCGACTTCAAGAAGATGACCGATGAGGAGCGCCACGCGATCACGTTCCTCATGAGCTACTTCAACCCCAACGAGCTGCTCGTCAACAAGGCGCTCGCCTTCGGCGTCTACCCCTACGTCAAGGCCCCCGAGGCGCACCTCTACCTCGCGAAGCAGATGTGGGAGGAGGCCAACCACTGCATGAGCTTCGAGTATGTTCTGGAGACCTTCCCGATCGACCGCGCCGCCGCCTACGACAGCCACGTCGACGTGCCCTCGATGGCGCGCAAGGAGGAGTTCGAGGTGACGTTCATCCGCCGCATGACGGAGGACACCCTCGACATCACCACGACCGCGGGCAAGCAGGACTTCATCCGCAACCTCGTGGCCTACAACGTGATCCTCGAGGGCATCTGGTTCTACTCGGGCTTCATGGTGGCGCTGTCGTTCAGACAGCGCAATTTGCTGCGCAACTTCGGCTCGCTCGTCGACTGGATCGTGCGCGACGAGAGCCTGCACCTGAAGTTCGGCATCAACCTCATCCTCACGGTGCTGGAGGAGAACCCCGACCTGCAGACGGAGGAGTTCGCCGCCGAGATCCGCCAGATGATCCTCGACGCCGTCGAGATGGAGGAGGCGTACAACCACGACCTCCTGCCCAACGGGATCCTCGGCCTCAACGCCAACTACATCAACCAGTACGTCAAGTACCTGGCCGACCGGCGCCTGGAGGAGCTCGGCTTCGAGCCCGAGTACAACGTCACGAACCCGGCGAAGTGGATGGCGACCGCGAACGACACCCTGCAGCTCGTCAACTTCTTCGAGTCGACGAACACCTCCTACGAGGTCAACGCCAAGACCTCGGCGTAGCAGCCGAGGCCGCCGACCGCGTTTCTCGCGAACGCCTCCCGAGCCCGCGACCAGAGCCCCTCGAGCTGCTCGACCCTCGGGCGCTGGAACGCGGGGTAGCCGAACGTCTGGCGCAGCTCGCTACGAGTCGTCAGCAGGATCATCGCGGACGACAACGCGCGGCACGTGGTCGAGGTGGCCGATGGCCTCGTCGAGCAACTCGACCACATGCTGGTCGAACAGCGTGTAGTACATATGCCGTCCGTCGCGGTTCGCGGTCACGAGGCTGAGGTGTCTCAGCAACCGCAAGTGGTTCGAGATGGTCGTCTGACCGGTTCCAAGCAGTTCGCTGACCTCGGTCACCGTCGTCGGCCGAGTTCGGAGGAGACCGAGGATGCGAAGCCGAACAGGGGAGGCGAGCGCGCGCATGACGTCGGCGAGTCGAACTGCGTCCGCCTCCGAGAGAAGGGTCGTCTGGTGGGTCGGCGCGTCGGTAGTCATCACAATGTCCAGCCCGCATCCTACCTCGTCGAGCCAGAGGATCACATGATACATACATCAAGATATTGTGATGTAAGGTACCAGCATGACGAATCCTTCCACGACGAACACGCACCAATCGGCACCTGCCCCGGCAGCCCGGCAAACCAGCGAGCACGGCTCTGCTCGCTGGGAGATGGGTTTCGCGATCGCCTCTGGTGCGACCTACGCGGTGGGCATGATCGCCGAGTACGGGCTGGGGCTGCCGGTCATCGGAGTGCCGCTCGCGTTCTTTCTCGCGACCTACTTCTTCGGCGGTTTCTACACCGTTCGCACGGCAATCGAGTCGACTCTACGCGGCAAATTCGAGGTCGATTTCTTGATGCTGGTCGCGGCAGTCGGTGCCGCGCTGATCGGCAGATGGGCAGAGGGGGCGGTACTGCTGTTCCTGTTCAGCCTCGGCCACGCCCTCGAGGAGTACGCGCTCGGCCGGGCCAGCAGGTCCATCGAGGCTCTCGCCGAACTGGCTCCTCGCAGTGCGCTGGTGCGGCGCAATGGTGAGGAGCCCATCGAGGTTCCTGTGGAAGACATCGTGGTGGGCGACATCGTCGTGGTGCGTCCCAACTCGCGCATACCGTCCGATGGATTCGTCATCGCCGGAGTCTCCGCTGTCGACCAGTCAGCGGTCACGGGAGAGTCGATCCCCGTCGAGAAAGAACCTGTGCCCGATGCAGCGCGCGCGATGCGCACGGTCGACACCCTGCCCCCTGCCCATCGCATGTTCGCGGGAACGGTGAACGGTTCGGGTGCGCTCGAGATCATGGTCACGGCAACGGCTGCCGACTCGACGCTGAGCAAGGTGGTCGAGCTCGTCCGCACGGCCGACCAGGCTGCGTCTCCCACCCAGCAATTCATCGATCGATTTCAGAACTGGTACGTGCCGATCATCATCCTCGGCGTCGCCGCGACGCTCGCCGTGTCGATGCTCGGCTTCGACCAGCCATTCGATGACGCTTTCTACCTCGCCATGACCGTGCTGGTCGCCGCGAGCCCGTGCGCGCTGGCGATCGCGACGCCCGCAGCGGTGTTGGCGGGAGTCGCCCGCGCTGCCCGCGCGGGGGTGCTCGTCAAGGGGGGCGCGCCACTGGAGACGCTCGGACGCGTGAAGGCGATGGCGTTCGACAAGACCGGCACGCTTACGTGGGGCGCCCCCACGGTCACGTCCGTCGTCACGTCTGACGACGCGTCGGAGGCGCTCCTCCTGCGCACGCTGGTCGCTGTCGAGTCGCTCAGTGATCATCCGCTCGCTGCCGCAGTCGTGCGTGATCTCGCTGACCGTGTCCCCGAATCGGACCGGCTGGTGGCGACCGAGCTCGCCGCGGTTGTCGGTCGCGGAGTGCGAGCGACGATCGACCGAGATGCCGTCGAGGTCGGCAACCTTCGCATGTTCGAAGAGCAGGGCCTGGAACTCCCCGGAAGGCTGTCGACGGCCTACGCCGAGGCACGGGACTCAGGACAGACCCTGATGATCGTGCGGCGCGGCGGTCGATTCTTGGGCATCGTCGGCATGATGGACTCCGCGCGCGCGGAGTCTGCTGAGGTCTTGAGCGCCCTTCGCGACGCCAATGTCGGCACTCTCATCATGATCTCCGGCGACAATCAGCGGGTGGCTGACGCGGTCGGCCGCGAAGTCGGTGTGGATACGGCGATCGGGGAGCTGCTGCCGGAGGACAAGGTCGCAGAGATCACCCGGCTCCGTGAAATCCATCGGCCCATCGCGATGGTCGGGGACGGCGTCAATGATGCGCCGGCCATGGCGCGCGCCGACGTCGGAATTGCGATGGGAGCAGCCGGCTCGACTGTTGCGCTGGAGACGTGCGATATCGCCTTGATGAGCGACGACCTCGGTCGTGTGCCATTCGCTGTGCGGTTGAGCCGAGCGACAGGCCAGATCATCCGGCAGAACCTCATCGCCAGCCTGCTCGTCGTGGTTGTGCTCATCGTCGCCACCTTCGCGGGGCTCACCATCGGCGCCGTCGTACTCGTGCACGAGGGGTCGACGCTCATCGTTGTTGCGAATGCGCTGAGGCTGCTCAGATTCCAGAACGGCAAGGAGCACGCGGGCATCGACCACGAGGAGAAGCCGGAGAACGACCGCTAGCGCGCGAGCGCCTTGCGGATGCGCTGCACCGAGATCGGTCCGTGCGCACCGAGCGGCTGCGCGAAGAGCGAGATGCGCAACTCCTCGAGCATCCAGCGCACGGCGACCAGATCGGGTCGCGCGTCCGCTGCGAGGGGCAGCGTGCCACCGGCGCGCGTGTAGAGCGTCGTCGCCTCCTGCTGTTCGGCCATGCGGATGCGGTCGCGACCCACGTCGTCGGCGAGGCGCTCAACGCGGTGCGTGATGCCGCGTACGTAGGTCGTGAGTCGTGGCAGCCGTTCGAGCCCGGTTCGCGCGATGAAGCCGTCGAACACCAGCCGGCCGAGCTGCTCGCGCGCGTCGGCGAGCGGCGCCATGAGGGCGAGCGACGAGGCCCGCCCGATCGCGACGTCGGCATCGCGGGCGGCGGCGAGCACGGATGCGCATGTTCCCACGACCTGGAACATGCGGTCCGGCAGACCCGCATTCACGCGATCGCGGAGGGACTCGAACGCGGCGCGCGTGAAGGGCGGGCCGCCGCTCACGTCGGGTTCGGCGGCTGTGTCGAGCTCGGCGTCGATGACGGCGCGGAGGGCGTCGTCGATGAGCGCCGCCGTCGAGCGGTACGGCGAGGCGGCGAGGGTGAGCTTCTCGGCGTGCGTCAGGTGCTCCTGCACGTACGTCAGCGGCGAGGGCACGCCGAGCTGCACGAGTCGGCGCACGCCGGTGCGGTGGGCGCGCTCCTGGTCGTCGGCGGTGGCGTGCAGGCGCACCCCGACGGTCGACCCTTCGTCGACGAGAGCCGGGAAGGCGCGGA